>JANMBU010000053.1:0-4404 GCA_031360575.1 Gemmatimonadaceae bacterium
GCGACTGCGAACGCGTCGCCAGCGCGCGGAATTGTCGCGTCGAGTCCGCGCAGTACCTGGCGCATGCGGCTCCACGCACGGAGCCGATCCCACAGCGCATAGGCGATACCGGCGCCGAGGATGATGTGCGCACCCTCGTGCACCGGCGCGAGGACCGCGTGCAACGCGACGAGGCACAACTCGCCGATGTGATCGGTGTGCGGGAGCAGCACGTTCGCCCCGCGCGCGAGGTGATGTCCGAACACCGGACTCACGCTGAGGAAGATCAGCACGCCGACGCTCAGCAGCGCCCGCCGCCGATGCATCTGCTCGCGACCTGCAATCGCGGCTGCCGGGAACGCTGCCATCTGGCCCGTCACTCCTGCTCGCGTAGCTTCCGCCGGACCAGTCGTCCGAGCTCGGCGAGCCGTTCCGGATCGCGCTTCGCAAGCACGTCGACCAGCGACGCGGCAACCATGTCGGGATCGAGCGACCAGACGCCCTCGACGATCCGCCGCGAGGCGCGCGCAGTGAACTCCTCCTCGGTCAGACGCGCTTCGTAGTGCAGCAGGTCATCCTGCTTCGCGCGGCGGAGCAGCCCTTTCTGCACCAGCTTGTTCAGCACCGTTATGACGGTGAGCAGCGCGACGTCATGATCCTTGTAGATCCGTTCGTGCACCGGGCGCGCCGGGACCGGCTTGCCTAACGCCCAGATCGTGCGCATGACGCGCGCCTCGAGGTCGCCGAGCACCTTGGCGAGACCGTCGGCCGAGAGGCGGACGGTGTCCTGGAGGAGGAGCGGCTTGGCGTGCCGCTCGGTGGTGCGTCGCTTCATATGGGTCTCGAACAAGGGATCATTTTCTGGCCGACCTGTTAGTCACGACAACGAGCAGCACGATCACGACAACGACGACCACCGCCCAGCTCCACATTCCTCCGCCCATCCAGTTGCCCATACCGTTCATCATAAGGTCTCCGTTGTCGCACCGCCTCAGCGATTAGTCCTTGGGGCTCAGAACTGCCACTGCACGGCAGCATGCAGCATGTAGCTTCGCCGCAGCTGCGGCCCGTCGAGCGACTGGATCATCGGCAGCGCGCCCTCGACGAGAAATTGCTGACCCGCGAGCAAGCCGGTCGCTGGATGAAACGTGATGCCCAATAGTGCGTTGACGCGCTTTCCGCCCTGTCGCCGTGGATCCTTCGTCGGCTCATCGGTCGGATCGAGCAGGCTGTCCGACCCGTGGACGTTCTCCCACAACTCGCCGCTGGCAGTTGCTGACATGCTGACAAACCCCGTCAACTTTCGCGCTATCCAGATGCGCGGCTCGTAACGGTTCCCGAACCTGTACCCGTGTTGGTTTCTTCCGAGCCGCACGGTCGACGAAACATCACCGCCCCAGCTCACCGGCAGCGCCTGGCCGAGGTAGACCAGGCCCGGTAGCACCGAAAGAGTGCCCGTGCCGGTTTGCATCGGGTACTCCGTGCGCACCCCTTCCGCGTCGCGCTGGTTGACAGAGCCGGTCGGAAGACCAACGCCAAAATTCGCCAGCACGCGGTGTCCCCGGTCCCGTGTCGAATACAGTGAATACAGCCCGCGCAATTCGAGGTCGCCGATGCCATTGCTTCGTTCCGTCGATCGCGTCCCATCCCGGTGGAGTTCCCCCATCGACATCGCCATGTACGGCAGCATCGCCATCAGGGTGAGACGATCGGTCGGGGCGTACATGACCATGCCCATGTGCATCCGCATTGTCATGTTGGTCGGCGTGGTGTCGAATTCCTTGAGCACGGCCGTCTCACTGACGCGGGTCGTGCCATCGAGCATGCCGTCCAGCTTGTCAAACATGTATTGATAGGCGGCCATCCACGTTCCTGCCGGCGCGGTCATGATCCCGAAGGGCAGCGGAACGCCCATCATGTCCGTCATATTGCGATCCGGTGACGCCCCACTGTCCGTCGGCATGCCGCTCATCGGCGGCATTCCGCCCTGAGCCGTGGCAAGCCGCGGGTACGCCGTCGCACCAACCACCAGAATCGCCGAAAGAACCGTCATGCAGGCAGGCCGAAGCCATCCCGCGGCGTATACGCGTGACTCCACTGATACTCCTTTGATTTGAACCCCATCCGCGCGAGCCGGCGACTCAGCGCCTAACGTCATCCATTGATCTTCGCGAGCCGCTGCTTGAACTCGACGATCTCACGCGCCTGATCGGCCTTCATCTTCGCCGCCATCGTCTTGAGCTTCGCGTTCGCCGACTTCGGCAGGTACCCATCGACCATCTTGATGGCCTCCTGGTGATGAATGATCGTGTTCTCGAGGAAGGTCCGATCGAACTCGGCGCCAGTCTTCGTCTTGAGTGCGTCGATCATCTTCTGGTTGTCGGGCGTGACCTTCGGCGCGTAGGGATCCTTGAAGTCACGCTCGAGCATCGTCGTCATCTGATCGAGTTCCTTGTCCTGCTCCGTGTCGAGCCGCGTCGCGATTTCCCGGATGCTGCTGCCCTGCCGCTCCTTCGCTCCATGCGCCATGGTGACCATCCCCTTGTGGTGGTCGGTCATCATGCGGAGGAAGTCGTGATCGGCGTTGCCGGTTGTCGTCGGCATCGCCGACATGTCGCCCATCCCCCCCCGCGCGTCGTTCTGGACGCCGCTCATCGCTGGCGCATGAGCGATCGAGTCAGCGCCGAGTGTGGTTGGCGTGATCGCCGTTGCAGTGTCGGATCGCGCGCTGTCCTTGTTCGCTGCGCAGGCGGCGCTTAGTGCCAACGCGGGGATGACGATGCTCGTGCGGCTCAGTGGGGTGTAGCGCATGTTGATATTGGCGGGATTGAAGGGACGTCGCGGCAGTCGGCCTTGCCGAACGTCGTTCTATCGTGCATAAAATATACCGGCCATCACGCTCCGCATGTCAACCATCAGACCGCTCCGATATGAATCACCTCGTTCGCGGCCGTGTTCGCCGGCTGATTCCCCGCGTCGCTGCCGGGGCGGGTGCGCTCGTGCTGATCACTTGCACCGCCACGCTCGCCGCAGCGCGCTCCGCCGACCGCGGAGTGGCGAAGACGCACGTCATCATGCCGCATTCCGACTCGGCCGCGGTCGCCACCGCTGTCACTCGTTTTCACCGTGCGCTCGCCGCCGGTGACAGCCTGCAGGCACTCGCCCTGCTCGACACGTCGGTCGTCATTCTCGAGAGCGGCGACGAAGAGCGCCTCGCCGAATACCGGGCGCACCACCTCGCGGCCGACATCGAATTCTCGAGAGCGGTGCGGTCGGGCGCGAGTCCGATTCGCGTGACCGTGCGCGGAGACGTCGCGTGGGCGACCTCGACGAGCACCACGGTTGGTACCTTCCGCGGACGGGCGATCAACTCCGTCGGTGCGGAGCTGATGGTGCTCGCGCGAGCGAACGGAGGCTGGCGAATCGTCGCGATCCACTGGTCCTCGCACGCGCGGCGCGTGTCCTGACCCCCAGCGCGCCGCCCGCAACGTCGTCACGCACGGAGCATTTCGTGGAGCACGGACCCGGACACCAGCACGCGGAAATGAAGTCGGCCCTTGCACGGCGCGGCGACTCGCGGGAGCACGATCGGCACGATCCACAGGGTGATCGTGACGCGCATGCTGGTCACACGCCGAACGCTGATCACGACAGGCACACCGGCCACAGCGTAGCGATGTTCCGCGACAAGTTCTGGATCTCGCTCGCGCTGATGATCCCGACGCTCGCCTGGGGTCACATGCTGCAGAGCGTCGTGAAGTACACCGCGCCACGCTTTCCTGGTTCGAGCTACATCCCCGCCGTCTTCGGGACTGCGGTGTTCCTGTATGGCGGCCTGCCCTTCCTCCGCGGCGCGGTCGGCGAGCTGAAGCAGCGCCTGCCAGGAATGATGACACTGATCGCGCTGGCAATCTCGGTCGCCTTCGTCTTCAGTGCCGCAGTGACACTCGGCTATCGCGGCACACCGCTCTGGGAAGAGCTGGCCACGCTTGTCGTGATCATGCTGCTCGGCCACTGGATCGAAATGCGATCGGTGTTCCAGGCAGAGGGCGCACTGAAGGAACTGGCGAAGCTGTTGCCGAACACGGCGACGCGGGTCGTCGGAACCGGGACCGAGGAAGTCGCGATCGCCCTGCTGCAGAATGGCGACGTCGTGCTCGTCCGCCCGGGCGCGAGCATCCCCGCCGATGGCGCGGTGCGCGAGGGCGGGAGCGCGGTGAACGAATCGATGATCACCGGTGAGTCGAGGCCAGTGGACAAGAAGGTCGGCGATCGGGTCATTGGCGGCACCGTCAACGGCTCGGGCTCGCTCCGCGTCGAGGTCACCGGCACCGGCGAGACGACGGCGATTGCCGGCATCATGCGGCTCGTCGCTCAGGCGCAGAGCTCGCGCTCGCGTGCCCAGGCCCTCGCCGACCGGGCGGC
>JANMBU010000006.1:0-136326 GCA_031360575.1 Gemmatimonadaceae bacterium
GGACCGACCTCGAGATCGAGCAGTCGGGCATCCCGCCGATGATTCCGGTCGAGATGTGCTACCTCGGCTGGCAGGAATCGCTCGCGATGCTGGCGCGCATCGTCGAGCCAGAGATTCCGGACGGGGCGTAGCCCGACGCGCTGCTGCCTAACGTTCCGGACCAGGATATCGCTGCCGTATCTCAGGACTTCGGAACGCTGCTCGTCGTCCGCGCGCTCGGCGTCCCGGATCAATCGGGCGATGTCATCGCCGCCGTCGCTGCCGGTGAGGTCGAGGATGTTTTTGCGTTCATGCACTTTCGCCGCGAGCGCGAGCGGGATCTTCGACGGCACAGCGTCGCCGCGCCGATTGCCCGTGTCGGCGGGGGCGATGGTGCGCTCCTTTGCGCCGACGAAACTCCTCATCGCGTCACATCGAATTCGCTCGCGCGTGGCGGGTCGCCAGGCTTGGCCTCGCGCTCGCGCAGGTCGAGCACCTCCTCCCCGCGATCGAGCCGCCAGCGGCTAATGCATACTTTGAGCGGCTGGCAGAACTCGCCCGGGCCATGCTCGCGGAGATCGCGAGCGACGAGGCCTAACGCTCGATCCGCACCTCGTAGTGGCCGCGCTGGTACACGCCGCTGTTGCTCTCCTCCGGGTAGCGGAACTCGATGTGCAGCTGGTAGTCGGCGAAGGTGCTGTCGGTGATGTTCGGCGGCCAGTGAACAGCGACACCCAGACCGGGCGTGATCAGCGCACCAGCGTATACAGCAACCCGTTCAGGTCGGCGAGCGACACCGTGGCGACCATTCGCGTGTGGCCTGACGGCGAGATGTATGACGGCATCGCATAGAGTGACAAGCGCGCCTTGCTCAAGAGCGCCACCGCGGAGATCTCGGGGCTGAGGGTATTCCACTGGATGCGGGCGCCGACGCCGAGGTGATTGAGCCAGACGAGCGAAAAATCGCGCCCCACTCCGGGAATCACGGCGTGGGACCACTCGTAGCGAGTGGTACGACCGCCGGCCGGGAGATGGGTGAGCTCAATCGCCATCTGAACGGTCGTCGAGTGCCATCCGGTGTGCAGTTCCGGCTGCCAGCCGACCTGGGTGCCGGAGAATCCGACGGTCCCACCGGCGTAGTACGGGAGCAGGTGCATCCACGACCAGCCCATCGACTCGCCCGGCCGGACGGACGAGGGGTCGATCTCCAGGCCGCGCCGGGACCGCTGGTCCATCGACCGGTAAACCAGCTCGACGACCTTGACCGCCGACTTGTGGTCTGGCTGCTTGCCGCGCAGTTCGCTCTCCGTGCGTCGCAGCTGCCAGAACGACTCGTCGATGATGCCGCGCATCGCCGAGTGCTGGTCGGCCATGAGCTGCACGAGGACGGTTTCAGCAAGGCAGTCGGATGGCCTGCCTGACGCGTTAGGCAGTGGACGGATGCGATCACTCGAATCGGGTCCCGAGCCGGACGACAGGATGGTCACGATCCGCCTGGCGAGTGATGGCGTGGGCGCGGGGCACGCGGGGAAGGTCGACCATGCATTCACCCGATCGGTAAAAACCGAGTCGCGCGCGAGCAGGCCGATGACGCGATCGAAGCCATCGCGGCACATGACCGATCCAGCGAGGTCGCCGGGGTCGCAATCGAAGGGGCGCTTGTCCTCGAGGATGGCGTTCGTCGCCCGCTCGACGGCATCGAGCACCTTCACGCGCTCGCTCGGTGGCACCCCGTCGGCGACGGGACTGTCACCGACGCCGACCGGGGTGACTTCTCCGTATTCGCGCTGGAGGACCGACGCGACGACATGGCGCGCCGTCGCGTCGAGCCCGAGGGAATCGATGAGCGGGCCAACTTCGCGCCCCGTACACGTGCCGAGGTCCATGTCCCCCGGGAGCGATGCTCGGCCAGGCGCCAACTGCGGAGCGTTCGGCGGCTTCGACGCGCCAGCATCGATCGGCTGCCTGTCGACCGCGGTGCGACCTCGATCGCAGAGGATATCGGAGGCGACGAGCTGAATGCCGTCGGCGATGCCATTGTAGAAGTCGTATTCGCGAAACGGCCGGCCGAGGAACGCGGCGAAGGTACCGAGGTATTCGCCGATCACGGGATGCGCGCGGGTGCTCGACCGGATCAGGGCCCGCTCTTCACGTTTGAGGCCGAGCTGCGAACGGATGAAGGTCTGCAGCTCGTAGCTGCGTGCGGCCGATACGAAACCATTCCCGAACTGGAGCATCGCCTCGATGCCGACGGCGCGCGTTTCGGCGGTGGCTTGCTCGCGACTCTGCACATACGCGGCAAGCTTCCCACGAGCGGCGATCGGATCGACGTAGTAGATGCGTCGTTGCACCGGCTTGACCGCGGAGTCGACCACCGGCGGAGCGAGATCCCGGGCGATCCCGACGGCGAGGCTGACGGGCACGTTGTCGAAAACGCCACCGTCGATGAAGCTCTCGCCGTGGCTGTCGGTGCACCCCGGTGCGATCGGCGTGAAGACGCAGGCGGGGTCCTCGTAGAAGATGACGTTAGGCGCGAACACGACTGGGTAGGCGGCCGACGCCTCGACCACCTCGAAGACACGGTCGGGCTCGAGCGTCGTCAGGTTCTCGCGCGGCAACACCATCTGCGCGCCGAGCGATGCATCGCGCAGCAGCGTGTCGGCTGGCGACCGCAGTCGGAGCTGCCCATCGTGCTCCTCAACGTCGAACAGCGCGATATATCGCTGGTTGGGAACGTGGATATGGCTGTCAAACGCCAGGTTCCCGGGCCGGATGCGCGTCGCGACGACGCCTAACGGTACGTGGCACCCGGGCACGAAGGTGCGGATCGGCCGAGCCCAGGCCAGGCGACGTTCGGGCGACGCCGAGGCCGCCGAGCCGCGCATCGCCTCCCGTAAAGACGGGATCAGTTGCCGGAGGGTGCTCCCGCGATCGAGAACCCCCATGTCCCCGGAGAGCGTGTCACGGCGGGCGTGCGGTGGCGAAAGCTCATTCCAGCCGGTGTTCACCCACATCTGCCAGAGCAGGCTATTCTGTGGCGGCTGCAGCCGGCCGCCATCACAGTATTCGACCGACGCAAGCAGTACGTTGATGTTGCCGGCAGATGCGCCGGACATCGCAGCGACACGATAGACCGGCAAGCGCCGCGCGCTGCGGTAGGCCGAGTCGGCGCGAACGCGCTTGATGAACTGGATCATCGCCCAGTCGACACCCGCCTCGTAGGCCCCGAGACTGATCGCGCCGCTGAAGGCGAGGAGGACGTCGGTCGTATCGCGGCGCGCGGCAGTGGCCAATGCCGCACCGGGATCGGCACGACGCTGCGTATCCGCCTGGGCGTGCAGCTGCGCGACTCCGAGCGAACCAGCGCCCATTACGAGAAACGCGCCGATTGACCAGGCGCGTCGAGATGTCGAAGCGATGCTGAGCATGAAGTGCTGCTGAAGGACTCGTCGGTGCCCGGTTGGGCCCCCTGATTGGACTCATCCTTTGCGCCGGAGTAACACCTGCTATCGATCCACACGCCGCTCGTGTCGCTCATATCGGCTGTGCCGCTGGGCGATGCCTGACGGTCCCCAACACGAACAGCGCCGCGACGGCGCGCGCGACACAGGCCATCGAGGTCTGCCTCCTGACTGCCGTTGGCGTCCCCTACCTGGGCAGTCCAATGGCGCGGGTCAGCGCCGCAAAGCGCGGATCGGCCCGGATGGGCGCCCAGCGCGCGTCCCGATTCAACCACACCATCCAGTTCGTCCGTTCGGCGCGTCCGCGCTCAAGCGATGCGAAGGCCTGGTCAGCATCACCGATCGACGCGTGCACGAGCGCGATCGCGTACGCGCTTACGTAACCGCTTCGTGACGCTGAGTCGAGCCGCGCGAGCACCGCGAGCGCCTGATCGCGCCTGCCCATCGTGCCAAGCACATGGCCCTCGGCCGCAAGCGTCGGGCCCCACGAGCGCAGCGTTCCAGTCATGCGGTACTGCGCCAGGGCGCTGTCCAGCGCGCCGCGTCCCTGGTACACACGCCCGAGATAGAGATGGGCCAACGGGAACACGCTGTCGATCCGAAGCGCCATACGAAGCTGGGTCGCCGCCTCCTCCAGGTTACCGGAGTAGAAGGAGACGAACCCCGAAGTCGCCATGACGGCATTCGACAGCGGTTCGAGCTCCTTCGCGCGACGCTCCTCCGCCTCTGCGTCGGCGAATCGCCCCATCACCGCGAGATAGAGTCCATACCACTCGTGCGCGGTCGCATAGCTCGGGCGCATCGCGAGCGCCCGCCGCAGCTCACGCTCGGCCGCGGGAAAGTCCCAGTCGTAGTAGAAGTGGACGAATCCGAGCGAGGCGTGCGGCTCTGCCAGGCTCGAGTCCAGCATCAGCGCGCGCTGTGCGGCCGCCCGCGCCTTCGGGAACGCATCTCCCGGAGACAGGCTGTTGCCGTAGCCCAGCTGGACGTACGCGTCGGCCATGCCGGCGTACGCCAGCGCGAAGGTCGGATCGACGTGCAACGCCTGCTGGAACATTCCGATCGCGCGCAGCAGGCTTACCGGGCGACGCTCGTTCCAGAGGTACCGACCCTTGAGGTAATCATCCAGCGCCTCCGGATCGACAGGCCTAACGCGAGCGAGCGGGGTGGGTCGCGCCCTCGCGAGATCACGACTGGTGCGCGTCGCCACTGCACGTGCCACCTCGCGCTGCATCCGAAGCAGGTCGCCCCGGCTGCCCTCGAAACTCTGCGCCCACGCCGCGGCCTCTTCACCGCCTAACACCAGCTGCGAGGTCATGCGGATCGTGTCGCCGAAGTATTGCAACGTGCCCGACGCCACCGCGTCCGCACCGAGCTCGCGCGCGACGGCGGCGGCGGTCTTTTTTGAACCCCGGTACGTCATCATCGTGCGCCGATTGATCACGCGGAGCGTGCCCAGCTCAGCGAGGTCGGTGATCAACTGATCCGTCATCCCCTCGGCGACGTAGGCGTGCGAGGAATCGGCGTCCTCGCTCTCGAACGGAAGCACCGCGATGGTCATCGGCGCATCAACTCTCCGAGCCCTGAGCAGTGCCAGGCCGCCAACGGCCAACAGGGCCAATATCGCGATCAGCGACAAGCGGAATCGGCGCGCATCGGCCGGTTTCGCGGGCGCGGCGACAGGGGGATGCGCGTCCGCCGGCGCTGCGGGCGGACGCACGATGTAGGACTCGCCGGCCTTCGTTCGCGTCCGGACGGATCGCATGAGCGCCTCGGTCTCCGGCGACGGCTGAACGTCGTACTCGGTGCGGAGCCGAGCGACCAGCGCCTCATGAGTGCCCAGCGCGCCGACGCGGTCGCCGGCTTCATCCAGCACCTTGATGAGCCGGGCGACAGCGCGCTCGTCGTCCGGCGCCAGGGTCGTGGCGCGCCGAGCGGCGGCGACGGCGGCCGTGTGATCGCCTCGGTCACGCGCCTTGTCACAAACGATCCAGGCCGAGGCAGCCGCGCGCCGTTGCAGGTCGACTCGGGTGTCGTCGACCCATCGCTCGAATTCCGGAGCTACCTCCGGCGCAAAGAATCCGTGGAGGAACTCGCCGCGATAGAGCGCGAGCGCCTTGTCGTGTTGTCCCCGCTCGGCGTGCTCGCGGAAGGCAACGGCATCGCACCACAGCACCGACGGATCGACGCCGACTTCGTCGTCCCCCGTCGTCGCGATGAGCCGATCGTCCAGCGAGCGACGGAGGAAGTGCAGCGCCTGGCGGAGCGACCCACGGGAGTGGCTCGTGTCGAGCTCGGGCCAGAACCACGCAACCAGTGCATCCCGGCGCCGCGACGGAGCGCCGTCAGTTACGGCAAGGTAGATCAACAGCGCAAGCCGCTTGGGCTGCATGGCGGGAAGCACATGGGCCGGGTCCGATTTGCGCAGGCTCGCACCACCCAGGGTTCGCAGCTCGATCATTCGGAACCTGGTAACGCGTGCATAACGGAACGGTGACGGGCGGAGCGTAAATCGCTGCGTCGCTCGCGAGTGGACTCATACGGTCCGCCATTCGCCGCGTCAAGGACGCGCCGACACGCGATACGCCGCCGGCCCGGATCCGCCTTGTCCATCATGCTCACGGAGACGATCCATGCACATCCCCACGAAGCTCTATCTCGCACTTGTCGCGGTCGTGGTCGCCGCGTGCGCCGCGCCCGACGGCCAGTCCCCAACGGCGCCCGTCGGCTCGGCCGCCGTCGCGTCAAGCGAGTCATCGGAACCGGAGAGCCCCCACTTCAACCTCGAGGTCCTGCTCCGAGGCGAAGAGGGATTTGGTCACGTCCGCTTTCGTCAGCCGAATGACGGCAGCCGGATCGTCAACCTCGATGTCTGGGTGCGCGACCTGGCGCCGAACACGGACTATCGGCTGCAACGCGCCGTGGACACCGTGCTCGACGGAACTTGCACGAGCACCAGATGGCTGACGCTGGGCCGCGGGGTGGTGCCGCAGGCGATCACCACTGACGACCGTGGCACGGCGCGCGAACACCTGTTCCGTAATCTCAGCGCGGTTGCGCCCGGTACGACCTTCGATATCCACTTCCGTCTCGTCGACGCGATCACCGGCGCCGTGGTCCTCACCAGCGAGTGTTACACGTTCACCGTTAGGTAGCAGCCGCCCCGGGGACAGCTTGTCGTCGCGTCCGTCATAACGTTGGGGAACCCAGGTGCATCGGATGAGCGATGCGCCTGGGCTCCCTGCGCACGTCATCGGGCTCACTTTCTGCGCGCGGTCGCACCGTCTCCAACTCTCTTGCTATGCAGGGCCTGCCGTTCTTGCGATTGGGTTCAAGGGCAGCACCGCTCATGAAGAAACTCCTCGATACGGTTCCGACTAAGCCGTGACGGTGGTATGTCACCTCACTTGTTTCCTAACGAAGTTGCAGCAGATCAGCGATCTTCGGATTGCTCGATGCGCTCGCCGTTGTTTTATTCGCTATTGGACTCGCCCATAGCTTAGCGTTAGGCGGTGTGCCGACCCATACCATCCGGGAGCTCGACCGATGACAGAACGCGCGGACGATTCCGAGTTGCTTGCCCGCGACATTCGGATTCACGTGTTTCGGGAGGCCGCCGCGACCGCTCGTGTCCCACAGGTGCCGGACATCAGCCGAGCTCTCGGCCGGTCCGCAACAGACGTTCGTGCCGCACTGCGCGAACTCGCGGTCGCGAAGGTCGCCGGGCCTTTGAAGACCGCTCGCGGCTAGCTCCAGCGTTAGGGTGCTTGGTCGCTCTACGTACAATGACGTATCGTGGCTGCCGACGCGCCGGACGATACTCCCAGCACCATCGTCCTTCACGCTGGGGGCTCCATGCGAATCACTATCATGTTCGGCGTCGCCTTGACCTGGACTGGCGCCCTCATGGGCCAAGACCTGGCTCGAGGAACACTCCCTCGCACCGCCGCCGCCGACAGTGTGTTTCGCGATCCCATAACGGCGCGCGTATTGGGCACCTTGGTGCCCGGAGCCGGGCACATCTACGCGACAGAGTATGGGCGGGGAGTGGCGCTCTACTTCGGCACGGTCTCCACCATCGGAATGGGCGCGCTCGCATACGTCATTGATGCCTGTACCTTCGCGTTCTCGAACCCGACGCAATGCCATCCGGGCCCGCAGTGGCCGCACCGCACGGTGGGGGTGATAGCGATGGGTGCAGGCGTCGGGATGTGGATCTATAGTTCGATCGATGCCCCGCGCGCCGCGCGGCGAGCGAATGAGCGTCATCGGCGACGGACGGCATCAATCGCGCCTCTCATAGAGCCGCGGCGAGGAGCCCGGGGCGGCGTCAACGCCGGCATTGCGATCCCATGGTAGGACATACGGTGTCGTGCCGGCACCCGAACGCGCGCTTAAGTTGTCGAGCGTTCGCTATTGAATCGTGGCCACCCTACGCCGCCTTTCCCCTCGACACCGGCAGGTTCCGCGTGAAGTGCGGCACCAGCCCAAGCAGCCGCTGGATTACCGTGAGCTGTCCCCGGTGATGCATCTCGTGCTCCTTCGTGCCGAGCAGCATCTCGAAGCGGCTCATCGACGTACCGTCAGGCAGCCGGATCTGCTCCGACAGGAACGACTCCGGGAGCTGCTCGACCCACTGCGCCCATCGGTCGCCCTCCGTGCGCAGTAATTCCAGGATCTCGGCTTTCGAGCGTTGACGGATCTCCTCGACCTCGGACATCGCCAGGAACGCGCCGAAGTCGAAGCCGTCAAAGGACGCGATGCGTTTCTCCTCGTGCATGAAACGATCGGCGCTGCCTAACCACGCGACGTGCACCAGCGTTTCCGCCACCGACCGGCTCGGCGGAGCCGGACGGTAGTCGTACTTCGCTTCCGGAATCTCCTCGGCCAACTGGATCGTGTTGCGGCGAACGGTGCGGAAACCGTCGCCGAGTTGTCGAATGCCATAGAGCGACATGGCGGCTCCTTTTGAGGAAGTGAGGATGATCAGCGTGCGAGGAACTTCCGGATGTTTTCCGCCTGGCCGTTCCAGCCGCTCGAGTTCGAGCTGAACGCCTTGGCGCGACGTGACTCGGGGATCGCGTCGAACCCCGATTCGACGATGGTGAGTTGGGTGCCCGCGCCGGCATCGGCGAGCGTGAACGACACCAGCGTCTTCGGCTCGGCCGAATAGTCCACACCGGGCTCGATGGCATATGGATGCCAGCGGAAGGAGAAGTAGCGGTCGGGCTCCATCGTCTCGATCCAGATCGTCAGCTTGACGTGCTCGTAGTTGCGGATCGTGAGTTGTCCGCTCACCTCGGCGCCGGGGGCGAACGGCGTCACCAGCGACACGCCGAACCAGGCGTTGAACTGCGTGACTTCGGTCAGCGCACGCCAGACGCGTGAGCGCGGAGCGTCAACCGTGACCTGCTTCTCGATGCGATCGGTGGACGGCATGGTGGTCGGCATGGTGGTTTTTATCCAGGGTTGGAGGGGTCGTTGTCGGGATGGCGGAGCAGCTCGACGAGCCGTTCAATCCGCGTATCCCAGAGGCGTTCGTAGCTGCGAAGCCAGTCGTCGGCGCGGGCGAGCGGTCGCGGATCGATGCGGCAGTAATGGATGCGCCCGCGGACGGTGCGTTTCACGAGCCCCGCTCGCTGCAACGTCTGGATGTGCTTCGAGGCCGCGGCGAGCGACATCCGATACGGCGCGGCGAGCTCGCCGACGGTGTGCTCGCCCTTGGCGAGTCGTTCGAGCATGGCACGCCGAGTCTGGTCACTGAGCGCGCGGAAGACGAGGTCGAGCCGGGCGTGGGTATGTTCAACCATATGGTTGAAGATATAGGCGTCCGCCGAATTGTCAACCCTCTGGTTGATTGATGCGGTCACCCTCGCCTGCTGCCCCGCCGGCCGCTGGAGAGGACGAGTCATCTGGCGGAGGCTGGCGGCTCGCTTGGATCCATGCCAGTTTGCTTTGACTCGCTGGCGGCCGCCGCCCAAAAACCGCGGGTGATCCGAGATCCCTATTTGCCGGAGTCGAGGCGATGCCTAACGTGAACCGCGGGAAAGCAGTGAAAAACAAGGAACCCACGATCGTGAGAAAGAGCGGGCCTCCGAAAGCAAAGTCGCCGTCGCGGATGATCGACGAGCGGATCGCGGAGCTGGGCGATTGGCGAGGAAAGATGCTGACCAGGCTCCGCAAACTGATCAAGCAGGCCGACCCCGAAGTGGTCGAGGAGTGGAAGTGGCGAGGGGTTCCGGTGTGGTCCCACGACGGATTGATCTGCACTGGCGAGACGTACAAGCAGGTCGTGAAGATGACCTTCGCCAGGGGGGCCGCCCTCGAGGACCCGTCAGGGCTCTTCAATTCGAGTCTCGATGGCAATACCAGGCGTGCGATCGACGTCCACGAGGGCGACAAGATCGACGAGCAGGCATTGCAGGCGCTCATTCGCGCGGCGGTGACACTGAACGCATCGCGCGCGAAGCGCTGATGCTATCTTCTGGCGTCGCGCATTCGCGATGCACGCCGCGCGCCGATCCGAGGAATGCGGTGTCACGCACGCCGTGCCGTTCCATCCACGAACCTGCCGCTGACTGGTAATGCTGAAACGCAAACTGCCGCTGTCGCTCGTCTTTCTGCTGCTCACGACCTGCCGCGACAGCGTCGCACCAGCAACCACCACAACAAAGCCGCCGCCGATACCGAATCCCCAGTCAGTGTCAGTGCTCACGCAGCACAACGACAACAGCCGGGCCGGCCTGAACGACAACGAGACCGCGTTGACCACCAGCAACGTCAACGTCCAGAAGTTCGGCTACGTCTTCTCGCTCCCGGTGGACGACCAGGTGTACGCCCAGCCGCTGGTCGTCGGCCACGTCTCCATCGGCGGCGCCGTTCATAACGTCGTCTACGTCGCCACGGTCAACAACACGCTCTACGCGTTCGACGGCGACGACGGCACCATGTACTGGAAGCGGAGCTTGACCGCGGCGGGAATGCGGCCACCGACGCGCTTCGACATGACCGGGGCATGCGGTGGCTCCTATCAGGATTTCAGTGGCAACATCGGGATCGTCGGCACCCCGACGATCGACGCAGCGAGAGGGACGATCTATCTCGTTGCGCGCAGCACCACAGGCAGCACCTACGTCCAGTACCTGCACGCGGTGAACATCATTGACGGCAGCGAGATCGCCGGCAGCCCGACGAAGATCACCGCCACCTACAGCGGGAATGGCGACGGCAGCGTCGCCGGCGTGATCACATTCGACGCCCGGCGGCAGAACCAGCGCCAGGGACTGACGCTGGTCGACGGCATGGTCTACGTGTCGTTCGCGTCGCACTGCGATTGGGGCCCATATCATGGATGGGTCCTCGGCTACGACGCCGCGACGCTGCAGCAGCAGGTCGTCTACAATGCCACGCCTAACGGTTACGCCGGCGGGATGTGGGAAAGCGGGATGGGGATGGCGGCCGACGCGACGGGGAACCTCTACGTGGTGACAGGCAACGGCACCGTGGGAGTCACCGGTGATCCGACGAGCCCGACGAATCGCTCCGAGAGTGCACTGAAGCTCACCCGCTCGGGCACGACGCTGCGCGTGGCGAGTTACTTCACGCCGCAGAATTTCCAGTTGCTCAATGACTACGATCTCGATTACGGAGGGATGGGCGCGTTTCTCATTCCCAATTCCGCGTATTACCTGACCGGGGCCAAGGACGGGAATCTGTACCTGTTGAACAAGGATCAGATGGGCGGCTACGCCCCATCTGCCAACCAGGTGCAGCAGGTCGTCCAACTGAGCAGCAGTGCCAACCTGCATTGCCAGCCCGCGTACTACAAAGGCAGCGCGAAGGAGTTCGCCTACGTGTGGTCCGAGAATGATCCCTTGCGCGCCATCCCCTTCGATCGCACCACGAACTTGTTTGACGCAGCGAGTCAGCTGTTCGGCCCCGGCGGCCCGACCGGCCAGAACGGGGCGGTGCTGTCGGTGTCGTCCAACGGCGCGCAGGATGGAACCGGAATTCTCTGGGCGTCATACGCAGCAACCGGTGACGCGGAACATGGCATCCGGCCAGGGATCCTCAGGGCATTCGACGCGAACGACATCACCAAGGAGCTTTGGAACAGCCAGCAGAATAGTGCTCGCGACGGCTCGGGCTATTACGCGAAGTTCGCCTCTCCGACGATCGCCAACGGGCGCGTGTACCTGCCGACGTTTTCCAACCGGGTGGTCGTCTACGGATTGCGGTAAGCGACTTCGAGCGACGTTGCGGACGCCCGTGATTCGGCTTATCTTCGGTAGATGTCGATCTCCGAAAAACTGGCGATTCTTGCCGATGCCGCAAAGTATGACGCATCGTGCGCGAGCAGCGGGGCCAAGGGACGTAAGGCAGCACCAAACGGAATCGGTTCGACCGACGGGACGGGCATCTGTCACAGCTACACGCCTGACGGTCGCTGCGTGTCGCTGCTCAAGATTCTCCTGACGAACTACTGCATCTACGATTGTAGCTACTGCATCAATCGGCGTTCGAGCGGGGTCCAGCGCGCACGCTTCACCCCTGACGAGGTGGTCCGGCTCACGCTCGACTTTTATCGGCGCAACTATATCGAGGGGCTGTTCCTCAGCTCGGGGATCATCCGCGATGCGGATTACACGATGGAGCAGCTCATCGCCGTCGCCAAGTCATTGCGGCTGACGCACGGATTCGCCGGATACATCCATCTTAAGACGATTCCAACCGCCGCGCCCGACTTGATTCGTGAGGCTGGGCGGTGGGCAGATCGCCTCAGCATCAATGTCGAGCTGCCGCGCCAGGCCGACCTCGACGCACTCGCGCCGGAAAAGAATCTCATCCAGATCACCCGGGCAATGGGGACGATTCGCGATGGGATCACCGAAGCGCGCGAGGACCGAGCCCACGTCGACCGCGCAGCGATCGCGCGTGCGCCGATCGCTTTCTCGCCCGCCGGTCAGGCCACGCAGATGATCGTCGGCGCAACCGATGCGACCGACGCAGTGATGCTTCGGGTGTCGGCAGCCCTCTACACGGAGCAACGACTGAAGCGCGTGTACTACTCAGCGTTCAGTCCGATCCCCGATGCGTCGAACATCCTGCCGGCGGCCGCGCCGTCCCTGCTGCGCGAGCATCGCCTCTACCAGGCCGACTGGCTGATGCGCTTCTACGGATTCGACGCGAACGAGCTCACCACCGCGGCCATACCGAATCTCGCTCTCGAGTTCGATCCGAAGCTGTCGTGGGCGCTGCGCAACCGCGATCGATTTCCGGTTGACGTCAACGTCGCGTCGCGAGAAGAGTTGCTGCGCATTCCCGGCGTCGGAGTCCGCAGCGTCAAGCGCATGCTTGCCGCACGGCGGTGGCGACGGTTGCGGTTCGACGACCTGAAACGCCTGCAGGTCGCGATGACGCGCGCACGTCCATTCATCCTCACTGACGACTACACGCCGGGACGTCTCGGTCCCGATTCGTCGCAGCTCGTGCAACGAGTTCAACCAGCGAGCCAACTCGATCTCTGGTCCTCATCAGCCGCAGCGGCGCATAGCGGCGAGCTATGACCGCGGCGGTGGGCTCCGTGTCCGCCAGTATCGATCGTTGGCGAGGCTCGGCGCGGCGATGCCTGCAGCTCGGCCTTGCCCCCGAGCACCTCGTCTGGAACGATGATGGCTCGGCGACCCAACTCCTTGGCACCGCCTTGCCGGAACTCCCAGCTCACACCGACCGCGGGGGCGGCACGCGCGTTCCGCGAAATTTTATCTTGCTGGCCGCGAGCGTCGCCTGCCACCGCGATCCGATCCGCTGGCCCCTGCTCTACCACCTGCTCTGGCGCCTGGCGCACCGCGAACCGCATCTACTGGAGGTCGCGTCCGATCCGACGGTCTATCGGCTGATCCAATTGCATCGCGCCGTCCGCCGCGCCGCGCACAAGATGAAGGCGTTCGTGCGCTTTCGCGCCGTTAGGCGCGCCGAGTCGGCCAGCGAGGAATTCGTCGCCTGGTTCGAGCCGGCGCACCGCGTTGTCGAGCGTACGGCGCCTTTTTTCGTGACACGATTTCCGTCGATGCGCTGGTCGATCCTGACACCGGACGGCTGCGCCATGTGGGATGGCGAGGCGCTTCGCCTGACGGCGGGGATCGAGCGCCACCGCGCGCCGTCGGACCCCGATTCGCTCGAGGATCTCTGGCGGACGTATTACGCCGGTACCTTCAATCCAGCACGCCTCAATCGGACGGCGATGCGCGCCGAGATGCCAGCGCGGTATTGGAAGAACCTCCCCGAGGCAACGCTCTTTGCGCCGCTGGCGCGGAATGCGCCTGCTCGGGTGACGGCGATGATTGCGCAAACACTCGCGCCACCCGCGCCGGTGCCGGACGATCTCGACGCGATCGAAGCGAGGGCGCCAGGGCTGACGCCGACGGTCGACGCGGGCTGGGATCCGATCCATGATCCGGGTTGGCGCGAGGCGCGCCGCCGAGCAGGAGCGGCGGGCATCCGCGCGGCATTCCCCCTCGCGCGACCTCGTCGCACAGTCTCGATCGGCGTCGCTGGATGGACGGATCCAACGTTGACCGCTGACGACGTCTTCTATCCCCCTTCAGCAACGACCGCCGAAGCCAGGCTCCGGTTCTACGCTACCCGCCTGTCGATGGTCGAGGTGGACGCGACTTACTACGCGATGCCTTCGGAAGACACCGCGCGGCGCTGGGTGGAGCGAACGCCGGAGCATTTCCGATTCGACATCAAGGCGCACGCACTGATGACCGGGCACCCGACGAGCCCCGCGCGCTTGCCGCAGTGGCTGGTTGACGATCTGCCGGTGCGCCTTCGCGCGGCGCGCAATGTCTACACGCATCACTTCTCGCGCGAGGTGATCGACGAGGTGTGGCGTCGATTTCTCGGCGCGCTCGCGCCGTTGCGCGACGCCGGGAAGCTCGGCGCAGTCATGCTGCAGTATCCCCGTTGGTTCACGCCGACCCGCGCGAGCGCGACGCTGCTTCACGAAGCGCGCGCGCACCTCGGCACCCTTCCGGCGTCCGTTGAGTTGAGGCATCGCGATTGGCTGGCGGGGCGGATGGCCACGCGCACGTTCGCGCTGTTGCGCGCGCTGAAGTTCAGCTACGTCGCCGTTGACGCGCCGCCGGGGATGGAGAGCAGCATGCCGCCGACGATGGAAGTGACCAACCCGGAGCTGGCGATCTTCCGGTTTCACGGCCGGCGCACCGCGACGTGGGAAACGCGGAATGAAATCGTCACTGAGCGCTATCGATATCTGTACGAGCCGACGCAGCTCGAGACATGGGTTCCGGCGATTCGCCGGGCGATGGACGAAGCGCTGTGCGTTCACCTCACATTCAACAACAATCACGCGAACTACGCGACGACGAATGCAGTGGAGATGCACCAGCTGCTTGCCGATGGAGGTGAGGAAAGCAGTCTCGTTGAGTGCGGCGTGCTTTCGCAGGCTCGACGCGACGATCAGCAGCGGGCCGCTGAACGCCGCTCATCGTAAGGCGGAGAGCTAATACCCCGCCGCGCCAGCATCCGGGTCCCTCGGGTCGGCCGCGCCGCGACGGGCACCGGTGATCGGGTCGATGCGGATCGAATGCGCCGTCCCCTGCGACTCGCCCGAGCGCACCCGATAACCGGCCGCCTCGAGTCGTGCCACCGTTTCCACCGTCAGCCCCTCGGGCTCGACCGTTATGACATCCGGCAGCCATTGATGATGGAAGCGTGGTGCGGCCACCGCGTCCTCGATCGGCATGTCGAAGTCCACCTGGTTGAGGATCACCTGGAGCACCGTGTTGATGATCGTCCGGCCACCGGGACTTCCGACCACCGCGACCAGCTTGTTGTCCTTCGCGATGATCGTCGGCGTCATGCTCGACAGCATCCGCTTGCCGGGGCGCGCAACGTTAGGCGCCGTGCCGATCAGTCCCGTGGTGTCGGTAAGCCCGGGCAAGCCGTTGAAGTCACCCATCTCGTTGTTGAGGAGAAATCCCCCGCCGGGAACGACGGCGCCGAGGCCGTAGCCGTTCTCCAACGTGTAGGTGACCGACACCGCCATCCCGCTCGCGTCGACGACCGAATAGTGAGTCGTTTCCCTGCTCTCCACCCGGTCAGCGACCTGCGCCGGCTCTGATTGGCTGGCGTGATCGGCGTTGATCGTCGCCCGCAGCTGCGCTGCATACGACTTGCTCGTCAGCCGCTCGACGGGAATGGCCACGAAGTCGGGATCGGCGAGGTAGCGCGCGCGGTCGAGGAACGCGCGACGCATCGCCTCGGTGAGCATCTGCACGTACGGCGCAGAGTTGTGCCGTGCCGCGCGGAGGTCGAATCCCTCGAGGATGTTCAGCATCTCCACCAGCGCGACGCCGCCGGAGCTCGGCGGTGGCATCGAGATGATGTCATAACCGCGATAGCTGCCGCGGATCGGTGCACGCTCCTTCGCTTCGTAGTCCGCGAGATCGCGCTCGGTGATCAGCCCTCCGCCGCGACGCATCTCGGCGGCGAGAAGGCGGGCGGTTTCCCCACGGTAGAACCCGTCCCGTCCGTCGTCGCGGATGCGGGTCAACGTTCGCGAGAGGTCAGCCTGCTGGAAGCGGTCGCCGACCACATATGGAGCGCCATGTCTCGTAAACGAAGCGATGCTCGCCGGATATGGCTGAAAAGTCTCGCGCGCCGAGGCGAGCGATTCGGCCAGACCTCTGGGCACAAGAAATCCATCGCGCGCCAGGCTGACCGCAGGCTCGACGAGTCGCGCCCACTTCGCGCTGCCGTATTTCAGGTGCGCCAATGCAAAGCCGGCGACAGTGCCCGGTACGCCGACCGAAAGATGCGAATCGTGGTGGATTCGCGCCGAGTATGCGCCGGTCGCATCAGCGAACATGTCGGGCCGCGCCGCGGCTGGTGCGCGCTCGCGGAAATCGATCGTCGTCGCGCGACCATCGGGAAAACGCACGACCATGAACCCGCCACCGCCGATGTTGCCGGCGACGGGGTAGGTCACCGCAAGCGCGAATCCAGTCGCGATCGCGGCGTCTACTGCGTTGCCACCCTCGGCGAGCACGTTGCGTCCCGCATCGCTCGCGATGCTGCTCGCCGACACGACCATCCCGTGCGGCGCGGTGACGACTCGGTCGGCTGACGCTGCGATTGACAAGGCATCGGAGCGTGGCGGTGCCGAGCGACACGCTCCGGCGAGTGTCGCGACGAGGATCAGCGACGGTGCGTGCCGGAGCTGGCGCGCCGGCAGGATATCGAAATGCATGAATGCGTCCGTGAGTTGAGAAGTGCGACGGCGACGAGTATCGCACGCGCGCCGGGAAAAATCCATTACTGGTCGGTCGGCGACCAATCTTCGGGCCCGTGAAACCACTGCTCGCGTCTCGACCGCAGCGAGGTTAGTGTTTCGACATTCGACATACGTTCACGCTGAACCACCACCGCAATGCCAGCCAAGCTCTATACGCAGTTGAACTTCGGCGGAAACTGCGAGGCCGCCTTTCACTTTTACGAAACTCATCTCGGCGGCACGATCACCATGATGATGACGCAGCGCCAGGCGCCGGGCGCGCCGAGTGGCGCGGGGGATGCGATCATTCACGCGCGGATGGACCTTGGTGACACGGTGCTGATCGGGAACGATGTTCCGGCATCCGCCTTCCAGAACATGCGCAGCGTCTACCTGTATCTTTCGCTCGACTCGGCGGCTGAGGCGGAACGGGTCCACCGACTGCTCGCCGAGGGGGGCGAGGTGTTCATGCCGATGGCGGAGACGTTCTACGCCAGCCGCTTCAGCATGCTTCGCGACCGGTTCGGTGTGTCGTGGTCAATCATCCACGAGCGGCCAAGCCCGTGATTCGACGAACCGGCTGCCTAACGCTCGACGACCATTCCTGACGAGGTGTCCGTGGACAGACGCAAATTCATCGCGGCCGGCGCGGTCGCCGCCGTCGCACCGCTCCCGCATCTCGAGGCGCTCGGCCAGCCCTCGCCGCGCCAGTATATTGAACTGCGCCGCTACCACCTGCTCCCCGGCGCGAAGCAGGGTGTGTTCACGAAATTCGTCGGCGACGTCGCCATCCCGGCGATGAACCGGGCTGGCGTGTCGCCGATCGGAGCGTTCACGGTCGTCTACGGGGAGAACGCGCCCTCGCTGCTCCTCGTCCTCACCCATGCGACGCTCGAGTCGGTCGTGTCGCTCCGCGAGCGGCTCGCGGCTGACGCCGAGTACGTGCGCGCCGGTGCGAGTGTGCTCGACGTACCGATGTCCGATCCCTCGTTCGTCCGCGTCGAGAGCACACTGCTCCGCGCCTTCGAGGCGATGCCGGTGGTCGAACGAGCGGCGGCGGCGGCGGGCGCGAAGTCTCGCCTGTTCGAGTTGCGCACCTACGAGAGCCACAGCGATCGGGCGGCGCTCAACAAGCTGAAGATGTTCAACGCCGGCGAGATTCCGATCTTCCGGAATGCCGGACTGACCCCGGTTTTCTTCGGCGAGACCGTCGTCGGTGCGAAGATGCCGAGCCTGACGTACATGATCACCTTCGCCGACATGGCAGCGCGCGACGCCGCGTGGGGACGATTCGGAAAGGATCCGGAGTGGAAGAAGCTGTCGTCGGATCCACAGTATCAGGACAACGTCTCGGCGATCTCGGACATCATCCTCCAGCCGACGGCGTATTCGCAGATCTGATCTGCAGCTCCCTCGATCGCAGAAAACTGCATGCCTCCGTTCATAATCGCCGCGATTCTCTTCTGGCCAACGGTCATCGGGACCGGCTTCTATTTCGTCCGCCGCTATGTTCGGGCGGTCGAGCGTCGTTCCGGCTCGAGTGCAACGCTCGACGCGATCAGCGAGCGGCTGCTCCGCGTCGAAGAGGCGCTCGAGACGACCCGCGCCGAGATGGCTCGGATCGAAGAGGGAAACGAGTTTACCCAGCGCCTGCTGTCCGAACGTGCGAGCGCCAGACGGGATCCGCCTGCCTAACGCTACACTGCCCGTTGTCTACGGTAGCGCAAACGCGACATAGGCATCGCCCGATGTCGTCCCCAGCTTCCCACCGCCGGCGGCGATGACCACGTATTGGCGGCCGCGGACCGCATACGTACTCGGTGTCGCGAACCCGGCCGCGGGCAGCGGTGCCTCCCAGAGCAGTTCGCCCGTCGTCTTGTCGAAGGCGCGGAACCTGGCATCCGTTGTCGCGGCGATGAACACGAGCCCGCCCGCGGTGACGATCGGTCCGCCGTACTGCTCGGTCCCCGTTGGCGGAACTCCCTTCGCTGTCAGTTCTGGATGCTCGCCGAGGGTGATTCGCCAGCGATAGGCACCAGTGGTGAGGTCGATCGCGCTGAGCGTGCCCCACGGCGGCTTCACTGCCGGATAACCGTCAGGGTCCTTCCACCGCTCGTAGCCCGCAAACTCGTACGGCGACTTTGTGGCCTGCGTGAGTGCGGCCGCCGGTCCGGCGGCAAGGGACGAGTCGCCCGCCGGTCGCGACGCCGCACTGCCGGCGCCTAACGCGTGAGCAGCCGGCGACACTGGCCTGCTCCGCAGGTAGGCGACGACGGCGCGCATCTCCACGCCAGGCAGGCTGGCGAACGAGGGCATGAAGCCACGGCCGCGCTCGACGATGTTTCGTATCTCGCTCGCCGAACGGCGAGTGCCGATATCGATGAGCGAAGGCACGCGATCGCCATCACCGTGGCGGTCCACGCGATGGCAGCCCGCGCAACTGGTCGCGAACACCGCCGCTCCGTCGCGCGTACCGGCTTTCTGCGCGGACGGTCGCGCGTCGCGCATCGCCGCGATCCAGGGCACGTCGCTCGCGTTCACGTACAGCACCCCCGTCTCGCGATCGACCGCTGCGCCACCCCACTCCCCTCCTCCGTCGAAGCCCGGCAACACGATCGAACCCTCGCGACTCGGCGGGGTGAACAGCCCGTCGTGGCGCAGCGTGCGGAAGCGCCGCAGCACTGCCGCGTGCGCGTCAGGCGTCCGGTCGGTGAGGTCCGACTCGGTGATCGTCTGGCGGGCGAAGGGAGCGGGGGTCACCGGAATGGGCTGCGTCGGCCACGCTCGCTCGCCGACCAGGTCGGACGAGGGCACGGCGCGCTCCTCGACGGGGAACAGCGGCTGCCCCGTCGCACGATCGAAGAGAAAGACGAACCCCGTCTTCGTGATCTGGGCGACGGCGTCGACGCTGCGCCCGTCGTGCCTAACGGTAAGCAGATTCGGTGCGGCGGGCAGGTCACGGTCCCAGATGTCGTGATGCACCGTCTGGAAGTGCCAGATGCGCTTTCCCGTCGCGGCATCGAGCGCAAGCAGCGTGTTGCTGTACAGGTCCGCCCCCACGCGAGCGCCGCCGTAGAAGTCTGGCGTCGCCGAGCCGGTGGGAATGTAGACGATGCCGCGCCTCACGTCGACCGCCATCCCCGCCCACGAGTTTGCGCCCCCCGCCGTCCGCCATGCCTCGGCCGGCCAGCTGTCATGACCGTCTTCACCCGGTTGTGCGATGCTGTGGAAGGTCCAGCGAATCTGTCCCGTGCGTGCATCGTAGGCGCGCACATGACCTGGTGCCGACCCCTCGCCCTCGCCGACGCGGGTTCCCTGGATCAACAGGTCGTGGTAGATGACGCCCGGGCTCGACGCGATGATGAACGCCTGGCCGATGTCTCGACCGAGATCGGCGCCGAGGTCGACCGATCCAGCGTCGCCGAACGCAGCGATCGGGTGTCCGGTGTTCGCGTCCAGCGCATACAGCCGGCGGCCGGCGGTGAAGAAGACGCGATGGTCGGTGCCATCGGCCCAGAACGAGACGCCGCGGTTCACGTGCGATTCACGCGGGTGACCGGCGAACGGATCGAAGCGCCAGAGGAGACCGCCATCGTCTGCTCGGAGGGCGACGACTGCGAGCGCAGGCGTGGTCGTGTAGAGCACCCCGTCAGCGACGATCGGCGTCGCCTGGATCTCGGAGCGGACGCCGGCCGGCGCATCGCCGGTGTGGTAGACCCAGGCCACCCGCAGCTGCCTGACGTTCGCGCGGTTGATCTGGTCGAGCGCCGAGTAGCGGTCGTTCTCCGGTGCGCCACCGGTGACCGGCCAGTCGCCCGACGGGCCAGCGTTAGGCGCGAGCGCCCTCGGCGCGCTCGGGAACGGCGCGGTGCCGGGTGGGCCAGCGCGTGGCGGCGCGGCGCGGCTTCCGGCGGTACATGCGCAGACGATCGCGACGGTCGTCGCGGCGAGCATGTGGGGCGCGGCGATCCTTCTCGCTCGTGCGCGATAGACAGCGGTAGTTCGGCAGCTGCGTCCGGGGGTCGGTATCATCATCGTCGGCGGCGGGTCGGTGTATCGGCCAACGGGATATGGCATCGCGCGCGGTCCCGCACAAGCGCGACGCAACCGAGCCGGGACATTCCGCCTAACGCGCCGCGGTCCCGCCAGCGCCACGCGTGAACCGCGACAGGTACAGGTTGATCGAACCAAATGCCAGTTGAGACTTCACCTGCAGGATCACGTGACTCGGATCGGTCGAGATCCACACCTCGGCGTGACCCTTCTCGGAGAAGATCCCCTGTGTCGTGATTTGCGGCTGGACTACCACTGCGTCAAAGGTGCCCGCCGGCACCGTTACGCGCTCGCGCCGCACCACCCGGATGACCACCGGGTTGCCCTCCGGCTGAAAATAGCGTCGGAACTCGTACCGATGTCCCAACTCCAGTGGCAGCGTGCGGATGAAGTAAAGAAATGACGCATCGTCGAGCGGCGCCGGAACCGACGGGCGCTCGCTCTTGTCGCGCTGCTGGTAGGTGGCCCGCTCGGGGTATATCTCGAACAACCGGTCCGCCCGATACCCCGCCTCGTGCAGCTTCTGGGAGAAGCGAAGCGACGACAGCGTGCCGACGTCGAACCAGCTCTCGATCCGGTCACGCACCTTGAAGAAGAGCGTGCCGCCGTTCATGACGAACACCGCATGCCACACGGAATGGCCGCGGACCGTGTCGCCGGCGGTGAGCGTCATGCTGCCATTGCCGACGTGGAGAATGCCGAAGCTGACCCCGTAGGCCGCGACTTCGCCGGCGTTGAAGGGCAGCGCTGCCGCGGGCTGCGTCGCCATGCCGGGGCCGCTCATCTGCGGGGATCCGAGGCGGGGTGAGGCCGCCATCAGAACGACACCCGCGACGAGCGCGAGCGCGGATCGCGAGCTGAACGGCACGCGCCCGTTCACCGCGTCGTCCCGCTACCGTTAGGCGACGACGACCGCGGCCCACCGGTCGCCGGCAACGACCAGGTGAGCGCGATGCCGGCGTGCCCCGCCGGGGCCACATTCGTGCTGAGGAGCCAGCGGTCGATCCAGTTTCGTGGATGGTCATGCTGGTGCGAAACGACCGCCATTCCGCTCCACGTGCCGATCAGAGCCGCCATCGGCAGGTCGCTTGCCCAATGGACGTTCTGGTACATCCGGGCAAGGCCGATCACCGATGCGCCGCCGTACGCCACGGGCGCGACGAACCGCGAGAGTTGCGGATGCAACCGTCCCGTCTCGCCGGCGAGCACCGCGGCCATCGCGAAGGCGGCGGCTGTATGGCCGGATGGAAACGAGACGTAGGGCCCGTTGCCGTGGTGAAACCCGCGGCCAAATTCGATATTGTCGGGATCCGCCGACGCCTGCGGCAGCGCGCGACCGGAAACCCCCTTGGCCACCCCGTTGATCGTCGCCGCCAGCACGACGGCTTCGGTGAGGTGAAGCCCGACGTCGGCAACCGACTCGGAAGACGTTAGGCGCCCACCCGCAAAGAGGACGCCGCCGAGGAGAAACGGACCCGGCCCCCCCATGAACGCAGCGTCGCGCGCAGCGCTTTGCAGGTCAGACATCCGCTGCAGGCGCGGCGCCTGCAGGAAGGCGGCGCTTCGCCGGTCGAAGTGGGCGACGGCGGCGGTCACCGCGATCGCCATCGTCGCGACGACGAGCTCGCGACGGGTGATCAGTGGCGGACGAATCGTCCGTGCGCTGAGCACCGTGGAAGAATCCGGTGATCCACGTGGCGCGAATTGTTGTGCCCCCGCTGCCTGTGCGCCAACGAGACAACCCAGTAGAGCGATGATCAGCGCGTTGGCGCGCGGGTGCCAACGCCGATCGTGATCGTCGAAGTGTTGAATGAGAGCGATGCTCGGGGTTGGGGCAATGAATGTGACGTTCGAGCGCATGCCGCCGCTGCGCGACGCGGATCCAGCACTGGAGAGGATGCCGCGACGGCCGACGCACCGCCCAATGGTACACCACTGCACCGACGCCGGCTCGTCGGCCGACGTCGGTGCAGTGCGACGCTACGGATGCTTGTTGCGCTCGTGCTGAACAATGGCACCGGCGGCGGCACCCAGCACTGCGTGCCCGCCCAGCGCGTGGCCTGCAACCGCGCCCACCGCCGCGCCGGCAAGCTTGCTGTGATGCGGAGCCGCGGCGGGCGCGGCGGCCGGAGCAGCCGTTGAAGGCGCCGCAGTTACCGCCGGATTGGGACTCGCCACCACATCCCCTCCCGCGGTGTTCGCCGACGTCTCGTGGCCGCCACATGCAACAGCGCTGACACTTGCCCCGGCCAGCAAGAGAGCTGCGAGGATTCGATTCGGGTTCCGCATGCGCACTGACCCTCGGTTGGATGTAATCGATCGCGGTCCGTTTCGGCCGCTGGTGTCGACATGCAAAGCAGGGCGCGTGCCCGTTATTTCCCGTTCATCTTTCACTCCATCGCCGCGTTGGCAACAACGTCCTTTTTGGGGAGTCGGCGGCTGCCTAACGCTTGTTCGGCCGACGGGTGCGCCACCCCTGGACGCCGTCGAACCCTTCGCGGGCGGGGACGATCCAGCGTGCCAGCATCCCTTCCCCCCCGCCCGCCGTGCCGCTAGCGTTGCCTCACGCGCGCCGCACACCCTCAACGATCTCACCGGCCTCCCATGCAACCGCTGATCTGGACGTCGCTGGCACTTCTCCTCGCGTCCGGCCTCCCCGCCCAGACGCGCAGCATCGCCGAGCGACTTGGGCTGCCCGCCGGTTCGAAGCTGCTCATTCTCCACGCTGACGACCTCGCGGTCGCGCACTCGGTGGACATGGCCAGCTTCGATGCGCTCGACCAAGGTGCGATCTCGTCGGCGAGCATCATGGTGCCGACGCCCTGGATCGCCGAGGTCGCGGCCTACGCCCGCGCCCATCCCAACGCCGACCTTGGGCTCCATCTGACCGTCACCAGCGAGTGGGAGACATATCGATGGGGGAGCGTCGCCGCGGCCGACCAGGTCTCGAGCCTGCTCGACTCGACCGGTGCCTTCCCGCGCGACGACCTCGCGCACACCGCGAAGCTCGCCGAGGTCGATCGGGAGATCCGAGCGCAGGTCGAGCGCGCGCTCGCGTTAGGCATCCACCCGACCCACCTCGACAGCCATATGGGCGCCTTGTTCTCCCGCCCCGAACTGGTCGCGACGTACGTGAAGGTGGCCCATGACTATCATCTCCCCTTTCTTGCGCTGCGCGCCGACCCGCGCACCGCGCTACAAGCGCCGATCCAGCTGAGCGAGGGGCTGCTCGACACGGTCGTGATGGCCGGACCCGAGGTGCCGCGCGACCAGTGGAAGGCGTTCTACCTGGCGGCGATCGCCCACCTCAAGCCCGGACTCACCGAGATGATCGTGCACCTCGGGCACGACGACAGCGAGCTCCAGGCGGTGACGGTCAATCATCCGGATTACGGCGCCGCGTGGCGGCAGCGCGACTACGATGTCGTGACGAGCCCGGAGTTCAAGCAGGCACTGCGAGACAACCACGTCATTCTCGTCACCTGGCGAGAGCTGCAGAAGGCCGGAACGACGCCGTGAGACGCGGATGACGGAGAATGGGCCGGCCCAACCCCGGCTCGCCCGGCGCTTCACGCTCCTCCCGGCGACCGCGCTGAACATGACGAACATGATCGGCGTCGGGCCGTTCATCACGATCCCGCTGCTCATGTCAGCGTTAGGCGGTCCGCAGGCGCTGCTCGGCTGGATCGTCGCGCTGGTCATCGTGATCGGCGACGGAATGGTCTGGAGTGAGCTCGGCGCGGCGATGCCGGGGTCTGGCGGATCCTTCCACTACCTCCGAGAGGCATTCGGACGCGAGCGCTTCGGGCGGCTGATGGCGTTCCTCTTCGTCTGGCAGTTCGTGCTCAGCGGCCCACTCGAGATCGCGTCCGGCTACATCGGCTTCGCCAGCTACACGGGCTACATCTGGAAGACCATGACGCGCAGCGGCACGATCGCGCTGGTCATGCTCGTCGGCGTCGTCAACATCGCGCTGCTCTACCGGCGGATTCACTCACTCGCGAAAATCACCGTCTCGCTCTGGGTCGGGACGCTGGTCACCGTGCTCGCGGTGATCGTCACCGGCGCAATGCACTTTGACCGGCGCATCGCATTCGACTTTCCACCTGGCGCATTCAAGTTCTCGCTCGGCTTCTTTCTCGGCCTCGGCGCAGCCGCGCGCATCGGGATCTACGACTACCTCGGCTACTACGACGTCTGCTACATTGGCGATGAAGTGCGCGATCCGGGACGCGTCATCCCCCGCTCGATCCTCATCAGTACAGCGGCGGTGGCTGCGATCTACCTCGGGATCAACCTCTCGGTGATCGGCGTCGTGCCGTGGCGCGAGTTCGTGCCGGCGGCTGAACACCTCGAGTCGAACTTCATCGTGTCGGTCTTCATGGAGAAGATCTACGGCGCGCGGGTGGCGACGGCATTCACACTGCTCGTGCTCTGGGCGACCTTCGGCTCGGTGTTCGCGCTGCTCCTTGGCTACTCACGCATTCCATTCGCGGCAGCGGAGAGCGGCTATTTCTTCCGCGTGTTCGGCCGCCTGCATCCAACAAAGGATTTTCCTTACGTTTCGCTGCTGGTGCTCGGCGTGATCTCGATCATCGCGGGCCTTTTCTCGCTGGGCACCGTCATCGACGCGCTCATCGTCACGCGCATTCTCGTCCAGTTCATCGGGCAGGTGTTCGGACTGATCCTGCTCCGCCGTCGGGCGCCCGACATGCCGCGACCATATCGCATGTGGCTGTATCCGCTCCCGGCGCTGGTCGCGCTGTTGGGTTGGATCTTCGTGTTCGCGACGACACAGCCAGAGGTGATCGTGTTCGGTGTCGGGGTGCTGGCGGCCGGGTGCGTCGCATTCCTGCTTTGGTCGTGGCGGACGCGGCGCTGGCCATTCGGCATCGGTGCGCCGCTGCCAAACCCGGCGCGTTAGGCGGGGCAGACGGTGCCGCTTTTCCGCCGGCCATCGCTCGCTGCGCTCGAGCGAGCGCTCTTTGTCGTGCTTGTCCTGATGCTCGGCGGGGGAGTTGCGGTTGTCTGGCTGCTTCCGGTCAGTCACTACGCGATACGCTGCAGCCGCGCCGGCGCGACGCGGTGCGCACTCGAGCAGGGGCGGGCAACCCGCGCCCGGACGGTGATCGTACCGCTTCCGGGTGCCGACTCGGCGACTGCGACCGTGAAGATCCTGGTGCCCCGGCGCAGCGGGCCGCGTGTACTGCTGTATCTGCAAACGCCCGCCCGGTCCTACTTCGCTGCAGAATTCGAGGGTTCCGACGCCGGCGACTCAGCGTTCGCCGCCGCACGCCGCCTCAACGTGTTCCTGACGACGCCTGCCGCGCCGCCCTTTGAGCTGGTGGTTACGCCACCGGCGTTGGCACGCAGGCTTGCCTGGGTCGGGCTCGCCGTGATGGCGCTGCTCATTGCGCTGGGCTATCGGGCGAGGAAGCACAGCGCCTTCAGCGACGCGGCCGCCTAACGCGATCGACCGCGGGCTGCGTCGCCGCGGCTGGACCGCCGTCGCATCACGACACTGCCGCGCGCAGCGCCGGGGCGACGCGACTGCCGAGCAGCTCGATCGACTCGAGGAGGCGCGCATGCGGCAGCGTCGCGACGTCCATCTGCAGCGTCACTCGCGACAGCCCGCCTAACGCTTCGCTGTGGCGGAGGATCTTGTTCGTCACCTCGTCGGGACCGCCAACGAGCAGCGCACCTTCGGGACGGAGCAGGGCGTCGAAGTGTGCACGGGTGACCGGCGGCCAACCGCGCTCGCGGCCGGTCTTCGTGAAGGTGCGGGCGTAGCCGGGAAAAAACTCCTCGTGTGCCAGTTCGCTGGTCGCCGCGACATAACCCAGCGCATGCATGCCGACCGTCAATCGCTCCGGCGGGTGACCGGCGCTACGTCCCGCCTCGCGATAGAGATCGACCAGCGGCCGGAAGCGGTGCGTCTGCCCGCCGATGATCGCCACCATCAGCGGAAGCCCGAGCACCCCCGCCCGCGCGAACGATTCAGGAGTTCCACCGACACCGAGCCAGATCGGCAGCCGTTCCTGCATCGGACGCGGATACACTCCCTGGCCAGTGAGCGGCGGACGATGTCTGCCTGACCAGTGAACGCGTTCACTCTCCCGGATCTCGAGCAGCAGTTCGAGATTTTCCGCGAATCGCGCGTCGTACTCCTGCAGCGGAATTCCGAACAGCGGGAACGCTTCGGTGAATGAGCCGCGGCCGACGACCATCTCGGCGCGCCCCCGCGAGAGCAGGTCCAGCGTCGCGAATTGCTGGAAGACGCGCACCGGGTCGACCGCGCTGAGCACGCTCACGGCGCTCGTCAGCCGGATCCGGCTTGTCCGCGCCGCAGCGGCGGCGAGGATGACCGACGGCGCGGAATCGAGGAATTCGGCGCGATGATGTTCCCCGATTCCGAAGACGTCGAGCCCGACCTCGTCGGCGTGGACGATGCGATCGACGAGCAATCGAAGGGCTTCGCTCGCCGTGACCTCTGGACCGGTGCCGCCGCTCATCAGGGCGGCGAAGCTGTCGATACCGAGTTGCATTCCGTTTGTCGCGAGCGGCGCGCTCTCCATGTCACTATGGGCGTTGGATGAATCGGTCGAGATTGCGTCTCGCTAACGATATCAACTTGAACAAGGTTTCCGCTGAGCGAGCGGCAGCAAGAAGCCGCCCCTTGACGCGTTGCGCGGTGCGGGCGGAATTAGCAGCTCACCTCCCGAGGATTGTGCCCGTTGCCACGTATCACCTTCTCTGCCAGCAGTCTCGCGGTCCTTAGCGGACTGCTCACAACAGCGATCGCGTTAGGCGCGGCACCCGCCCCTGCGGGCGCCGCAACACAGCGGGCACTGCGCACGGCGAGTGCCGTCGTACCTCGCTCCAAACACATCTCGCTCGTTGTGAGAGGAGCGGATTGCGACGGTCCGGCCGATCTTTGCGCATTTTTCGACCGCTACCTTGCGGCGTTCAATGCACGCGACTTCGACGCCTTCCGCGCGACATTCGCCGACGACATCACGGTGTTCTTCGACCGGCCCCTCCCGCCCGAGCGCGCCGGCCGTGATGCCGTCGAAGCGGTCTTTCGTCGAGGTTTTGCCTACTCCCATCCGCCAGCCGGCACTCCGCAACCACCGCTCCCGCCGCCGCTCGTTCCGCTCGACCTGCACCTGCAGCTCTACGGAGACATCGCGGTGATTTCTTTTCTCGTCCGCACTCCGGGCGAGCTTGCGCGACGGACGGTCGTCGTGCGCCGACAGTCCGGTGGATGGCGCGTCGTGCACATTCACGCGTCGTCAGCGGACGTCTCAGGCGGATAGGCGCCGCGCTTGTGACGGCGACGTCCGACAAAATCACCGTGCGACGAATCGGCGGCGATGATGCGGCGGCCTGCGTGCCGGCACTCGCCGAGCTGTTGAAGGATTGCGTTGATGGCGGCGCCTCCGTCGGCTTCATGCACCCGATGACCGCCGAGAAGGCGCTGCGATTCTGGCGGAGCGTGGCCGAGGGTGTGGCTCGTGGCGAACGCGCACTGCTCGTTGCCGAAAACGGCGACGTGCGCATCATCGGCACGGCGCAGCTCATCCTCGCGCAGCCAGAGAACCAGCCGCACCGCGCCCCGGATTATTCGCTGATGCCTGACGGTCCCTTCTGCCCGACGACGATATTCTACAAGGCGATCGGACGGTAGTCTTTCACGACGGAGCGCGACGGTGAACGACAAGCAGCGAATGCTCCGGCATTTTCTCGCCGCGTTGGCCTCGCTGACGCGATGACCCACGCCGGTCAGCTCGCGATGCTTCGTCGGCTGGCGGGCAGTCCCGTCGCACCCGAGAATTTCGTAGTGGCCGACATCGACCCTGCCCGGCTGGGCCCCGACCAGCCGGCGCCGGCAAGCCCCGACGCAGTCTGGCCGGAAGCGCCGCCGGGATGGACGCCGTGAGCAGGGCCGGCGTTAGGCGGACGGGTGAACACGGCCGGGGCGGTTCTCTAGCCCGGCGCGCGCGCCCGGCTAGTTCATGAAGAAGAACCCGTTGCCGCTGTCGCTGAACCGCGGATTGACCACGTTGTTGAACACCGACCCGAATGAGTAGTTCAACCCGACGAAGAGGAATTGGCTGAACCGCGTCGTCTGCTGCGTCTGGCGCAGGAGCGCACGGTCGCGCGAGATCGTTTCCTTCGGGATGAAGAACTGGTCGTGGATCGACTCGTAACCGCCGGAGAAGTTGACGCTGAGACCCTTCACGATCCTGACATCCGCGCCGAGCGAATAGCTGATTCGCCGTCGTGAGAGGTCGCTGAGGTAGCTCACCGCCTCGACGCCGGCGTTCATCGAACCCCACGTTTGTCGCTGCCCGAAGACGGTGGTGAAGGTCTGGACCGGAAGCGTCTCGTGTAGCTTGTCGAAGCGGGTCGTGTCGTAGTAGCTGAACGTGCTCAGGCCGACGCCGTACTGCAGCCGGAGCTGGCGCCGTGTGGATTCGGCGTACGGGAAAACGTCGTACTCGACCGCCGGTGTGAGTCGCGCCGCTACGCGCTCATTCAGAAACGTCGAGGAGCTGAATTCTCCGCGAGCGCCGGCGGCCCAATGGTCGCCGAGACTCTTCACCTGCAGCACATCCGCCTCATACGCACGCTGCACGAACTTCGACGTCTGGCCGTTGAACTCGTACGATGTCCGTGAGATGTTCTCGTTCGCGGAGAGCACGGTCTTCCAGGAGTTGGTGACCCGCTTCGCCGAAACCCGCCCGTTGAGATAAATTCGCTTGTAGCTCTCCTCGCGGAACAGGTTGCCGTGTCCGCCGAGCGAGTATACCCACGCGTGCCAGGGATCGCGCGTCGCGGCAGCGGGGGTGTTCGCGCTGGTCGCCGGCGCGAACGTGACCGTCAACCGATCGCTCGCTCCGCTCCGCACGAGATATCGTACCAGCCCGAGCTGCAGGGTGCGCGCAATTCCGCGCCGCGTCTCGTCGCTCGTACTCGCCTGTGGTGCAATCCACGTGAGAGTGTCCGCGAGACCCGCAAAGTTGCGCTGACCGAGAAAGGCGAAGGTGTAGTACGTCCCCCCACCACCAGTCGGCTGCGTCGTCGCGAGTATGTGAATGTCGGCTTCGTTGCGGAAGCGCACCCAGTTCACGCTGACGATCTCGGTGCGAAAGAACTCGTTGTCGCAGTAGAAGCCGCTGCAATCGAGGAAGACGTTGAACGCGCGGTCTGCCCCACCCTGCGCCTGCGCAGTCTTCTCTCCCACGCAGAGACTACCAACCGCCACCATGCTCGCAAGCAATGTGCGCCAGCGCATGCGTCCACTCCAGAACGGGTGATCGAACGAGGCGCGAGGCGCCGCCAGCCGGGAATCTAATCGCCCGACAGCACGCAATCGCCCGCTCGCACAAGGGCGCCTGACGGGCCACAGATCCCGCGACCTGAGCACGGCTCTTGATATGTTGCTGGCGTGTCGCCGTCCACCGGGGACGGCGAGACTCTCAGCAGGGGACAGGACCCAATGGCGGCAAAACGCGCGGCGAATATCAAGAAGATCGCGAAGATGATGAGCGATCTCGACTTTTGCATGATGACCACGCAGTCAGACGACGGACAGCTGCGCGCCCGCCCGATGTCGAACAACGGCGAGGTCGAATTCGATGGCGACGTCTGGTTCTTCAGTGCCGCCGACTCCCGCAAGGTCGCGGAGATCGAGTCCGACGCGCGCGTGCAGCTCAGCTACGCGGACACAGCGAACTTTCGCTTCATCGCGATGAGCGGCGAGGCGGAGATCGTGCGCGACGCCGAGAAGAAGGAGGAGCTCTGGCTCGAGGAGCTCGAACGCTGGTTCGACGAGGGACCGGACAGCGACGACATCGTCCTCATCAAGGTGACGCCGACGGTGGTCAGCTACTGGAATGGCGAAGATCAGGGCGAGGTCGCGCTCGACTGAACTGGCGACGCATCGGTTCGGGGGTAAGTTCTGGGGAAGCCATCGGACGTCCGCTGCCACCGCAGCCTGATTGCCTAACGGTCCGCACCTCGCCCAGCCCCCTCCTGGAGATCGCATGACCACCAATCCACCAGTTCCCGGCGGCATCCGCAAGCGCGCCGAGCCAGAGTCCCTTCGCGGGCGTACGCTCTCCGCCGCGCTGACGGTAAAGGAGCTTCAGAGGAGCGTGGCCTGGTACCGCGACGTCGTCGGCTTCACCGTCGATCAGGAGCATGAGCGCGAGGGCAAGATCGTCGCCGTCTCGCTCAAGGCCGGCGCGGTGCAGATGGTCCTCACCCAGGACGATGGCGCTCGCGGCATGGACCGCGTGAAGGGCGCCGGAATGTCGCTGCAGATCACCACCGCGCAGAGCGTCGACGAGATTGCGAACCGGATCAAGGCATCCGGCGAAAAGCTGCTGATGGAACCAACCGACATGCCGTGGGGCGCGCGCGTCCTCCGATTCAAGGACCCGGACGGGTTCATCCTCGTCATCTCGACGGAGCGGTAGTCCGTTCCGAATCCTCGCCAAAGCAAGTCGGGCCGCTCACCGTTAGGCGACACCGCGGCAGGGCCGAACAACGCAGGCGCGGGCCGGGAGACAGTCTCCCGGCCCGCGCTCGTTGTGCTGCTCAACCAGCCGCCGCGGCTAGCGCGTCAGGCTGAGGCGCACATAGTAGTAGCGCCCGTTATAACCGAACGGCGAGTAGCCGCTGTACGGGAAGATCCCCGAGTTCGAGAGAATCGGTATCTGCTCGTCCGGGTAGACGTCGAATATGTTGTCGGCGCCAACGGTCGTCGTCACGTGCTGCATGAACTTGTATGACGCGGCGACGTCGGTAATCCACTTCGCGCCGAGCGTCTCGTCGGACTTGCCGCTGGGGTCTGTCGCGGTGAAGACCCTCACCTTGCCGTACTGCACCGAGTTCACGTTGAAGCCGAAATCGCGACGCTGGAAGTTGGCCGCGAGGTGGATGTTCGTCCCCGGCTGGCCGTGCTCGATGCGACCACGCTCACCGCGATCGAACAGCGTTTCCTGCTGCGCCGAAAGCGCCGACGGGGTGTTGGTGATGCGAGTGATGTGCGTGTAGTTCCGGTTGTAACCGCCGGTGAACCGCAGTGTGGACGCACCGGGGAGCAGGAAGCCGTAGTTCGCCACGACGTCGAGCCCTTCGGTGCGCGTGTCGATCGCATTCGTGAAGAAGCGCGCACCACCAATCCCGGGGAAGCCCGCGTTGGCGAGCTTGATGCGCACCGAGTCACCGACGAAATTGCCGGTGAGCGCGATGCGATCCTTGATGTCGATCCGGTAGGCGTCCGCAGTGACCGTGAAGCTGCGGAACGGCTCGGCGGTCACACCGAGGCTGATGTTGGTGGACTTCTCCGGCTTCAGCGCCTCGGCGCCGAGAATCTTCGCCTGCGGGCTGGTGACCGGAAAGGTCTTGCTGTCGACCGGGGTGAGCACACCGCCGATCAGCTGGAAGTTCGTCGCCGTCGACGAGAACCACGTCTGCCCGAGCGACGGCGCGCGGAACCCTGAGCTCACCGTGCTGCGGATGGCGTATCCGGGAATCAACTCGTAACGCGCACTGAGCTTGCCCGTGCTCGTCGCACCGCTGTAATCGCTGTAGTGCTCGATGCGACCCGCGGCGCCGAGCGTCAGCTGCGCGATCGGATTCGTCTCGAGGTCGATGTAGCCCGCGGCGTTGTTGCGCGAGGTGTTGATCGCGTCCGTCGGGCGGAAACCGGGGAACACCTGCGACCCGATCGCCGGCTGCTTGCCCACATTCGGACCGTCGAGAATCTTCACGCCGCCGTCGAGATACGACTCGGGCTCACCCTGCTTGATGAAATACCCGTCGCGCCGGAACTCGCCGCCAAACGCGACGTTGAGTGGTGTCGCGAATCCGACGTTGAACCCCTGCACGAAGTCGAGGTTGTTCGTCCACTGGTTGGCACCGAGCTGGCCGGCGTAGAACGAGGTCTTGCTCGCCGTACCGTACGAGACGTTCACCGAGTTGTTGATGTCGAACTCGAAGGTGTTGCGGCCGTACTCCGAGCTGAGGTCCCAGTCGAATCCGGCGACCTTCCCCTTCGCGCCTAACGTGAAGGCACCGTCCCAGATCTTGCTGTCGATGAGCGGCAGGTAGCCGTCAGGGTAGATCGCCCGCACGGTCCGGTTGTCCTGCGCACGCCGATAGAATCCGGCCGCGTCGCCCTTGCGATAGCTCAACCCGCCGAAGCCGTAGAGCTGGATGCTGTTCGTCAGCGAGCCGCCGGCGTTGAAGAAGCCGAGTGCGTCCTTGGTCGCCGCGTCGCCGAGGCGATGATTCACCAGGTCGAAGGGCGGATTGAGGTTGCGCGGATCGCCGGTGAAATACTGCTGGCGCGGGTCGCGCCGGCTGCGGTTGGTTGCCTCACGGTCGCGGTACTCGCCAGTCACGTTGAAAAAACCGTCGCCAAACATTCCCGTCGACGCGTTGAAGGCGCCGTCCGCTACCCGCCCGTCGCCCTGCTTCGTCCGGCCGAGCGAGCCAACGGCTTCCGCCGTCGCGTTGGACTTGAGGATGATGTTGACGACGCCGGCGATCGCGTCCGAACCGTACTGCGCCGCGGCACCGTCGCGAAGCACTTCGAGGTGATCGATCGCTTCGGCAGGAATTGCATTCAGGTCCACCGCGGCCGAGCCACGACCGACACTGCCGTTCACGTTGACGAGCGCCGACGTGTGACGGCGCTTGCCGTTGATCAGCACGAGCACGTGGTCGGGGTCGAGCCCGCGCAGCGTTGCCGGCCGTTCGTGATCGGTGCCGTCGGTGACCGACGGCCGCGGAAAGTTCACCGATGGTGCGAGCGACTGGAGAATCGCTGCCGTCTCGGTGCGCCCGGTGCTCTTCACTTCTTCCGAGGTGAAGACGTCGATCGGCGCTGGCGCGTCGAGCACCGTGCGATCGGTGCGGCGCGTGCCGGTCGTCACGACCTGGTCGAGGTTGATCGGCGCACTCTCCAGCGAGTAGTCGCGAGTGACCGACTGATCGGCGACGATCGTGACGCTGTCGCGCCGCATGACGAACCCGAGGAAGCGCACGCGGACCTCGTAGCGGCCGGGGGCGACGACGATGCGGTAGACGCCCGTATTGCGCGTGAGCGCACCAGCCGGTGTGCCGACGACCTGAATGGTCGCACCCTGGATCGGCTCACCACTGGCCGTCGCCGTCACCTTGCCGGTGAGGACGCCGCTGGTCGCGCCCTGCGCGCGCGCCGCCTGCGGGTGGAGGGTGGCGACCGCGATAATTAGCGCGAGCGCGGATCGTCCGACGATCCGCCACGTGCGACGAACGAAAACTCCTGACATGAACCGCTCCTTGGAGACTGGGACGAACGCGAACTGCTCCATCTCACCTAGTCTTGCCCATCCGGAACTGAATGACAAGTGGGAATTCCACCAAACCACGGCTTGACGCCGGGCCGCGCCTTGACGGTCGGCGCACATCCGCCGGCCACTAACGGCGACGCCGATTTCGTCAGCCTGGCGCCTGTCCCGGCGTGCATCGCGGCGCAGGCTCTGGCGCGGCACGATGTCCCGGATGCATATCGCAATTGTGCAGCGCCGCCGCGGCCGATGGCCGGGGCAACGGAGCACGTCGATAATCGTCCCGCGCACGGAGTGCGACCGATGCCAGCGAAGCCGCAGACCATCGACCAATACCTTGCACCGCTGAGCAGCGACAAGCGCGCCGCGCTCGAGAAGCTGCGGCAGACGATCAAATCAGCCGCCCCGAAAGCGGAGGAGTGCATCAGCTACGGCGTCCCGACCTTCAAGCTCGGCGGACGAATGCTGATGTCGTTCGGTGCGGCGTCCAGCCACTGCGCACTGTACCCCGGTGCGTCGCCGGTGGCACTCTTCGAGAAGGAGCTTGCGAGCTACAGTACGAGCAAGGGCACGGTGCGCTTCCAGCCGGACCGCCCGTTGCCGGTGACGCTCATTCGCAAGCTGGTCCGGGCGCGGATCGCCGAGAATGAGGAGCGGCGTTCGGCGCACCTTGGCAAGTGATTCCGCAGCAGCCACGCTGGCTCCCCCACCAGAGAGACCACTGATGCACCGCAGCATGCCTTCGCGCTTCAGGCTTCCCGTCCTCGCCGTCACCCTCGCGTCGCTGGCGAGTCAGGCCCACGCGCAGCAGCCCGACACGACCACCGTCCGACCGACGCCGAACCTCGTCGCCGAGGGGATTCCGGCAATTCCCGCGTCGCTGGCGACCGACGTTAGGCGCTATACCGAGTCGCGCTCGGCGTCGCTCGTCGACTGGCACCCGACGCAGCGCGCGATGCTGATCAGCACCCGCTTCGGCAACACGCCGCAGCTGCACCAGGTGGCCACCCCGCTCGGTGCGCGGCAGCAGCTGACGTTCTTCGACGAGCCGCTCAGCGTGGCGAAGTACGAGCCGGTGGCCGGCCGGTACTTCGTCTTCCGGCGCGACGTCGGCGGCAACGAGTTCGCGCAGATCTACCGTTATGACCTGGCCGACGGGCGCGTGTCGTTGCTGACCGATGGACGGTCACGAAATGCGGACATCGCCTTCAGCCGGCACGGCGATCGCATCGCCTACACGAGCACGCGCCGCAACGGCACCGATGGCGACGTCTACGTCATGAACCCGCTCGATTCGGCGAGCAGTCGCAAGGTGCTCGAGGTTACGGGCGGCAATGGTTGGTCAGTGGAAGACTGGTCGCCTGACGATCGCCAACTGCTGGTCGAGCAGCAGGTATCGGTCAACCAGAGTGCGCTGTACCTGGTGGACGTGGCCACGGGCAAGCGTGAGTCGCTCACCACGGAGACTACCGATACTGTCGCCTACGGGCCGGCGCGATTCAGCCGCGATGGGCGCGGTGTGTATGTCACCTCCGACCGGGGCGCGGAGTTCCAGCGCCTCGCCTACATCGACCTGGCGAGCCGGCGAATCACGCCGCTGACGAGCGCAATCAACTGGGATGTCGAGGAGTTCGAGCTGTCCGGTGATGGACGGACCGTCGCCTTCGTGACTAACGCGGCGGGTGCGTCGCGTCTCTACCTGCTCGATACCGGGACGCGGCGCCTGCATGCCGTTGCCGGCATACCGGCCGGGGTCATCAGCGGCCTGGCGTGGCGCCATCGCGGTCGCGAGCTGGCGTTCAACATCTCCTCGCCACGCAGTCCGAGCGACGTTTACTCGATCGACGCCACGACCGAGCGCCTGACGCGCTGGACGGCCAGTGAGCTCGGCGGCCTCGTCGCCTCGCAGCTGGTCGAGCCGTCGCTGGTGACCTGGCCATCCTTCGACGCGCGCCCGATCACCGGCTTCTACTACCGGCCACCGGCCGCGTTCACCGGCAAGCGCCCGGTGATCATCAACATTCACGGCGGACCGGAAGGCCAGTCGCGTCCCGGGTTCCTCGGCCGGACCAACTACTTCGTCAACGAGCTCGGAGTCGCCGTCATCTACCCTAACGTTCGCGGGTCGACCGGCTACGGAAAGTCGTTCGTCAAGCTCGACAACGGCCTGCGGCGCGAAGATTCGGTGAAGGACATCGGCGCGCTCCTCGACTGGATCGCCCAGCAGCCCGAGCTCGATGCCGACCGGGTGATGATCACCGGGGGCAGCTACGGCGGGTACATGACGCTGGCCAGCGCGACGATCTACAACGCGCGCATCTGCTGCGCGCTCGACGTCGTCGGCATCTCCAACTTCAACACCTTCTTCCAGCACACCGAGAGCTACCGTCGCGACTTGCGGCGTGTCGAGTACGGCGACGAGCGCGATCCGGCGATTCACGCTTTCTTCGAGCGGATCGCGCCGATCAACAACGCGGGCAAGATCACCAAGCCGCTGTTCGTCGTCGCCGGGGGAAACGATCCACGGGTGCCGCGCACGGAGGCCGAACAGATGGTGGCACGCGTCAGGCAGAACGGAAGCCCGGTATGGTATCTGATGGCACGCGACGAAGGGCACGGCTTCCGGAAGAAGACGAACGTCGACTACCAGTTCTACGCGACCGTGATGTTCGTCCGGGAACACCTGCTGCGACGCGGGTCGTGACGACTCGCGCGTCGGCTGCGCTCGTGCTCTGCGGGGCGGTTGCCTGCGCGAGCATGAGCAGGACGAACCAGGATCCGATCGCAGTGAACTGGACTCGCCAGAACCTCCGCCCCGCGCTCTCGAAGTGCTCGCGAAGTGAGTGTCGCACGACGTTTGGTAACGGCCTCGGTGCGATCACCGTCACGACGCGCACGCGGGAGTATGATCGCCGGGAGATACCGGGCTGGGACAGCGGATCGACGGCTGGTCGGGTCGCCGGGTCAATCGCGTCGGGGATGATCCGTCGCGCGGGGATGACCACCGAGAGCACGAAAATCGGGCTTGGAAGTCGGATCGTTTCCGATTCCGGCGACCGCGCGTGGACGTTACGCTGCTCGGTATTCTGGATCGATGTCGCCGACGTTGGCTACAACCGGACGGACGAGGATCACGTCACCGCACAGACTCGCACGACGGAAGGCATCGACTGCACCAGTGGCGAAACCTCTGACAGCGCGGCGGCACGGTGGCGGTTCCGCACCGGGATCGCGCCGCGACGGGATTCGCTGGCCCTCGTCTATGATTCGTTGGTCACACTGAAATCACCAGCGGTGAGCGCGCTTCCACCGATGACCCTCGAGCATTCTCTGGCCGACACGCTGGCCGTTAGGCGCTACCTGGTCCGCCGGGAGACAAAGGCCCCCACGCTCGCCGAGCAGCTTGCCGGGCGGGTCGGCCGCGTCTACGTCACCCGGGAGACGGGCGACGCGATTGCCGTCATTCACACCGGGATGCAAACGAGCCTCGATCTGGCGCCGGGCGCCACCAACGAGGAAGCACGGGTGCTCCGTCTCGTCGCTGCGGCGCTGTCGATGCCGTTGATCAGCAGCCAGAACTAGTGACTGCACCGACTCTCGCACTGCATGATCGCGTGCGCATCGTCGCGCTCACCGGATCGGGATACGATCACCTCGTCCGCGCAACCTCCGAGCGCGCTCCACGCGTTGGCGACGTCGGCACTGTCGTTGACGTTGCGATGCGACTCGGCGGCGAAGGTCGCCACTACACCGTCGAGCACGCGGACCCCGGGGCGCGAAGCATCTGGCTCGCGGTCTTCGCGCTCCACGAACTGGAACTTGCCCCGGCGGGCGCCGACCGTAATGTTCAAGAGGAGCGGTAGCGGTGCGACCGCCAGGCCACACGTTCACGTCCCTGCCGGGGAGGATCACGATGCCGCGATGGACCAGATTCGGCGCGATGATGTTGCTGCTGGCCAGTTGCGGAAGCGCGACCGCGCCGCTCGCCGTTCTCCGATCGACGCTGACCGTGACGCCGCCGCCGGTAGGCTCGCAGCCACCGTTCGCCGCGGCGACGATCGTTGCCGCGGGTGACAGCGTCGTCACGACCCACGTGTCCGGTTATTCCGGTTGCTACGACTACTCGGCCGGCTCAGTCGCCTTGGGAACCGCTCTCCTGGTGACCGTTTCGGCTCAGGCATCCTCACTGCGCGATTGCGCGCAGGTCATTGCTTACGCGCAGTTCCGCGTCGTCGTTCGCCCTACCCCGGCTGGCCGTTATGAGGTGGTCCTCGGCGAACGCTTCGTGCCTGCGGGCGGCTCGCCCGGCCCGACGAAGGAAGTCGCCCGCCAGTCAGTCGTCGTCCGTTAGGCGGCAGCGCTTCCAGCGTCAGGCAGCGCCGCCCGCCGTCAGCGGCATTCCCAGCCGTAGCGATACCAGCTCGGCGAGGTGCACGCGCGCCCGCTCGACGATGTCGTCCATCGACGGTGTCGACGCGAGCATCCGCTCGGCAGCGGCGCGGATCTCGTCGCTGGTCGGGATGTGGAGGTGCGAGAGCTCGGCCATGATGTCGGCCGCGAGCTGGCGGGCGACTTTCTCGATCACCGCCCTGCCTAACCGTCGCTCGTTGCGGACGAGGTCGGCCGGGGGCGCGCCGAGCTCCGAGACGAGCCGCGCCCAGGAGAGCACCTTCAGCGCGTAGAACGTCGGGTCGAACTCGTACCAGCGGAATCCCTGGCGCGTTGACCGTTGATAGGCGTGGTGGTTGTTGTGCCATCCTTCGCCGAGCGTGATGACTGCCAGCCACCAGTTGTTGCGCGAGTCGTCGCCGGTCACGTAGCGCTGGCTGCCATGGACGTGGGCAAGCGAGTTGATGAAGAATGTGCCGTGATAGAGCAGCACCGTGCTCCAGACGAAGCCGACGACGAGCGCGGGCCACCCGCCTAACGCGAAGCAGCCGATGCCGAGCACGGTGGCCGGCAGGTACGGGTGCTTGTCGAGCCAGACAAGCTCCGGATACTTCGTCAGGTCCGGGACCGAGGCGAAATCGGTCGCGCCGTTGTCCTGGTGGAACACCCAGCCGACGTGCGCAAAGAGGAATCCCCGCTGCCGCGGCGAGTGAATATCCAGCTCCGTATCGGAGTGGCGATGGTGATGCCGGTGCTTCGCCGCCCACCAGAGAATCCCCCGCTGCGCCGAGCTCTGGGCGAGGAAGGCGAACACGAACTGGCCGACCCGGCTCGTCTTGAAGGTCCGGTGCGAGAAGTAGCGGTGGTATCCGGCGGTCACGCCGAACATCCGCACGACGTACAGCACGAGGCAGAGGATCAGCGTCCCCGCGGTCACCCCGGTAAAGAACGCGGTGAGCGCGGCGACGTGGACGAGCACGAACGGTAGCACCTGTGGGTAGATGATGTCCTCGTGGAACTCGTCGTGGTCGGCCGCCGTCGCCAGCGGGGTCGGATCGTTAGGCATGGAATGATTGTCTGGTGACATGTTCGACACAGTCGGTGGGGTGAGCGGCGTCAGGCGAGCGCCGGCGCGGGCGCGCGAACGAGCGCGGCCAGCGTGGTCATCGATCGCTCGACGTCGAATTGGGTGGGGTCCATCACGACCTGCAGCGCGCAGCCCTCGACGAAGCCGGCGGCGACCGAGGCGAGGCCTTCGGCGCTCATCCCTGCAAAGCGCTCGGGATCGCTGGCGACGAGCGCACTGGCCAGTGGCTGGAACGCGTCGCGATAACGGAGGAGCGCGCGGCGGATCTTCCGGCGGATCGCCGGGTGCCGGGTGCCGAGCACCCAGTAATCGAAGAAGAGTTCGACCCGCTCGCGTTGCTTCGGCAGCCATTCGACGTCCCGCCGGATGGCGAGCATCATCCGCGCGCCGGGGTCGCTGACCTGGGCGAGACGATCAGGGGTGTCGGCAGCGACGATGGTGTGGGCGAGCAGCCAGTCGAGCAGGGCGACGAGCAGCTTGTCGACGGATTCGAAGTAGAAGAACACGAGGCCGGCGCTGATTCCCGCCTCCGCGGCGACCGCTCGCGCGGTGACCGCGCCGAGGCGACCACTCGCTGCGACGGCAAACGCAGCCTGCAGGATCGCCTCACGGCGCTCCTCCTCGGGCGCTCTACGGCCGGGCACGGCGTTGGCTGACTGTCAGGTTATTGATCACTTGATCAATCTAACTGGTGGTTATTGATCGCGCCATCAATAACGATCGAATCTTGGGCGGGGTCACGCTGGCGGGTGGCGTTCGCGGCCCGCAACGCGGCCGCGGCGCGTCACGTTCTGTGACCGAGATGCAGTATCTTTTGCTTTCCCCGGGCGGACACCGCTGGTAAACGCCTGAATGCGCTCCAACTCCCGCATATCCAGCACATTTTGCTTGACAGTCCCAGCCAAATTACGCTATCCTGCGTTCGACCTCCTCTCGCGACAGGAAACCATGAAGCTCATCGTCACCGTCGTCCGGCCCGAGCGGCTGCACGTCGTCAAGGAAGCGCTCTTTCGGGTCGGCGTCACCGGCATGACGGTCAGCCGCGTCAGCGGCCATGGTGGCGAGACGGAGGTCGTCGAACAGCATCGTGGCTCCTCGGTCCTCTTCGAGTTCCGCGACAAGGTTCGCATCGAGATGGCGGTCTCGGAGCCCTTCGTGCAGGCGACCGTCAAGGCGATCCTCTATTCGGCGCGCACCGGCGAAGTCGGCGATGGAAAGATCTTCATCCAGCCGCTCGAGCAGGTGATCCGCATTCGCACCGGCGAAGAAGATCTCGCCGCGCTTACACCGGTCACCGCGGGCGAAGTGCAGGCGCGCGCCGAGGAAGATGCGGATGCGTCGAAAGCCGCGGGGACTGCCGCGGCCTGATCTGGCCGGCGGTTCGTTCGAGCGGACGAGTCGCGCGGCGCGCCGCGCGACTCGTCATACGATCTTCAGCTCGAGCACGCCCTTCTCGGCGCGCGGGTAGCGCAAGCCGAGATCGTCGAGAGTGTCGGCGATCGTGCGCGCGATGAGCCAGTTGCGCACGTCGTTGTCGTCAGCGGGTACCACATACCACGGCGCGTCGTCGGTGCTCGTGTGCTCGAGGACCCCGCGATACGCTTTTGTGTACTGCCCCCAGAGCGCGCGGTCGTCGAGATCGCCTTCGCGGAACTTCCAGTTCTTCGTCTTGTCGGCGAGACGGTCGATCAGCCGCGCCTTCTGCTCGTCGCGCGAGATGTGGAGCATGAACTTGAGGACGACCGTGCCGCTCTCGGTCAGCAGCTGCTCGAACTCGTTGATCTGGTCGTAGCGGGCAAGCCAGTCCTTCTTCTTCATCAATCCGTGGACGCGCGGGACGAGCACGTCCTCGTAATGCGACCGATTGAAGATGCCGATCATTCCGTGCGCGGGTACTCGCGCATGCACCCGCCACAGAAAATCGTGGCGTTGTTCGGCATCAGTCGGCGCCTTGAAGCTGGTGACCTCGCAACCCTGCGGATTCACCTCGGTGAACACCTTGCGAATTGAACCGTCCTTGCCTGACGCGTCGCGCCCCTGGAGCACGATGAGCAGTGCGCGATGTCCGTCCGCATAGAGCACGCGCTGCAGCTCGGCGATGCGGTCACACTGCTTCTGGGCGGACGCCTCGAGTGCGTTGCCGGCGGGGACGTCCTTACCATGGACGCGAGCGTCGGCGTCGGACAGGCGAACGCGCTCGCCGAGGGAGATGGGTTTGAGTTTCATGGTGGAAGATGATGTTGCGAACGCTCCTCCTCAAGCACGAGCAGTCCGTTCATGTCCCCTCGACTCGCGCGAGGGAGATCATCTGGAGGTGAAGGGGCGCGATGCGTGATGCGGGAAACGGGAGGGGAACGCCTGCCCCTTGCCGCCGAGCTCGGCGCGTCGTATTCGTAGTGTGACACGACGCGCCAGGCTGCCCATTGAGTCGGGCCCAAAAGCAGCGCGTTCTTCCGGGATCGTGATGATGGAAACGCGTGACTCGTATGCCGCGCTCGCGCTCTCGATCGAGCGGACGGTTCGCGCCGAACTCGCACCGGAAGCGGCGCCGCACGAGCTGGCCCCGTCAATCGACCGCACGCTGCTCGTCGAGGCGCGCGGTCGCGAACTCCACCTCTCGTACCTCCGCGCCGGCGTGATCGGTTCGTATCTGCTCATCGCCAGCGGACGGTTGGTGGTCGATGCAGGGGGCGGCGCGCGGACAGCACGCGTTGGGGCCGTCGTACTGGGTGCGATTTCGCTGGCGATCGCAGTCGCAATGGCCGTTCGCCTGCGCCGCGGATGGTGCCCGCAGTGGCTGGGCTTCGCGGCGCCGGCATTCGATGGATCGATGATCTGGGGCGGGTTCGTCATCGCGTCGCTCGCGTCGGGAGGCATTACCGCATCGCCGCCTCCGGGAGTGCTCGTTTGCGTGGCGATTCTCTGCGCGCTCCTCACGATGTCGGGCGCGATGCGGCTGTCGCGCTCCTCGGCGGCGATCGGTACCGCTTTGGCGGTCGCAATCTTCGTCTATGCCGCGGTCGGGACGCGGATCGACCCCGTGCAGATTCTGCTCGCCGGTGGCTTGCTCGCACTGATCGGGACGTCGGGCGCGCAGCTCGCGACGCTGCTCCAGCGCGCCGTTACCGAGCAAATCGAACGGACAACGCTGTCGACGATGTTCCGCGAGGCGCAACTCACGATCGATGCGCGCGAGCAGGTGTTGAAAATCGTCTCGCACGACCTGCGCAATCCGCTGCACACGATCTCGATGAGCACGAGCCTGATGCTCGAGGTGCCGATGGACGAGGTGCAGCGCGTGAAGCGCCTGCAGATGATCCAGCGCGCCGGCGAGCGCATGACGCGGATGGTCCAGGATCTGCTCGATGTCGCGAAGTTCGAGTCGGGGCGGCTTGGCATCGACAAGCGACCGATCGAGGTCGGACCACTGGTCGGCGAAGCGATCGACATGTTGCGTCCGCTGGCGAGCGACCGTTCCCTCCGGCTCGACGCCGCGATCGATGAGGACCTGCCGCCGATCGCGGCTGATGCGGGGCGCGTCCTCCAGGTGTTGTCGAACCTGATCGGCAACGCGATCAAGTTCACACCGTCAGGCGGGCACATCGCGATCCACGCCGAGCCGATCGGTGGCCAGACGCGATTCTCGGTGACCGACACCGGTCCGGGGATCCCGGCCGCGCAACTGCCTCACGTTTTCGGCCGCTTCTGGCAGGCCGACGCCAGCGACCGGCGCGGCATCGGCCTCGGCCTCGCGATCGCCAAGGGGATCGTCGAGGCGCATGGTGGACGCATCTGGGTCGAGAGTGAAGTTGGCGCCGGGACGACCTTCTACTTCACGCTGGCCGGCGGCGCGGATACGCGGCGCTCGGAGAGCGGGTTGCGCGTGTCCGCCGCGACCGCCGGGCTGCGACCCAGCGGCGCGGCGGGTGATCGCGCGCTAACGCGTTAGGCCTGACGAACTCGTGACGTAACGCCGCGCCGGATCACTGGGTCGACGTCGCGCAGCATCCGGCGCCGCAGCTGACCCAGTTCGAGGTCACGGTCATCGGGAGCGGGACCAACGGGAGCGGGACGGCCGACCGCAGGGACACCTGGTGGAAGTAGGACGTAGAACGCTCGGGGTTGCGTCGATCGCCCGTTTGGCGGGCGCTCCCGTACGCGCGCAGGCTGTCCGCGCTCGTGGAACAACTCCAGAATTTGGCGCGCGAGATTCGCTTCGTAAGTAAGTCATCATGTCGGCATTTGTTGAACGGGCGCGTGGCGGTGACGAACCGGATGGCCGGCCCGGTGTCGAGATAGGTCCGCACGAAGTAGCGGGAGCGCCAGCCGCCCCCGTCGCTGTCGACGACCCACCATGTTTTCCGCTGCGCCGGATAGGCGAAGGAGTCCGCAGCAGTCCCGGGCGCCGCGGTGTTGATGATCCTGCCGACGACCAGCCCGTGCTGTGGCAAGCTGTCAAACGGTCGCCGGTTCATACCGGCTTCAGGCTGCATGAGCAGGTAGGCAGGTCCATTCAGGTCACAGGATGGTCCCCGGTCGGCGCACGACGGCTTCTGGCTGTCAGTACTGACCTTCCCGGTCTTGTAGGCGAGTGTGCCCAGGTAGTCGTTGACCTGTCCGTTCGTCATCGAGTCGATGCTCTTCGGCAATGGAGGAGTCTCGCGGGCCGCGATGACCGAGTCCATCCGACCGCGCCCGAGCGGCATCGCCGGCATCGAGCGCGACTCCGCTTCGGCTTCGACGGTGTCGATGTTGTCGAGCAACACGGTCGAACTCGCGACGGGTGTGTCTTTTCGCACGCACGATGCCGCCACCCCGCAGACCAGTACCCCGGCGGCCACCGCCGCTACCCGGCACGTCATCGTTCGCGTCATTCATCCACCTCCGGTTGGTGAGTTGCCGACCGCCTAACGTTCGTGCTCCCGGCCGGTCGCGCCGCTGCAGCTCCTGCTCAACGCGCACATCTTTCGGACGTACGGCTGCAATTCGGGATCGGCGTGCGACCAGAGCGTCGCCACCGCTTCGCCCCACCGCGCGGCCGTCGCCCGGTCGCCGGTCGCCGCGGCCAGCTCGGCCCGCAGCCCCATCGCGCGGACCAGTGCCGCGCTGTGTGCCGGATAGTCGAGGAGAAACGACCCTAACGTCGGCAATGCCTCGAGCGCGCGATCGAGGTGCGCCATTGCCGCTGCGGTGTCCGCGATCGCCGTGAGCATCCAGCTTTCCATGTAGGTGTAGTCCATCGACGTGTCGCCGGGACGGTTGAGCGAACGATTGGCCGCCAGGCTGTCGTACACGGCGCGGAACGTCGGCAGATCATGAGCGGCCAGCGCCTGCTCCATCATCACCAACCGGTCGGTTGCGGCGTCGATGCCGAGTAGCGCCGCCACGCCGAGGCACGGCGCGGCGACGGACAGCGGCCGCCGGAGCAGCACGCCGCGGGCAACGGCTCGTCGCGCGCGGTCCGGGATGTAGCTGGCGAGCTGCCGCTCGATGCGAGCGCGGTAGCCACGGACGCTGTCCACGCAGGCCCCGCTCAACGCGTAGGCGAACGTCCCAGCCGCGTCCTGTGCCAGCGCCGGCGAGATCTCGAGCTGCCGACCGTCAGGCAGGTCGAGGGTGAAGCTTGGCGCGCCGCCGCGAGCGCGGAGGATCGTCGCCAGGACCCGCACGCGTCCGGTCAGCGCGGCCGGGCCGCCTAACGCCGAATCGGATGGCAACGGCCCGTTCGCCGCGAAAAGGCTGTCGGTCAGGGCCGCAACGCGCGGCCAATCGCCGGTCTTCACGAGCAGGCGAACCTCGGTCCTGGCCAGCAGCAGGCGCTGAAGGGAGTCGGACGCCAGGCCGCGCGCGCGGCGAATCTGCCAGAGCGCCGAAAGCTCCCCCCCATCGCGCGCGCCGATCTCGTCGAGCGCCTCGAGCAGGCTGGCCAGCGCGGCGTGGGCCGCGACCGTCGGTGGAGCATTGGTCGCCCACGAACGGTACAGCCGCCCCAGAAGTTTGCGGTTGTGTTCCAGCGCGAGCGCCTTCGCCTCCGGCACTGGCGGTCCGACCGCAGCCCCCCTGCCGCCGAGCGGATACGGCGTCAGGACCAGCGTATCATTGTCGAGGGTCGGATACGCCCCGAACTCGATCCGCGGCGCGCTATCCGAGTGCCCTTGGCGGAGCTGGATTCCCGAGGTGAAGAGCAGTTCCGACAGTCGTGAATAGACGAAAGTCGGCTGGGGAGGCGTGCGATCGTCCACGATGTGCAGGTATGCCTTGATCGCCTGGTTCGTGCTGCCGCGGAATCGCCAGCGGGAGGGAGTGGTCCGGTCGCGAACAACGAGCGAATCGCGCGACAGGCATTCTCCGACACCGTACCAGCCAATCACGCCGGTCGTGTCAGTCGCGACGACACGCCTGAACGCGGCACAAGCATCGGGATAGCGACCTTCGGCCAGCGCGAGCTGGGCCGTCGCGAGGGCGGTGTCTCCCGGGGCGAGGCGATCGCGCAACTCGTGGGCGCGCCTTGCCGAAATCCGCCAGCGGTCCGCGGGCGCACCGGACCACATCTGGGTGAGTGCGAGCCAGAGGTGTGCCTGGGCGTGCGATCCATCGATCGCCGCGGCGGCTGAGAACTGTCGCGCCGCCTCGGCGATGTCCCAGCGCGCCGCCGCCGCACGCCCTGCGTCGTAGGCGAGCCACGCCGGAAGCGACGGCCGCGCCGCGGGCGCGCGGCCTTCCCATGGCAGCTCCGCCCTCGTCCGCAACAGGGTATTCGCCGTTAGGCGCACGTCGGCCGTTGTGGGGGACTCCCCGCCATAGGCAAGCGTCGCCGATTTCAGTTGGCGCCGCGTCGCGACATCGTAGACCGCAAGCCGGACATTCCGCCCCGCGCCGTCCGATCCGACTTCGCCCCAGACCGCCCTGGCCACCCCAAGGCGCGCGGCGACAGCGAGAACGTCGTCGAGCCGCAGCGGTCCGCCACTTCCCGGCAGCCGGATCTCCTCGCGCGTCTGGCGCGCACTGACAACCTGAACGCCGTCCCATTCGCCTAACGCGTCGGCGATCCGCTGGGCGACGAGCGCAGTGTCGCGCCGGGCCGCCGAGTCGGCGGCAACGAACGGCACGACTGCATAACTGTTCGCGTCGGCGATGCCTGACGTCGCCTCTGCCGCGCGGCCCCGCCCCTTCCCCAGCGCGAGTACCGCCGCAATCGCAAGCACTGCCCCAACCCCCGATACGACGGCGATCCGCACGACTCGACGCCGATCGACGGCGCGCCCCGCCAACGTGTACGAGCCCGGGGAATCCGTTGCTGTGTTGGCAGTCAGTGCAGCGATAAATTCCCGCCCGGTTCGAAATCGGTCGGCCGGTGTCTTTTCAAGTGCCCGAGCGACCGCGCTGTCGAGTGCCGGCGGGCAGTGTGGGCGCTGCGCACAGAGCGCGGGTGGTTTCGCTGTGAGGTGCTGCGCAAGCAGGGCCGCCGACGTTGCAGCCGTGAACGGGGGCACGCCCGCAATCATCTCGAACAGCACGCAGGCGAGACTGTACAGGTCCGTGCGGCCGTCCACGTCGGGGTCGGCCGCCGCCTGTTCGGGGCTCATGTACGCCGGTGTGCCGACCGCGATTGCTGACTCGGTCAGTCGCTGCGTGCCGGCGCTGTACAGCGCGCGCGCCAGGCCGAAGTCGGCGACGAGCACGTGCTCGCCGACCAGCAGGATGTTCTCCGGCTTGATGTCGCGATGCACAACCCCGTGCTCGTGTGCATAATCGAGCGCCGCGCCGACCTGACGGGCGATCGCGACCGCTTCGTCCACCGGGAGCTGGTGCTCGCGGTCAAGGCGATTTCGCAGCGTCTCGCCGTCGACGTAAGGCATGACGTAGTACAACATCCCGCGCGCGTCGCCCGAGTCGTGGAGCGCGAGGATGTTCGGGTGCGTGAGCCGCGCGGCGATGTTGATCTCGCGCAGAAAGCGCTCGGCGCCAAGCGACGTCGCCAACTCGGGGCGCAGTACCTTCACTGCGACCTGCCGGCCGTGCTTGGCGTCGCGCGCGAGATAGACGATCGCCATCCCGCCGTGGCCCAGCTCACGCTCGATATCGTAGCGGTGCGCGAGCGCCGCGACGAGCTGCTCCTGAACGTCGATCACAGGGTCACCCTCCCCGGGGACTCCAATCGAGAGTATACGACAGACCCGACCGAGGCGCGAGGACACCATGTCAGTCGGGAGGCAGCGCTGCGGGCCGGCACGGGCGGAGCAACGATGGCGTGCCCCTTGCCCCCTGCGCGCTGAGTTCCTCTCACAACCTGACCATGCCCGCAAGCAATCCGATCAACCGACCGGCCATCCGCAGTGGCACCTTCAACCTCGGGGGCTCGCTGCGGGTGCACCGCCTCGGCTTCGGCGCGATGCAAATCACCGGCAAGGGGATCTGGGGCCCGCCCCGCGATCGCAAGGAAGCGATCGCGGTGCTCAGGCGAGCGGTGGAGTTGGGCATCGACCTGATCGACACCGCCGATTCGTACGGCCCCGACGTCAGCGAGACGCTGATTGCCGAAGCGCTGTATCCCTACCGCGCGGGACTCGTCATCGCCACCAAGGCAGGACTCGAGCGACCGGGGCCCGACCGTTGGGTGATGAACGGCCGCCCCGAACATCTGCGCAAGGCGTGCGACGGAAGCCTGAAGCGACTCCGCCTCGAGCGCATCGACCTCTATCAGCTGCACCGCATCGACTCCAAGGTGCCCGCCGAGGACCAGATCGGGACGATGCGCGACCTGCAGGCGGAAGGAAAGATCGCGCACGTCGGACTTTCCGAAGTCAGTGTCGACGAGATCGAGATGGCGCGCGAAATAGTGCCGATCGTCAGCGTGCAGAATCGGTACAACCTCGTTGACCGCGCGGCGGAGTCGGTGCTCGAGCACTGCGAACGCGCCGGGATCGGATTCATCCCCTGGTTTCCGCTGGCCACGGGCAAGCTCGCTGCACCCGGGGGACCGCTCGTCCGCGCCGCCGAGCGATTGAAGGCGACGCCGTCGCAGGTCGCGCTGGCTTGGCTGCTCGCGCGATCGCCGGTGATGCTGCCGATCCCGGGGACGTCGAGCGTCACCCACCTCGAGGAGAACGTCGATGGCGCGCTGCTCGAGCTCGACGACAGCGAGTTGCGCGCGCTCGGCGAGACGAAGGCCGAGGCCCGCTGAATCGCGCCGGTGCGCCGCCGCGGCGGCTGATCTGGCTGCTCACCATCGCGGCCGGCGTCAGTGTCGCGAACCTGTACTACAACCAGCCGCTTCTCTCCGACATCGCGGCGACGTTTCATGCGTCGGCGCGATCGGCGGGTGCGGTCGCGACGCTGACGCAGGTCGGGTACGCCGTCGGCCTGCTGCTGTTCGTGCCGCTCGGCGACATCGTCGAGCGACGCCGACTGATCTCGCTGTTGCTGATGGCCGTCGCGGCATCGCTCGCCGTGGCGGCCGGCAGCCGATCGTTAGGCATGCTGGCCACCGCCAGCTTTGCGATCGGCGTGACGACGGTCGTTCCCCAGCTGATCCTGCCGTTCGCGGCCGGGTTGTCGGCACCGGCGGTACGGGGGCGCGTCGTCGGTCACGTGGTGTCCGGGCTGCTCGTCGGAATCCTCGCCGGCCGCGTGATTGCAGGCGTTGTCGCGCACTTCGTGGGGTGGCGGGCCATGTTCGGCGTCGCGGCGATCGCGATGCTGGCGCTCGCGCTGGTGTTGCGCAAGATGCTGCCGCTTGCTCCGCCGTCAGTGAGCCACCTGTCCTATCGCGCACTGCTCCGATCGTTAGGCACGATCGTTCGCGGCGAGCCGGCAATCCGCGACGCGGCGTTGCTCGGCGCTCTGACCTTTGCGTCATTCAGTGCGTTCTGGACGACGCTGGCGTTTCGCTTGAGCGAAGCGCCGCTCCATTACGGGAGCGCGACAGCCGGCGCGTTCGGCTTGATTGGGCTGGTCGGGGCCGTGGTCGCCCCGCTCGCCGGCCGGTTGGCCGACCGCCGCAGCCCTCGACAGACGGTCGGCATCGGCCTCGTCGTCAATGTCGCCGCGTGGCTGGTGATGCTGCTCGCCGGTCATACCCTTGCCGGCCTGGCCATCGGCGTGATCCTCCTCGATGCCGGGACGCAGCTCGCCCAGGTCTCGAACCAGGCGCGGGTCTACTCGCTCGCCGCCGAGATGCACGGACGGCTCAACACGATCTACATGACCTGCTATTTCATCGGCGGTGCGCTCGGGTCGGCCGCCGCGACGCTGGCTTGGGGGGCGTTCGCCTGGAAAGGCGTCTGCGCGGTCGCGTTAGGCGCGCTGGCCGCTGCGCTCGCCGTGTACCTCACATCCCGCGGCGCCGGCATGCCTGACGCGCGCCATCGACCGAGTCCATGGCCTGGTGCCAGCGCGCCGCATTGAAATGTGAGCCGAGCATCCGCTGCGCCGAGTCGGGACGAAGCATGCTGTTGTTCTTCCCGAAGACAGCGAGATAGGGAAGCGCGGCAACAGTGTCGCCGATCGCGAGCAGCGCGAGCGCGCGGGTGTCCTGACCCATCCAGATGCAGGAATCGACGCGGGAGCTGTCAGTGAAAAGGACTGCGGCGCGGTAGTCTCCGCGTGCCAGCGCGACCGACCCGAGGCTCCAGTACGCCCGCGATCGTTCGACCAGCGAATACCACGATTCGCTCGGCGAGATCGTCGCCAGGATGTCACGCGCCGCCGCCTCGACTGAGTCGCGCAGTTCCTGATCACGGAACATGAATCGGCGCCCGTAGAATTCGTTGAGATAGTAACTACCGCCGCGCGCCTGGCGCAGCGACCAGCGGCGGATCGATGCTGAATCTCCGTTGTTCGCGACCACCGATCGCAGCGTATAGAAACGCCGGAGCCGGTGACCGTTCTTCGCATACAGGGTATCGAGCGACGGAATCAGTCGCGCGATCGAGTCGCGAGGTGCGCTGCGCAGTTCCATTTCGTGAAGCTGCTCGACGCGCATGTAGAGCGCCGCCGGATCCTCCGGGTGTTCGCGTACGAGCCGCTCGGTCCACTCGGCAGCCGCCTCCGGTTCTTCGATGCGATAGGCAAGGCTGGCCATCCCCGCCAGCTCGCCGGGTCGCGCGTCAGGCCTGGCGTTCAAGCGCGTCGCCAATCGGGCGAAGTGGCGCTCGGTCGTGTTGAAGAAGTCCACCCAATCGAGCATCCCCTTCGTTCGGGGAGCGGGCGTGACGATCCAGCGCAGCGGATGGTTTGGCGCCCACCGGGTGAAGGCGGCCGCCAGCACCCCCGGCGACATGAAATCGCGACCGTTGAACGCAGCGGCTTCCATCGCGTCGAGCGACGGTCTGGTCGGATCAGTGCTGCTCGTGAGGAGCACGATCTCAGCGAGCGGCCGTCCGCCCATGACCGGCGCTGGCTCAGTCTTTACGCGAAGGTAGCCGGCCAGCGCGTTCGCCGGCAGCGTCAGCCGCCCGCGATAACTGCCATCGCCGGTGCGGACCAGCACAGCCGCGACGCCAACCTGGTTCACTCCACGGGCGGTAGCTGGCGAGTCGCTGAGGTCCACGATCCCGTCGGACCAGACCGTGTCGCCGCCGACCCACCCCGCCTTGGGGACGAAGCCGATGCCGATGGTTGCGCCCGGGCGCGGGTAGCGCGGGAAGATCGTCGCATCGCCGTGACTGGCCGCAGCGAGGGGCGCCGCTCGCCAGGACGGAGAGATCAGTGCGACGAGCACAATCACCGCAGCGGCCGCGATTACTGCGCCCCGCTTCCGGGTAACCCAGTGGCGCGGCCGCGCAGTCGCCGCGCCTAACGCGACGGCGATCGTCTCCAGCGACGACCGGTGCGGTGCGGCCGGTGGCACCGCGGTTCCCTGCGCGCGATCGGCAACGATCCGCGGCAGCAGCGCTGGTGGCAGAACAGGCTCCGCCATCCCGCGCGCCGCCTCACCGAGTCCGTCCAGCGCGGCGACGGCCCCAGTGCATCGGTCACAGTGCGCGAGGTGTCGTCCGGCGCGCGACCGCATGCGCTCGAGCTCCGACTGGTCGGCGAGCCGCGACAGCGTTTCCTCGTTCGGGTGGAGCGCCATCGAAAGCAACGTCATCGTGAACCTCCAAGCAGGATGCGCAGCGACTGGCGCGCGCGAAACAGGCGAACTTCGGAGTTGGCAACCGAGATCTCGAGCATTGACGCGATCTGGCGATGCTCGTACCCCTCGACTTCCTTCAACAGGAACACCGTGCGCTGTTCGTCGCTCAGTCGCGCCAGCGCGGCCTCGATCGACAGCCGCTCGAGTGCCCTGTCGTCCCGCGCCAGCAGCTCGGCGACGGACCCGGCATCAACCTCACGCCGCCGCCTGACGCTCCGCATCCGCATCAGCGCCAGCCGCACCGCCACCCGGCGCAGCCACGGGCCTAACGCTCCGCGCGACGGGTCGTATGCGGTGAGTGATGCCGGCAGGGCGAGAAACAGCTCCTGCGTGACATCCTCGGCGTCCGGCGCGTTGCCGCAAAGCCGGTACGCCGCGCCGTAGGCCGCCGGCGCGTGCGCGGCGTAGAGCGCGGTGAACGCCCGCTCGTCGCCTCGCATCGTCCGGGTCACCAGCTCGCGCTCGTCGCTGGCCCGATCGTTCATTCCGTGCTGCCCGGCGTTCGGGGGGAGGGGGTGCTGGCGGGAAGCGGTCATGACTACCCTATGCCGGCGGACGGGCAGACCTTACAAACAGGGCGATGAGCGGTAAGCGGCAAGCAGTCAGCGAACGGCGTTACGCTGCAGCGGTCAACCGCTCTCCACGTGCGGCTGATCGCTGACTGCCGCGGCCCCGTCACATCAGCAGCGTATTCCGCAGGATCGCGAATGCGACGCTGAAGTAAATGATCAGTCCCGTGACGTCCACCAGCGTCGCGACGAATGGCGCCGACGCGCTTGCCGGGTCGAAGCCGATCCGCTTCAGGAGGAAGGGCAGCATCGAGCCGGCGACCGAGCCGAACGTCACCACCCCGACCAGCGCCCCGCCGACCGTCGCTCCGATCAGCGCCCAGTGCTCACCGTAATCGTACCAGCCGAACTTCTGCCAGACGAAGATCCGGATGATCCCGATCACGCCGAGGATGATGCCTAACGTCAAGCCGGCGGGCAGCTCGCGAAGGAGGATCCGCCACCAGTCACCGAGGCGGATCTCGCGCAGTGCCAGCGATCGGATGATCAGCGACGTCGCTTGCGAGCCGGAGTTGCCACCGGAGCTGATGATCAGCGGAATGAACAGCGAGAGCACGACCGCCTTGGCGATCTCTCCCTCGAAGTGCGCCATCGCCGTCGCCGTCAGCATCTCACCGAGGAAGAGCGCGCAGAGCCAGCCTGCCCGCTTCTTGATCATCCGGCCGAAGGAGATCTCGGTGTACGGCTCATTGAGTGCTTCCATGCCGCCGAACTTCTGCACGTCCTCCGTGCTCTCGCGGACGATCGCGTCGATCACGTCGTCGACGGTCACGATGCCGAGCATGTGGCCGCCCTCGTCGAGCACCGGTAGCGCGAGCAGGTTGTACTTGGAGATCGTCCGCGCCACTTCTTCGCGATCCGTCGCCGGTGCAACCGACAGCGGCCGCCGACGATTGCCGACGTCGATCACCAGCGTGGCGCGGTCCGTCATCATCAGGTCGCGCAGCGACACGACGTGGACGAGCACCTTGCTCTCCGGATCGACCACGTAGATCGTGTAGACCGTTTCCTTCGCCCGCCCGACGCGCGCAATGTGCTGCAGCGTCTGGTCCACCGTCCACGTCGTCGGCACCGAGATGAATTCGGTCGTCATGATCCCGCCCGCGGTGTCGGTGCGATAGCGGAGCAGCACGCCTAACGCTTCACGCGTCGGCGCATCGAGCACCTTGAGGAAGCGCGGACGCTCGCGCTCGGGCAGCTCGCGGAAGAGATCGGCCTGCTGATCCGATGACATCGCATCGATCAGCGGCGCCGCGACCTTCTCTCCCATCTGCTGGATGATCTCGCAGCGATGACCCTCGAGCTCCGGCTCGTCGAACACCTGTACGGCGAGGTCGAAGGGCAGCGCCGCCATCACCTTCGACGCGGCCTCGGGCCGCAGCTCGCGAAGCGCGTCAGCGACATCGGCCGCCCGCATCCCGGCGAGCGCCTCGGCGAGATCGGTGGGGTCGCCGTGGAGCAGGTAGAGCAGCTCGGGAATTTTCTGTGTCGAGTCGGGAGCGGTCATCGGTGGCAAGCGACGTGGGTGGCGCGAACGGGGTGCTGGCTGAGCGCCGCATCTTGCCCCCGGGAGGCTCAACGTGCGATGAACGCGCCCCCTCTAGGACGACGCGCGCTCGTTCCCGGCACAGCCGCTTCCATCCGATCCTTTACGCTTCGTGCTCGCGCGGGCAGATTGCCAGTCGCTGCCCTGCAGCAGCGTGTCCGCCGCGTCCTCTATCTCGCACCCGACCCCAAACATGCGCTGCAACTTTGCTGCCCGGACCGTACTCGTTGCTCAAGTCTTCCTGCTCGCCGGTGCATGCGCCACGCGAATGACGCCGACACCAGTCGCGCGAACGGTGCTGATCACCAATGCGCGGGTGATCGATGGAACTGGGTCGCCGGCGCGCCGTGCGAGTGTCCGCATCAGCGGTGATCGCATCGCCGCCGTCGGCGACCTTCGAACGGAGCCCGGTGATTCGGTCGTCGATGCCGGCGGGCTGACGCTTGCGCCTGGCTTCATCGATACGCACAGCCATCACGACCGGGGCCTCGACATCGACCGCGCGGCGCTTGCCGTCGTCAGTCAGGGGGTAACCACCGTGATCGTCGGGCAGGATGGCGGGTCGCACATTCCGCTCGCCGGGTTCTTCGCCGGGTTCGACTCGCGTCCGGCGGCGATCAACGTCGCGTCGTACGTTGGCCACGGCACCGTTCGCGACAGCGTCATCGGCGCGGACTTCAAGCGTCACTCGACGCCAGCGGAAGTCGATCGAATGCGGGCGATCGTTGCGCAGGAAATGGGCGCCGGCGCACTCGGCCTGTCGAGCGGACTGGAATACGATCCCGGCATCTACTCCGACCCGAAAGAAGTCATCGCGCTCGCCCGCGTCGCTGCCGACTCGGGCGGCCGCTACATCTCGCACATGCGCAGCGAAGACCGCGAGCTGTTCCAGGCGGTCGATGAGCTGATCAACATCGGGCGCGTGAATCACATGCCCGTGCAGATCTCGCACGCGAAGTTGGCGATGCGCTCGATCTGGGGGCAGGCGCCGCGCCTGATTGCCAAGCTCGACTCCGCGCGTGCGGCCGGTGTCGACGTCACGATGGACGTCTACCCGTACCAGTTCTGGCAGTCCACCCTAACGGTCCTCTACCCGGCGCGCGACTTCGCCAACCGCGCGACGACCGACTTCGTGCTGCGCGAGGTCGCGACACCCGATGGCCTGCTCATCTCGAGCTTCGAACCCGATCCGGAGTACGCCGGCAAGACCGTCGCGCAGATCGCTCAGCTTCGGAACAGCGATGCGGCAACGACGCTCGAATGGCTGATCCGGACGGCGGAAGACGCGCGGCTGAGTGGTGGCAAGGGCGGCCAGGGAGTAATCGCGACGAGCATGGACGAGCGCGACATCGCGCAACTCATCGCCTGGCCGTTCGCCAACATCTCGAGCGACGGCGAGCTCGCCGGTCGGCATCCCCGCGGCTATGGCAGCTTCCCTCGCGTGCTCGGTCACTATGTGCGCGAGCAGCACGTCGTCAGCCTGGAGGAAGCGGTTCGCAAGATGACAGCGCTGGCCGCCAGCAACGTCGGCGTTCGCGACCGCGGCACGATCGCTCCGGGTATGTTCGCCGACCTCACGCTGTTCGATCCGCCGACGGTTCTCGACCGCGCGACGCCGGCGGATCCGCATGCAGTCTCGGCCGGGATCGATCGCGTGTGGGTGAATGGAACGATGGTCTACGCCAAGGGCGCGACGACTGGCGCGTTCCCGGGGCGCGTCATCCGGCGCGCACGTCGCTGACGAAAAAGCGTCAGGCGGGCTCCCCCAGCGCGCGCGAGGCGACTCGCGCCGTCTCGGCCAGCACGGCGGCGCCGATGAAGATGCTCTCCTCGGCCGCATGAAACTGCGGCGAGTGGGCCGGGATCACGGCACCCCCCGCTTCCCGTGCGCCGATGCGGAGGAAGCATCCGGGCACGCGCTCGAGGTAATGGGCGAAGTCCTCAGCCGCCATGTTGAGCGCGCCTAACGGCACCAGCGAGTCCGCGCCGAGGACCGACGCGATCGCCTCGCGGGCCCAGCCCGCCGGGCGGGCCGGGTTGACCACCGGCGGCGTGCCCTCCTTCACGGCGACTCGCGCCTCGAGACCGTAAGCCGTTGCGGTCGCCGCGGCGATTCGGGCCAGGTCGCCGAGTAGCAGTGCCCGCGTCGCCGAGTCCACCGCTCGCACGGTCCCGCCCAGCGTAGCCCGATCAGGAATGACGTTAGGCGCGGCGCCGGCGTGGATCGTACCGATCGTCAGGACAGCGGCCGTTGCAGGGTTCACCCGCCGCGAAACGATCGTCTGCAAGGCGAGAATCAGCGCGCCGGCGCCGACAATTGGATCCGCACCCTCGTGCGGACGCGCCGCGTGCGCGCCCTTTCCGACCAGTACGATCTCGAACGTGTCGGCCGAGGCGGCGAGCGGACCCGGGTCGGCAACGACCTGTCCGACGGCGAACCGCCGATCGACGTGCCCGCCGAAAATCGCCGCGACGCCGTCGAGCGCCCCGCCCCGGATCATGCCGAGTGCGCCGTCCCCCGACTCCTCCGCTGGCTGAAGCAGGATCACCACATCACCCTCGGCGGGCGCGCGAACGAGGAGCGCCGCGGCGCCGACCGCCCACGTCGCATGCACGTCGTGACCGCACGCGTGCATCACCCCCGGGATCGTCGAGGCGAAGGGGAGTCCGGTCGCCTCTTGAATCGGCAGCGCGTCGATGTCTCCGCGGATCGCCACGACGGGCGCGCCACGAGCGCGTCCCGGGACCCGGGCCACCAGCCCCGTCGCGCCGATGCGCCGCACGTCGCTCGCACCAACGCTGACCATGGCGGCCGTCAACCGCGCCGCGGTCGCATGCTCTGCATTCGACAGCTCCGGATTCGCATGCAGCTCGCGTCGCAGCGCGATCAGCCGCTCGCGCAGCGTGTCCGGAAACAGCGCCTGCACAGCGTCAGGCAGCGATGCTCCGGCGGCAGCGACCGCGCTCATCGGGCCGCGACGCCAGCTGTCATCAGCAGCTCGCGCCGCACCGTCAGGTCATCGATCCGGGCGAGATCAGGATCGACACCCATACCCGCTCGGTCAACCGGGACCGGGACAAGCCCGTCACGATCCATCGTCCACTCCGGCACCACGACGTCGCGCTCCCAGTAGCGGGCACTCGGCGACAGATCGCCCGGCAGCGAAAAGTTCGGCAGCGAGGCAAGCGCCACGTTGTACGCCCGACCGATGCCGCTCTCGAGCATCCCGCCGCACCAGACGCTCATTCCCTGCTGCTGGCAGAGGTCGTGGATCCGCTTCGCGACCGTGAACCCGCCGACGCGGCCGGGCTTGATGTTCACGATCCGCCCGGCCCCGAGCGCGATCATGTCCTCGCACCGCTCGGCGTCGGTGATCGACTCGTCGAGACAGATTGGCGTCCGCAGGCGCCGCTGCAGCGCGGCGTGGCGTACGAGGTCGTCGCGCCCGAGGGGCTGCTCGATCATCAGCAGCCCGAATTCATCGAGTTGCGCAAGATGTCCGGCATCGCTCAGTTCATACGCCGAGTTTGCGTCGGCCATGAGACTGACGTCACTGCCTAACGCTCGGCGGACGGCGCCGACGTATTCGACGTCGGCCCCGGGGCGAATCTTCACCTTGATCTTCCGGTAGCCATCGGCGAGCGCGCGGGCGGCGCGGGTGACCAGCGCATCGGGGTTGTCCTGGATGCCGAGCGAGATCCCGGTCGGAACGCGGTCGCGCGTCCCACCGAGGAGTCGCGAGAGCGAGACGCCGCGCTGCGTCGCCTCCAGCTCCCAGCACCCCATCTCGATCGCCGCCTTCGCCATGTTGTGGCCGCACACGTTGCGCTCCAGCATCGCGTGCACCAGCTCCGGTCCGGAAACCGGGACGCCGAGGATCATCGGGGCGAGCCACTCGCGGATCGCATGCCACGCGGTGTCGATCGTCTCCGCACTGTAGTACGGCAGCTCGCCAGCGACGCACTCCGACCAGGCAACCGCACCGCTCGCAGCGGTCAACTCGAGCAGCGCGATCCGGCGCTCGGTGCAGATCCCCGACGAGATCCGGAACGGTTCCTTGAGGGGGAGGCGGATCTCGCGCAGCGCAATCCGTTCGACCTGGATCGTCACGCCGACGCTCCCGTCAGGCGCGCGAGCACGTAGTAGCCACGCGCCCCCGGCAGGTCGCTGACGAATCGCCTCACGGTGTAGCGATTCGCCAACGCCCACTGGAATGCCGCGCGCGTCGACGCGCGCCACTGCGCTGCGTCGCCGGGCGACGCGTCGCGCACCTGCACGATGTCGAGTGGGATCTCGATGCGAACGATCGCCGGTGGTGCGGCGCCGGTACTGCTGCTGCCGACTGGCGCAACTACGCGCCCGGCCGGGTTGAGCACCACGGAGTCAGCGTCGAACGCATCGTCCGCAACGTTAGGGAGCGGCACCCTGGCCGCACCCAGCTGCCAGGCGACGATCAGCCGGTCAGTGCCCAACCCGCGATGGAGCTTGCTCGCCGACGGCCCGTACATGTCTTCGATGTATTCGTCCACGTGCACGCCCAGCCGGTTGAAGTTCATGTGCGCGTTGCGCGCGACGAGGGGATCGTAGCTCCAGTACATCGTCGTCGCTCCGCTCGCGCCGGCCGCGGTCCGCTGGAATTCCTTCAGCCGCTGCCCGATGCCGCGGTCGCGCGCGTCCTCGCGCACCGCGAGCATGTCCGACCAGTGGATGATATCCCGGCCGCGCACCCCCGCCATGCCGAACACGAAACCGAGCAGCCGTCCATCGATTCCGAACGCGCCCGCCGCCACACCGCCGATCTTTTGCGCGACCTTGAGCACGCTCGGCGGAACGATGTCGTCAAAGTCGGCACCCCAGGTCGCGCGCTGCAACTCCACGCATTGGCGAAGCTCGGCGTCGGTCTGCAGCGCACGAATGTGGATGCCCTCGCCAGCGCGAGCCTCGACGTCAGGAGAGCGGGCAGGCGGGCGAGGACGCATCATGACGACGGGTACCAGGCTCCCAGCCTAACGCGACGGTGCCGCGACCGCGCCGGTCGCTCGGCGGTCGCCCTGCCTCGCCGCACCGTCGATGAACCGGCGGATCCCGCCGCGCAGCTTCGCCGCCGAGGCGTCGTCGATGTACATCATGTGTCCGGCGGTGAAATAGTCGGTCACGATGTTGGCCCGGACTTCGGGCGCGAGGCGGAGCTGCCCGAGCGTGTACTCCACTGCGAAGTATGGCGTCGCCATGTCATAGTATCCCAGCGCGACGTACAGCCGAAGGTACGGATTCTTCGTGAATGCCCGCTCGATCGACGGCGAGACATCCGAATAGCCCTGGGTCTGGGGATACTTCCAGCGCCCGATTCCGCCGCCGAGGATGTAATAGACGTCGTCGTTGCGGTACTTCAGCTCGCGCCGCACGTAGTCGTTCCAGGCGGGCGTGAAGGTATTCCGGATCGTTGCCTCGCTCGGGTCGACCTGCACTTCGTCGGATCCCGGATCGAGATCGTAAGTGGTGAACCGGCTGTCGAGCCGCCCGACGATCCGCCGGTCGCTGCGCAGCAACTCGTGATTGAAGCGACCGAGTGTCACCCGCAGGTCGTTGTCGGCTACGAACCGCTCGGGCAACCCCGTGTATCGCGCCAGCTGCTTGACCACCGCCCCGCGCTGGTCCGCCGTTAGGCGCTCGCCCAGCACCAGCGCTGGCTGATACTCGGTCACTGACCACCGCTTCGCCTCGTCCAGCAACTGTGCGAGTGTCCGCGCCTGCAGATCCGCCGGCAGCCGGTGGTGGTACCACGCGGTCGCCGCATATGACGGCAGGAAGTTCACGAACCCGACCGGATTGTCGCGATCCATCGACGAAGCGGCGCGATCGATCACGGTCGAGAGGAGAACGATCCCGTTCAGCGTGATACCGCGGTCGGCGAGATAGCCGGAGAGTCCGGTCGCCCGCGTTGTCCCGTAGCTCTCACCGCCGATGAACAGCGGCGCGTTCCAGCGCGAGTAGCGCGTGAGGTAGAGGCGGATGAACTCGCCCATCGCGGCGATGTCCTCGTCCAGCCCCCAGAACTTTGCGCCGAATTCCGGGCGGGCGGCGCGACTGTATCCGGTGCCCACCGGATCGACGAACACGATGTCGGTCTGGTCGAGGAGTGTCTGCGGGTTGTCCTCGACCTGGTACGGTGGGGCTGGGGCCGAGCCGTCCGACATCAGCCGCACGCGGCGTGGACCGAAGGCGCCGAGGTGCAGCCAGACTGACGACGATCCCGGCCCTCCGTTGAAGGCGATCAGCAGCGGGCGCTTGTTGCCATCGGCAACTCCATCGCGCGTGTAGGCGACGAAGAACATGCCCCCTTCGATAACCCCGCTGCTGTCGTTCCGGATCGGCAGTATCCCCGTCGTCGCCGTGTAGCGCAGCTCGCCGTTAGGCAGCCGGAGCACGTGATGGGTGACGACCGGCGGCTCGTTCACCCGCGCGAGGAAGTCGCGGATGCTCGGCCGGAGTGAGTCGCGAGCGGCCGAGTCTCCGGGTGCCGACGCGAGGCGACTGCGCACCGTGTCCGCAGCGCGAGCCGAGTCGGGGCGTTCCGTCGGGCGGCGGTTCTGGGCGCCCACGGGCGCCGGCACGGCGCCGATCGCCACCGCGAGCACGAGTACGAGCAAGACCGATCGACAGCGAGACGACAGCGAGCGGCGGGACCGGACAGCCCCCGCCGGCGCAGCGAATATCATGGACATTGACCCGTGATCAGGGACGACGCTGGCACTTCATCGCTGCCAAGCTCGCCCCGCCGCACGCGGGCGGCAAGACCGCCCGCGCCGGTTGATCCTGCCTACTGGCAGACTGGCTCGCCGTCCCCCGCGGTCGTCACCAGCGTGTTCGCTGTATTGATCGCGATCTCGCAGCTCTTGCCGACGATCGCCGTGTGCGTCACGCTGGCGGTCCAGAAGCCCGCGCCGACCGTAATAGTCGGCGTCCAGACGCCGGTCGACTGCTTGTACTTGAGCTGCGTGATCGTGCTCGTGTACTTCACTGAGTCAGCGAAGAACGCTTCTTCCGCGCTCACAAGGTTGCGCAGATCGGACTTCATCTGCGCGACGTAAGCCTTCTCCTTGGTGTTCGCGAACTTCGGGATCGCAATCGCTGCGAGAATTCCGATGATCACGACGACGATCAGCAGCTCGATCAGTGTAAAGCCCTGTCGTGTGTTGCGACGCATCGCTATCTCCGGTCCCTGGGGTTGGTGGCGCGCGAAAGCCTCGCCACCGGCAACGGTAATAGAGGCAACCCGCGTTCCGGAATGGCACGATCTGGCAAGTCGTTTCTCTACAACAACTTGTGGCATATCGCCATGCCAGTTTTTCGTGCGCGGCGGCGGTATAGTGCAACTCCGGCCGCAGTTTGCGCGGCAAATCATACGACAGTTTGGCGTGGTGCGCGAGCCTCGGCCGCGATCATGCACAAGCATCGATCACGCGCTATCGCTCAACCTATCTCGCTCGAGGCTGCGTGTCCGATCGAACCGAAGGCGTAGTGTCCGCGCGCGCTCCCCGCGAACCCGGCAGGGCGTCAGGGTCAGTGATGAACCCCGACGTCGACCCGGCGGCCAGCGCGCGACCAGTGGAGTCGGGGGCGCCGACACCCGATATCGAGAAAACCGAAGACGCCGCGAGCGGACGACAGGGACGGTCGGCAGCGATCACGATCCTCGTTCTGCTCGCGATGCTCTACACGCTGTATTTCGCGCGGGATTTTCTCATCCCGATTACGTACGCGGTGCTGCTGAACTTCCTGCTCAGCCCTGCGATCCGCGCGTTGAGCCGCGTTCGCGTGCCCCCTCCGTTGAGCGCGGCCGTGGTAGTGCTCACGCTCCTGGCCGCCCTGGGCGGTGGGACGTACGCGCTGGCCGGACCCGCGCAACGATGGGCGTCGGCGGCGCCGGAGACACTCAGCCGAGCCGAGTCGAAGCTGCACCATCTCATTCGACCGGTACAGCAGGTGAGCCGCCAGATGGAGCAGGCCGCGGGCGCAGTGGGGAATGCGACCAACCGCGACTCCGAAAGTCGCCCGCCGCAGCAGGTCGTCGTCGCGTCCGGACCAAGCGTGTCATCGCGGATCTTCGGCACCACCGAGAAGCTGATCGCCGCGATCCTCGAGATCGTCATCCTGCTCTACTTCCTGCTTGCCGGCGGTGACTTGTTCCTCCAGAAGTTGATCAAGGTGCTGCCGCACTTCAGCGACAAGCTGAAGGCTGTGGAGATTGCCCGGGCCACGGAGTCTGCGGTCTCGGCGTTCCTGACGACCGCGCTGATGGTGAACGTCGCCGAGGGGACACTGGTTGCCCTCGCACTGTGGGCGATCGGGCTGCCTAACGCGCCGCTCTGGGGCGTGGTCGTCGCGCTCTGCGAGTTCATCCCCTACCTCGGTGCGCTGGCGGTCGTCGTCATCCTCGCGCTGGCCGGCCTGACGACATTCGACAATGTCGGCCGTGCATTGATGGCGCCGGGTAGCTTTCTGCTGATCAACCTCGTCCAGGCCAACGTCGTGTCACCGTTGCTGCTCGGCCACCGGCTGACGCTCAACCCGGTCGCGATCTTCGTCGGGCTGGCGTTCTTTTTCTGGATCTGGGGGGTGCCGGGGGCGTTCCTCGCCGTGCCCACGCTCGCCACGCTGAAGATCTTCTGCGACCACATCGAGTCGCTGGCGGCGGTTGGGGAATTCCTCGGGCAGCGGGACGAGGACGAGCGGCGGAATGTGGTACGGCCGGGAACGGCGCCGGAGACCGTCAGGCGTTAGGCAGGCCGGACGAGCGCTCGGTGAGGCTATTTTGCGAGGAGCATCATGATTGCACGCAGCTGGGCCGCCGCGTTCGCGGCGCTGACATTTTCGGCGGGCGCGCTCGGGGCGCAGGCGGTCGACCGCCCGTATTTCGCGGTGGGCAATGCGGGTTATGCCTGGGACCAGCCCCACGGCGGGTTCTCGGTCAACGCCGGGGTGGGCGCCGGGACGTCGAAGCTGTTCGGCTACCTCCTGCCACTCGACGTGACCTTCGTCCAGGGCAAACAGGATCGTCGCTACATCCAGCAGACCACGGTCTACGGCGACCTGCTTTGTCAGGACCGGCAGACCGGTCGCTACGTGGGGGCCGGCAACTGCCGGGCGCCGATCAGCACGCATTTCGGCGGTGCGGTCGAAGCGAACTTCGCCCCGATGACGCGGGCCGGATCCTTCTTCGCCGGAGCCGGCTATCGCGTCGGCTATGCGCGGACGGCGTATGGGACGATCGGTTACATCGGCCGGGCGACGGGCCGCACGTTCGGGCTGGCGCGACTGAGCATCGGATCAGGGTTCGCGCAGCTCGCGATCGGCGGGCACCTCTGACCGTTAGGCGGGCTGCACCAGCGGCGCGCGACGGTCGACGCCACGCGCGGCACACGTTAGGCAGGCATGGCGCTAGAACGGCAGGTCGTCGTCGCTGAAGTCGGGCGCTTCGTCGTCGGCGAACTCGCGGCCGGCTGGCGGGGGGGGCGGTGCGCTCGCCCGGGCGGGAGGCGCACCCGCTGCCGGACGGCCACGGGGCGGTGCGCCGCGCGTCGCGGCCGGCGTGGCCGAGGGGCGGCGATCACCGTCCCGCGGCGGCCAGATCACACCCTCGCAGCCCGGTCCGCCCTGAAACTTCGGCTTGTTGCGGCACTTGAAGTCCGGCGCGCGTGGATTGCGCTTGCTCGCGCGGTCGTCCCACATCTTGCCGGCGCAGATCGGGCAGGCCGGATCGTCAGGCGTCCCAGCCGGCACGGCAACGACGGGCACGGCACCGGGATCGCGCGGCGGCCAGATCACGCCCTCACAACCGGCGGTCTTGCACTTGTAGTCGGGGGCGCGCGGGTTCTTCTTCGTGGCGCGATTGTCCCACATCTCGCTGCCGCAGCGCGGGCACAGCGGCGACATCGATTCGGGGGCGGCGCCCTCGGGCTGCAGCTCTTCGGTCATTCGCGAAATTTAGCAGGATGACCGCGGCGAGACGAGGCGGGCACCGACTTTCAGGTTGGCTCAGGCTCGGTGCGGGAACGAAAAGGGACCGCCGCCGGCGGTCCCTTTCCTTCGCAACGCACTCCCGCGGGTTACGGGTTGGTCGGCTTGGTCTGCTTGTCGACGTTGTTCCCGACAACGCCGCCGAGGATTGCGCCGGCCGCACCGCCAATGATCCCGCCCTTCACCTTGTTCTTGCTGGTCGTCGCGCCGATGATCGCGCCAGCAGCCGCGCCGATCGCGGCATCGCGCTGGGTGTGCTTGACGGTCGTCGTCGCCCGCGTCGTCGTGGTCGTGCCCGAGCTGGTGCCGGCCGAGCCGCTTGATGTCGTCCCGCTCGAGGTGGAGCGGGTGGTGGTCGTCCGGCGGACCGGTGCGGGCGCGACAGCCGCCGAGCCGACGGTTGTGCGCTGCGTCGTGGTGGTGGTCGTCGTGACCGTTCCGACCGGGGTACGCTCGAGCGCCGAGACGGAGTCCACGCTGCCACTCGCCTTGAGAAGGTTGAGCGAATCGCGGGCGCTCTGGTCGTTCTTGGAGCAGGCCGCGGCAGCCAATGCCACTGCGCCGATAGCGAGCATGTTGATAACGCGCATCGAGAGATTCTCCTGTATTGGGGCCACATGATCGCGGCCTGTTTCTCATTGTGCACCCTCCATGCCGGACGCAGCCGCGAGGCAGGCTGCTCAAGCTGAGATGACCCATCCCGCCCTTCCCATGGTTCGCGGCCGCGATAACGTTGCCGAATGAACGCTCGCCACCTCCTCCGGCGGTCAGTCGGTGCGCTGGCCCTCCTTGCCAGCGTCGCCGCGACAACGCCGTTGCGGGCCCAGCTCAGCATCCGCCTAACGGCGCTCCCGCCGTCGACTCCCGCCGGCGCCGTCGTGCACCTCGCCGGATCATTCAACCGGTGGGATCCCGCCGCGCCCGGCTACGCGCTCGCAGCGCAGCCTGACGGGAGCTACCTCGTCACGCTCCCCGCTGCGGTCCGCGGAACCATCGAGTTCAAGTTCACCCTCGGCTCGTGGGAAACGGTGGAGACGACGCCCGATGGTGGCGACGTAGCGAATCGTGCTTTCACTCGGCTCGACAACGGACGGACGCTCCTGTCCGCGACGGTCGCCGGGTGGCGGAGCGCTGGCGCCTCGCGCGCGGCGCCACGCGCGTCTACCGCGTCGCATTCCGTTTCGATGCTCAGCGACAGCTTCGCGATCCCGCAACTCGGGCGGACACGGCGTGTCTGGTTGTACCTCCCGCCCGATTACGCGACGACGACCAAGCGTTATCCCGTGCTCTACATGCACGACGGGCAGAACCTGTTCGACGCCGCGACGAGCTTCGCCGGTGAGTGGGGAATCGATGAGACGCTCGACTCCCTCCATGCGCGCGGCGACGCCGGCGTCATCCTCGTCGGCGTCGATCATGGCGGCCCGCATCGGCTCGACGAATACAATCCGTGGCGCGCCGACCGCGCTGACCTGGGTGGCGGCGATGGCGACGCTTATGTCGAGTTTCTCGTCCACTCGCTCAAGCCGTACATCGACCAGCACTACCGAACTCGTGCCGACCGCGACAACACCGGGATCATGGGGTCGAGCATGGGCGGGCTCATCTCGCTCTACGCGGCGCTCAAATATCCTGACGTTTTCGGTCGCGCGGGGGTGTTCTCCTGCGCCTGCTGGATCGCGCGCAACGACATTCTCGCCTATGCGCGCCGGGCCAAGCCGGTCCAACCGCTGCCACGGCTGTATTTCGTCGTCGGGGGCGCGGAGACCGCCGACGGGGAGCCGTTGCGCGACCAGGCGGCGGTGGTCGACAGCCTCGCGGCGGCGGGATTCCCGATCGGCACCGCAGTGCAGGCGACCAGCCCGGCGGACGGGAAGCACGCCGAATGGTTCTGGCGACGCGAATTTCCAGCCGCCTATCGCTGGCTGTTCGCCGCGAACTCGCCATCGACACCAGCGCCTAACGCTGCCGACTCTGCATCGCGGCCGCAGGGGTTGCCGCGCTGGACGCGCGGTGCCACCTGCTACGAGGTGTTCGTCCGCTCCTTCCAGGACAGCAACGGCGACGGCATCGGTGACATCAACGGACTGATCTCCCGTCTCGACTACATCAACGACGGCAATCCCAGCTCGACGCGCGACCTTGGCGCCCGCTGCATCTGGCTGATGCCGGTTGCCGAATCGCCGAGCTATCACGGCTACGATGTCGCCGACTACTACCGGATCGAACACGACTACGGGACGAACGACGACTTCAAGCGGCTCGTGCGTGCGGCGCACAAGCGCGGGATCCGCGTGCTCGTCGACATGGTGCTGAACCATGCATCGATCACGCATCCGTACTTCGTTGCCGCAATGCACGATACCACCTCGGTCTATCGCAACTGGTTCCGCTGGTCGCCGACGAAGCCGAGCGAGCTCAATCCGTGGGGATACAGCAACTGGCACAAATCGCCGGCGCGTGACGAGTGGTTCTACGGATTTTTTTCCGACAGCATGCCCGATCTCAACTACACCTGGCCACCCGTTCGCGAGGAGGCGAACAAGGTCGCCAGCTTCTGGCTGAACGAGATGGGCGTCGACGGTTTCCGCCTCGATGCAATCCCCTATCTCGTCGAGGAAGGCACGGTGATCAACCATTCACCAGCCACCCACGCGGTGCTGCGCGAATACGGCGCCTACGTCCGCGCGGTGAAGCCAGCATCGTTCACGATCGGCGAGGTTTCCGACAGCACGAAGGAGATGCTCGGCTACTATCCCGACCAGCTCGACGCGTACTTCGCATTCGAGGTCGCTGACAGCATCATCAGCGCAGTTCACACCGGCTCGGCGAAAGGATTGCTGCCACCGGTGCTGCGGCTGCAGCGCGATGCGCCGCCCGGACGCTGGTCGCCCTTCCTGAGCAATCATGACCAGCCGCGGACGCGTACCAAGCTCGATGGCGACAGCGCCCGCACGCGGCTCGCGTCGTTCCTGCTGTTCACGATGCCGGGAATTCCCTTCGTCTATTATGGCGAGGAGATCGGGATGACTGGGGCGAAGCCCGACCGCAGGATTCGCACGCCGATGCAGTGGAACCCCGCTCGCGGTGCCGGCTTCACCCGCGGTACGCCGTGGGAATCGCTGCAGTCCGATTCGATGACAGTGACGGTCGCGTCGCAGGATCGCGTGCGCTCGTCGCTGCTCAATCAGTACCGGCGGTTGATCCATCTCCGCGCGCGCAGTGCCTCACTCGCTACCGGGGTGCTGGTGCCGCTGTCGGCGAGCAGCGATGCGGTCGCGACGTATGCGCGTCGCGAGGGGAATAATGCCGTGCTCGTCGTCGCCAATATGGGAGCGATTGCGCAGCGGGGCGTACGGGTGAGTGCCGCCGCCGGCGCGCTGCCCCCCGGTCGTTACCGGATGCGAAGCCTGTTCGGCGGCGCGGGCGGGGCACTGCTCAGCGTCGGGATGGACGGCAGTGTCGACGCGTACGTTCCGCTGGCAATACTCGCGCCGCTGACCGGTTACCTGCTCGAGCTAGTGCCCGAGCAGCGTTAGGCGGATGGCGTCGAGCAGTGCGGTGTTCTCCCGCCCGTTCATGTTCCGGTCGAGCGGTGTGTAGACGATCCGGAGTGCGTGCTGGCCCGACTTCAGCCGCAGCTGGAGCGCGTTGCTCCATCCCCACTCCGACCAGCGACCGGCGCCGCGCTGGGGCATTACGAGCACCCCCGTGGTGTCGCCATCAACAAGGAGCGTGCGCACCGCGACTTTGTCCTCGGTGTTGACCGGACCATTCCCGTTTGCATAACGAACGTCAATCGCATAGACGCCATCGCGGGCGACGCTCACGGGGATCGTGACTACGGTGCTGGCGTCACGCGTCAGGCGGAGATAGCCGCCGCCGGTATATCCGTGCTCCACATGCTCGAGCGCGGATTGATCCGGCGTGACCGTCTGCTCCATCCCCGGTGCGACCACGCGTAGTGGCTCGCTGAGAAACGACTCGTCGCCCACCACGTTGACGGTGAGCACCTGATATTCAACGAGTCCATCGACGGCGCGGACGCTGGCACTCGTTTGCGTCGTCGCGGAGGCGGATCCCGCTCGGCGCTCGGCCGCCGGGTCAGAGCTTCGTTGCGACATCGATTGCGACGGCGGCGTTGGGATCGAGGGCGAGCATCACGCTTCCGAATCCGTCCACCACCACGCTGCGCCCGACGCAGGCCGCCCCATTCTTGCCACCGGTGAGCCGGTCGCAGTACGTCCCCGGCGCGAGGCCGGTGCCTAACGTGAGGCTGAGCGCCACGGTCTCGCGGTTGATCGCGATGAACCCCTTGTCGCCGCGCGAGAAGGCGATCGCGTTGGCGCCGTTGTCCCACCAGTGATTCTGGTCGGTGCCGGCGACAACACGGCGGAAGCCGACCATGCTGGCGATGAACGGGTCGCGATGTTCGCAGACCCACTCGCCCACGATCGCCGTCTCGAGACTCGACGAACAGTTGACCGGCAGCGTCCATCCGGAGGCATCGGACGGTGGTCCCATCGAGTTGCCCGAGGGACAGACGAACGCGAAGCTCGAGAGGATCGACGGATACCCGTACGGCTGTGCGAGCATCCAGACGTTGGCCAGGCGAAAGACCTGCGGATTGCGGTAGCTGAGACCGCACTCGTGCTGGGTGTCGTGGTTCTGGAGGAACACCACCGCCTTGTCGGCGGGCATGATCCCCCAGGCCGCCGGCGAGAACTGGTTGCCCGCGGTACCGTTAGGGTTGAGCTGGAAGATGTGCTGGTTGCCGTCTTTCTGGGTGAACTTGTCGGCCACGCCGCGGAAGATGAACTCGGTGATGTCCGCCGAGCCCCCGGAGCTGTACGCCTCGCCGAAATAGTCGCGGGTCGAGAGGGCTTCCCCGCCTCCACTCGACACCTCGAGGAACCAGTACGGAACGGGTTTCTGCTCCGCGGTCATCGTCGAGTCGACGAGCGTGAAGATCTTGTCGAGCTCCACCTGCTGGATGTGCTTGGCCGCATCGATGCGGAATCCGGCAACACCGAGCCGCGCGAGCATGATCAGGTAGCCGGCGATCTTCTGCCTGACGGTCGCCGAGCCGGTATTCAGGTCGGGCAGGGTGAACAGCTCGCAATCCTGGACGTTGGCCGCGTTGGAATAATTGCTCACCGTACACGGCGTATGAAAATCGCTCGCCGTGTACAGCCCGGGATACTCGTACTTGGTGTACGCCGTACCGTTGCTGCCCTGCCCCGGGCTCGGGAAGTTCGTCATGTGGTTGATCACGGCATCGACATAGATGTCGACACCGACCACCTTGCACCGGGTGACCATTGCCGCGAACTCATCGCCGGTGCCCGAGCGACTGCGCGCGATGCTGTAGCTCACCGGCTGGTAGCGTTCACTCCAGTCGTGGCTCGGTGTGATGCTGTGCTCCTGCGGCGGCGAGACCTGCACCGCCTTGAAGCCCGCCCGCCCGAGCCGACTCTCACACTCCGCTGCGATGTCGTTCCACCGCCAGTCGAATAGATGGACGAAGACGTCTCCAGCCGCGGCGTGGCCGCTCGGCCGGTAGGTCTGGGCGAGCGACGGCCGCTCGACCGGCGGCGGGGGGGTGTACGGCTTCGCGTCGGGGGACGACGGGCTGCTGCCGCAGGCCCCGAGGACGAGGGCGCCTAACGCGGAGACGACGATGTTCCGGCTGCGCCGGGTGAGCACCGGGTGGATGTCGACATCACATCCACCCGGCACCCGATGTTCAGTAGCCAGGGTTCTGCCTAACGTTTGGGTTTGGCCGACAGCTCGTTAGCCGGGATCGGATAGAGGTCGTGGAACTTGCCGGTCACCTTGCCGGCCGACGCACCCCCCCCTCTCCACGTCCAGATCCGGGCGGCGTCACATCCTGCCACTCAGCGGCGATCGACTCCGCGCCGGCGCACGGAGCCCGTTACGCTAACGCCGCTCCCATACCGCGTCAACACAAATTTTGGGCGCGTGATAGGAGTTCGCGTCGATCTTGCGGACGTCCGATCTCGGGGATATTTCAGGCTGTCGAACGAGCGCGGCCGCTGCCGGCTCGGCGCCGTTCGGGATCGATCAAACCCCACCGCCTTGCTGAGTGCGCGCGCCAATCGGCGCCCGCGCCGCGGTCAAACCCCCGAGGAGTTCATGCAGCATTCACGCTCTGCCTGGTCGCGCCGAGTCGCGCGGAACCAGCGCTCGCTCGCCACGCTGATCGCCGGCGTCGGCCTCGCCTCGGCCGCCGCGTGCAGCGCCGACCGCCTCACCGACGCGACCGCCAGCGGCGCGGCGATGCCGGTCTCGTTCGCGCGGACCGGCACGACACGGCCGCTGGTGGTGAATGTCAGCGACGACACCACGGCGCAGAACGAGACGCCGCTCGCCGTCAACCCGCGTAATTCGCTGAACCTGATCACCGGGAACAACGACTGGAACAATAACGATGGTTGCGGCGTCAACGCGAGCCTCGATGGTGGAAAGACGTGGACGAAGACGCTCCCTAACGGTTTCCTCCCGGGGATCAGCAAGTACACCAACGACCCGAGCGTCGCTGGCACCGGTGCCTACGACTACGGGGGCGATCCGGCGGTGGCGTTCAGCGCCGACGGGTCCACGGCGTATTTTGCCTGCTTCGCTTACCAGGCCTCGCCGCCCTACGGCGTGGTGTTGCTGGTCAGCCGATCGTATGACGGCGGACAGACGTGGCTCGCCGGCGGATCTGCCGCGCCGCTCGCGCTGGTGTCGAACTTTCAGGGGAACGGCAAGGCGAAGGGATCGACTGGCCAGTTCCCCGATCACGAGTCGATGCACGTCGCGAACGATGGCACGATCTACGTTCCGTGGGCACAGTTCACCGGACTGTCGGGGCACTCACCGATCTACGTCTCGACGTCGCGCGATGGTGGCGTTTCATTCTCGGCGCCGGTTCTCGTCACGAGCGGCTCGGTGCACAGCGACCAGGATGCACGCGTCGTGACCGACCCGGCAACGGGCTACGCGTACCTCACCTTCGACAACACCATCCTCGGCGGCAAGGGCACCGCGATGTTCGTCAGCGTGTCGAAGGATCAGGGCGCGTCGTGGAGCACGCCGACGAAGATCGGCTTGTTCGAGAATCCCGTCTGTCTCTTTCCGCCGTACTGCTTCAACGTGTCCGGTGCGCCGTTCCGAGGGCCGGGGTCGTATCCGGTTCCGGCCTTCGATCCGACGACGAAGCGGCTCTATGTCGCCTACACCGACATCATCGGCGGACGGGCGCAGATCCTTCTGACGTCGGCGGACGTGAGCAACCTCGCGCAGTGGTCCGCGCCGCAGACGGTCGCGCCGGGCGCCGGCGATCGCATCAACGTCGAGATGAGCATCGAGCCAGGCAGCGGCCGCATCGACCTGATGGCCAACGACCGCAGCTGGAGTGGCAACACGCTCTACGACATCTCCTACTTCGGGAGCACCGACCGAGGACAGAGCTGGACGGTACAGCGGGTCACCAAGTCGAGCTGGGACCCGTCGCAGTACGGAGTGCCGAGTGGGTCGGGGATCCGGCCATTCATCGGTGACTACGACGGGATCGTGTCGACGCCGACATCGGTCGGGATGACGTGGACCGGTCCGGGGCGGACATACGGCGCGCTGCCGACGAACCTCGAGGTGTATTACGCGAACGTGACGCCCTGAGGCGACGCCCAGGAAACGGAGCGCGGCGGGGGATGCAACGCCATCTCCCGCCGCGTTGTTTTTCGGATGCCCAGCGCGACCACCAGCTTCGGGTTCCTCCGTACCGTCAGGCAGATACTCGCATCTGGCAATTCGTGTTAGTGTCCGGACGCTCCTCGCTGTATCTTGGTTCTTCGCGCAGTTTTTACTATTCCGTAGCCCCCCCGCTATGGCCACGCCCATTGCACCCGAGTGCCCCGATCCGCATCAACCGGATCCGGCCGATGATGTCAAGCTCCGCACCCTGGAAAAGTCACTCGTCGTCGCGCTGGTCTCTTCCGCAGCGACGGCGGTTCGTGACGGTTCAGTGGACGGCGAGGTACGCGCCTACGTTGAGTACCTGCACGACGTCGGCTGTCCGCCCGAGCACGTCGTCATTCGCGTGAAGCGTCTGTTGCAGCGGGCGACGCGGGCAATGCGCGACCGCGCGGAAGCGACGGCAGTCTCCGAGGCGATGGTACTGCGGGCGATCCGGATCTATTTCGAACGGCCGGCGTAAGCCGGTCGCCGCCCGATACTCCGACCCGGCGCGACGCGCGTTAGGCGCAGCCGCAGCGTCACCGCCGCGCGCGGCGCACGCGATGTCGTCAGCCGGGCGACTTCGCGCGCGGAATCGGCGTGGCCATGCCGCGCCACTCACGCGGCCGGCGAATCGTCGTCTCCACCACACGCAGCGCAGCGAGTGGATCGGCCAGCGGCGACATCCAGAAGGGCACACCGCGTCGCGCGAACGATGGCGCGATCGCAAACAGCAGCAGCACGCGGATGAGCAGCAGCGCGGCATTCACGCCAAGCAGCGCGCCGAGTCCGTGCCCCCCGCCGGTGACGCCGACGAACAGCGCAACAGCGAGCAGCGGCACCGGCAGCCCCTGCGCCAGCACGAGCAGTGCACTGTCGACCCACCGCCAGAGCGGGCGCGTCGCATCGCGCATGTTCAGCGATCGCGGCCAGCCGCGCCAGGTCTCCGCCGCGTCGCGGTACATCAGCACGTCGAACAGGCGCGTACCGTCGAGGAAGCCAACCCGCGCGCCGTGCTCGGCGAGGTGCCTGACGATGCGGATGTCGTCGCAGAACGACGATGCCGCGATCTCGTAGCCACCGTGCTGCTCGAGGATGCTGGCGCGCATCAGCAGGCACTGTCCGTTCGCGATCACGCGATCCGCCGCATCGGTGGCCGCGCCGGCCGCGCCGAATCGGTAGACCAGCGTTATGACGAACGCCGGCTGCAGGAATCGCGCGCCCGCGGTCGGCGCCAGGATGCGTGGCGAAAACGAAACGACGTCCAGCGCGTTCGCCCGCGCCGCCGCGACCGCGCCAGCGACCATTCCGCGGCAGGGTGCGACGTCGGCGTCGACCACGAGGATCCACTCACCCTGAGCGGCGCGGCACCCGGCGGCGATCGCCCACGGTCGCCCGACCGTTCCCGCTGTTCGTGGCGGCTCGGCGATCCGACGGATGCGCGCATCGCGCGCTGTGACCGCGTCGATGCGGGCCACGGTGTCGTCCGTCGAATTGCCATCGACGAAGATCGCTTCGCCCATCGCCGAATCCTGGGCGAGCAGCCCGTCGAGGCAGGGAGCGATACGCGCGCCCTCGTTGCGCGCCGGCACGACCACCGACACGCGCTCGCTGCTCCCGACCGAGCTTGCGTCTCCCGGCGCAACCGCCGGAACGCGGTTGCGCCCGGGCAACAGCCGCACAATCACCACTGCGAGGCCGATCGCCTGTAGCGCGGCGACGAGCCAGACCAGCAGCTGCCAACCAGGAATCGCGAGATTGGAACTCATAGCAGCGAGAACGCTTAATCTGGCAGTTTGGGTCCGGACGTCGCAGCCGCAGCCGACGATTTCGGGCATCGCGGGCGCCCGTCCAGAAGGCTATCGTTGGTGCTGCTGCAGCACCCGAGTTTTGTCGATCGTCCAGCGAACTGCGTGGGCGCACGATCGCCCCGTGAACGAGGTTTGCATGCCCCGGAAAGTCTGGCACCGTTGTGCGCTAGTCGTCAGTGCCGTGCTGCTCGTCGCGAGCGGCGCCTGCCGCCGGAAGCCAGCGCCTGTCGAGGAACTCTATACCACGCGGGTGCTCGGACTCAGCTTTCTCCAGCGAAACCAGCTGCCGGAAGCCGAAGCGGAGTTCAAGAAGCTCACTACCCTCGCGCCCGACGATCCACTCGGCTACGCGTACCTTGGCTTTACCTACCTGCAGGGCAGTCGCTTCGCTGAGGCCGAGACGCAGCTGAAGCACGCCCGCGAGCTCGACCCGGCGAGTGCGGAGGTCGGTCTAGCGCTCGCCAGATTGTACGCGTTGACCGGCCGAGCGAAGGACGCGCGCGAAACACTTGAGCGCCTTCGCGCCGACTCGAACAGCAACCCCCACGTGCTCTACGCACTCGCCGAGCTCGAGGCGAAGCAGAGCGATGGTGCGTCGGTGAACCGGTACGAAGATCGCCTGCGCGACGTGCTCAAGGTTGCGCCGGCCAACCTCGCCGTCCGGCTCAAGCTGATCACCGCATTCGTCGCCGGCGGCGCCGCCGACAGCGCCGTTAGGCAGCTCGAGGAGGTGCGCCGCATTCCACCCGAGCCGCCGCGCGAAGCGCGCGTCTTTCTCGACAGCACGATCCAGCTGCTGCGCGCCGGAAAGGTCGACCAGTCGCGCGCGACGCTTGACCGTTTCGTTGGGTTGATGGAAGTGACCGCGCCGTATCAGGCGTCGCTCGATGACGTCAAGTCGATCGAGGGACCGATCTCTGGGCGTCCGATCCTCACCTTCGCGCCGAAGGATTTCATCTCGATCCGCGGTCTCCCCGAGCGCGCCGCTGTCGACCTCGCCAACTTCGTCGATGCGACGAGCGCCTCCGGGATCACTGGGGCGGACACTCCGCGCGCCGCGGGCGGCGGCGTGGCCGGGCCGAGCGCGATCGCCACCGGCGACGTTGACGGCGATGGCACGGATGACGTGTTCGTCTCGACCTGGTCGGCGGAGCTTCGCAAATCCATCATTCATCTCTATCGCATGCAGGGCGGCTACGCGCGCGACAACACCGCGCGCTCGCTCATCACGCTTCCCGCGGGCGCCGCGTTCGCGACATTCGCCGACTGCGACAACGATGGCTGGCTCGACCTCTTCGTCATCGGTGGCGAAGGACGCGGTCATCTCTTTCGCAATCGTGGCGACGCGACCTTCGAGGAGGTGACGGCAAAGGCGGGCATCAGCGACGTGAAGGGCGCGCGGACGGCATTGTTCGCCGACCTCGATCACGACGGCGATCTCGACCTGTTGCTCATCGCGAACGATCGTCGCACCGTCTACCGCAACAATGCCGACGGTACCTTTACCGAGGAACCGGCAAGCTTCGGTGTCGCGGCCACCGGGAGTCCGCGCGACGCGGGGTTCGGCGATTTCGACGGCGACGGTCGCATCGATCTCTTCGTGTCGAGTGCACAGGGAAGCGATGCGCTGCTCCATAACGGCGGCGCCGAGCACTTCAGCGACGTGACGGCGGCGAGCGGCCTGACCAGCGTCGGCGGCTCAGGCGCCGTCGCGGTGGGCGACTACAACAACGACGGCGCGCTCGACCTCTTCGTGGCCAGCACCACCGGTGGCGAACCGGCGCTCTGGCTCAACAGCGGAAACGGTACCTTCACCCGCGATCCGCGCTCTGCTGCCGCGATGCAGGTACTGCGGACGACCATCGGGCTGGCGGCGACGTTCGTCGATTACGACAACGACGGCTGGCTCGACCTCGTGGTCGCCGGAACGCCGACGAGCACAGGCCGGCGGTCGCCTGACGTGTTCCTTTTCCGCAACGACGGCATCGGCAAGTTCATCGATCGATCGACGCTGCTCCCCGCTCCGGTGCGCTCAGCGGGCGCGTCGGCGATCGCCGTCGCCGACGTCGATGGCGATGGCGACGAGGATCTGCTGCTCGTCGACGGCGCCGGCGCGCCGCGGCTCCTCCGCAACGATCTCGGCAACAGTAACCTCGCGGTGAACGTCGAGCTCAACGCACTCCGCACGGGGAGCGGAAAGAACAACACCTTCGGCATCGGTGCGCGCCTCGAGCTGCGCGCCGGCGAGATCTACCAGACGCGCGTGGCCACCGGCCGGACGACGCACTTCGGTCTCGGGGCGCACCTCAAGGCCGATGTCCTCCGCGTCGAATGGCCTAACGGCGTGCCGCAGACGGTCTACTTCCCCGGCTCGGACCAGGACGTCGTCGAGCGCGAGATGCTCAAGGGGTCGTGCGCCTTCGCCTACACCTGGGATGGGAAGCACTTCCGCTTCGTCACCGACGCGATGTGGCGCAGCGCGTTAGGCATGCCACTCGGGCTCCTCGGCAGCTCCAGCGCCTTTGCACCGGCGGGCGCGTCGCAGGAATACGTCCGCATCCCAGGTAACGCACTGGTGCCGCGCGACGGACGCTATGTCCTGCAACTCACTGAGGAGCTCTGGGAGACGGCATACGCCGACGAGGTGAAGCTGATCGCCGTCGATCATCCGGATTCGGTGGATGTCTTCGTCGACGAGCGCTTCGTCCCACCGGGACCGGTCACGCTCGACCTCCATCAGGTCGCCCAGCGCGACGTACCTCGCTCGGCGACCGACGAACGCGGCAACGATGTCCTACCGGCGCTCCGCGCCAGCGACGACGTGTACGTGTCGGGGCTGACGCCGACCGCGTATCAGGGAGTCGTCGCGCCGCACGACCTCGTGCTCGATCTCGGACCGGCCGCAGGCGGCGCCGGCACATCGCTTTATCTCCGCGGCTGGATCTATCCCACCGACGCGAGCATCAACGTCGCGCTCGCACAGCAGGACAACATCAAGCTCACTCCCCTCTCGCTCGAGGTGCGCAGCACCAACGGCGCGTGGCACACCGCAATCCCGAGCCTGGGGTTTCCATCAGGGAAGGACAAGACGATCATCGTCGATCTGGCCGGACGGTTTCCGACGGCGGATCACCATGTTCGCCTGCGGACGACGATGCAGATCTACTGGGATCAGGCGTTCGTCGGTCACGTACCGGCCAGCACGCCGGTGCGGATCACGACGCTCGCTCCGCTGTCCGCCGACCTGCATCCGCGCGGTTTCTCGCGCATGTATCGCAAGGGAGGCCGTTATGGCCCGTACTGGTTCGCCTACGACGACGTGACCAGGGACTCGCCGTGGCGGTCGATCGGTGGTGCGTTCACTCGTTTTGGCGACGTGCTCCCCCTGCTCGGCAAACCGGACGACATGTACGTGACGATGGCACCGGGCGACGAGACAACCATCCAGTTCGACGCCAGTTCGGCGACCTCACTGCCCGTTGGCTGGAAGCGTGATTTCCTGCTCTATACCGACGGCTGGATCAAGGACTCGGACCTGAATACTGCGTTCGGGACGACGGTTGAGCCCCTGCCCTTCCACGGGGTCAAGGCATATCCCTACGCGTTAGGCGAGACGTATCCGACCGACCCGGCGCACCAGCGGTTCCTCGGCGAGTACAACACCCGCCTGATGCCGTCGCGCAGTGCGAAGCGGTGACGATGGCTAACGCTTCGGCGACCCTACCACGCCGTCCCCGCCCCGCCGTCAGGCGGGTGATCATGGGAGTGCCATTTCTCGCCGCGCTGCTGATGGCGGTGCAGCTCGATCGCGGTCCGTCGCGCGCGGCGGCCGACGCGGCCCATCCCGGATTCACGATGCGCGACGAAACCGCGGCCGCCGGAATTCACTTCGTTCACCGCCGCCCGAGCTTCGATCCGAAGATCGCTGGCGTCGAGCCGCACGTCGCGGCGCTCGGCGCGTCGGTGTCCGTCACCGACTTCGATGGCGACGGCTGGCCGGATCTCTACTTCACCAACAGCCGCTTCGGCGCGCCTAACGCGCTGTACCACAACCGCGGCGACGGCACCTTCGAGGATGTCGCGGCCAGCGCGGGGCTGGCTGACCTGAACGCGCCGGGCGAGGGCGTCTCGATGGGCGCGGTCTGGGGCGACATCGACAACGACGGCCGCGAGGACCTGCTGGTCTACCGCTACGGGTACCTGTCGCTCTATCACAACGTCGACGGCCACCGCTTCGAGGACATCACCGTAACGGCGGGACTGCGTCGCTGGGTGAACAGCAACAGCGCGATCTGGATCGACTACGACCGCGATGGGCTGCTCGATCTCTATGTCACCGCCTACTTCCGCGACTTCGATCTCTGGCACCTGACGACGACGCGGATCATGCACGACAGCTTCGAGTTTGCCAACAACGGCGGCAAGAACCTGCTCTTCCACAACCTCGGCGGCGGGAAATTCGAGGACGTCACCGACCGGATGGGAGTCGGCAGTACGCGATGGACGCTCGCCGCGGCGTCGGCGGACTTCAATGGCGATCGCTGGCCGGACATCTACGTCGCGAACGACTACGGCCCCGAGGAGCTCTACCTCAATGATCACGGGCGCCGGTTCGTGCTCACCCCTGCCGGCCTCGGCAGCGAGTCAAAGAGCGGGATGTCGGTCGCGTTAGGCGATGCCTTCAATCACGGGCGGCTCGATGCATTCGTCACCAACATCTCGGAGCGCGGTTACCTCTTCCAGAACAACAACCTGCGCGTGAACGAGATGCCGGCGGCCGGTGTCTTCCGAAACGTGGCCGAGGGTGCGGTTGCCGACGCCGGCTGGGCGTGGGGCGCGCAGTTCGGTGACCTGAACAACGACGGCGCCAACGAGTTGTTCGTCGCCAACGGTTTCATCTCGGCTGATCGCCAGAAGAGCTACTGGTACGCGATGTCGAAGATCGCCGGCGCCAATGGCCGCCTGTTCGAGGACGCGGCGACCTGGCCGGCGTTCGGGGACGCGAGCCTCTCAGGCTATGAGCCGTCGCGGGTCTACATCAATCGCGGGGTCGCTGGCTGGGTGGATGTGGCGAAAAAGGTGGGCGTCACCGATCTTTATGACGGCCGCGCCGTCGCTCTCGCCGACCTGTCAAACCGTGGCGCAGTGGACGTCATCGTCGCAAACCAGAACCAGCCCGCCGTGCTCTACCGAGACTATCCCGACCGCGCCAATCACTGGCTCGCCCTCAAGCTCGTCGGCACGCGCAGCAACCGCAGCGCGATCGGCGCCGAGGCGGTAATCGAGTCGGGAGACCTGAGACAGCGCCGAGTGATCGATGGCGGTTCGGGATTCGCGAGCCAGAACGATCGCCGGCTCCACTTCGGCCTCGGATCGCGCGAGTGGGTCGATCGCGTGGTGATCAACTGGCCATCCGGGACACAGCAGGTTCTCCAGCGTCCGGCGATCGACCAGCTGCTCACCATTACCGAACCGCGCAGGTGACGCGATGAGCGAAGCACTCCACGGATCGCCGCCGCCAATCGCCGGTACCGGTGCAAGCGCCCTGGCTGGTACGGCGGTTCGCGACGGTGCGGCGCAGCCTAACGCGCTGGTCCGCGCCTGGAGGCGTGGCAGCACCATCGACCCGCGCTACCTGATCGCCTTCCTGATCACGCTGGTGCTCGTTGCCGCGCAGTTCCGCTACCAGATGGTCGGCGGCTACCAGCGGCTCCTGCTCGCGCTCGGCGTCTGTACGGCGACCGAGGCCGCGTTCTCCTGGTTCGACCGCGGGAAGGTCGTCAACCTGTTGAGCGCGTACATCAGCGGCATCAGCCTCACGCTGCTCATCAAGCCGCAGGGAGGTGCGCTCTGGCCCTTCGTGCTCGGCGCGGTGCTGGCGATTTCGTCCAAGTACGTGCTGCGCTATCGCGGTAACCATCTGTGGAATCCTACCAACTTCGCGATCGCCGCACTGTTGCTCGCGGCACCCGATCGGGTCTCGGTGCTCAGCCACCAGTTCGGCAACGACGTGCTGACGAACCTGGTGATCTGGACCTTCGGACTGGTCATCGCGGCTCGCGTTGGTGCGTTGCACATCACGCTGACCTATGTCATGAGCTTCCTGCTCCTGAACACCCTGCGCGCCGCGGCGCTGGGACAGCCCGTACTCCCTGAGATCGCGCCGATCACCGGCCCGATGTACCAGCTCTTCATTTTCTTCATGATCACCGATCCGCGCACCATGGTGCGCGGCCGGTCGCGGCAGGTAGGCGTCGCGGTCGCGATCGCGCTGGCCGAAACGCTGATCCGGTTCGCGTCCGACCAGCAATGGCCGCTGCCGACGGGATTCAATGCGGCGCCGGCATTCTATGCACTGGCGCTGGTCGGTCCCGTCGCGAAGTGGGTCGACCTCTGGCGGTCACGCGGCGGAGCAGCGATGCCGGCGCCCCACCGGGGAGCGCCAGCAATCCAGTCACCCTGACGTGGCAGTCGCCGCCGCTCAGGCGTGTTCCGCCCAGATCCGTTCACCGGGGGTCATCGGCACGCACGGGTCATAACGTCCCGGTGATTCAACGTAGCGCATCGCCTTGGTCGCCCCCAGCTCCGACGTGAAATACCCGACGAGTGCGAGCTCCTTCATCATCCGGAAGTAGTGCCGCGTCGGGCTGTCGCTCGCTTTCGTCGCCGCACCGGCGTCGGTTCCAGCCGAACCTTGCTTCTGCTGGTCGCTCAGCCAGGCGAGCGACCGCTTGTGCTGCTCGTCCTCGATCGCCTTCATGTATGACTGCTGCTCGCGATCGATCGCCGTCAGCACGTCGAGTCGCTGCTGCGGCGTCGCCTTCATGAAAGTCACGTTGTGCGCCTTCTTCGTCGCATCGTCGATCTTGGCGAAACCCGACCGGAAAATCTTCTGGTCGGGCGCGTAGTAGGCGTCGCGCACCATCGTCGCCATGAACGCGCCGGTCTTCGCGGCTTTCGCGCCCGGTGTGCTGGTCTCTGGCAGAATGGTCTCGGCGACCTCGTCGAGGAACGCGATGTCGGCAGCGGAGAACTCGTCGTCCGAGGCGACGCGCTCGGCGCGGCATCCGCTGACGAACGAGCTGCCGCCGAGTATGGCGACTCCGCCAAGCAGCGCGGTGACGCGGAGAACGGCCTCGCGGCGGGTGATCAGCTCGCGTTCGGTGATCGTATCGTCTGGAATCATCGACGGTTCTCCGGTCACAGGTTCCGCTTCTTCAGCTCGTCGACGGCGAAAGTCGCCGCGCGCGCCGTCAGTGCCATGTAGGTCAGCGACGGATTCACGCACGCCGCCGAGGTCATGCACGACCCGTCGGTGACGAAGACGTTAGGCGCGTCCCACACCTGGTTGTGCGCATTGAGCACCGATGTCTTCGGGTCGCGGCCCATCCGCGCCGTGCCCATCTCGTGGATGCCCATCCCCGGGAAGTAGCCGCCGTCGTACATCTTCACGTCCTTGACGCCCGACTGCTCGAGCATCTCCGCCATGTCGATGGCCATGTCGTGGCGCATCAGCCGCTCGTTCTCGCCGGTCGCGCAATCGATCTTCACCACCGGCAACCCCCACTTGTCCTTCTTCGTCTGGTCAAGGGCGACCATGTTGGCGTGATTGGGCAGCATCTCGCCGAAGGCGGTCGCGCCGATTCCCCAATCGCCAGGCGTCGACATCTTGTCCTTGAACTCCGCGCCGACTCCGAGCTCGGCAACCGCGCGTGACCACCCGTCGCGGCTCGCGCCGCCCTGGTAGCCGAAGCCGCGCAGGTAGTTCCGCTTGTCGCCGAACAGGTTGCGGTAGCGCGGGATGTAGAAGCCGTTAGGCTTGCGGCCGTAGTAGTACTTGTCGTCGAGCCCCTCGAGCCGTCCCTCGGCGCCGACGCGGAAGTGGTGGTCCATCAGGTTGTGACCGAGTTCGCCCGAGCTGCTGCCCAACCCGCCCGGCCAGACGTCAGTCGCCGAGCGCATGAGCAGCCACGCCGAGTTGATCGTCGAGGCGCAGAGAAAGATGATCGGCGCCTGGTAGTCGATCGTCTTCTCGGTAACCGCGTCGACGACCCGCACCCCGGTCGCGCGCTTCCGGTCCTTGTCAAAGAGCACCTCGCTGACGATCGCGAACGGCTTCAGCGTTAGGCGCCCGGTCTTGGCGGCGGCCGGCAGCGTCGACGACTGAGTGCTGAAGTAGGCGCCGTACGGGCAGCCCAGCCAGCAGGCGTTCCGGTACTGGCAGGCGGATCGGCCAGTGAGCTCCTTGGTGAGGTTCGCGCTCCGCCCCGGGATGATGTGCCGCTTCCCGTCGAACAGCCTGGAGAGTCGTCCGGCAACGAGCTCCTCGCCGCAATTCAGCTTCATCGGCGGCAGGAATTGGCCATCGGGCAACTGCGGGAGCCCCTCATGCGAGCCGTTGATCCCCGCGTGCTTCTCGACGTGATCGTACCACGGCGCGAGGTCGGCGTACCGAATCGGCCAGTCGATCGCGATGCCGTCGCGCTTGTTCGCGTCGAAGTCGAAGTCGCTCCACCGGTAGCTCTGGCGCCCCCACATCAGCGAGCGCCCGCCGACCTGGTAGCCACGATACCAGTCGAAGCGCTTGACTTCGGTGTACGGCGAATCCTTGTCCGACGCCCAGAAGGCGAGATTCTTCTCGTTCAGCGGGTAGTCGCGCTTGAGCACCGGGTAGAGCTCTTCCATCGACTTCGTGCGGCCGCCACGATGCGCATATTCCCACGGCGCCTTCGTCGCGTTCACGTAGTCCTTGATGTGCTCGACGTTGCGCCCACGCTCGAGGAGCAGCACGCGAAGTCCCTTCTCGGTCAGCTCCTTGGCGGCCCAGCCACCGGAGATGCCGGAGCCAACGACGATCGCATCGTACTCGGGATTCTGCATCAACTCCTCGCTGTCGATTGACATGGCGTCGAACGCCGTCTCGCCTCAGCCGGTGCAGAGGTCACCCGGCGCCGCGCGAATATGGTCAACGGTACGACCGCGGGCAAATGCCGGTTCAGGAGACATCCCGCGGAGCGCCGGCAGCGCGGCGACGACCTGCTCCCGGCTCAGCCCGAGCAGCGTGTGGCGCTCGATGAGCACGTCGAGATCGAGCGGATAGAGGTTCCGCCGCGCCGGATCGGCCAGACCCGCAATGTTGCGCGGCGCAATCGCGCCCCTCGCCCACTCGGCGAAGGCTGCACGGTCCGCCGGGCGGCCGGCATCGCCGCGACCATGCGTGATCGCCCGCAGTTTCTGCAGCGCTTCGCCCGGCAGCGACTCCAGCACCGGATCGCCGACACCAAGGAACCCGCCCCAGGCCGCCGATTCATCGGGAATCATCCGCTGCCTGACTTCGGCGAACGAGACGGTCGCGAAATAGACCATCGCCTGTGCGGCGAACAGGTCGAAGTCCGCCATTGCCTCGTACGCGCCGGCCACCAGCCGGTCAATCTGGTCGGCCTCGGCGGCGAGCGCGGTCTCATAGCGGGCGAGTGCGTCCGGACTCGGCAGCCGCCGCCCGCCGGCCACATCTTCAAAGGCGAGCGCGAGTCGCTCCACCGCACGGAGGCTCCAGGCGATCCCCGTCGAGAACAGCGGATCGACGAAGGCGTAGGCGTGCGGCAGCAGCGCCCAGCGCGCCCCGGCGGCACGCGTTAGGCGGGCCTGGATCGCCGGCCGGAAGGCGATCGGCATCACCGGCGTGGCGCCGGCGAAGGCCGCCGCGATCGTCGGATAGCGATCGAGCAGGGCGCGCCAGAGCGTTTCCGGACCGGCGCTGGCCGCGTCCTCGAGCGTCGCCATCCCGCGCGGCGTCAGCAAAAAGCCCGCACTGGTGACGCCGTCATCGAATCGGAGCGAATACATCCACCCCTCGTCGATCAGGTGGTGCACCGCCGCCCAGTCGTCCGGATACGGACCCGCGGGCAAACCCGGCACGACCTCGCGCATCAACCGCGCGCCGGTGAAGTGGCTGAAGACGATCGCCGAGCGGGTCTCGGTTTTCGCGAGCCCTGATGGAATTGCGAGCTGCATCGCCAAGAAGCCGTTAGGCGCGGAAGCGTCGACGACGAACGCCGCGTGCAGCGCGAACGGTGTGCCCTCACGCGTCCCACTGAGGCGCGCGCCGTCGCCGTCGAATTCCGCGGCGGTCAGCTCGACCCGATCGCGGTAGTCGACCCCCGCCGCGATTGCCTCACGCACGAAATGCTGGTCCACGTCGGCACGGAGCCAGTGCGTGTCGGCTAGCGTGTCGTCCGCACTCGCCGCCACGAGCAGCCGCTCCGAGTCGAGTCCGCGATCGGCGAATGGCCGATCCCGATGATGTCGGTAGAAGGTGAAGCCGCGCTTGAGCCCCCGCCGCAAATCGGGAAAGTGCTCGGCCCACCTCCCGTGCGTGGCCAGTCGAAAACAATCCGCCAGCCCGTAGCGAATGCCAATCCGCTCGAGCGACAGGTTCGACAGCGGCGTCGTCGACTCACCGATCGCGAACCGCGGATGCGTGCCGCGCTCGAGAAGAACGACGTCGTAGCCGATCACCGCGAGCACCCGCGCCAGCAGCGATCCGGCGAAGCCGCTGCCGATCACCGCGATCTCGCACGAGTCCTTCACGCCGAATCGCACAAGTTGCAGCCCACTGGCGCCTCGCCTTGACCGCTCAGATTCACGAGGCCGAGCCGTGTAATCCGCGCCGCGCTGCACGGCTCGCACCCCGGCAGCCGCTCGGCGTCCCAGAGGTCGGCGCTGATCGCGACCCCGCGGAGATGCAGGCACCGGTCGAGCGCCTGCTCCAGCTCTGACAACGTCGGCGGCGTGAACTCACCTAACGCGCGGAGCCGCTCCATTTCGCCGTTCCCGCCGCGTACCGGAATGATCGACACGAGCGACGCACCGCGAGCCGCTGCGTACTCCACGGTTCGCACCGTCCAGTCGATCGACTCCACCGCGGGCACGTGCGGTACGCCGAGCAGTACAAAGACGCGGAGCTCGATGCCGTTCTCCCCGAGAAAATCAGCCGCGCGATCAAAGCGCCCGAGATCCAGCCGCTTGTTCATCTGCGCCGCCGCCAGCGGGTGTACTGTCTCCAGTCCGATCGCCACCTCGAGGTCTCCCTCAATCCGTTCGGCAAAGGCGAGCGTGCGCGCGCCGATCGTGCTCGCGTGCGACTCGACAGTGACCGCTCGGAACGGAGCCGTTAATGCCGCGATCTCCGGCAGGTCTTCCACCGGCACGCACCGCGGATCAAAGAAGTTGCTCGCATTATAGAGCTTGATCCGATCGGGCAGCGGCGCCGCTGCCAGCTCCGGCACAGCGCGCAGCTGCGTCGCCAGTGCACCAGGCGGCGTTGGAACATCGAGCGTCCAGCGCCAGAGATCGCAGAAGGAACAGGTGAATGCGCACTCCGCACCAGCGAGGAAGACCGTCAGCGCACGCTCGATCGCACCGTTAGGCCGTCGCTCGTTCTCGACGAGCGCACCGTGCGCCCGGTACGGGTCTACAAATGGCTTCGCCGGGCGGAGATTGCGGATGCGTCGGTCGGCTTCCGACGCATTCACGCGGATGCAGCGTACAGCGTCAGGAACTGCCGCCGATAATGCGCCTCGTCCTCGGGAAAGAGCCGCGCTGCGTCGGCTGACGACGCGGATCCATGCTGGAACCGGCGCTTCGCGAACACCGGCATCTCCGCGCCGAGCACCTGCCACACACCGCGCGAGACGATCTCTCCCTTCAGCGCGTACAGCCGCTCGTGCGATCCCTCCGTCAGCTCGGCGAAGGGGATCGCTTCGGCCACCGCGATCACCGACGGGCGCGCGTATGGGCTGAACCCCTCGAATCCATATTCCTTCGCACAGGCGTAGCTCCGCACGCAGGCGCGGCTGTACCCGCCCGAGTAGGTGAGCGAATGCTTGATCGACTCGACGCCCCACCCTTCCTGGTACAGCATCCGGTTGTTGACGACGCTCCGTATCGTCAGCTCGGCGTTTGCCTCGATGGGATAGTCCTTCAGGTTCTCGTCGCCACCGTCGCCATCGACGAGGAGCCGCCACTCGGGATAGCGCTCACGAATGGTGGCGAGGAGCGCGAGGTTGACCGCTGCGCACTCGACATCGAGCGGCTTGTAATCCTCGATCACCGCGACGGCACGTGCCGAGTCGAGCGTATCCGCGGAAATCTCCACCGTCTCGCCGAGCATTGCGAGACCGGTGCGATGGAGAAATTCAGACGCCTGTCGCGCATCGTCGCCCTCACCGTTTACCGAGAGCGTGAACGCCTTGAGCCGCGCCGGCGACTGGCCTTCGTCGAGCAACAGCTTGTTCAGGCAGAGGAGCACCGCGCCACTGTCGATCCCTCCGGAGAATGGAACTCCGATCGGCGCCTGCGGGTCCTGCGTCGCCAGCCACGCGCGCAGCTCGTTGTACAACGTTTCGATGTAATGACGCCCGATGACGTCGAGATCCTTCGGCAGCGTGCCGCGCGGCGGGTCAAAGAAGCGGCGATGGACCGGGTTCGGATCAGGGCACCCGACGAGCCTGAGCGTCGTCACGTAATGCGCTGGCACCATGCGCGTGTAGCTCGGATGGAACTGACCCAGCCACCCGCGTCTCGAGAGTTCGGCCGCGATCTGGTCGATCCGCTCGGCGACGATCAGCACGGGTCCGGCGACTGCCTTCGCGAGGAAGTAGCGCATCGGCCGGTCGAGACTCCGCGCCAGCACGATCCGCTCACCGTCCTGCGCAATCAGCGCAAACGAGCCGTCGATCCCCAGTACCGCTTCCATGTCGCCGGCGAGCAGCCGCTGCCGAGCCTCATTGGCGTCGATCGACCAGAACCGCTGCGAATCCTCGGAGATGAGGTTGATGACGCGAGAGACGTACGCCTGATGCTGCATGAGAACCAATTCCTCCCTGAAGTCGGTGCTGCCGGCACATTGCGGTGGATCAGCGCAAACGCGACAGGCGTCGTTGACGCCACGCTGACGGCCGGTGTAACGTCTGCACTTCCAATTCCCCTCGTGATCAATCCGTGATGGCAACGCTCCAATCCATCGGCTGGGCCACCAGGCTCGCCGTCCTCGCCGCCCTTTTTTCGCTGGCTGCCTGCCGCGGAAAAAGTGAACGCCCGGTGTTCAAGCTGCTCAGCCCGGAGGAGACCGGCGTCACCTTCGCGAACACCATCACGAGCAATGATACGCTGAACGTCCAGACCGACGTCTACATCTACAATGGCGCCGGCGTCGCGGTCGGTGACATCGACAACGATGGACTGCCAGACATTTTCTTCGCCGGGAATATGGTGTCGAGTCGCCTCTACCGGAACACTGGACAGATGCGATTCGAGGACATCACGACTCCTGCACACGTCGGTACCACGCGCTGGGCCACTGGCGCGACGATGGTGGACATCAACGGCGACGGATTTCTCGATATCTATGTGTCGGTCTCCGGGCCGGAGTGGTCGAAGGCCGCTGACCGGGCGAATCTTCTCTTCATCAACAATCACGACCGGACGTTCACCGAGGAAGCCGCGCAGTACGGCATTGCCGACACGAACTTCACGACGCACTCCGCCTTCCTCGACTACGACGGCGACGGCTGCCTTGACCTCTTCGTGCTCAACAACTCGCCGGCCGATTTCACCCGATCCAACGTCGGCGGCCAACCCGCGGGAATGCACGGCAAGACCCCGGGCAGCTACAACCAGCTCTATCACAACAACTGCCACGGTGGCTTCACCAACGTCTCCGAGCAGGCGGGAATCCTCCGCGACCCTGGATACGGCCTCGGTGTCGTCGTCGCCGACCTGAATCGCGACGGCTGGCCGGACATCTACGTGTCCAACGATGCCATGCCTAACGATGTCGTCTACATGAACAACGGCAACGGCACCTTCACCAACAAGGCCGGACGCTGGCTCAAGCACGCCAGCGTCGCCGGCATGGGCGTCGACGCGGCGGATTTCAACAACGACGGCTGGCCGGACATCCTCCAGGTCGATATGATGCCCGCGGCGCTCAGCCGGCGAAAGAAGACCAGTGGGTTCATCGGCTACGGCAACCTGCTCGAAACGCGAAGCCGTGGATTTCGCGACGACTATTCGGCCAACTCGCTGCAGCTGAGCAACGGCGTCGGCAGCGACGGTGAGCTGGTGTTCAGCGAAGTGGGACGAATGGCCGGCGTGTCGCACACCGACTGGAGCTGGAGCGCATTGTTCGCCGACTTCGACAACGATGGGAACAAGGACATCTTCATCGGCAACGGCTATCCGAAGGCGGTCAACGATCTCGATTACGTCGGCGCGATGTTTTCGGCGCGCCGGAAGGCGAGTCCCAGTCGCCTCTCGCCCGCCGCGCTCGAACTGCTGAATCGCGTCCCTTCATACGAAGAGCCGAACTACGTCTTTCGGAACGCCGGCGACCTCACCTTCACCGACAAGTCGAAGGAATGGGGACTCGACCGCCCGAGCTTCTCCTACGGTGCGGCCTACGCTGACCTCGATAACGATGGCCGGCTCGACCTCGTCGTCAACAACATCAATGCGCCCGCTTTCATCTACCACAACGTCGAGCCGGCGGACGACGCGCACCACTACCTGACCGTCCAGTTGCAGGGTGACTCGACCAATAGCCGCGGGATCGGCGCAACGATCGTCCTCACCGCGGGCGGTCAGAAGCAGTACATCTACAATTCGCCCTGGCGCGGCTTCATGTCCACGGTGGACGAGCGCGCGCACTTTGGCCTTGGCCGCCTAACGCGCGCTGACAGCCTCGAGGTGAGCTGGCCCGACGGACACTATCAGCTGCTCACTGGCGTCGCCGGTGACCGGCTGCTCGTCGTGAAGCTGAGCGACGCGACGACCAAGCGCCCCGTCGCGCCGATGGCGCCGGCGCGTGATCAGTTCTTTCGCGCAGCGGACGCGCACGCCGCGGTGGCGTACAAGCACAAGCCGCCCACGACGGTGGACTACGGTGCGCAGCCGCTGCTGCCCTACATGCTGTCACGTCACGGGCCCCCGCTGGCGGTGGCCGACGTCAACGGCGATCATCTCGACGACGTGTTCATCGGCGGCGGCGCGGGCGTTCCAGGCAAGCTGTTCCTGCAGCACGCCGACGGCAGCTTCGCCGAGTCCGTCGATGGCCAGCCGTGGCTCGCCGACAGCGCCTTCGAGGATTGGGGCGCGCTCTTCATCGACGCCAATGGCGATGGGCTGCCCGATCTCTACGTGGCGAGTGGCGGGTACAACCTCGCTCCGGAAGCACCCGAGCTGCAGGACCGGCTCTACATCAACAAGGGAGGCGGCCGCTTCGTGCGCGATGCACGTGCGCTCCCGGAGATGCTCACCAGCACCGCGACGGTGCGCGCGGCGGACTTCAATGGCGATGGCCGTCTCGATCTCTTCGTCGGCGGGCGGCTGACCCCGCGCAACTACCCGCTGCCCGCGCGGAGCTACGTGCTGCGCAACGACGGCGACCACTTCACCGACGTGACCGAGCAGGTCGCGCCCGAGCTCGCGCACCCCGGCGGCATGATCACCGACGCGCTCTGGCTGGACGTCGATGGCGACGGTCGCGTCGATCTCGTCACCGCGGGCGAGTGGATGCCCATCGAGTTCTATCACAACGACGGCAAGCAGTTGCGCAACGTGACGAAGGACATGCATCTCCCGCCGCTGCGCGGCTGGTGGTACAGCCTCGCCGCAGGGGACTTCGACCATGACGGACATCCGGACATCGTCGCTGGCAATCTCGGGCTGAACTACACCTACACGACATCGAGCGACAGCAAATTCGGCGTCTACGCCGGCGACTTCACCGACAATCGGTCGACGGAGATCGTGCTCACGAAGGAGATGAACGGGAAGGACTACCCATTCTCCGGGATGTCGCCGCTCGGGCGGGAGATCTACACCCTCGGTGTGCGATTCCCGACGTATGGCGCGTTTGCCGATGCGACGATCGATCAGCTGTTCAGCGCCGCGCAGTTGCAGCAGGCGGTGCATTACCAGGCCGACACCTTCGCCAGCGTCGTGCTTCGCAACGACGGCAAGGGAAGCTTCACAGTGACCGCGCTGCCTAACGTCGCGCAGATCGCGCCGATCAGGGGCATCGCCGTTTACGATGTGGACGGCGACGGAAAGCTGGATCTCATCGTCGCCGGTAATCTCTACGACGCGGAGGCGAACACGCCGCGAGCGGATGCTGGCAACGGACTCTGGCTGCGCGGTGACGGCCGCGGCCACTTCGCTCCCGTACCATCGGCCGTCAGCGGGTTACTCGCCCCGCGAAATGTCTCGGGGCTCGCCCTGATTAAAACGATCACCGGCGTTGGCATGATCGTCGCCAACGCCGGTGATTCCCTTCAGACCTTCACCATCAGGAAACCCTGATGAAGCGCGGTTACCAGCCTGGGTTCTGCGCCAGGCGGCTCGCACCACCGACCTTGCTCAACTGAATCTGCAGGTTGGGAATCGGATACAGCTTGTGTCGCGACGTGACTGGCTCGGCGGCCAGCAAGTACGGCCGTCTCGCCTTTTCCGAGCCACCACCGACTCCGGTGAGATACGCGTTCATGACCGTTTCCACCGTTGCCCAACGCCGCAGGTCGAAGAAGCGCTGGCCTTCCATCGCCAGTTCGAGTCTGCGCTCGGTACGGACTGCCGTCTGCGCCGCCGTCTTGTCGGCGAACGGCGTGTTGTAGAGACCAACCTGGTAGGTCGCCCAGGTAATCGATGGATCGTTCAGCGGAACGGCGACTTTCGCCCGGTCCGGGGTGCAGCCCGGATACGCGGTGAGAGCGGGTAAGCACCCGACGCCTTGCGCCTTCTTTCCGGCCCGCGTCCTCACCTCGTTCACGATGGTGCGGGCGTTCTCGAGCGATCCTGCTTCCACCTCCGCCTCGGCCAGCATCAGCAGCAGGTCGGCGTAGCGGAAGATGTGAACGTTCACTGAGTTCAGCTGCGTGTTCACCCAGCCGACGGTGCTCTGCGCGCCGCTCGACTGTTCGTGAATGTTCTTTTTCGGGCTGTACGGGCCGCCGTTCGCCGCCGACCGGATCCAGGTCGGGGCGTGGGGACCCCAGTCCTTGAAGGGCACGCCGTCGCGGCCGACTGTGAAGTCGAGCCGCGGATCGACCGCGACCGCCGCGTTGGCCGCGGTGAAGTTCGCGTTAGGCGCGTTCCAGCTCGCATTCGACAGCGCGATCGGGAGGCCCGCACCATCGACGCGGAAGAAGTTCACCAGGTTCTGCGACGGCTGGTGGAAGCCGCAGCAGCCAAACGGGCTTCCCGAGTGCGGAAAGTTGAGCCGCTCGCCGTAATTGGCGTTCGCGCCGTTAGGATCGCCGTCGTTCGACGACGCCTGGTAGGCGAAAATCGTCTCCTTGCCATTCTCGTAATCGTTGTAGCCCGTCCAGACCCGATCGTAGCTCGCCTCCAGCGCGTAGGGGCCATTTGCCTGGACGTCACGAAGCGACGTCAGCGCGGCGGCGAACTGGCCCGCGTACATCTGGACGCGCCCTTTGTACGCCTTCGCCGTCCACTTGGTCGCGCGGCCGACCTGCCCGTTCCGTGGAGTCGCCGGGAGCAGTGCGATCGCCGAGTCGAGATCCTTCAGCAGGTCCGCGGCAACCGCCGCACTCGGCTCGTTCGCCTTCCGGAAATCGGTGTCGCCCTCGCGGTAGTATGGGATGCTCCCCCACATCCGCCAGGCTTCGAAGTGGTAGTGCGCCCGAAGGAAGATCGCTTCGCCGGCAATCCCGCGCAGGTCCACCGCTGGAATCTGGCCGCCCGCCGCCTTGAGCAGGCGGAGCGTCGCATTTGACCGGGCGACGCCTTCGTACACCTGGCTCCATTTCGAATTCAGGTAGTCCTGCGCATCGGGAGTCGCCCAGTGATACCCCTCGAGTGCCGCGATCGGCGGCTGATCGCCCGCCTCCGATCCCTCGTATGCGTCGTCGCTCGGCACGCTTCCGAACGCCCAGTTGCTGACGGCGCAGCCCCAGAGGCTACTTGTGTTGTTGCAGTCGAGCTGCCGGTACGCGGCGATCAGGGTGCCTTCCACCCCCGCCTTGTTGGTCAGGGTCCCCTGATCCAGGGTGCCCTGCGGCGTCGCCGCATTATCCAGAAAATTCTTGCAGCCGTAGAGCGTGGCGCCTGACAGAAGCGCCAGCACCGTTCCGGCAAGCAGCGGGTGTTTCGATATGAGTTTCATCGTGTCAGCTTCCTCGAGAAAGGGGCGCTTGGCCTAGAAGGTGGTGGTCAGGCCAACGCTGAACACACGGTTGCTCGGATACGTACCCAAGTCGACGCCACGGGCTTGATCGCGGATGTCGCCCGCTGGGCCGTAGGCGTTGATCGCCGGGAGTGCGGGATCGAGCCCGTTGTAGCCGGTGATCGTAAAGAGGTTCTCCGCCTGCACGTACAGACGCGAGTTGGAGAGCGATTTTCCGATGTACCGAGCCGATTCCGGAATCGTGTAGCCGATCTGCAGGCTGCGCATCCGGACGTACGAGCCATTCTCGACGTAGAAGCTGCTCAGCTGCGAACTGAACCCATCGCTGTAGTCCACCCGCGGATATTTCGCGTTATGATGGGTCGGCGTCCACGAGTTGGCCAAGAGGTCCTTCCGGACGTTCGTCGAGAAGTTGCGGAAAATGTAGAACTGCTTCTGCCCGTCGAAGATGTCGTTGCCGAAGCTCCCGAACACCGTGCCGTTCACGTCGAAGCCGTTCCAGTGCGCCCCGAGATCGAGTCCGCCCGTAAATGTCGGGTGCGGGCTTCCGATGATCGTGCGGTCATTGAGGTCGATCTTGCCGTCGCGGTTGACGTCGCGGAACCTGATCCGCCCGGGCGCCGCGCCGTCCTGCGTCGCGTGTGCTGCGACATCGGCCGCGCTGTTGAAGAAGCCGTCCGCGATGTAACCGTAAAACGATCCGATCGGCTGGCCGATTTGGTTGATCACCGGGTTGCCGAACCGCAGTCCGATCGGGCCCTGGAAAAAGTTCTGGACCCCATCGATCTTCACGATCTTGTTCTTGTAGTGGCTGCCGTTGAGCGTGGCGTTCCACCATGCGCCGCGGTGCCCGACCGAGAAGTCGATCCCGGTGTTCTGCATGTCGCCGATGTTGACGATCGGCGGATCGGCCCCGCCCGCGGTCGCCGGCAGCGCGGGATTGAACAGCAGGTTGCTCGTCTTCCGGCGGTACACGTCGACGACCACGTTCAACTGGTTGTCGAACAGCGCGAGGTCCGCGCCGACGTTCTGCGAGCGATCCTCTTCCCACTTGAGGTTTGGATTGCCGATCGAATTCTGCCGGAAGCCGGAAAGGATCGTGTTGCCGCCGCCGACGGCGTAGTACGTCTCGCCGCGGCCGCCGCTGTATTGCGAGACCGTGCGCCCCGACGGAATCGACTGGTTACCCGTCACGCCGAATCCGTAGCGCAGCATCGCGTCCGAGAGGAAGCGATTGTGCTGCAGGAACGGCTCGTTCGTAATGCGCCAGCCGAGGCCGAACGCCGGGAACGTTCCGTAGCGATTGTTCACACCGAGACGCGACGAGCCGTCGCGACGGACCGTGGCACTGGCTACGTAGCGGTCAGCGAAGTTGTAGTCGGCCTTGCCGAAAAATGACAGCAGCGCGTATTGACCGCCCCGGCTCGTCGTGTTCTTCGTGGCCGCGTCACCGAGCGCATCCTGCACGTACCGCGATGGCAGTCCAGTGTTCAGCAGCGACGCGATCGACGCCTCGACGAACCGGTCGTTGCCGCCGTTCGCCTCCTGCCCGGCAAGCAGGTTGAGCGTGTTCTGCGCATACGTCGCAGTGTAGGTCGCCGTGTTGCTCAGCGTCCAGTCCGTGAAGTTACGCTGGTTCTCGTAGATCGAGTTGTTGAAGTTCGGCTCGGAGTTTTCCGGCGTGATTGGATTGTACTGTCGGTACGCACCCTGTCCGACGCTGAACCCGAGCTTCGTCCGGAACGCCAGCTCCGGTAGCACAGCGTAGCCGGCGAAAACATTGCCGAAGACGCGATTGTTTGAGCTGATATTGTTGCGGCCTTCGTAGGCGATCTTGAGCGGGTTGGTGTTGTTGCCTAACGTGTTGGCCTTGCCTGACGCGAAGTTGCCGGCAATGTCGCGTACCGGGACGACCGGCTGCATCAGGATGTTCTTGCCGAGGATGTTGGCCTCGCCGAACCCATCATCGCCGATCCCGCCGAACGCGCGCTCGAGGCCGACCGCGAGGTTTTCGCCGAAGGTCAGCTTGTTGCGGCGGAATTCGGTGTTGGCTCTCACCGTACCACGCTTGAATTCGTTGTAGCGCGCCGTGCCGCTCTGGTCGAAGTAGTTGAATGAGACGCCGTAGGTGTTGTCGGTACCGCCCCCGGCGACGGCGAGGTTCGTGTTGAGCGTCTTGCCCGTTCCGAAGACCGCCTTCCACCAGTTCGTGCCCGGACTGCCGCGCATGATCAGGTTGTTCGGATACGAATAGGTGCTCAGGTCAACCGACTGACAGGCATCCGTGCCCGAAGCGCCGCAGTTGTTCGGGTAGATGTAGTTCGGAACCTTCGGGTTGTTCACGTCACCGTAGATGTTCGTCGGGACGGGAAGCCCGGCATTTTCAAAGCTCGCCTTGACGACCTTGAAGTAGTCGAGCGAGTTCTGAATCAGGAAATCGTCGTAGCCGCGCGTCGGCGTCGCGGCGCCGGTCGTCACGCGAAATGTGGTTCGCGCCGGCCCGACCAGTCCCTTCTTCGTCGTCTCGATGATGATGACGCCGTTGCTGGCGCGCGATCCGTAGATCGACGCCGCCGACGCATCCTTGAGCACCTGGATCGAGGTGATGTCATCCGGGTTCAGCCAGTTGACGTAGCTGTCCTCGACCGGCGTCCCGTCGACCACGTAGAGGGGGTCGTTGTTCTGGAAGGAGCTGATGCCGCGGATGCGCACCGTGCTGCGCGAGCCCGGCGAACCACTCGCCTCGACCGTCACGCCCGGAGTGGCCGCGGCGAGCTTCTGCAGCACGCTCGCGCCGGTCTCGCGGTTGACCGTTTCGAGGTTGACGCTGGCCACTGCGCCGGTAATGTCAGCGCGACGTTCCGACGTATACGACGTGGTGACGACCTCCTCGAGGTAGGCCACCCGCTCCATCGTGACGTTGACCGTCGTCCGCCCGGAAATGGACGCCTGCACACGCTGCCGCCCGACGAGGGCGAAGCTGAGGACGCCGTCTGCCGGCGCATTGTTGATCACGTACTTCCCGTTCACCCCGGTGACCGCGCGGGCGTCGGTGCCCTGCACCGTAACCGCGACGCCAGGCAGCGGACCGCCTTCCGGGGAACTGACCGCTCCCGAGACGATGATGCGCGGGCCAGCCTGTGCCGATACCGCGCGGCTCATGCCTAACGCGACGAGCACGCTCGCCCCCGCCGCAACCACGCAGCGGGTCCAGCGGGTCCGGAACGGATTACTTCCTGACAGCTTCTTATTCATGGTTTTCCTCTCGGTGGCACACATGCGTGGTTATCCTCCGGCGGGTCGTCGCATGGACTTCAGGCCCTGCAGGTCGATCAACTGCCGATACGTGACCAGCCTGACGTTGCGAGCCGCAACAGCCTCGCGAAAACGTGGCGATGTCAGCGCGTCGAGTTCTCCCTGACGATTCTTGCTCATCTCGGGGAGGCCACCATCCGTATTCATGTCGAGCAGCGCGCCCAGCTCGGCGTCGTCGATTCCAACGTGCGTGACGAGCAGATTGAAACGCGTGTCCAGTCGGTTGACAAGAGCGACCAGGCTGTCGGTCTTGTTCGGCGGCGCCGCGGTGTACTGCGGATCATCACGTCTTTCGCCAAAATACTCGGCCATCCCGAGGCCGTACTCCTTCGCGAGCCGTTCGGCGATCGCCCGGAATTCCGGATAGCGAGAGACCGTCCCCATGTGGTAATCCACATAGTCGATCCGCAACCCGGAGCGACGCGCCCGATCGACCTGCGCACGAAGCTCTCGTTCGACTTCGCGGAGCTTGGGGTGGTTCTGGTGGAGCGCTTCCGAGCTGGGAAAGAAGTAGCCGTTCGAGTCGACCAGTGTCGGCACCGCACTCCGTCCCGACACCGGGCCCCAGCGGTAGTTCTTCCATTCGGAGTTGAGCGTGAGGTGGATCCCGACGGCGACTGCCGGATGACGCTTCAGGATTTCCACCGTCTCCTGGTACCACGGGCCGGGAAACATCACCGACACCGATACGGGAAGCCCGGACTCGATCAGCTTCTCGAGACCCATGTTCGCGCTGTGGCTCATCCCCGCGTCGTCGGTGCGAATCACCAGGTAGACGGGATCGGGAGCGACAGGATGACGCGAACTGTCCACTTGACCGGCCAGGCAGGCCGGTAGAGCGGACAGCAGCGCGTACACCAGCGTCGGGGGGATTTTACAACGCAACCGCGATGGATCTCCGTCTCGGGATGGCCGGTTCCTGCAAATTCTTGCTCCTCAGCCGCCGTGCAGATTCAGCGTGGCGGCTGGGACAATGTTTTACGACCGCGCGCCGGCTTTGTCAAGAACAGTCGTTGTCATCGACAGCCGCGCCGTCACCCGACCTTGGTGTACTTGACGCCGCGCTCCTGGAGCTGCGTCAACGCAACGACCATCGCGGGAACGGTAATCACCCCGGGCAGCAGCCCGCTCATGATCGCCGCGTGGATCTCGTCATAGCTACCGAGCCCCGCCGCTGAGAGCTTTCGTGACGCTCCCGCGATGGTGTTCATGCAGACGAGGAACCGGACGCCGCGCTTCTGCAGCGCCTCGACCGTCTGATCCGCCGTCACGACTCCCGCTGCCGCCGCACTGGCCGTGCTGAAGACGTTGCGCACGGCCGGCGCCTTCGTCTCGCCATCGGTCACCTCGTACTGTTCGCCGATCTTGTAGCGCGACCAGAATGCATCGTCGAGCACGAACGGGATTGCCTCGCCGTGCACGCCGATCACCAGGTTGACGTGGCTCTCGGCGGTCTTGAACGCGTCGCGCCAGGCGTCGAGAAAATTCTTTGCCTGCGCGAGCGGCTTGCCATTCCGGTGCGCCGCCGCGTCGAAGACGGTGCGGTGCGTCGCCGTGAGCGCCTTCATCCAGTCATCGCCCGGACCGGTGAGGAGCGTGGGTCCTTGATCGATCAGCGGTGTCGCGCCAAGCAGGCGAGCGGGCGAGCCGAGCGCGGCCAGCGCCGCGGTGCCGGCGAGAATGCGGCCGATGAACCCGCGGCGAGCCGTCGCGCCGTCGTCTGTGCGGTGAGTGTGTGGCATGTTCGTCTCCAGGAAGAAAGTCGAGCGAGAAACAGGTCGGTCGAAAAAGGGTGCTGCCTAACGGAAAGGTTGCCCGCCCGCTCGGTTGTCACGCACGAAGTGCTTGCGCGCCGGCATCTGCACCCAGGGCAGCGTGCGTGCGTTGATCATCAGCGTGCGCGGAATGACTCCGTTCCCGGCCAGCAGGTAGGCGACGAGCGAGTAGGTCTCATCCGGCGTCAGGGAACCTGGCGCATTGTACGGCATTGCGCGATGGATGTAGTCGTAGACCGTCGTCGGGTACGGCCAGTAGTTGCCGATCGTCTTCGGGATCGTGAAGTCGCGGCCGAAGCCGAATTCCGGCGCTGGCTTGCCGATCAGGCGCGGGTATGGGCCCTGCCCTGCTGCCTCGAGCCCGTGACAGAACGCGCACTTGCGTTGGTAGATCGTTCGGCCCTCGGCGTAGGTGCCAGCTCCGAGTGGCAAGCCGACGCCCGCTGGATTCACGTCGATATCGATCCGGGCGATCTCGGCCGCGGTCGCTGCGCGGCCGAGGCTGAAGCTCGTCGGCGGGCGGCCCGGCGCCGCAGCGGCCGGCAGCGCGCCCGACGGTCCCTTGTCGTGCTCCTGGCGGCAGCCACCGACCGTCACGGCGGCGAGGATGGCACCGACGCCGAGCGACGTTAGGCCTGACGTTCGACGGTTCTGTCCGCGGCCCGTCATCAGCTCCCGAAGTAGACGCGGCCATCGGGCTCGACGAGCCAGGTCCGCATCGCGTTGAAGTGAAAATCCGTGCCGGCGCCACGAACGCGCCGGAAGGTTTCGACCGTGGGTTGTACGTACCCTGTCTCGTCGATCGCCCGGCTGAGCAGCTGCGCCGGCTGTCCGTCCCAGTGCCACAGGTGCTGGAAGCGCGTGTGCGCCATCGGCAGAATGGGGCTCACCAACTCCGACTCGGTCCAGCTGCGGCCGCCGTCGGTGCTGACATCGACGCGACTGAGCCGTCCGCGTCCCGTCCACGCGAGGCCGGTCACCGGCCACCAGCCCGGGCCACTCAGCCGCGCCGGATATGACGGCGAGGTAATGATCGACTTGGCCTCCATCACGAAGCTGAACTGCCGCGCCGTCCCGTCGGGGAGTGGATCGGTGTACTTCGCCGTCTCGTCGCGCGACATGTTCGGCTGGTCGATCAGCTCGAGCCGTCGGATCCACTTGATGCACATGTTCCCCTCGTAGCCGGGAAGGAGCAGCCGCGCCGGGTAGCCGTTAGGCAGGCGAACCGCTTCGCCATTCTGGGCGTAGGCGATCATTGCGTCGTCGAGCAGCTTCGCGATCGGGATGCTCCGTGAAAGCCTGGCCGCGTCGCCGCCTTCGGCCAGCGCCCACTTGGCGCGGCGGTGGGCACCAACCTCCTGCAGCAGCGTCGCGACCAGAACTCCCGTCCACTCGGAATTGCTGGTCAGTCCGTCGACGTCCTGCGGCGTCATCTCGCGCTTCGGCGATCGGTAGGCGGTCCGCCCGTTGCCCGAGCACTCGACGAAGTGCGTCCGCGTCACCGCGGGAAACCGCTTCAGCTCGTCGAGCGAGAACACCAGCGGACGATCGACCAGTCCGTGAATCGTCAATGCATAGCGTTCCGGATCGATCACGGCGATCCCGTTATGATGCCGCTGGAAGTGGAGGTCGGAGGGCGTGATGGTGCCCATCGTCGCCTGGAGTGGCGTGAGCGAGGACCCGGTGGTCACGCCTGACGGTGTGAGCGCCGGTGTTTCGAAGGGCGACCGGATGCTCAATGGACCGGATGGAAGGCCGGGCACCAGCGACGCATCGGCCGGCGCGATCGGCGCGACCGTGTCCGCAACCGAGCGGGCGCCATCGCCGACCAGCGGAACCGGCGCTGGCGCGTTCGCCGACCCGGCCTGCTCGGCCGCTCCGAGGACGCCGGCCGCGCCGAGCACCGCGCCGCCGACGATACCGGCGGTGACGCCGAGCGCGTCGCGACGGTTCATCTCGCGCTCGATCCGAGGATCGACGCGGGCGGGGCTACGATGCTCGCAGCCGGATTCCGCCGGGGAAAGAGGCGCCCGGCTGGCGGACGGTGGGCAGCGTGCCCCTTCGTGTTGTACGGGACGTCGTACGGCGCGCCGCCCTTCGGCCAGTCCGCTTCCTTCCCCGGAGAATCAGGACGCGCGTGCGAGTTCACGTATGCGGCGACGTCGTACGCCTGCTGGTCGGTGAGCGATCCTGGGTTGTTCTGCGGCATGAAGTGCTTGATGAACGTCGCCGCGCGCTCCTCGCGCGCCATCGATGCGCCGATACTGAACGACTTCGGGCCCCAGAGCGCGGGGATCGCCGGTGGATTCCCCTGCCCTTCGGCGCCGTGACACATCGCGCATGTCGTCGCAAAGATCTGCGCGCCGCGCACGCTGTCGCCCGTCAGCTTGGGCATCTTCGGCATTCCCTCGCCGAGCACATGCCGTCCGACGGGAACACCGTTCGAGATGTACGCGAGGTAGGCGACGATGTCCTGCATCTCGCGACTGTCCGTTGGAATTCTGTTTCCGGCGAGGCTGCGCGTGAAACAGTAGTTGATGCGGTCTTCGATCGGGATGACTGCACCCGTGCGATCCATGTACTTCGGGAAACGCGAGTAAACGCCGAGCAAACCGGCGGCATCGCGACGCCGGCCGCCGTCGATGTGACAGCTCGCGCACTGGACGCTGCCGGTCGCGTACGCGGGGAGGCTGTCGGTGGTGTGCGTGACCAGCGCCAGGCCGCGACGGATCGATGCACCCAGTTCGTCGCGCGGGATCAGCGAATCGGGCGGCGGCGTGTAGTCGAGTGGCGCACCGTCCGTGCGCTCGGCCGCCACCGTGAGCGACGTCGCCGCCACAGCGCCGGACGCGCTTGCCGGTGCCCCGTCTCTCCCCGGCGTTGCCGCGGCGTGATCACCGCTTCGCCCGCACGCGGCGACCATCAACGCGGCGACGAGCCCGATGCCCCGGCGAGGCATCAGCGCACCGGTCGGTCGCCCGCCGATCGCCTGCCTAACGGCCTCCGGGGCTGCATTCGTGACGATCCGCTGCCTGTCCCGCATGTGGGTTCTCCGTCGTAGAACGGTGAGCTGCCAGCCGCCGACAATCAGCGGATCAGGGTGACCGCGCCGAGCGGCGGCGCGCGGACGGTACCTCGCGCCCGCAACCCGGCCTCGAGCATCGCTCCAAATGAGGTCGCGTCGCGCCGGATATCAGTGCCCTCGGCAAACGCCGCATACCGATGTGTGCCCTGCAGCAATCCGCCGTTCGTCATCACGCGATAATCGCGCGCGCTGTCGAGCGGTGCGCCACCGATGGTCACCGCGCTGATCCGCCTGCCTGACGGCTGCCTGAGGTCGATCGTCCAGCGCATCCCCGCCGTCTGTACGAGTCCGCCGACCCGATCCAGGTCGTCGGCCGGCCGCAGGTTGGTCGCGCTCTGTTCGAGCACGCTGAGAATCTGGCGACCGGTGAGTGTCTCGTGCACGACGCTGGTCGGATGCGGAAAGAGCCCGACTACCATCTCGCGCGTGATCGGCCCCGGCTGAACGGTCACCCCGAATCCGAGCCCTGGCAGGAACGCGACCTCGGCCCGGCCAAAGTCGCGCAGGAGCTCCGCCGCCAGTGCATCGACTGGACTCTCCGATTTATACTGCCGGCCGATCCGATCGGCCGCAGCGGCAATCACCGCGTTGAGCGTGTCGCGATACGGGGCTCGCATGCTGTCGATCATCCGCGCGATGTGTCCGTCGGCGGCGTAGTCGGTGGCGTACAGCTCGTGCACCACGCCGGCAACGCTCGCGACATGCCCCCGATCGACCGTGACGACGACGTCGCCTAACGCTGACGCGTCGGAGAGCGCCTGGACGATCCACGCGCTGCTTACGCGGCGCGGCGGCTCGATCCGGTCGTGCGAATGGCCCCCGACGATGATGTCGATTCCCGGCACGGTCGCGGCCAGCACGCTGTCAACGGCGGTGCCCTGGTGCGACACGACCACCACGACGTCGGCCCGCGCGCGGAGTGCGGGCAGGGAGCGCCGCACCGCCTCGATCCCGCTCTCGAACTGGAGGTCGCGCGTGTTCTCCCTGTTCCCGGTTTGGCTGGTGTTGTGATAGGTGAGCGCGAGCAATCCGACCCGCACGCCGCCGACCGTTATCACCCGCGTCGGGTCGCCGAGGAACGGCGCCCCCGTCGCCCGGACGGTGGCGTTCGCCGCGCGCATCGGGAAAGTGGCCAGCGCCTGCAGCCGGCGCGTGTTTTCCGTCCCGTACTCGTAGTCATGGTTGCCTAACGCCATGAAGTCATAGCCGAGCGCGTTCATCAGGCGAATGGTGGCCTCGCCGCGAGTCAGGTTCGCCAGCAGCTGGTCGCCGAATGTGTCGCCAGCGTCCACGAGCAGCACGTTCCCCTCCCCCCGCGCCGTCCGGATCTGTGCGACTGCCGTTGCCAGTCGCGCGAAGCCGCCGATCACCCCGCGCCGCGCGTACTGCTGCATGCTTCGCCCCGGATCGCCGGTCTGCGAGGTCGCGTCGCCGGTGTCGACGATGAACTCGCGGATGTCACCATGGACGTCGTTGGTGTGAAGGATCGTGAACGTCAACGGCGGCTGACCGGCGACCACGCCGGGCGATGCCTTCACGCCCACCCGGGGCAGCGGCGTGCAGCCGATCGGCGCGCCGACCGTAACCGCAATCAGCAGCAGCAGCGGCGAGATCGCGACGGGTCGCACTCAGCGCTGCCTAGTGCGGGAGCCGCGTACGGAGCGCGCCATAGCTCCACGTCCCGGCGATCGCGCTGAGCAGCGCGACCGCGATGACCCCGATACCATTGCCGAGGAGCGCGAACAGCGGACCCGGACACGCGCCAACGAGCCCCCAGCCAAGTCCGAAGATCGCGCCGCCCAGCCAGTATCGCGTCCCGCGTCCCATGACCTTCGGCTCGATGACGATCGGCTTCCCATCAAGTGAGTGAACGCCGAGTCGTCGGATCAATTGCAGTCCGAGCGCCGCGACGATCACCGCCGACCCGATGATGCCGTACATGTGGAACGCCTGGAACCGGAACATCTCCTGGATGCGGAACCAGGAGACGACCTCGGACTTCGTGAGCACCACGCCGAAGAGTGCGCCGAGGACGAGATAGATGAGCAGCGAGCGCGCCGAGCGCATGGGGTCAGCTCCCGAGCAGGTGTGGGAGAATGACCCACGTCGAGATCAATCCGCCGGCGAAAAACCCGATCACAGCGACGAGTGACGGCAGCTGGAGGTCGGCGAGTCCGCTGATCGCATGGCCCGATGTGCATCCGCCGGCATACGCGGTCCCGAAGCCGACGAGAAAGCCGCCGCCGACGATCATCACCAGCCCCTGCCAGCTCCCGAGTGCCGCCCAGCTGAAAAGTTCGCGCGGCACCAACCCGCTGAAGTCGTGAATCCCGAGCGCGGCAAGGCTGTCGTGTGCGGCTGGCGCGAGCCCAATAGCCGCGCCGCTCGACAACCAGTGGCCGGCGATCGCTCCGCCGGCAACGATGCCAAGCGCGAAGGCGAGGTTCCATCCTCCCGCGCCGCGCCAATCGTAGCGGAAGAAATCCACCCGCCCCGGCAGGGCCGCGGCGCAGACGTGGCGCAGGTTGCTCGAGATCCCGAACATCTTGTTGCCGGCGAGGAGCAGCGCCGGCACGAACAGCCCGATCATCGGGCCAGCGACGTACCAGGGCCAGGAAGCGGTGAGTGTCTGCATAAAGTCGCGCAGGAGGTGGTCGTTCAACTGCCTAACGGTGCGTCGTCAGCGGACACTGACTGGTCGCGGTCAGACTGCGAGCAGCTTTCGCCGCGACTTCACTTCCGATTCGAGGCGCCCGCACATGATGTCGCAAAGCTGGAAGATGCGCTCGTCGCCGATCGCGTAGTGCACGAACAGTCCCTCCTTCCGCCGGACGACGAATCCGAGCGTGTGCAGGAGCTGGAGGTGCTTCGAGTCGTTGGCCTGCCCGAACCCGGTCGCCTCGACCAGGTCGCCGACGGTCATCTCGCCGCGGCGGAGGCAGTCGAGGATCTGGAGCCGGGCCGGCTCGCCGAGCACCTTGAAGCGTTCGGCGATCAGCGCGAGGACGGCGGGGGTCAGCGCGAGTTTACGCACGGAAGGCGGCGTCGAGTTGGTGATCCATATTCATTGCTGTGTGGTAATATAGTTGATCTTATCGGTCGAGGCAACCGCCGGCGTGCCAGTTTCCTGCCTAACGAAGCAGCACGAGTGCGCCGAAGCCGGACAGCCCGGTCACCACCGCCACGGCAATCACCGCGGCCGGGATGCCGAGCCGGTCGGCGAGCACCCCGGCCGCCAGCGCGCCGGCGACATAACCCAGGTCGCGCCAGAGCCGGTAGGTTCCGAGTGCAACCGCCCGGTCCCCGGGCCCAACCGCCGCCGCGACTTCAGCCAGCAGCGTCGGATAGACGGCGGCGGTACCCAATCCGAGAAGGATCGCCGCAGCCGCCCACGGCCCGAAGCCGTGCGCGACGGCGAACAGCACGAGTGCCGCCGCCTGCACCATCATCCCGCCGGCGATCCACGCGCGACGTCCACCGCGCGCGGCGCTTCGGTCCGAGAGTGCACCGGTCGCGATCTGCGTCACGCCCCACGTTGCCGGATAGAGGCCGGCGAGCAGACCGATCTTCCGCAGCGACAATCCGCCGGAGGCGAACAGCAACGGCAGCAGCGCCCAGGCCACGCCGTCGTTCAGGTTGTTCACCAATCCCGCCTGGTGTGACCCGATCAGCGGCCGGCTCGCCGTCGAGAAGTACCGAAGCCGGCGCAGCCAACCCGCGGGAGCGGTGGCCGCAGTCGGGCCGCTCGCCGCGGCATGCATGGCCGTCTCCAGTCGCACGTGGGCAGCCGTGTCGCGGATCCAGACGACCGAGACCGTTAGGCCACACGCTGCGGCCCCGAGCGCGATCAGGAACGGGGCGCGCTCGGGACCGTAGGCCGCAGCCACCAGCCCGGCCCCGGCCGCCGCCAGCGCAACGGCGCCGTATCCGGCTGCCTCGTTCAGTCCCATTGCCAGCCCGCGCTGTCGCGGTCCCACCAGGTCGATCTTCATGATCACCGTCGCCGACCAGGTCAGCCCCTGACTCGCCCCAAGGAGCACGTTGGCGGCGACGACCCAATTCCAGCTCGGCGCCCAGATCAGGACGATCGGCACCGGAATCGCCAGCAGCCACCCGGCGATCAGCACTCGCCGGCGGCCGGCGCGTTCCGCCAGGTAACCCGCCGCGTAGTTCGCCACCGCCTTGGCGCTGCCGAACGCGGCGATGAAGCCGAGGAGCACCGTGGCCGACGCGATGCCGAACCGATCGCGCGCCACCAGCGGGAGTACCGACCGCTCCACGCCGACCACCGCCCCGACGAACGCATTCACGAGGACAAGCAGCGCGAACTGCCGCGCGTTCTCGCGAAGGCCAAGGGCAATCGTCATCGGCTTGCCGTGACCTCCTCGGTGGTGCTCTCCGCCACCACCGGATTTCCCGCCGCGGCCCATGCAGCGAACCCGCCTTTGAGGTTGATCACGTTCCGCACGCCATGCGCGCGGAGGACGCTGGCCGCGATCGCCGAACGCGCACCGGCCTGGCAGTGAACCACCACCGGCCGATCGTTCGGAATGTCTCCGAGACGATCGGCCAGGTAACCGACGGGGATGTTCCTGACGTTAGGCAGGTGCCCCGCCTCCCACTCGGCGCGACCGCGAACATCGATCACCGTGACGTCGCCGCGCTCCAGGCGGCTGGCCAGTCCGGCGACGTCGATCTGCGGGACCGCCGCGACGTCGACGCCGCCCGCGAGAGCGGCATCGAGCGCCGTTGCGCCGAAGTAGCCGCTCACCCGATCCAGCCCGATCATCGCCAGGTCGTGCGTCGCCTCATCGAGACATCGCGCACAGGATTCGTCGACGAGCAGGTAGAACTCGCGGCCGTACGGCACGAGCCATCCCGCCCAGGTGTTGAAGCTCTTGTCGAGGGGAATGTTGACCGTGCCGGCCGCCGCGCGCACCGCATAATCGGTCGCGCTCCTGATGTCGACGACGAGCGCACCCTCGGCCAGCAGCGGGGCAAGCCGCGTGTCCGGCATCCGAGCCGGACGCGCGATCCCACCCAGTATCGCCGGCCCCATCTTGTTGATGCGCTTCATCTCGGCGAAGTATTTCGGCGGCTCCGGCTGGCCGGCGAGGACTGCCTGCACGAACTCGTCCTCGCTGGTCGTCGCCAGTCCCCAGTTCGCAAACCGCTCGTAGCCGAGGGTCGACGACGGCACCGCGCCTAACGCCTTGCCGCACGCCGACCCGGCACCGTGGCCAGGCCAGATCTGCAGGTGGTCAGGGAGCTGCTTGAACCGTTGCAGGCTGCGGAAGAGTGTCCGCGCGCTGGCTTCCATTGTTCCGTGCATCTTGGCCGCCCGCTCGAGCAGGTCGGGGCGCCCGACGTCGCCGACAAAAATGAAGTCGCCGGTGATTGCGCCCATCGGGCGATCAGTGGCCGGCGTATCGGTGACGAGGAACGTCAGGTGCTCGGGCGTGTGCCCCGGGGTGTGCATCACGTCGAATTTCAGGTTGCCCACCATGAAGCTGTCGCCATCGTGGAGCAGGGTCGCGCCGGCAGCGCTGGCGAACGCGTACTTCCAGTCGGCGTCGCCCTCGTCGGAGAGCAGGAGCTCTGCGCCCGTGCGCTCGGCGAGCTCGCGGCTTCCCGAGACGAAGTCGGCATGGATGTGCGTTTCGGTGACGAAGGCGATCGTCAGCCCCTCGTCCGCCGCCGCCCGCAGGTACTGGTCGATGTCGCGGTTGGGATCGACGACGATCGCTTCGCCGGTGGCGGCGCAGCCGATCAGGTAGCTCGCCTGGGCGAGCTTGGTGTCATAGATGCGTTTCAGCAGCACGATTGATGTCCTCGAGCAGAATGCGATGACTGCGCGGCGGCCGTTAGGCGGACGCCGCTTCGTTGTCGATGTAGGCGAACGCGGCGCGGGCCAGCTCGTCGCTGCGCAGACCGATGCCATGCGCGACCTGCAGCGCGTCGTCGCGGCTCCGGCCTTCGTCGAGCACCAGCCAGGGAATGAGGGCCGCACCGACGCGGTTGGCGCTGGCGCAGTGGACGAGCATCGGCCGTGATCCCGCGTCGCGGAGCAGCGCCCGCACCGCGCCGAACTCTCCGCCGCCCATCACGCCGCCGGTCACCGGGATGTGATGGTAGACGCCGCCGGCCGCCGCGACCGTCGGCGGCTCGTCGAATCCGCGTGCTTCGCTCGCCGCGCGGAGGTCGACGATCGTCCGGACGCCGCCACGTACCAGCCGCTCGAGCTGCGCGGCAGTGGGCTGTCCCGCCGTTATGACCCCGGCGACCGGCGTTCGCGCATTGGCGATCCCGGCGGCCAGTTGTTGCAAATCTGCTGTCATCCTTCGCTCCGGTAATGTCATTGGCGCGCACCGCCGGCTGGCGCAACGATTGGCGCCGGGGCTGGCAGGAACACCGCTCGATTTCTGTAGAGAATGAAGCCGCCCATCACCAGCACGAACACGGCGAATGCCTGCTTGAGTCCGGCCGCCGATACGAAGCGCACGAGCCGCGTGCCGACCAGGATACCTCCGATGGCGACCGCAGTGAAGCTGAGGACGAATTCCCACGGAATGTCGATTCGGCCAACGTAGCCGGCAAATCCCGCTGCTGAATTCATCGCGATGACGAGCAGCGACGTCCCGATCGCCTGTTTCATCGCAACACGCCCGAGGACGACCAGCGCCGGCACGACGAGAAATCCACCGCCGATGCCGGCCACCCCGGTGAGCAATCCGACGCCAAGCGCGACCGGGATCAGCGCGCTGAACGCCATGCGGTGCGCGCCACCTTTGGTGTCATCGGCCGGCGCCGGCGCTCTCCGGCTTTGGCGAGCCGACCGGAACATGGACGCCGACGCAGCGAGCATCACGACCGCGAGCAGTGCAAGTTGCGCGGCGCCGGTGAAGAACACGGCGAGTCGCGAACCGCCGTACGCACCGAGCATCGCGATCACCCCGAACAGCGCCGCCATCCGGAGATCGACGTTTCCGGCGCGCCAGTGGCCGATCGCGCCGACGAGGCTCACGGTGCCGACCACGGGGAGGCTGATCGCGATCGCCAGCTTCGGATCGAGCCCGACGACGTAGACGAAGATCGGCACGGTGAGGATCGATCCGCCGCCGCCGATGAGCCCGAGCGAGAGCCCGACCAGTGCTGCGAGGATGTAGCCGAGAAGGATCATGAGGAAAGGATAGGGCGGGACCGCGAGTGCCGTGATCATTACATTACTATGTAGTAATATAGTTGGCAAGGCCTGCGTTCGTTACGGTCCCTGCGGTCAATCGGGGCGAAGCTTGACAGCGCGACCAAAGCTGGTACCTTCGCCGCTCGGACCGCTTCGAGCGAGAGATGGTCCGACACCAACTGCCCATCGATCGTCGACTGGAGAGTGCGATGCCGCGCTACCGTCCGTTCTCGCTCACCCACGACCCCGCGCGCCCGACCGCCCGCGGAGTTGGGCTCGTCCGCCTGTTCCGCGGCGCACTGCTGCTGCTTTCGGCGCTGCAGTGGCTGGCCAGCGCTCCCGCGCTGCAGGCGCAGGATGCGGCGACTCCGATCCTGACGACGGTCACCCCCGGCTCGCCCGGCGATACGCTGACCGCGCCTAACGTTCTGGAGAACATCTCATCGGCGCGCGGCATCGTTGAGGTGCTGCTCACCGCCTCCAAGACGCGCATGTCGCTCGTGCCGGGAGCGCCGGCGGCCGACGTCTACGCCTACAACGGCAGCATTCCCGGGCCGACGCTGGTCGTCCGCGAAGGGGCACGCGTGATCGTGCATTTCAAGAACGACTTGCCCGAGGCGACGACCGTGCACTGGCATGGCGTTCACCTGCCCGCTGACGCGGACGGGAGCCCGTTCGATCTCGTCGAACCCGGACATCGCCGCGACTATGTCTTCACCTTCGGAAAGGGCACGGCCGGCACCTACTGGTATCACCCGCACCCTGACATGCGATCGGCGTACCAGGTCGCGATGGGCCTGTATGGCGCGATCATAGTACGCGCCGCGGACGATCCGCTCCCGGCGTCGCTCCCCGAGAAGCTGCTGATCCTCTCGGACAACCGCTTCCGCTCCGACGGCTCGCTCGACTTTCCCAATCCGGATTCACCGGAGGGAGGCGTTGACGGCGTGAACGGGCGTGAAGGCAACGTGATCTTCGTGAATGGCCAGGTCATGCCGACGATCCCGATTCGCGCCGGCGAAGTACAGCGCTGGCGCGTCGTCAACGCGTCCGGCGCACGCGTCTATCGGCTGGCGATCGGCGGGCAGAGCTTCCTGCACGTCGGCAACGACGGCGGGCTGTTCGAGAAACCGATCGAGGTCAAGGAAATCACCGTCGCGAATTCGGAGCGCGTCGAACTGCTGGTGCGCGGCAGCGGGACACCCGGCAGCCGGGTGACGGTGCAGGCACTGCCTTACGATCGCTACGTCCCGCAGACGCGGCCTCCCGACTGGGATCACCCGCGCGACGTCCTCGCCCTGAAATACAGCAGCGATCCGCCGGTGCGATCGATCAAGCTGCCGTCGACGCTGCGGGTGATCCCCGCGCTCGATACCACGCAGGTGGCGGCGACGCGAGTGATCGTCCTCAGCCAGGGGCTGATCAACGGCCGGGCGATGGACATGAGCCGAGCCGACATCACGGCACATCTCTGGACGACGGAAATCTGGGAAGTCGAGAACGTCGTCGGCATGGATCACCCGTTCCACCTGCACGGGTTCCAGTTCCAGGTGCTCGATCACGATGGCGTACCAACGACTTACCGCAGCTGGAAGGACACCGTCAACGTCCCCAAGCATCAGACGGTGCGCATTGTCGTCCGCTTCGACGACTTCCCCGGGCGGTGGATGTTCCACTGTCACGTCCTCGATCACGAGGATATGGGGATGATGGGCGTACTCCTACTCAAATAGAGAGGCCGACATGACTCGATGGTCGAACACAGCATCGGTGGTGGCTGGAGTGACCGTGGGAGTACTCGCGTTAGGCACGATCGGTGGCGCGCGGGCCATCAGGTCGCTGCATGCTGCGGCCGGCGGCGAGGAGCGCGTCTCGCCGAATGAGAAGGTGTTGCGCGGCCGGTTTCTCGTCATTTCACACGACTGCGCGGGTTGTCATAACGGCACCGACCCTTCAGCGAAGGACTGGTTGGTCGGCTTGACTCCTCCCAACCCGGGATTCCTCATCGGACCGTGCCGGGTCGATCCGGCGGCCAAGCCCTGCTATCACACGCGGCCTCGCAACCTGACCCCCGACAATACCACGGGCCTCGGCCGCTTCACCGACCGACAGATTTTCAATGCGCTCCGCTACGGTCTCCGCCCCGGCGAAACGCCCGACGTCGAGATCACCTCGACCACGCCCGGTATCGGCAACTTCCCGGTGCATCCGCGCTACCTCGCTGCACCGATGCCCTGGCCAGCGTGGCGGCACATGTCCGACGATGACCTCTGGGCGATCGCCGCGTATCTCAAGCAGGGCGTGAAGCCGGTGCACAACCGGGTCGAGGACAGCGAAGGGCCGGACGACTTCTGGGCAAGTGAGTACACCCCAGCCAAGATCGGCATCTACCCGGCACCGCCCTTCCCCGCGGCGAGCGAGCGGATGCCGGTGGCGGCCGCTCAGCGTTAGGCAGGCGGCCGGCGGCGGGGCGGCGCGTCGGGGCCGTTGGTCACCGGCGGCGGCGCCTTGCCTTCGCCGGCGGGGGGTGGTGTTTCGGGCTCGGTGAAGATCCGCGTCATGAAACGCTGGCCTTCACCGATCCGCTCGACCTCGATGGCGACGGCATCGACGGATTCCTCGAGGTTCGTCAGGCGGTTGGTGAGTTCGGGGGACGCCGCGGCGATGGCCGACTGACGCCATGGCCAGAGGCGGCGCGCCCCGGGTGGCGCGAGCCGCTGCACGCCGTACGCACCGAGGCAGGCCAACGCGACGTGCAGCGCGGCGTGGAGTGCCTCTCCCTCCCACGCGGCCAGTACCGCACCGGCGAGGTTGACCGCGGCGAAGATGACCGCGGCCACCCAGAAGCCCTTCGATCGTGCACTCATGACGTCGCGCTCCCGAGTGAGTACTGACCCGAGGCAAGCACTGGTCAGGCCCGCATTGATTGCAGTCAGACCGGCACCGTACGCGACGCGACAACAGGCAGTTTCGGCGCGTCGTTCTCTTCACGATGGGGACGTCCCGTTCGCTTCCACTTACCGAACACCGCCCGGGTGAACGCTCCGACATTCACTCCGCCGCTCGCATCTCGCGCCGATGGATTTCGAAAAACACGGAGCCGGCGCGTACGCGCCGGCTCCTTCGTTCCCACCGAGGACCGCTACGTTCGCTATGAACAGCTGCGCTTGTTGCACACGATCGACTTCGACACCGCAGACGAACCGCCGGCACCGGTGGCAGTGAGCGTTACCGTGTAGGTCTTTCGGGCCGCAAACGAGTGCGAAGTTGTCACGCCGCTGCCGGTCGTCCCATCCCCGAAAGCCCAGCTGTACGAAGTCGCGCCAGTCGTGCTGCTCGCATCGAACGAGCAGGAGAATCCCGCGCAGGTGTAGGTGAAGTTCGCGACCGGCGCGGCCGGTGTGTTCGACACCGTCACCGTCTGGGTCTTCGTGCTGGTGCCGTTGGCATCGGTGACCGTCAGCGCGACCGCGTACGATCCGGACGCAGCATAGCTGTGACTGGTCGTCTTTCCCGATCCGCTCGTTGCATCGCCGAAGGTCCAGCTGTAGGTCGCGGTCGCCAGTGCCGTCGACGAACTCGCGTCGAACGAGCAGGCGAGGAGCGAGCAGCTGTAGGTGAAGTTCGCAACCGGCGGTTGTGGGCCAGTGGCGATGAACCCGCTGTAGAGCAGCAGGTTCGGCGTCCCTGCAGGCACGCCACTGATGACGTTAGGCGTGGCGTTGCTTGTCAGCGCCGACCGGACCTGCGACGCAGTGGCCGCCGGGTTCACCTGAAGGTACAGCGCCGCCGTGCCAGCGACGTGCGGCGTCGCCATCGACGTCCCGCTGATGGTGTTCGTCGCGGTGTTGCTGCCGATCCAGGCGGAGGTGATGTTCACGCCGGGACCATTGATGTGCACGCAGCTGCCGTAGTTGGAGAAGGAGGCGAATGCGTCGTTGATGTCGGTCGCACCGACCGTGATCGACGTCGACGCGCTGGCCGGCGACGAGTTGCAGGCATCGGCCGTACTGTTGCCTGCCGCGATAGCGTACGTCACGCCGGCGGCCGTCGACCGATCCACTGCCGAGTTGAGCGTCGCGGAAAATCCGCCGCCCAAGCTCATGTTCGCCGCCGCGGGGAGCACGCGGTTCCCGGTGACCCAGTCGATGCCGGCGATGACTCCGGAGGTGGATCCCGACCCGTTGCAATCGAGGACGCGGACCGCGACGAGCTTGACCTTCTTCGCGACACCGTAGGTCGTCCCCCCGACTGTGCCCGACACATGGGACCCGTGCCCGTTGCAGTCAGCTGCAGTACCGCCCGCAGTAATCTCATCGACGCCAGTGGTTGCGCGTCCCGAGTATTCGGCATGCGTGAAGTTGATCCCGGTATCGATGATATACACCGTCACACCTGTGCCGTCAGCGTTGTAGGTGTACGTCCCGCTGAGTGGCAGCGCGCGCTGGTCGATCCGATCGATCCCCCACGTGGCGTTGCTCTGCACCGTCGAAATGGACATCACCTGGTCCTGCTCGACGTACGAGACGCGCGGATCGCTGGCGAGGGCCGCGGCCTGTGCCGCCGACATCTCGACTGCCATTCCCTTGAGGGCGTACTTGTAAGTGTGTTTGACCTTGCCACCGTGCCTGGCGGCGAGGTCGCGGGACTCCCCATCAACGTCCTGAACGACGTCCTTGTAGACGACGATGTAGCTGTTGAGGATCGGCTCACTTCCCTTCGCGGAGACGGCGAGGGAAGCGGCGGGGGCGGCGCGCGGGGACAACGGCTGCGGCGAATCCGAGCAGGCAGCAAGGGTGGCGATCAACAGCCCGAGTGTGGCACCTCTTTGCATCGTGATACTCCGTGCGTTGGGGAGGACCGGCGAGAGCACGCGCAAGTATCGCGTCGGCGCGCTAACGGCGCCAGTAGAAGCCGGGGAGATGCGCGGATGCAACGCGCTGACCCCAACGCGCCTGTGCAGCTGCAGCCGGCGGCGGCTCTTCGCCCTATCGGACGCCCCGTGCGCCCGGTAACGTTGCGTCACCTCCCACGGGGCTCGACCTGATTCCTGGCGCGAAGCGATAGCGAGAAACGACCATGTCCCCACTGCTCGCGGAAGTCGTCGGCACGATGATCCTGATCGTGTTCGGCGATGGCGTCGTCGCCAACGTCGTCCTCGACCGGACCAAGGGCAACAGCTCGGGCTGGCTGGTCATCACGACCGGCTGGGCGTTAGGCGTGACGATCGCCGTCTACAGCGTTGGCAGCATCAGTGGCGCGCACCTCAACCCGGCGGTGACGATCGCGCTGGCGGTGATCGGAAAATTCCCGTGGGCGAGCGTTCCGGGTTACGTCGCGGCGCAGATCGTTGGCGGCTTCCTCGGTGGCGTGATTGTCTGGCTCACCTACCTGCCGCACTGGGGGGTGACCGCGAACCCTGACGCGAAGCTCGCCGCCTTCTGCACGGGACCGGCGATCCGGAACCGTAGCACCAACATCGTTTCCGAGATGGTCGGGACGTTCATGCTCGTGCTCGGGCTCCTCGCGGTGCTGTCGCCGGCCAACCTGCTGCCGGGCTCCGATCTCGCGAAGGGCTTCGGCCCGCTCCTCGTCGGCGTGATCGTCTGGGGAATCGGGCTCTCGCTTGGCGGACAGACAGGATACGCAATCAACCCGGCGCGCGACCTCGGTCCACGCATCGCCCACGCCGTGCTGCCGATTCCTGGCAAGCGCGGGTCCGACTGGGGATACGCGTGGATCCCGGTCCTCGGTCCCGTCCTCGGCGGCGTGCTCGGTGCCGTCTGCTACCGCGCGTTGTGGAATGCCTAACGACCGGCACTCTCTCCCATGAAATACATCCTCGCGCTCGACCAGGGTACGACCAGCTCGCGGGCAATCGTCTTCGACCAGGCCGGCGCAATCGTCGCGGTCGCCCAGAAGGAGTTTCCGCAGATCTTCCCGAAGCCCGGCTGGGTGGAACACGACCCGCGCGACATCTGGTCCACGCAGCTCGGGGTCGCGGCCGAGGCGCTGCAGAAGGCGAGCATCGCCGCGAGGGACGTCGCGGCGATCGGGATCACGAACCAGCGCGAGACGACGGTCGTCTGGGACCGCGCGACCGGGCAGCCGATCTGCAACGCGATCGTCTGGCAGGACCGGCGGACGGCGCGCGCCTGTGACCGCCTCAAGGCGCGAAAGCTCGATCGCGTCATCCGGCGCAAGACTGGTCTCGTGATCGACGCGTATTTCTCGGCGACCAAGGTGCAATGGATCCTGCAGAACGTGCCCGGTGCGCGGGCGCGCGCCGCGCGCAACGAGCTCGCGTTCGGCACGGTCGATTCGTGGCTGGTCTGGAACCTAACGGCGGGAAAGGTCCACGTGACCGACGCGACCAACGCGTCGCGCACGATGCTCTACAACATTGCGAAGGGCGACTGGGACGACGAGCTGCTGAAGATCTTCGGCGTGCCGCGTTCGATGCTCCCCGAGGTGCGCTCATCGAGTGAGGTCTATGGGACGACGACGCTGCTCGGCGGATCGATTCCGATCGCGGGCATCGCCGGCGACCAGCAGGCGGCGCTGTTCGGGCAGGTCTGCACGAAGCCGGGGATGGTGAAGAACACCTACGGGACCGGCTGCTTCATGCTCATGAACACTGGTACGAAGCCGATCGCGTCGAAGAACAACCTGTTGACGACCGTCGCCTGGCGCATCGGCTCGCGCACCGAGTACGCCCTCGAGGGGAGCATCTTCATCGCCGGCGCGGTCGTGCAGTGGCTCCGCGACGGTCTCGAGATCATACGAGCCGCGCCTGACGTTGAAGCGCTCGCGGCGAGCGTGCCGCACACCGACGGTGTCTACTTTGTCCCGGCGTTCGCCGGGCTTGGCGCGCCGCACTGGGACCAGTATGCCCGGGGGACTATCGTCGGCCTGACGCGTGGCACGACCAAGGCGCACATCGCGCGCGCGGCGCTCGAGAGCATCGCCCTCCAGGTGATGGACGTACTCAAGGCGATGGAAGCCGACGCGAAGATCAAGCTCAAGGAGCTGCGCGTGGACGGGGGCGCGAGCGCGAACAACCTGTTGATGCAGCTGCAGGCCGACCTGCTTGGCGTTCCCGTGGTGCGGCCACGGGTGTCGGAGACCACCGCGTTAGGCGCGGCGTATCTGGCCGGTCTCGCCGTTGGCTACTGGAAAAACCAGGCGGACATCGCGCGGCAGTGGCAGGCGGACAAGCGGTTCACGCCGAAGATGAAGCCGGCGGAGCGGAAGCGGGTGGCCAGCGGGTGGGAACGGGCGCTCGGGCGGGCGAAGGGGTGGGAGGACGCCTAACGCGCTGCCGGGCGGGCGATTGGCCGTTGATCGACGGGGTCAGGCCGCGTGATGCGCTCGGAGAGGCGTAGCCACGCGATGCCGAGTACTGAGACCTCGGCGTAGTTGAGCAGCGTGCGGCCATCGGGGTCGAGGTACAGCCACTGTTCCATGTACACCCGCGGCCAGCGGATCTTGTAGCGGAGGTGCAGCAGGTTTCCGGCGACGTCGGTGCTGACCGCGCCCGATGCATCGCTCAGCGTGGCCGTGTAGCCGTTGCTGCCGCGGCGGCGGAGCAGCCACCGTCGCGTCTCGACGCTCCCGTCGTGAAACATGATCGTCTGGTCGAGCTGCAGCGCGCTGTCGGCAAGCAAGCGGCCCACGCCATCGACGGTGAGCTGGCGCCCCGCCGTGGATCGACGGTTGAGCGTGCCCTCACCTCGCGTCGGGCCGGTAAAGAAGGCGACCGGATCGAGCTCAGGTTGGGCGGCGCTGTGCGGTCGCGGAGCGAGCGGCGCGAGGCAGCCGCCGATCAAAATGCACGCTGCCAGCGACGAGACGAGCCCGGGACCGGATGCGATGAGAGATACTCCGTGAAAGGAAGCGTTAGGCGGATGAGCGGAGTCTCGTCCGTGAATCGCCGCTGGAGTTCCCCGCCGGCGACGGGCGTCGGTCGCGATCGGGGTCGGTCGCCTATCCCGCCGTCGTGCCGCTGCCAATCGAGCGACGGCCGGTGATTTCGGTAGCGTGCACACCGAACACGTAGTCTCGGGCAGGCGTCGGATCGCTGTGCCTCAGCGCGCTCGGAAGCATCTGGCGCAGCGCGGTGACGGCCCGCGCATAGTCCCACGCAGCCAGCGGCGAGTTTTGGTAGAACGGTCCCTTCACGACGACGCTTTCCCAGTCGAACATCCCATGCACTTCGTCCGCCTCGAACGCACACCACTCGGCGGGTGCCACGCTGAGCAACTGTGCATCGGCGCTCGTACGACCAAAGATCCACGGGGCATCGTAGACGTAATGGATCGGTTCGAGCTGCACCCGGTCGCGAAGCACGAATGCAATGCGGCCGACATGGTTCCGGGCAAGCAGTGCCTGCGCCTCGTCACCGGTCAGCTCACGAACGATCGCCATCTCATCGACAGTCATTTTCTCCTCCTGCTCAGCATGATCCTGTGAAGCTATGTTGCGGACCGCGTCGCGAGCTTCCTCCCGCAGGGCGGCAGCCGGTACCCAGAGCGCGGATGCTACGCTAGCCGCGCGTCCTGCGGCGTGGCACGCGGTCGAGCACGAAATCGGACGTTAGGCGAAAGCGCCCTCCGTATCAAAAAAAAGCGGGGACCGGTAATCCGGCCCCCGCCTTCTCTCAACTCGCTCGTTCGTCCCGAGCGAGTCAACGCGTGCCGATCAGGTATTGCGGTCGAGCTTACGCTCAGCCTTGCCGAACGCGTCCTTCACCTTCCCCTTGAGCTGATCCACCTTTCCTTCGGCCTGGAGAGAGGAGTCGCCGGTCAGTCCGCCGACCGCATCCTTGATCTTGCCCTTGACGTTGTCGGCCTTCCCCTCTGCGGAGTGGTCGATGCCCTTTCTGGTGAGATCGTCAGCCATGTCTTCCTCCAATAAGTGGTGCGGCTCACAGCAGCCGCTGCCCCCGTACAAAGCAAACTCGATGCCGGTACAAACAAATGGTGCGGGTACACTGTTATGGGTTCAACTTGCAGGTGTTCGCGCGCGTTTCAATGACTCTATGCTGGCGAAGCCACGCGACTGATCAGTGACCGCTCGAGTCGCCGTGCCGATTCGACTCGAACAGGAACCAGGTCCGGCGCTCCGCCTCGTCCACCCATACCTCGATCAGGCTCGCGCTGGCGATGTCCTCATGCGCGTCGCAGACGTCGTGCGCCTCCCGCATGTGGGCCGCGAGATTCTTGTTGTCCTCGGCGAGCTCGGCGAGCATGTCGGAGGGCTCGACGTACGACGCATCGTTGTCTTTGACGCGCTGCGTCCGGGCAATCTGCCCGATGGAGCGCATCGTGGTGCCCCCGACCTTGCGCACGCGCTCCGCGAGCGGATCGGTCATCGCGAACAATTGATCCGCCTGCTCGTCGAGGAGGAGGTGATAATCGCGGAAGTGCGGGCCGCTCATGTGCCAGTGAAAGTTCTTCGTCTTGAGGTAGAGAGCGAAGACGTCGGCGAGCACGAGGTTGAGCGCGGCGGCGATGTCCTTCGACGCGGTGCCCTTGAGGTCGGAAGGGGTGGCCAGCGCCGGGCTCGCGCGCCCCGCTGATTTCGGTCTGTCCTTGGTACTGTTCGAGCTCATGGTCGTGTACTCCTGTGGGAAAATTCTGGTGAACCGCGAGGTGCAAGACTCTCACCACCCGCGGTCCCGCCGCGGCGAGCGACGCGCCCTTCCCTGACACCCAGCGCGTCGCGTCACCCCGCCGGATGCCGGCGCAGGTTCGCTGGTCGCACGGCCCGCTCGACCCCGCCGAGGAGTGCGTCGAGCACGACCGCGAGCAACGCCGCCGGCAGCGCCCCGGGGAGGATCATCCGCGTATCGGCGAGTGCGAGCCCGGCGACGATCGGATCGCCGAGGCCGCCGGCACCGATGAACGCCGCCAGCGTCGCCGCGCCGACGGTGATGACCGCCGCAGTCCTCACCCGCCCATGATCACCGGAGCCGCCAGCGGCAGCCGCACCTGCAGCAGCCGTTGCCGCGGCGTCATGCCTAACGCCTCGGCGGCCGCGACGGCGTCGGGATCGGCATCGCGTACTCCACTGTAGGTCGCACGGGCAATCGGGTAGAGCGCATAGAGCCAGAGCGCGACCAGCGCCGCCGCCGAGGACGATCAGCTTCTCCGGCAGCTCGCGCAGCTCCATGATCGACGTCGAGGTCAGGTAGTTCGACCGGTCGAGGCCCGGGATCGGCGGAATGTCCGCCCGGAGCGCGGGGTTGAGGACGATCGTGTCGGCGGTGATCAATCGCGCTCCCCCGATGACGAGGTTCACGTCGAGCACGTGCGCGGCAGTGAACCGGGCGTACCGACGAATCAGCTCGACGCCACACGTCCCCCCGACGTGAACACGCTCGACGAGCGCGGTCCGGCGCCCGGCGCGGGCCGCAGCGCCGGCGAGTGGTCCACCGCCCTGCCGGCACCGACAACGATAAAATCAAAATGGGAATCGTTCATTTCACCGGCGCCTCCGACTGCTGATCGTCACGCTCGTACCTCGGGGTGCGCTCCCCGCTTCGGCGCTTCAGGTGCGAGTTGTTCGGCGAGCTTGGTGACGTCGCTCGCCTGCAGATCGGGCTTCGGAGCACCGGGGCTCATCACCTTTCCCGCGCGCGCGATGAATGCCGTCCGGCAGCCGGCTGCGTGCGCGCCGGCGATATCCCAGGAATGTGCGGCGACGAGCTGGATGTCAGCGAGTGCGACTCCCAACTCGGTCGCGGCGTATTCATAGGCCTCCGCTGCCGGCTTGTAGCAACCGATCGTGTCTGCCGAGAGGATCCGGTCGAACAGCTCGGTGAGCCCGCCATGTTCGATCAGCGCGCGTGCCGCCTTCTCGGTCGAGTTGGTCAGCGTCGCGATCGTGAACCCTGCATCGCGAAGGCGGGCAAGTCCGGGTCGCACATCCGCGTACGGAGGTATCGCGCCGAGCGCCTCCTTGAGCGTCGCACGATGCTCATCGCTGGCGTCGCGCCCGCCTTTCGCCATCAGCATCCGTAGCGCATCGTCGGTGAGCTTGTCGAAGCTGCGATACTCGCCGACGACCGTTGCGGTAAGAAAGAGCTCGAGCACCTGTTGGAACCACTGCTGCCGGCGCTCGGACGCGGATTTCGGATCGACGATCTTCCGAAAAGCCGGATCGAGCGCCGACATGTCGAGCAGCGTCTCGTTGAGATCGAAGACGAGTGCCGGCTTCACACCGTCGGGCTCCCGTAGCCGGGCCGGTCGGTCACGGGGCGAGTGCCGTCCACGGTGCGTGGATTGAGTACGGGTCCGTACATCGCGCCGACGATCGCGCCGTACACTGCATGCATCACGAACAGCGCGATGATGTACATCCCGCCCTTGTTCGCCATGAAGTAGCCGGGCGCTGGCATCTGTCCCGACTGGATGAGCGGATGCATCGCCGGCACCATTCCCATGAACAACCCTGCGATCACCGAGTGGATCAGCGAGAACCCGACGCCGATCCCGGCGGTTGCGCGGTGGGTGACGTGCTCGAAGCCCCATGCATAGACGAGCGCGATCAACCCCGAGATCATGAGGTGCATCACGAAGCCGGTCCCTGCGGCCCTCGTCGGCATCGAGCCGATCGCCCTGTGGAAGAGGCCCGAGCTGTTGGAGCGCGCGTTAGGCAGAGCGGTCGTCAGGCTGCGTGCGGTACAACGTCCATTTCCATCGCCAGCTCCGACTCGAGGCTCGCCCGGTCGCGCCCGACCGTCGCGACCGCAAGCGTGGCGTCGCCGAGCCGGTAGGCGGCGGAACAATCCTTGTCGGCAAGCCCGCCGGAGAAGTCGATCCGGTCCCATTTTTCGGCGTGGCCCACGTACGAAATCTGCACGTCGTAATGGGCGCTCCAGAAGAACGGCGCCACATCGAATCGCTCCGCCGCGCCAAGAATGTTCCGCGCCGCTGTCTGCCCCTGCCGCTGGGCGACGACCCAGTGCTCCACGTGAATCCGCGCACCGCTGTGCGGATCGGGCCAGAACGCGAGGTCGCCGGCGGCGTACACTCCGGGCGCATTCGTCTCCAGGTATTCACTGACGTTGACACCCTTTTCGTCCGCCAATCCCGCGGCCGCGGCCAGCTCCACGTTCAGCCGCACGCCGACGCCAGCGATCACGAGATCGCTGGCGAGTCGCTCGCCGTTGTCGAGCGTCACGGATCGCTCGTCGATCGCGCGTGCCGAGTGACCGAGATGGAAGTGCACGCCATGCTCCTCGTGCACGCCCCGGATGAAGTCCCCGAACTGGGGCCCAAGCACGCGCTCGAGCGGACGCTGCTCGGGCGCGACCACATGCACGTCGAGTCCTCGCGCACGGAGTGAGGCGGCGACCTCGAGGCCGATGAAGCTCGCGCCGATCACGACCGCGGACCGGGCCTGCTGAGCGGCCGCGATGATCGCCCGGCTGTCGGCGAGAGTGCGGAGATAGAGGACGGTACGTTTCTCCGTCAGCGACGCCGGCAAGCGCGCCGGCTGAGCCCCCGTCGCGACGAGGAGGGCGCCGTAAGGCAGGTGACGGCCGTCGCTGAGTACCACGCGACGTGCACCGGGCTCGATCGCGGCCGCTCGCATACCGCGCCGCAGATCGATGCCATGATCGCGATAGTACGCGGGCGGCCGGAGCGGAATCCATTCCTCCGGCGCGTTCCCGGCGAGATAGTCCTTGGACAGGTTCGGCCGGTCGTACGGCGCATCGGCATCGCCGTCGAGCATGGTGATTGGACCCGCGTAGCCTTCGCGCCGGAGCGTGTCGGCGGCGCTGCTGCCCGCCGCTCCGGCGCCGATGATCACCACGGATTCCGGTTGCTTCGCGACGCGTCGCCGCGCGCCGGGCGTCGCAATCGCGCCAAGCTCGGTATCCGGCATGTCGACCTTGCCCGTCACGACGATCAGATCGCCGCGCCGGATCGTTTTCCAGCAGGCGATCGGACGCAGGGCAGGCGGCCGCTCGACCGCGCCCGTGCGCAGGCTGAAACAGGCGTGGTGCCACGGACAGCGGACGCTCTCGCCGACGAGCATCCCCGCGGCGAGCGGGCCACCGTAATGGGAACACGTCGCGCCGACGGCGAAGAATTCCCCGCCCACGCGCGCGAGGAGCACCGCGTCGTCGCCGACGTGGCCTGCCACCATCGCACCGTCGCCTAACGATGCGGCCGGAATGCCGCGCGCCAGATCCGGTCCTGTCGGCGCGGCCGCTTGGTCGCTCACGTCGTCGGCTTACCTCAAAGCGACTTCAGATACTCGACGAGATCGTGCCGCTGTGTGTCGGACAGGCCAAGATGGCGCACCTGGTTGTAATGCGCCACCACGTCGGCCAGCGTCGCCGCACTTCCGTCGTGGAAATACGGCGCATGCTGCCACAGCGCGCGGAGGGGCGTCGTTCGGTACGCCTTGTTCGCCGTCCGACTGGCGTATGCCGCGTCCATTCCGGTCTCGGCGGGCGCGTGCAGCGTTCCGCCATTGTTGTCGGTGCCTGTCGCGCCGACGTGACAGCTCGCGCACGTTCCGTTGAAGGTCGAGCGTCCGCGCTCCGCGGCGGCGATGTCGAAGCTCCTCGCCGGCGGCGCCGGCGCCTGCATGCTGTGCTGGTAGGCGCGCAGCGAGGCGAGCTTCGGTCCGACCATGTCCGGCGCCTGGACGATGTGGATGCCGAGACGCGAATCGGAGAAGTTTCCGTGCCCGTGCATCTGCGTCACGGCGACGTAGGCGTTCCAGTACGAGATCGGGCCCTCCGCCGTGTAGGTCTCGTTTTGCACTTGGGAGAGCCCGTAGGCGGGCGGCAACACAAGTGGCGTGTTCTTGCCGTCGATGTTGAACCGTGGATCGTACTTGCCAGGACCCCACGAGCTGTAGACCGCCTTCTTCGCCGGCGTGACGGCCGGCGAGAGCGCGATGATCGCGCCGACGTTGAGATCGCGGTTGGGCCAGCCGTCCTTCCGATGCCCGATACCCTTGGCGAACGCGTCGTCGACTGTCGAGTGGCAGAGCGCGCAGGTGACGCCCAGGCGGGTGACTGTGTCCTTGCCATTGGCGGTGCCTAACGTCGCCTGCAGCCCGACCACGGCGTTCAGCTTGAGGAGGGTGACCGTCGTCGCGGGACTCTTGAGATCGACCTTCCCCTGCTGGATCGCCTGCACGACCTCTGGCGGGAGTGCATCCATGTCCACCTTGAGCCCGACCGAGAGCGCGGTCGTCGGATCGACGGCTTGCTGGACGACGCGCTCGAGGTGCAACGTGTCGGTCCAGAACTGTTCGTCGCCGAAGGTGTCGAAGCGGAACACCTGCTGGCCGGCCGTCAACGTGGCCGGGGACATGTCGTCCGTCGCCGCGCCGGCGCCCGTGGGAGTCTGTTGCGCCGGCGTCTCCGGAGCTCGGCTCGACACGCACCCAGTCGCAATCGTCAATGCGGCGGCGGCGAGCCTGGAGCTTCTCCATGCGTGCGCGGCTATGGGGCTCGAGTCTCGGGATGAACGTGCGCGCTGTCCGGATAGGAACATGGAGCCCTCCTTCTGTGGTGACCGGTTCGCTCTCTTTGCCACGTTGCCATGCCGCCGCGCCTGTCGCGCGCCGAATGAGACAGCAGCAACAGATAAGTAAGATATATTAGCCGAATTTGCAAGGCGTATATTCTTCGGATGGGATTGCTTGCGCGCCGTGGACTCCCGGACGAGGTGGATCAGTGAGAAAGTTGAATCGCCGCCGGCTCACGCAGGGCACGTCGGGCCGCATCGTCGAGCTGCTCCGACGGACGCCGATGACGATCGACGCGCTCGCCCAGGCGCTCGATCTGACGCGCACGGCCATCCGCGCCCACGTCGCCACGCTGCAGCATGAGGGTGTCGTCGAGCAGCGCGGGTTGCAGCGAGGGCCGAGCAAGCCGGCACGGTTGTTCGCCGTGACCGCCGACGCGGAGCTGCTCTTCTCACGCGCCTACATCCCGATTCTGACGCAACTCCTCCACGTTCTCGACCAGCGCATGTCGGGCGCGGAGTTCGACGGGATCATGCGCGAGGTGGGTCGCCAGACGATAGCCGGTCGCACCCTGCCGCGCGGAACGCTCGGCGAACGCACCCGGGCCGCGAGCGCGCTGCTCAACGAGCTTGGCGGCCTGACCGAGGTCGAGGAGGAGCACCCCGGTCACTTCCTGATTCGCAGCCACGGCTGCCCGCTCGCCGCCGCGACGGCGGATCATCCCGAGGCATGCAACGCGCTCGAGAGTCTGCTCAGCGAATTTGTGGGCGAGCGAGTGACGAAATGCTGCGATCGTTATGATCGCGCGCGATGCTGCTTCGAGGTCTCGCCCTCGTAGATCGCGGACCGCCTGTCTGCCGGTGGCTGGAAAGTCACCGAAACGCTGCTCACGTGCTACCAGCCGCCAGCCATGCAAACGCTCCTCGCCGTGATGGCCGAGGAGCGTTAGGCGCACGAATTTCACATTACCCAGGCGGTAAACGGGTAATCAAGCGGGTGATGTACGTTTGACCCGTTACGTAAGTCCTTTAACATCGATCGGGACGGCGGGATTTGAACCCGCGACCCCCTGGACCCAATGGGACGTTAGGGAGAGATCACTCACGGCAATTTGACGGCTTTCATAGGAGAACCGAGCATCGGTGCCGGACTTCGAACGACAACATGCCGAGAAATATCGGGTCAAACAGGGCACCAAACGGGTCACGCGAATCGCGCGTTGCCATGACGCAGCAGAGCGTGACGAGTCGGCCCGGCAGAAGCAAGAAGAGCAGCGGACAACGACACGCTGTACGGACGGGAGAGGGCGGGCGTGTAGGGGAAAACACCGGGCAGGATAGGGATTCGCCGCCAGAGGTGCAGGCAATCCCCGACGCGGTCCAGCGCTACGCGGCGGTACTCTTCGAATGCACGGTGGCGACCGCCGATCGTGCCACCGACGAACGCCACTCGCCACGGAGACATCAATGATCCGCACGTCACAGTTTGCCGCTGCGTCACTCGCCGCCCTGCTCGCCACGGCCGGAGTGTCGTCGGCACAGAGCGCCAAGCCCCGCGCGGCGCACGTCATCGTCATCGAGCTCGTGACGAGGGCCGGCAGCTACGGGTTCGCGCCGTCGACCGTCACCGCGCAACGGGGGGATACGCTGCGCTTCGTGGAGAGCGCCGGCGTCCCGCACAACGTCCACTTCAAGACGCATCCCTCCGGTGCAAAGCTTGGCTCGTCGACGGTCGGCCCATACCTGACCGCCAAGGGGCAGGTCTACAACGTTGTCCTCGACGCGCGATTCGCGGTCGGCAGGTATACCTTTGTCTGCGATCCGCACGAGGCGTTAGGCATGACGGGGACGCTGACCGTCGCACCGGCGACCGGCACCGCCGCCAAATAGCGCGCAGGCGCCAGTTCGAGAGCGGCTGGAGGACGGTCCTGTCGGCGGTATGGCAGCGCGTCACGATGTTCTCGGTGCTTTTTCACGATTCGAACCGTGCGATTGCCGCTCGCCGTTGAGCGGCGGCTCGCCGCCGTCGTCGTGACGCCGCGGCTTCACGGCATCCACCACTCCATCGTGCAGGAAGAGCAGAGCTCCAACTGGTCGAGTGGGCTGACGCTCTGGGACCGGCTGCACGGCACTTACCGCGCGAACGTCGCACGGGACGAGATCGAGATTGACGTTGCTGCGTACCGCGCGACCGCGCGCAGCTCAAGGAGCTGGCCGGGTATTTCGACTTCATCATCGTCGCAGCCTGGCAGGGTCGGGCATTGGCGGCCGCTCAGCCGCGACGCATCTCAACCATCGTCACTGCGCGACAGTCTGGATCTCCACGCGCGACGACTGCGCAGGCGTTCGCCAGATCCGATGCGTCTGCGCCTTGAAGTCTGACTCCTTCGCCAGAAAGATGTTCGGGACCCAGGTCTGCGGATTGCGGTCGATGATCGGGAACCAGGTACTCTGCACCTGCACCATGATCCGGTGCCCCTTCTGGAACCGGTAGCTCTGCGTGTGAAGGTCGATCGTGAACGGCGTCACCGCGTTAGGCACGAGCGCCACTGGGTTCGCGAATGATTTCCAGAAGCGGCCGCGGAAGACGTCGTTGGCGATCATGAGCTCATATCCCCCGAGCTTGAAGTCAGCGTCGTTCTTCTCCGGATAGACGTCGATCAGCTTGACGATCCAGTCGGCGTCGCGGCCGGTGGTGCTCGCGAACAATCGCGCGGTGATATCGCCGGCGACGACGACATCGTCGGCGAGCGGCGCTGTCTCCCAGCTCAACACGTCGGGACGGCGCTGCACGAAGCGCTGATCCTCGAGGAGCCAGGTGTACCAGCCCGACCCTTTGGGATAGTACGTCGGCTCGATGGGACGCGGCCGATAGGGGACGGGATTCGCCGGATCGCTGACGTAGCTGTCGTTGGAACTCGCCTCGGCCACGGTCGGCGGATCGAACGAGAGCTTTCCGCCAGCATGAAAATAGAGTGACTTCCTCGCCGCGCTTTTCGGCGGCCACGAGTCGAAGGTGCGCCACTTGTTGCTGCCGGACTCGAACACCGTCGCTTCGGGCTGGGACAGCGTGCCCTTGCTCTTCAGGTAATAGGCGAAGAAGGGCGCCTGAATGTGCATGCGGAAGTACTCACCGGTCGGCGAGCCGAAGTCGATCTTGCCAAGTTTCTGGCCGGAACCGCCGCCCCATCCGCCGTGCCGCCACGGGCCGACGACCAGAAAGTTCTGATTCTGCCGGTCGTGCTTCTCGAGCTCGCGGTAGATCGTCACCGGACCGTAAAAGTCTTCCTGGTCCCACCATCCGGCGACGTTCAGCGTCGGCACGGTCACCTGCGTCAGGTACGGCTTCATCGCCTGTCGCTGCCAGAATGCATCATAGTTCGGGTGTTCGGCGAAGTCTGTCCACGTCGGGAGCTTCTTGTCCTTGAGCACCTTCGACTGGACATTGGACAGTGGCCCGAGCGCGAGGTACCAGTCATAGGTGTCGTAGCGATCGAAGTCAAAATCCGAATTCTCCTTCGACGCCTCGGTGAGGTAGGCGTACTCGAAACCGTAGCTCAACCGGAACGCACCGTTATGATGAAAATCGTCGCCGAGGAACATGTCGGCCGGCGACGCCTGCGGGCTCACTGCGCGCAGCGCGGGATGTCCGCCGAGCATCCCCATCGCCGCTGTCCAGCCATCGTAGCTGACGCCGAGCATTCCGACGCGGCCGCTGTTCCGTGGCACGTTCTTCAGCAGCCACTCGATCGAGTCATAGGTGTCTGTTCCCTCGTCGATGGCCGATGCAGGCGAGTTCGCCGGGCGTGGCGGTCGCTGCATGACGAAGCTGCCTTCGCTCCTGAACCTGCCGCGAATATCCTGAAACACGAAGATGTAGCCCTCGTCGGCGAGGTCTGAATAGCCGCTGGTGAGCAGGCCACCAGCCTCGGCGACGCCATACGGCGTTCGCTGGAGGAGAAAGGGCAACGGCTCGGTGGCGTTCCTCGGCGCAAAGATCTCGACGTGCAGCTTGACACCGTCTCGCATCGGTATGTCTGCCGATGTCCGCTCGTACGTGGCCCGGTCGTATGCGGGTGACGCCGCCGGATGCTGAGCGTGCAACGCGGTCGTGCAGCAGAGCGCAGTCGTGGCGAGGAAGCGCAGCGCGGCGGGAGCGTGTGCCATCATTGGTGCACCGTGCGAGAAGAGTGTGGCCGAATACTGCGTTCCAGCGACGCAATGTTCAATCGCGGCCTGCGGCCTGCCGTGCGCACAACGACCTGGCCGAGCGCGTCGCCTTGATCACCGAGTGCGGTGAACAACGCACTTGCGGCGAATGTTCACCACGGTCGCCTGCTTTCGGCTCGCAGCATGACAATCTTTCGCGCCACGTAAGCGTTTCGCCCGATGCGATCATCCAATCGTTTGAGTAGCACTTCGCTTTGACCATTGGAGGATCAATGTTCCGTAAATCGCTCATCTCCGCCCTCGCGGTGGCGCTTGTCGCCGCGACTGCGGCCTTCTCAGCTCCAGCCGCGTTGAAGTGGCCGCCGTGGATCTCCGTCGAATCGCCGGTCAACCCATTCGATCCGGGGGCACGGGGCGCGCTGATGCTCGTGCACGTCAGCTTCCGCGAAGGACAGTCAAAGATCTCCGACCTGCAGGGCAGCGCGGAGGGAGTCGTCAACGGCGCGCGGCGCACCATTCCGCTTCGCTTCGACGACACCGGGCGGCCGAACACGTTTGCGCTTCGGCGCCAGTGGCCGACCGAAGGCACCTGGCTTGTCCGTCTCGTCGTGCACAGCACGACTGCGGTCGTGATGCTCGATCAGGCTGGCGACGTCCTTGCGGTCCGTGTCCCGACAGAACGGCGCGGGAACGACATGCTCCCTCGACTCGTCGCGCCGCGCGAGATTGATTCAATGCTGGCAGTCGCGGCGCGGCGGTAGCCTACCAGTTCGGCAGGCAATGACGGCACTAGTGCATCAGTCAGCGAAAATGGCGGTGACGGCGAGCGACGTCGGAGCGATTGATGACGTCGTTCGCCGCGCGCAGGAGGGCGATGTCGACGCGTTCGGGACAGTCTACCGGACGCACGCCGCCGCCGTCTACAAGCTCTGCCGTCGCATGACGGGGGACGACGGGAGGGCTCGCGACCTGGTGCAGGATGTTTTCGTCCGCGCCTGGGAACGACTCGCGAGCTTTCGCGGACAGAGTTCGCTCGCCACGTGGCTGCACCGGCTTGGCGCGAACGTTGTGCTCGAGCACCTTCGCGCCGCCAAGCGCGACGCATCACGAATGATCGACGGAGACGATGACACCTTTGGCTTCAGTGCCGCCGGCAGCCAACTTGACGCCGGCATCGACCTCGAGGCCGCGCTTCAGCGGCTGCCTAACGGTGCACGCGTGGTTTTCGTCCTCCACGACATCAAAGGGTACTCGCACGAGGAGATCTCGCAGATGACCGGCATCGCCCCCGGCACTGCGCGGGCGCAGCTTTGGCGGGCCCGCCGTGCGCTCATGACGTTGCTCGACGCATGACAGCCCCATCGCAGCACCTCACCGAAGAGGAGCGCCAGACGCTCGCCGACGGCACGATGGATCCCGCGCGCTCCGGGACGGCTGCTGCGCACACGCGGGTCTGTGTGGACTGCGCCACCGACATCGCCCGGATCAGGATGCTGATGGCACGAACTCGCGACGCTTCGGCCCCTCCCGAAGCTCTCGACGAATTGTGGCCGGCGATCCGGTCGCGCCTCGACGCACGGAAAGTCGTGTCGATTGCAGCGGGCGTGCCTGACGCTGCCCCCGTTGTCCCGCGTCGCACCAGGCACGCATTCCGGGCAGGCCTGCTCGGTGCCGCTGCCGCCGCGGCCGCCGTTGTCATAACGTTTCTGCCGATTCGCGAGCGCAATCGCGCCGGCGACGACGCTGGCGGCCGGCAGCGGCAGGACAAGACGCCGCCATTCGTTGCCGTCGTCGATTCAGCGCGCTCGTACGAGGCCGAGGCGCGGTCGTTGCTCGACCGGCTCGAGCTTCAGCGCGCCGTCATTCGGCCCGAAGCCGCGCGCCTGCTCGAGCGAGATTTACGCTCGGTCGACGTCGCGATCGCGGAGCTCAAGGATGCAATCGCGCGCGATCCGAACAATCCGACGCTGCGCCAGCTGCTCGCGTCGTCGTATCGCCAGAAGATCGATCTGCTCAGGCGCGCGGGCAATGCGGGTTGATTGGCGGACGCTTGCGCTGCTGCTCGTCGTCGCCGCCGCGGAGGCCCGAGGCCAGAGCTCGGCCGACGGTCCGGTGCTCGGCGCGCGCGCTCTCCGCCAGGGTGCTTCGCTCAAGATCTGGGTCGACGGTGGTCGCCTGCGACTGATCGCCTGGGATCGCGACTCGATTCTCGTCCGCGGGCATGCCGGGCGCGGCGAGCGCTTCGTCTTCGGCGGCGATTCCAACGGGATGAAATTCGGTACCGAGGCGCGTGCCGGGAACGGACCAATCGGTCGCTCGGAGATCGCCGCCTGGATTCCGCGACGCAGCACAGTCTCGGTGAAGTCGGTCGCTGCCGCTGTCGAATCGGCGGGGGTGTCAGGATGGTTCTATTCGGTGTCCGGCGCGATCCACCTGAGCGGGCGCGCGACATCGATCGAAGCGGAGTCGATGAACGGAAGCCTCGATCTCGACGTCAGCACCCCGTGGCTGCGGGCCCGAACCGGTGACGGACGCCTTCTCCTCCGTGGCGCGCCGGAGGACGTCGACGTGTCGACCATCAGCGGGACCCTCGACGTCACCGCGACCACCGTTAGGCGCGGGCAATTCGGGTCGGTCTCGGGCGACATCCGCTATGCCGGTTCGCCGGTCGCGGGTGGGATCGTCGAGTTCTCCAGCCACAGTGGCAACGTCGAGCTGATCTTGCCGAGCGATGCGTCGGCGGAATTCGCGCTGACGAGCATCTCCGGATCGATTGAGAACGGCGTGACCCGTGCGCAGCCAATCGCTGCCAGCCCGCGTTCGCTGCGATTGATGCTCGGTCGGGGCGGCTCGCAGGTGACGGTGCGCACCTTCAAAGGCGCAATCCGGCTGCGGGTGCGGTAGCGTTAGGCTGGCGGTCGGGTGCGAAGGGTCACCACTGCTTACGGCCGCCGCGTTCCCTTGGCGAACACCTTGTCGTCTTCGCCACGCCACTCGAAGGTCATCGGGCGACCCTTTTCCCGCGTGAACTCGATGGTCACGTCCGGGCGGAGCACCTCGTAGATCACCCCATCCTTGTCATACACGGCGGGGACGAACCAGTCCGGCGCCACGCGGACCATCGCGAAGTGCTGCAAGTAGTTGTTCCATAGCCCCACCCGACCCTTGAGCGTGCCATTCTCGTAGTCGAGGACCAGCGGAGATGTCTTCGTCACCTTGCCCGCAGAATCGACTTCCGAAAAGTCCCAACGCCCGAGATACTGTTGCGCGTCGGCGAGTGGCATCGTGGTGGTGAGCGTGGGCGTCACGCCGACGTTCAACGAAACAGCGGTCTTGGCCCAGTTCATTACGAGCGTGCCGCCATCCACGCGAAGGGCGGGCATCGACCAGGTGAGAACCTCGGCGAATGGGGCTTCGCGCGCATGAACCGCAAACCGGATCTGCGCAGGATTCGAATCCGGGGGCATGTTGTGAAACTGCTTCCACTTCGGGTCGAGCACCATCGTCCAGTCGCCAGACTGCCGCACCACGAACCACACGGAGTACTTGCCCCTGGAAATGGCGCGGCCGTCGAGCGTTATGGCCTTGTCCGTCTCCAGGGTCGTCGCCCAATTGGCACCCGGCGTCCACACCTCGCCCCAGTGCACAACCTCGGTGCCGAACAGGGGATCTCTTCCCCGCACGCGAGGTCTCGAGTACTGCATGGCGATCGTCGTACCATCGATCACCTGGGACATCGTACCGATCTCGCTCGCTTTCACCTGGGCAATGGCAGGCATCGCGTTTCCGACACTGCCCGTTGCGACGACAATCGCGCATCGCGCGAACTTCCGCATCATGGATTCACCCCGTTGGTTTCCGGTCACCGGTCAGCCGAACTTCGCGTCCACGGCAGCACGAATCGCGTCGAGCGACTTGCCAGCCTTGTGCAAGCGTACGGCGAGCCGGCCTTGCCCCTGGCAAATCGCGCATTCCATGGCCATCGCATCCTTGCCTTCATAGCACGACAACAGCGAATACAACCCATCGGAATGCGCACATCCACAGTTGCAGCGGATACCGTCGATCACTTCGGGAATCGCGCGCACGGAATCGAACAGCCCGACGAGCTGCGGCTTTCCCGAGAGCTGCTTCTTTGTGAGCACGTGCACGCCAGTGATGCCGGCCCGCGGGGTAGGATGTGGCCCAGGCCCCCATGGGCGCAACCGCGCGGCGGTCGCGGTGCGGCCGGGTACGAGCAAGGCCACAAGGGCTGTGACGCCCGAAGCGAGAAACGTCCGTCGTGAGAATTCGTGGCGCATCATGATCTCCTGGATTCCAGCAACAGCAAACTTCCCGCGACGCGGCAACAAAGTCCAGCGCGCTGCGCAGGCGCTTTTCGCCGGAACGACCGCGCGGCCACGAAAGTGCATCAGGGATGGTGAGCTCGGCTCACCCCGTCCCCATCCCGGCAGAAGCACGATGACAATCGCTCCAGATCTCGCGCCACGGCGCGAGCCGACGACTGGCTCGTCGATCTTCGCCGGAACCGGGCCGATGGCTGCATTGTGTCGCTCCTACGAGTGGGGTTCCACCTCCATCGGGTGTCCCGACGAGTGGCCGGCGGGGCTGCGGGCCGCCGCGGCGCTCGTGCTGGCCGCTCCGACCCCGATGATGCTCCTCTGGGGTGAAGACGCGACGCAGATCTACAACGACGCGTACCGCGCGCTGATGGGCGCCAAGCACCCCACCGTCTTCGGAACGCCGGTGAAGAGCAGCTGGCCCGAGGGGTGGCATCTCGATTGGGAGCAATACACCCGAGCGTGGGGTGGGGAGAGCGTCGTGGTCGAGGATGCCCTGGTGTCGGTGGGGCGGGCCGGCGACTGCAGCGACGCCGCGTTCACGCTGGGCTACAGCCCGGCGCGTGACGAGTCCGGCGTCATTCGCGGCGTGCTCGTGACGGCGTTCGAGACGACCACGTTGGCAGCCGCCCAGCGGCAGGCGCTCACCGCGGTTCGCGCGAAGGCGGACTTCCTCGCCGTGATGAGCCACGAGTTGCGCACGCCGCTGAACGCGATCGGAGGATATGCCGAGCTCCTGAAGCTTGGAGTGCGAGGCGCCGTGACGCCGGAGCAGCGCGCCGACCTCGCGCGCATCCAGGCGGGCCAGAAGCAATTGCTGGGGGTGATCGACGACGTGCTCGCGTACACGAAGCTCGAGGCGGGGATTCTCCACTTCACCGTCGAGGACGTGGCGCTCGACGAACTCCTCACCGGATGCTGTGCCCTGGTGGGGCACGAGGCCCGGCAGAAGAAGATCGAGCTGCGGAGGAGCGGCAGCATGGGCACGCTCGCGGTCCGCGCGGACGCTGAGAAGGTTCAGCAGGTCGTCCTCAACCTGCTCACCAACGCGATCAAGTTCACCGATCCGGGCGGCACGATCACGATCTCCTGCCAGGAGGAGCGCGGTGAGCGGATCGACATCATCATCGCGGACAATGGACGCGGAATCGCGTCGAGCGATCTCGAATGCGTCTTCCAGCCGTTCGTGCAGGTGGACGCGAAGCTGACGCGGGCCCAGGACGGTACCGGTCTGGGTCTCGCGATCAGCCGCCAGATGGCGCAGCGAATGGGAGGCGACCTGACCGTAGTCAGCGAAGTCGGCGCGGGGAGCCGTTTCACGCTCACCCTCGCGTGCGGCCGCAGCACAAAGCGCGCGCTAGACTGATTCGTCTCCGTGGGCCATTCTGCCGGCTTTCCGGCGTAGCCAAGCGATAGCTGGACGTCCACGCGTCGTAGTCGAGCAGCGCAGCCTCCACGTCCTCCGGTGGCGCTGCGATCGGACCCTCGGCCTGAAAGAACAAGACGTCGCGGTTGCCGCCCTTCGGTGCGGTGACGGTGATCGGGCCGAACTCGAACTCGGGACGTCGCGGATCGGTCACCTGGACGAGCGGACGTGACCCCCTGAACCCCATGGGACGTTAGGCAGCCATCAATTACGGCAATTTGACGGCTTTCATAGGAGAACCGAGCATCGGTGCCGGACTTTTAACGACAAAATACCGAGAAAAGTCGGGGCAAATAGGGCACCAAGCGGGTCACGCATTTCTTGCCGGGAATTGAGCGCATGATGGCGAGCGAGGACGGTCACAGTACGCGCGACCACGGCGTCACGAAGGCCCGCCACTCCCGGCCGGCAATCTTCAAATCGCCGACCAGCTCCTGCTTTTTAATATCCACCGAAATGACCGGCCGATGCTGGCGCTGAAACCGCCGGACCTGCTCCGTCAAATAGCGCCATTGCGCATCCCGATCCGGATGCGACGTCCCTGTGGTAATCAGCACGGCGCTGAAGTAGATCGACCCGATGCCTTCCGACCACAGAGTGACTGTGCACGAGGTTACTCATAATAATGGACAATATTCTCCCCGCGATGCAGAAGCGTTGAACAAGGAGAAGGTGACCACCGGCGCAGCCTTGAGAGTGGCTGCAGCTGCCGTTCTCGGTCTTGTCTCTCTGCTCATCCTGTTTCGCGCACCCGTGTATCCGCTCTGGAAAGCGGAGATTGCCGCAACCGAATGGTCGTACTATCTCGCGATCGCGGGTGTTGTAGTGTTGCTGCTGACCGTGTGGAAACGCGGTCGATTCAGCCAGCTGACCGGTGTGTTCTCAGTGCTCGTTATTTGCATCGCTTCCACCCCGGTGCTTCGCGGAGTGCGCATCGCCCGCACGCTTCCGTCGCGGCTCGATGCAGCATTCCCACCAGCCCTCGCGCTCCCCAGTGCTTCCCCGGCAGGCCGGCCACGGCCGCTCCGCCTGAAAACGCTCTTCGCGAGAGCCGGTGCGCGGGACGTGCACATCAAGGTGGTGAATTACGCGTCGCGCCGCTCCGGGTCTCTGCAGCTGGATCTCTACCGGTCGCGGGTGCCGGGAGTCGAGCAGCCAATTGTGATTGTCGTTCACGGAGGATCTTGGCATGGCGGCAACCGAAAAGACCTGCCCGAACTGAATTACTATCTCGCCTCGCAAGGTTATCTGGTCGCGGCAATTTCGTATCGCTTCGCTCCCGAGTTTCCGGATCCGGCAGCGACGGAAGACTTGGAAGCCGCCATCGAATACCTGAAAGTCAACGCCGCCCGGCTCGGCGGTGATTCAACCCGCATCGCCCTTGTCGGACGTTCGGCAGGTGCCCACCTGGTGCTGCTGTCCGCGTACAGAAAGCGTGATGCCGCTATCAGGGGAGTCGTCGCGTTCTATCCTCCGACCGACCAGTTCTATGGCTACGCGCATCCCTCTACGGTCATTCCATCGCGCCAGATCCTGGAGGACTACATTGGCGGAACGCCGCAGTCCAACACGCGGGCCTACGCGCGCAATTCACCAATCGGATTTGTGGGACCTGACTCGCCACCGACACTGCTCATTCATGGATCGAGGGACGAGCTGGTCGCCGTAGAGCAGAGCCGGATGCTGGACGGGAGGCTCTCAGTGGCTCATCGGCCGCATCTGCTTCTGGAACTCCCCTGGGCAACGCATGGCTGCGATTATGTGTTCAACGGTCCGTGCGGACAGTTAAGTACCTATGCGATCGCAAGATTTCTTGAGCGCGTTCTCCACTAGCGTCCGCGAAGGTGCAGCTCGGTCGGCCAGCAAGGCTTTCGCTCGGAGCCGTCAAACCGGTGGGGCAACCGGAATCGTGAAGTGGCACGTCGTGCCCTCGCCAGATTCGCTTTCCACCCAGATGCGGCCGCCGTGGTTGAACGGACATCACCGTACTGCCCGGAGGCGTCGGCGAGTTCGCGTATCGGTTACGCCGCGGTCGGGATCAGCGCGTCACCGCTATCGCGCGGCCAGAGCTCCGACCCAGGCGGATCGCCGCTCGCCGCTGACCTGCCTGTAGCGTTAGGCAGCAGATTGGGGAGGGTCATCACTCCTCATCGTCATCGCGCTCGTCATCCTGCTCGTCATCATCATGCCGTTTATTCGCCAAGCTGGGGCGGCGTCCAGGGGCCACCCGGTGCCCACGACGCGTTGAATTCGCCCCCGCCGTGCAAGCCCGCGAATACGGGACCGACGAACAATCGGAGATCTTCGGAGAGCGAAACGGCGTCGTCAGGGCCCTCAAGCCGTCCGCGCTTGAGAAACGCTCGCCACTGCGTCTGACGATCGGTGCTGCCAACGAACTCGGGAGTCAGCACCATCAGCTCCTGCGCGGGAATTGGCGTGCCCCGTTTGGCGAAGGTCGCGCGAATCGCGGATGCGAGCTCCGGTCCTCCGAACCGAAACGTCCAAGCCAGTACGCGCACGTCGTAGAAGTCCTTCATCCGGCTCGTCTTCACTCCGAGTGACACGATCGCCTCGAGCTTCTCGGCGATGACGGTTTCGCGAGGGTAGGCAAGGACGCGCGGCGCCGGTTGATCGAGCAATGTCGGATATGTCACAAGGTCTTCGCGCGGCGTGATGACGTCGCCGAATCCGACATCCACCTGCACCGGAATTCGCACTTTCGCCAGCCGTGCGACGAAGCGTACACGCACGCCGGCGTCTTCATCGGCGCCGCGAATCACCTCACCGCGGATCGAGCGCTCGTCGAACTGAATTGCGTCCTCAGCCGGGATGGCGCAGAGCTGTTGCATGACGGCCACGACGTCTTCGACGCCGCTGTCACCGCGTCCAAGAAGATCGAGATCCCACGTCGCGCGCCCCTGTCGCGGCGACCAGAGCCTGAAGAGCGTGGCGCCCTTGAGGACAAATTGTGTCCGGTACGACGACACGCCCAGCCGGTAGAGCAGCCGCTCGATTGCAAACTCGGAGAGTACCGTCTGCAACTCGACGTGCCGCGACTTGGCGACATTGTGGAGTCGCGCCTGGACTGATGCGGCGAGGTCACGGGGAGCCTGACGGCCCATCACGGAAGACTGTCGAGGTACGGCTGGATGACCCGTGCGACGCGATCCACGCGTGCGTAATGACCGACGGATGCGAGGGCTGAGGGATGAAGGCGCCGGAACTCCTGTAGCGCCTCGATGGCGACGTCGATCCCGATCTTGTTGCGGAACTTGAAACAATCGGCGACTGTCTTCGCGGCACCAAAGACCCGCACGCCGACACCGTTCACGTCATGCGACTCGATCCCGGCGTCGTGCGCGCGCCCGCTGAGAAAGACGAGCCGGAGCGGGGGGTGAGCCTCCGCGGGTCGCCACGCCTTGTGAGAGACCGCCATCCAGACCTCGTATGGGTCGTGGGTCGTAAGCCCATGAAAGCGCAGCGCGGAGAGCAGGCAGACGACGCCGCCAGGCACTCGGCGAACCGCTTCCGCGAGGTCCGCGCGCTCGTCGCGCTGTGCACCGGCCAGCGTGTAGAGTCCGCGTCCCATGCGTTCCACCTCGCCACGCTCGACGAGGCGGCCGAGTTGGGTACGACTGACACCCGCCCGCTCAAGGTCCTTCGAGCGGGCGATGCCGACCTTGGTCAGGACGCGCCTGGCTCGGCCGACAGGATCAGGTGTTGCAATTACTCGGCGTTTGTTCATGGATGCCGAGTAATTGTAACACAATGGATCGGCACACGCCAGAGTGCTCCCGCAATCCGGCAGGTGCCTGCGCAACGGCGGGCGCCGTAACACCCGCCGGGCGGCCGATGCTGCAGGTCGAGGCCGCAGAAAGCGAAAACGCCACCCGCTCGAGGCCGTGTGGCGCTTCAATCAATCGGGACGGCGGGATTTGAACCCGCGACCCCCTGAACCCCATTCAGGTGCGCTACCGGGCTGCGCTACGTCCCGTCCGCCGCACTACCCTGCGGACAGTTCCCAAACGTAACCGTTTCGCACGCCCTTTTCAACGCACCGCCCCTGCCAAAACGTCCAGCCAACAACCAGCTACGCGGGTGTAGCGGCTAAAAGACGGAGACAAACCCGACGGCCAGCAATGGGCCGCCAAAGGCCAGGTCGTCAGCGTCACACCGGCGGCTCGCGTCAGGCGCACGAGCGTCAGCGCCAGCCGCCACTTCTCCTGAAAGACGACCGTGACAGGAATGCGCGCCGTGGCCCGCCGCGCCTGATCGCGGATCCACGCCTCGGGCAGATAGAGCAATGCGCCCATCGGCCATGCGCGCTGGCCGGTCCACAGCGCAGCCGTCACCGCGACTTGGCAATTCGCCACCTTGCCCAAGGCGCCGCAGTACTGCCGCGCCGCGCCGACCGAATGCGGCCCCGACTTCGGGAAGCTCGTTTCGTCGAGGATCAGAATGCCCGTGCGTTCCGGCATCACGGCCCGCAACCGTCGCCACAGCACCGTCGCATCCCACGGGGCATGCGTGATGAAGTGCTGGAACGCTTGGTACGAGGTGGGTTCGCTGACGCGCGCGAGCATCGCGGACATCGACTTGCGGGCGCTGTCGCCCAGCAGCCCGTCGACATACTGGCGCAACGACACGTGCTGCGCGCGATGACCGAAGCAGTCCTTGAACTGATCCAACCATCCCGTCAGTCGTCGCAGCAGCGACCACGCCTGTCGATCGAGCACTGCGGCGCAGCGTACCGGCAATCACCGAACCGTACAATGTCCTCAATTCAGATCACTCGCGGATTCCTTCGGGAATCCGATGATGTGACAAAGTCGTACTAGCCACCATCATGTGGGCCTGCTCCTGGTCCAACCCGAAGGCGTGCTCGATGGTG
>JANMBU010000050.1:0-72613 GCA_031360575.1 Gemmatimonadaceae bacterium
TCGACCAGTTGTCGATGGTCATGGTCCTCGTCATCACCGGCGTCGGCACGCTGATTCACATCTTCAGCGTCGGCTACATGCAGGACGATCCGGGGTACCCGCGCTACTTCGCGTACCTCAACCTGTTCGTCGCCTTCATGCTCGTGCTGGTGCTCGGCGCCAGCTATCCGGTGCTGTTCGTCGGGTGGGAGGGCGTCGGCCTCTGCTCGTACCTGCTGATCGGCTTCTGGTTCTCCGAGAAGGCGAACGCCGACGCCGGAAAGAAAGCGTTCATCGTCAACCGCATCGGCGACTTCGGCCTGCTGATCGCGATGTTCCTCCTGTTCGCGAACCTTGGCACGCTCGATTTCATCGCGGTGAATGCCGGCGCGGTGAAGCTCGCGTTCGGCGGCGCGCTGATCACGACGATCTGCCTCTTCATGTTCCTCGGGTGCGCGGGAAAGAGCGCGCAGATCCCGCTCTACATCTGGCTGCCCGACGCGATGGCCGGACCGACGCCAGTGTCGGCGCTGATCCATGCCGCGACGATGGTCACGGCGGGCGTCTACCTGATCGCGCGCAGCGCGACGCTGTTCTCGATGGCACCGCAGGCGAGCCTGACGGTGGCCGTCGTCGGCGCGGTGACGGCGATTTTTGCCGCGACGATCGGCTTGAAGCAGTGGGACATCAAGAAAGTGCTCGCGTATTCGACGGTCTCGCAGCTCGGTTACATGTTCGTCGGCGTCGGCGTCGGCGCGTACACCGCTGGCGTGTTCCACCTCGTGACGCATGCGTTCTTCAAGGCGTTACTCTTCCTCGGTTCCGGCTCGGTGATCTTCGCGATGCACGCGGCCTATCACCACACTGGCAACCACGACGACGCCCAGGACATGCGGAACATGGGCGGTCTGCGCCGATTCCTGCCGTGGAGCTGGTTCCTGATGTGGATCGCGACGCTGGCCATCTCTGGCATCCCGCCGTTCGCCGGATTCTTCTCGAAGGACGAGATCCTCGGGTCGGTCTTCCTCCGTGCGAAGGGCTCGACGCTGGCCGACGCCCACTGGCTGGGCATCCCGGGAAGCACCGTCCTCTATGGCGTCTACGCGTTAGGCCTGGCGGCGGCGCTGCTGACCGCGATCTACATGACCCGGATGATGCTCTACACTTTCCACGGACCGAACCGGACGGGCGAGGCGGAAGCCAAGCACCTCAGCGAGGCGCCGTGGAGCATGACCGGTCCGCTGGTAATCCTCGGCGCGCTCAGCGCGATCGGCGGCTGGCTCAACCTGCCACACTTCGCGGCGATGGCCGGTTCTGAGGAGATGCTCGGCCACTGGCTCGAGCCGGTGGTCGGCGAGAGTCAGCTGCGCGTGACACTGGGCCGCGTCCCGGAGGCCGCGGGTGACACCGAGACATTCCTCATTGGGGTGGCCGTCGCGATCGCGATCGTTGGCATCCTGATCGCCGTGGTGCGGCTCAAGCCGGCGCGGCTCGTCCCCAAGGCACAATCGCCGGAAGAACACGGCTTCGAGCGCGTGCTCGCCAATAAATATTACGTCGATGAAGCGTACGACCGCGTGATCGTCGAGCCGACGGTCGCCGTGTCTCGCGGGCTGCTCTGGAAGGGGATTGACCAGGGGATCATCGACGGCGTGATGGTCAATGGGTCGGCCAAGCTTGCGCGGGCGATCGGCGGCGTTGGCTCCTGGCTGCAGTCGGGCCAGGTTGGTACGTACGCGTGGGTTCTCGTAGTCGGCGTGCTCGCGGTTCTCGGCGCTTTCACCATTCGCTAATTCGATGCGCGAGCTTCTCGATTCGGTTCAGTACAGCAGCTGGATTCTGCTCGCCCTGCTCGTCATTCCGACGATCGCGGCGATGGGGATCTGGGTGCACGGCGCTACGCTCAGCGCCGATGATGGCGCGCGCGAGCGCGGCGGGGGCGCCGCGCGCCAGATCGCCCTCTGGGCGTTCATCATCGAGTTCGTGGTTTCGCTCGGGCTCTGGTGGTCGTTCGATGCTGGCACACCGGCGATGCAGGCGACCTTTGACCGGAGCTGGATCCCGTCGTGGGGCGTGACCTTCTCGCTGGGGATCGACGGGATTTCGCTGATGATGGTGCTGCTGACCACGTTCCTGATGCCGCTCGCAGTCCTTGGCAGCTGGACCAGCATCAAGGTCAAGCGCCACAGTTACTACGCGTTGATGATGCTGCTGACGACCGGCATGCTCGGCGTGTTCGTCGCCCGCGACCTGTTCCTCTTCTACGTGATGTGGGAGATGATGTTGGTCCCCATGTATTTCATCATCGGCATCTGGGGCGGGGAACGGCGGATTTACGCCAGCTTGAAGTTCTTCATCTACACGATGGTCGGGTCGCTGCTGATGCTCGTGGCGATCGTCTGGCTGGGACTGAAGGCTGGGGGTGCGGGAACGCCCAATTTCGCGTACGAGACGATTCGCCAGTTGGCGTCCAGCGGCGGCGTCGGGGAGTCGCTGGTGCTGTTTGGTGCCGTAGTGCCTGCGACGATGTTCATGTTCCTCGCGTTCGCGCTCGCCTTTGCGATCAAGGTGCCGATGTTCCCGTTTCACACCTGGCTGCCTGACGCGCACGTCGAAGCGCCGACGGCCGGCTCGGTGATCCTTGCCGGCATCATGCTGAAAATGGGAACGTACGGCTTCCTCCGCTTCTGCCTGCCGCTCTTTCCCGATGCCGCGATGCATCCGGTCGTCCGCAACACCTTCCTCGCGTTAGGCGTCGTCGGCGTGTTGTACGGCGCGCTGGTGGCGATGGTGCAGCCCGACTTCAAGAAGCTCGTCGCCTACTCGTCGGTGAGCCATCTCGGTTTCGTCATGCTCGGAATTTTCGCGGCAACGACGGAGAGCATTCAGGGCTCGCTGATGATCATGATCAACCATGGAATCTCGACGGGCGCGCTGTTCCTCCTGATCGGAATGATCTACGAGCGTCGTCACACGCGTGAGATCGCCGCGTACGGCGGCATTGCACGCGTGGTTCCGCTGTTCGCGGCGATGCTCACCTTCGTCTCTTTAAGCTCGATCGGGCTGCCAGGTACCAACGGATTCGTCGGCGAGTTCCTCGTCCTCCTCGGTTCGTTCCAGACGACGCCTTATCTCGCGACGGTCGCGACGATCGGTGTGATCTTCGCGGCGGCGTATCTCCTCTGGGCGATCCAGCGAATTCTCTTCAACCCGCTCGAGCGGCCGGAGAACGAACATATCCCCGACCTCAACGCGCGTGAACTGGCGACTATGATCCCGCTGGTCGCGGTCATTCTCTGGCTCGGCGTCTATCCGGCTCCGGTACTGCGGCGCATGGAAGCTTCGGCACAGGCACTGGTCGCGCAGGTCGCACCCGGCAGCGCGCCCGCTCCTTCGCAGAACGTCGCTCGGGGGCGCGGGCGATGAACGGCACCCCACTCGATCTCTCGATTCCGGCGCAGCTTTCTTTTGCGCTGCTGCCGGACCTGATCCTGATGGGCGGGGCGATGCTCCTTCTCGTCTGGGCCGCCTGGCGGCCGGAGTCCGCCCGGCACCAGCGCGCGGTCGGTGCAGCGTCCATTGCGCTGCTCGTCATAACGGCTGCCGTCGTCGGCTGGTTCATGATCCGCGGCATCACGGCGAACCCGGGGCCAATCGCGGTCGATCGCTTCCGTTGGATCGCGGACCTGGTCCTCATTGTCGGAACGATCGCGACGATCGCACTGTCGATGGATTACAACGAACGCGAGCTGATGGTCGCGCCGGAAGCGCACGTGCTCATCCTGCTCGCGACCAGCGGGATGATGCTGCTCGCTGGGGCGCGCGACCTGATGGTGGTCTTCCTCGGCATCGAGACGATGTCAGTCGCGGTGTACGTCCTCGCCGGGATGAACCGGCGGAGTCCGCGCGCGGCCGAGGCAGCGCTCAAGTACTTCCTGCTCGGCGCATTTTCGACCGCGTTCCTGCTCTATGGAATGGCGCTCGTTTACGGTGCGACCGGAGCCACCGATCTCGGGATCATCGGCGACCGCGTGCTTCAGTACGGACTCACGGCCAGCCCGCTGTTGCTCATCGGGATTGCGCTGATGCTCGTCGGATTCGGCTTCAAGGTCGCGGCGGCGCCGTTCCACATGTGGGCGCCGGACGTCTATGACGGCGCGCCGACGCCGGTCACTGCGTACATGGCGGCGTCAGTCAAGGCGGCAGCGTTCGCGGCGTTCCTCCGCATCTGGTACGAGGCGTTCTCTCCGGTATTCGAACGGTGGCATGGCGCGTTCTGGTGGATTGCCGCGCTCACGATGGTCGTCGGCAATGTCATCGCCCTCCGCCAGCGGAACATCAAGCGCATGCTGGCCTACTCGAGCATCGCGCACGCCGGATACCTCATGGTCGCGTTGACCGTCAACACGCCTAACGGCGCCGAGGCATTTCTCTTCTACGCGCTGATCTACACGATCGCGACCTTCGGTGCATTCGGCGTCGTCGTCGCCCTCGGTGATGCCGGCGAGCGGTCCCTCGCGATCGATGATTACAACGGACTCTGGACGGTTCGTCCCTGGCTGTCGGTCGCGATGGCGATCTTCATGCTGTCGCTCCTCGGATTTCCAGTTTTCGGTGGAGCCGGATTCTTCGCCAAGTGGTATGTCATCAAGGCCGCGCTGAATTCGCCGAGTCCCCAGACGCGACTGGCGATCGTGCTGGTTCTCACGAGCGTCGTCTCGGCAGGTTACTATCTTTACGTCGTCATGGTGATGTTCATGCGTCCGCGACCCGCCGGTGCACTGGTTCCGGCGAAGGCGGGCGCGTTGACGCGGTTTGTGGTTGGCGTCGCGGCGATCCTGTTGATCGGCATCGGAATCTTTCCGGAGCAGTTCGTCAGACTGACCCGCGGCGGCGCACCGCTCACGGCCTATCGAGCGGCGACGCCCGGAACGACGGTACCGTTGCCTCCATCGGCGCGCCGATGACTCAGCGGGGCCGCTCACGCGGCCCCGCGACGTTTCTGGCTATTGTTGCATCATCACTGGCAACCAACTCGCACGCCCCGCGCTCGCCATGACCGTCTCGTCCGCAATTTTCCGGCAGTACGACATCCGCGGCATCGTCGGGCAGGACCTGACGACCGAGGCGGCCTACGCCGTGGGCGCGGCCTACGCGACCTACGTCAGGCATCGCGGAACGAGTGGCGCCGTGGTCGTTGGTCGCGACAACCGTCCGAGCGGGAACCTGCTCCGCGATATGCTGGTCCGCGGCCTCACCGAACACGGACTTCCGGTCATCGATATCGGCGTCGTCCCGACGCCCGTGATGTATTGGGCGCTGCATCACCTCCAGGTGATCGGCGGTATCCAGATCACCGGCTCGCACAATCCTGCCGAGTACAACGGCTTCAAGCTGTGCCTTGGCACGCAGTCGATGCACGGCGCGGAGTTGCAGGAGCTGTTCGCCATCCAGCAGCGCGGGATGACGCCGGGGCTCACTGCTCGCGTAAGGCAGCACGGCGGAATCATCGCCCGCTACATTGAGGACATCGCCACGCGGATTGGGAAGCTGCGGCGCCCGATGACCGTTGTCGTCGATTGTGGAAACGGCGCCGGTGCGCTCGTCGCGGAAAAGCTGTTTGAACGGCTTGGAGTGAAGATCCTTCCGCTGTTCTGCGAGAGTGACGGCACCTTCCCCAACCATCACCCCGATCCGACCGTGGAGGCGAATCTCGTCGACCTGATCGCCGCGGTGAAGGCAAACCGCGCCGACGTCGGGATCGCGTTCGACGGCGACGCCGATCGCATCGGCGTGATCGACGACAAGGGGTCGATTGTCTGGGGAGACCACGTCCTGATTCTCTACGCGCGCGACGTGCTCGAGCGAACCGGGAAGGGGCAAGCGATCATCTTCGACGTCAAGTGTTCGCAGGCGCTGCCCGATGAAATCACCAAGGCCGGCGGAACGCCAGTGATGTGGAAGACCGGTCATTCCTTGATCAAGGGCAAGATGCGCGACCTGAACGCGCCGCTCGCCGGCGAGATGTCGGGTCACATGTTCTTCGCAGAAGGTTTCTACGGTCACGACGATGCAATGTACGGTGCAGCGCGGTTGCTCTCGATCATCGACAAGGCGGGAAAGTCGGTGAGCGCGATGCTGAGCGATGTCCCGAAATTCGTGTCGACGCCGGAGCTTCGCGTCGATGTACCGGACGACCAGAAGTTCGCGATCGTCGAACGCGCGGTGAAGCACTTCAGCGCGATCCGTGAAGTGAACGGGGTCGATGGCGCGCGGGTGTTATACGGTGATGGTTGGGGGCTGATTCGTGCGTCGAATACCCAGCCCATCCTCGTGACGCGTTTCGAAGCGAAAACGGCGGAACGGCTCCGCGAGATCCGCGAGGAGATGGAGGGTTGGATCCGCTCGCAGGGCATCAAGGTCTGACACAATGACCTCGCGTCGCCGGCTGTTCGTCAGCGTCGCGGCGATCGCGCTTCTGCTTTTGCTAGGACGCGTCGCTGCCGCCGCGATGCTGGATTTCCAATGGTACGACGCGCTCGGTGCCGGCGCCGTGTGGCGTGCCCGCGCCCTCTCGATCGCGATCACTGCGACCGTCACCGCCGCATTGGGGACGTTGTTCGCGTTTGGCAATCTGCTCGCCGTTCGCGGCTCCGTCGTCTCGCTCGTCCTGCCCCGCCGAGTTGCGAATCTCGAGATCGGTGAAGAGGTACCGCCTCGCTATCTTCTCGCCGGAACGGTGTTTCTCTCGCTTCTCCTTGGCGCTGCACTCACCGAGGTTGGCTGGCGGGCGGTCGCGCGTTTCGGCTTCGGCGATCCCTTCGGCGAGAATGACCCGTATTTTCAGCGCGACCTCGGCTTCTTCGTCGACTGGTTGCCGGTCGAGCGGTCGCTCTACCTCTGGTCGTTGCTGGCGACACTCCTCGTCTCGGCAGTCGTCGTCTTTCTGTACGCATTGACGCCCAGTCTTCGCTGGGAGCGCGGGACGCTGCGCGTCTCGCAATACGTGCGCCGCCACCTCACCATGCTCGGGGCGACGCTCCTCATCCTGCTCGCCTGGAGCTACCGTCTCGATGCTTTCAGCCTGCTTGGCAACGGGAGCGGAGCGTTAGGCGAGTTCTCCTACGTCGACCATCGCGTGCTCGTTCCCGCCAACGTACTGCTTTCGGTACTGACGCTCGCTGGCGCGCTCGCGCTGATCTGGACTGGTTGGGCAGGGCAGCTCCGCGCTGCCTTTGCCACCATCACCGCGCTGCTCGTCCTTTCGCTTGCGCTGCACCAACTCGCCCCTGCGCTGGCGCGGCGCTTCGCCGGTCAGCAGGATCCCGTCGTTCGCGAACGGCCGTACCTGGCGACCCGCGCTGCGTACACACGGCGAGCGTTCGCGCTCGAGCAACTCACCGCGCGCAATGACAGCGTCGTCGCGCGCAACATCGCGCGCGTTACACCGAGCTGGGACGATGCCGCGCTCCTTCGTGCCGCTTCCAGGCTGCGCGGCGGGGATCCGGCGCACGACGTCGGCTCCCGTGTGCTCCCGTCGGGAGAGCTCGCCGCCCTCGTCGTCATGCGCGGCGTGGCATCGCGTGGCGATGACTGGGCGGCACAGTATTTCTCGCTGGCGCGCGCGGACGATCGCGGGAGTCCCGTGATGATCGATGCGCGCGGAGCTCCGACCGCGGAATGGATTGCGCTCGCTCCGGTGCTGGTCACTGATTCTGGCGATGGATATGCGATCGTCCCGGACAGCGATAGACGCGTGGCTGGTGTCGCCGTCGGTGCGGGGCTGGGCCGCATCGTGCCGGCGTGGGCGCTGCAGAATTTCCGCCTGATGACCGAGGACTTTCCGCAGCCTGCACCGCGCCTGCTCGTTCACCGCTCGGCACGGCGGATCGTCGACGCGGTTGCTCCGCTGTTCGACCAGGGAAGCCAAATGACGCCCGCGCTCAGGGGCGACACACTGCTCTGGATGATCGATCTCTATTCCACAGCGGCCGATTATCCGCTCAGCGCGCACGTCATCCTCGACGGCGACGAACTGGCCTACCTGCGTCATGCCGCGACCGCCGTGGTCAACAGCACGACGGGTCGCGTTAGGCTGGTTGCGGACTCGGTCGCGGCCGAGAGCGATCCGCTCACCCGCGCGTGGCGGCGGCGTTTCCCCGAGCTGTTCGTCACGCCTGCGCAGGCCGGTTCGGGAGTCGGCGAACAGATGCCGCCGCCGATCGAGTCGGCGCGCGCGCAACGTGAGGCATTCATCGCCGCCGGGACGGTGACCGAGGGTGTCGCCGAGCGTCGCGCGCCCGCCACCGATGGCGCGGACAGCGCGTTCGCCAATGCGCCGCCGGCGCGGTTTGCGGCGGTTGGCGGCACCCTCGCGATCGCGCTGCCCGTGCTTCGCGGCGAAGACCGCGTGGACGGTGTGCTTGTGGTGCGAGGTGGGAGCGGACACGGCGCGACGTGGGTTCCCGACACGAGCGGGCTACGCTGGGCAAGCTCAATCGACCGGCTGCGCGGTGCGGACAGTACGAGCGCGTCGCCGTCGCGCGACGCACGCATCGCCCACGGGCCGGTCCGCGTGATCCCCGGCGAACAGGGCCTTACGCTCGCTCAATCGGCGTACCTCGTTCGGGCCCAGAATCCGCCATCGCTTCTTGGGGTCGCTGTCCTGCGCGCCGATTCCCTGCGAACGGCGAAGACGGTTCTTGCCGCGTTCGGGCAAAGTTCACCCCCTGCCACCGCGCCGCTCACGTCGACCGATTTCCGCGGCGCGGTGCGCGCTTTGTACGACAGCCTGCGCGCCGATCAACGGCGCGGTGACTGGCGGGCATACGGCGATCATTGGGAATCACTTGGGCGCCTCGTCGACCGCCCGCCGCGCTGATTGGTCAGCTTGAATCCCACTCCGGCACCGCCTAGCTTGCGCGATCTCTCCCATGGCTGAACAGCAACCACGTCACACAGCGGTCATCGCGCTCGGCGGCAATGCACTGTCGCCGGCGAAGCATTCGACCATTCACGACCAGTTCCGGCACACGCGCGAGGCGCTCGGTCCGATCGTCGATCTCGCGCTCGATGGATGGAACGTCTGCCTCGTTCACGGCAATGGTCCGCAGGTTGGCGACGAGCTGCTCCGCAACGAGATGGCGCGTCACGAGGTGAGCCCGTTGCCACTCGGTGTTCTCGTCGCAGCGACCGCCGGGTGGATGGGCTACATGGTGCAACAGTCGCTCGAGAACATTCTCCGCCGGAATGGAAGCCGCCGCGACGTCGCGACCGTCATCACCCAGATCCACGTCGCGCCTGACGATCCCGCGCTCGAACATCCCGAGAAATTCATTGGCCACGAGATCCCGGCCGATCGGGTTGCCGCGCTCGAGTCGGAGGGAAACGTGATCAAGCCTGATGGTCGCAAGCGCCGGCGCCGCGTCGTTGGAAGTCCCGTCCCGCTGCAGGTACACGAACTCGAAGTCATCCGCCATCTCGTCGATCGCGGAACAATCGTCGTCGCGTGCGGGGGCGGGGGTGCACCGATCTATTACGACAACAAGAAGCAGGGATGGGAAGGGGTAGACGCCGTCATCGACAAGGATCTCGCATCGGCGGTCCTGGCTCGAGACCTCAACGCGGAACTGCTCCTGATCCTGACCGACGTCGATGCGATCTACGTCGACTGGGGCACGCCGACTCAGCGCCCGCTTCGCACGCTCAGCGTGACGGACGCCGAGAAGATGGACGCGGCCAAGGCGTTTGGTGAAGGGAGCATGGCGCCGAAGGTTCGCGCCGCAATAGACTTCGTGCGACGGACCGGCGGCCGCGCGGTCATCACTGAGCTCAGTCGCGGCCGCGAAGCAGTACGCGGCGATGCAGGAACGACAATTACAGCGGAGAACGTGTGAACATTCACGAATATCAAGCGAAGGAAATTTTTCGCGCTGAGGGCATTCCGATTCCGCCGGGAGAGATCGCCACCACGGCGGACGAAGCGGAAGCCATCGCGCGAAAGCTCGGTGGAACCGTGGTCGTCAAGGCGCAGGTCCACGCCGGCGGACGCGGCAAGGCCGGCGGCGTGAAGCTCGCCAAGACGCCCGCTGAGGCCCGCGCCGTCGCCGAGAAGATCCTCAAGCTGACGATCAAGGATCTTCCCGTGCAGAAGGTCCTCGTCACACCCGCGGCCGACATCGCCACGGAAGCGTATGTCGGAATCATCGTCGATCGCGCGCGCAGGAAAGCCGTGTTCATGGTCAGTGCGGCCGGTGGCATCGACATCGAGGAGGTCGCCGCCAAGACGCCGGAGAAGATCATGTATCTCCCCGTCGATGGCCGCTATGGGTTGATGGACTTCCAGGCCCAGCAGATGGGGTTCTTCCTCTACAAGGACGCCAAGCAGGCCCGCGCCGCCGCGAAGATCATGGGCCAGCTCTACAAGGCCTTCATGAAGAGTGGCGCGTCATTGGCCGAGATCAACCCGCTGGTCGTCACGCCTAACGGCGACGTGCTTGCGCTCGATGCCAAGATGGTGATCGACGACAACGAGCTCGATCGCCATCCGGAGATCGCCGCGCTTCGCGACGAGAGTGCCGAGGAGCCGAGCGAGGTGCTCGCCCGCAATGCCAACCTCACCTTCATCAAGCTCGAAGGAAACGTCGGCTGCGTCGTCAACGGCGCCGGCCTGGCGATGGCGACGATGGACCTCGTCAAGTATTACGGGGGCGAGCCGGCCAACTTCCTCGACATCGGTGGCTCGTCGAATCCGGAGAAGGTTGTCAACGCGCTGAAGATCATAACGGCCGACCCGAGCGTGAAGGCGATCCTCTTCAACATCTTCGGGGGCATCACCCGCACCGACGACGTCGCCAACGGCATCGTGACGGCGACGAAACAGAACCCACTCAAGGTGCCGATCGTGATTCGCCTGACCGGCACCAACGAAGAGATCGCGATGAAGATCCTCACCGACAACGGCTTCTCGGCCTCGTCAGACATGGATGAGGCAGTGAAGAAAGCCGTGCAGCTCGCGACGGGAGGAAAGGCGGCGTGAGCGTCTTCATCGACAAGGACACGACGGTCATCGTGCAGGGGATCACCGGTCGCGACGGCTCGTTCCACACCAAGCAGATGATCGAGTACGGCACCCGCATCGTCGCCGGTGTCACGCCGGGCAAGGGTGGACAGAAGTTCGAAGGCACCGTTCCGATCTTCAACACCGTCGCCGAAGCAATGCAGGCGACGCACGCGAATACGAGCGTCATCTACGTGCCGCCGCTTTATGCGGCCGATGCCATGCTCGAGGCGGCGGAGGCGGGCGTGAAGTTTATCGTCGCGATCACCGAGGGCGTTCCGGTGCTCGACATGACGCGCGTCTATCCCTTCGTGAAGGAGAAGGGCGCGCAACTGCTCGGACCAAACTGCCCCGGGCTCATCACGCCGGGCCAGAGCAAGGTCGGCATCATCCCCGGGCGGATCTGTTCACCGGGACCGGTGGGCGTCGTCAGCCGCTCGGGCACGCTCACCTACGAGATCGTCTACCAGCTCACGCGCGCCGGCATCGGCCAGACGACCTGCGTCGGTATCGGCGGAGACCCGATCAACGGCACCAACTTCATCGACTGCCTCGCCGCGTTCGAGAAGGATCCGGCCACGAAGGCGATCTGCATGATGGGCGAGATCGGGGGCACCGACGAGCAGGAGGCCGCCGAGTTCGTGAAGCAGCACATGAAGAAGCCCGTGGTCGGCTTCATTGCCGGGCAGACCGCCCCCCCGGGTCGTCGTATGGGGCACGCCGGCGCGATCATCTCCGGCTCATCGGGCACTGCGGCCGAGAAGCTCGAGGCATTCGCCGCCGCCGGGATGGGTGTCGCCAAGCGTCCGCTCGACTTCGTCGAGCTGATCAAGGCGCGCCTCAAGTGATCACCGCCGGCCGTTAGGCCTGACGGGATCGTGCGGCTCTCCGACTACATCGTCGAGGCGCGAACGGTCGTCCCGCTCGTTGCCACCGGGCTGCCCGAGGCGGCCCGCGCCCTCTGCGACCGCCTGGTCGCGTCGGGCGCGGTGCAGAATCCCGAGGCGCTCGCTGAGCGCGTCGAATCGGAACGCCCGGAAGACATCGTCGCGATGGGCGACCGTGCGTTTCTGCTTCATTACCGGACCGACGCGGTGCGTGAGATCGCCGTCGCCATCGGCACGGCCCAGTCACAGATTTGCCGCGAATTGGGCGATGGCGACGAGCAGTGCGCGCACATCGTGCTGATGGTCGCGGCACCGCCGCGGATGGCCAGCCGCTACCTCCAGCTCGTCGGCGCACTTGCCCGCTTGCTGTCGCGGCCGGAGACCGTGGACGCGGTTCTGGCCGCGCCCGATTCGGCGACACTCGCGGCACTGCCGGCATTCCGCGACAGCGTGCTGCCCGAGCAGTTGCTGGTCCGCGACATCATGACCGAGCGGCCGCGTTCCGTGACGGCCGATGTCATCGCCAAGGACGCTGCACGCGAGATGGTACGCTGGCGCCTCGGCGCGCTTCCGGTCGTCGATGCCGAGATGCGGGTGATCGGCATCCTCAGCGAACGGGACCTGCTTCGCCATCTCCTCACCAACTATCTTGGAGATGCCGCGGCAACGCGGACGCCGATCCCCTCGGGGCGCATCGTGCGCGACGTGATGAATCGGCAGGTGCTCTGCGTCTCGGCGGAGCAGCCGCTCGCCGAGGTGGCTGCATTGATGGCAAACAAGGACGTCGACCGCGTACCGGTGGTGCGCGACGGGAAGCTCGTCGGGTTTCTCACCCGCGGCGACATCGTACGCAAACTCATAGGATCCTGATCATGGCAGGCAACAGAACGTTGGCGATCGTCAAGCCGGACGCATTCGGGTCGGGCAAGGCCGGGAAAATTCTCGCGCACATCGAAGCCGCAGGCTTCAGGATTGTCGCCGCTCGCGTTACCCATCTGAGCGACGCCGAGGCCGGCGAATTCTACGCGGTGCACAAGGAGCGTCCATTTTTCGCATCGCTAACCCGGTTCATGACATCGGGTCCGTGCATGCCTGTGGTGCTCGAGAAGGCGGATGCGGTGACGGCGTTCCGGAAGACGATCGGAGCGACCGACCCCGCCGAGGCCGAGGCCAATACCATCCGGAAGCTGTTCGCCGAGAACAAGGAACGGAACGCGATCCACGCGTCGGATTCTGATGAGAACGCGTTCCGCGAGGCGCGCTTCTACTTCAGCGACACGGAGCTGATCCGTGCGGGCTGATTCCCATTCCCGCTCGCAGCTGACCACCCGGGCGGAGTACCGGCACTAAACTCCAGCCCGGCCATGACTTGCCCCTCTCGCCTTGCTGGGGTAAATTTGTCGGCTATGCTGTCCTTTGACCTTCGTTCGCTCGAGAGAGAACCGGTCCAGGTTGCCGGTGCCCTCGCGCCGGATGATCCGGTCTGGCAGGAAGGCGACCCGCGGCCTGCTGAACCGATCAGCATCACGGGCCGTTTGTCGCAGGCGGGACCGGGAAAGTTCTATTTTCACGGGGATCTTTCCGGCGCGATGACCGCGGAATGCCGGCGCTGCCTCACCGATGTTGGTGAAGTCGTCGAGGGCGAAATGCACCTGATCTTCGCCGAACAGGACGACCCGGATGCCGTGGACGATCCGGACGTGTACCAGATCGAGGACCGCTCGGCGGAGCTGGATCTTCGGCCGGCGCTTCGGGAGCAGTGGTTGCTCTTTGCCCCGGCCTTCTCGCTCTGTTCCGAGGACTGCAAGGGACTGTGCCCGACATGTGGTACCGATCGTAACGTCAATAGCTGCGACTGCGCGGCGCACGCGGACAGCCGATGGGATGCGCTGCGCAGTGCGAAGAGCGGTCAACAGAAGTAGTCGCATTACTCTCACAAGACTCGAGTCCAATGGCTGTTCCGAAAAGACGTACCTCGAAGCGAAAGAAGCGCGCGCGCAACACGCACAAGAAAGCGCCCGCGATTGCGATCCAGAAATGCCCGCGTTGCTCGGCCATGAAGCGCCCGCACCACGTGTGCGCGGAGTGCGGCTTCTACGCCGGTGAGCAGCGCATCGAAGCCGCGGAAGCGTAAGCTTGGTACGCATCGCGTTGGATGCGATGGGGGGCGACCTCGCGCCTGAGGCCCCCATCGCCGGTGCACTCCAGTCTCTGCTGGAGCTCGCCCCGACGCACAAGATCCAGCTCGTCGGACGAACCGCGGTCATCGAGGAGACGCTCGCGCGACTTCTCGCGGGCGAGCTAGCCGCTGCCGCGTCGCATCGCGGCCGTATCGAGATCGTCGAAGCGCCTGACGTCATCGAGATGGCCGACAAGCCGACGGTCGTCCGCAAGAAGCCGAACAGCTCGATGGCCGTCGGCCTCAAGCTGCAGGTCGATGGGCGCTCCGAGGGCTTCGTGTCGGCTGGCAATACTGGGGCGCAGATGGCCGGGTCATTCTTCATCCTCGGGCTTCATCAGGGGATGACGCGGCCCGCGATCGCCACGCTGTTCCCGACTGCCGCACAGCCTATCGTCGTGCTCGACTCCGGCGCGAACGTCGACTGCACCGCGACCGAGCTCGTACAGTTCGCGCGACTCGGCGCCGTGTATGCGGAGGCGGTGCTGGGCCGGGCGAGCCCGTCGATCGGCCTGCTCAGCATCGGCGAAGAGGCAGAGAAGGGTAACGCGGTCGTGAAGGAAGCGAACGCAATGCTCGTCACGAGCGGGCTCAATTTTCAGGGAAACGTCGAGGGGCGCGACATCCCGCGTGGCGCGAGCGATCGCGGCGCAATCGATGTCGTCATCTGCGACGGCTTCGTCGGCAATGTGCTCGTGAAGTTTTACGAGGCGGTCACGCCAACTCTCGTGAAGATGCTCCGCGGCGTGATCGATCTCGATGCGGCAACGATCGCCCGCGCGTTTGGCTCGCTCGACTACTCGGAGCACGGCGGCGCGCCGCTTCTCGGAGTCAAGGGAGTGAGCATCATCGCTCATGGTCGGTCCGACGCCCGCGCCATCAAGAACGCCATCCGCGTCGCGGTCCAGGCAGCGGAGTCGGGGATGAACGCGACGATTGGCCGGCGGCTCGCGGAGAGTGAGGAGGTAAAGGCGTGAAGCGTCCAATCGCCTACATCGCCGGTACCGGCCGGGGAATTCCGGCGCACGTCATGACGAACCACGATTTCGCCGCGATCGGGATCGAGACGTCGCATGAGTGGATCGTCGAGCGCTCGGGTATTCACGAGCGTCACATCGCCAAGACGGAGACGAGTTGCTCGATGGGCGCCGAAGCCGCGCGTCAGGCGATGCAGCGTGCCGGTGTCGATCCTCGCCAGATCGACGTCATCATCGTCAGCACCGCGACTCCCGATCGCCTTCTTCCGGCAACTGCCGTCGACATTCAGGCGGAACTCGGCGCCTCGCGCGCCGCGGCATTCGACATCTCGGCTGCCTGTTCCGGCTGGCTCTACGCGCTCACTGTCGCCGAGGGGATGGTGGCGTCAGGCGTCGGCGAGACCTTCCTCGTGATCGCAGCCGAGAAGATGAGCGCGATCACCGACTGGACGGACCGGTCGACCTGCGTGCTGTTTGGCGACGGCGCTGGCGCGGTCGTGCTGAAGCGCTCTCACGGCAAGCACGCCGGCCACGGGATCCTCTCCGCCTACATGCGAAGCGACGGCGCGCTGGCCGATCTTCTCTATCGGCCTAGCGGCGGCGCGACGACACCGTTCTCCGCCGAGGTCCTCGCCGATCGTTCGCATTACGTGAAGATGTCCGGTCGCGAGGTCTTCAAGCACGCGGTGCGCTCGATGGCCGATGCGTGCGATCGGGCACTCGACGGCGCGAAGCTCTCGGGCACTGACATCGACCTGCTCATCCCGCACCAGGCCAACGTCAGGATCATCGAGGCGACGTCGAAGCACGCCAACATCCCGATGGACAAGGTGTACGTCAACGTCGACCGTTATGGTAACACGTCATCGGCCTCGATTCCGATCGCGCTCGACGAAGTCGTCCTCTCCGGCCGAGTCGGCGAGGGATCCCGTGTGTTGCTGGTCGCGTTCGGCGCCGGGTTCACCTGGGCATCGATGGTCGTCCGCCTCTAGCGCGCGTCGTCATGAACATCGTTCTCCTCTTTCCCGGCCAGGGGTCACAGAAGCCGGGGATGGCCAAGGATCTCGTCGCGGCGCATCCGGCCGCGCGCGACGTTTTTGCCCAGGTTGACCGCGCGTTAGGCACGCCGCTCTCGCCGCTGTGCTTCGACGGACCGGCCGACGAGCTGACGCTCACGCAGAACGCGCAGCCGGCGCTGCTCGCCCATGGATTGGCGGTCTGGGCGGTCGTTCGGGAACGGCTCGCCCCCCACGTCCGGGCGGCTGCTGGACACTCGCTAGGTGAGTTCACTGCGTACGCCGCGGCCGGCGCCTTCGCCCCCGTCGCCGCCGCCCGCCTCGTGCGACGCCGCGGTGAGTTGATGTACGAAGCCGGCGTGCAGCGCCCCGGCGCGATGGCCGCCGTCCTCGGCGTTCTCACCACACCGATCGATGTACTCTGCGAGCTGGCGTCGCGGGAGGCGGGCACTGTGGTGCCGGCCAACTACAACTCGCCGGAGCAGGTTGTCGTTTCGGGCGAGGTCGCGGGTGTCGATCGCGTCATCGAGTTGGTGAAGGACGCCGGCGCCAAACGTGCGGTCAAGCTAAACGTGAGCGGCGCCTTCCATTCGCCGCTGATGGGGTTCGCCCAAGCGGGGCTCGGTGAAGCGCTGGTCGTATCGGCGATGAAGGCGCCCGCATTTCCGATTTTTTCCAACGTCACCGCCTTGCCGGTCGTCCAGGCCGGCGAGGCGCAATCGCTGCTCCTCCGCCAGCTCACCTCTCCGGTCCGCTGGACTGACGTCGTGCGCCATCTCGCGGAGCAACACCCCGATGCCCTCTTCCTCGAGATGGGACCGGGCAATGTGCTCACTGGGCTGATGAAGCGCATCGCCCCCGCCGCGGCGGCGATGTCTTGCGGGACGGCCGCCGAAGTGGACCAGCTCCTCGCCAAGGTAGCCTGATGCTGCAGATAGACCTCACCGGTCGCGTTGCCCTCGTCACCGGGAGCACGCGCGGAATCGGACACTCGATCGCGACCACGCTGGCAACCGCCGGCGCGCAGGTCGCGATCGCCGGCCGCGAGCGGTCGCGCGCCGAGGACGTCGCCGCACAGATCGGCAGCGGCGCCCGAGGCTTTTCCTGCGACGTCTCCGACACCGCCTCCGTCGCCGCGCTGGTCGAGGAGGTCGAAAAGGCGTTCGGCTCGCTCGACATTCTCGTCAATAACGCCGGGCTGACCCGGGACAATCTCCTGATGCGGATCAAGGATGCAGACTGGGACGCGGTGCTCGACGCAAACCTGCGGGGAGCGTTTGCGTCGATTCGCGCCGTGTCGCGCGGCATGATGAAGCGGCGCTGGGGACGGATCATCAACATCGCGAGCATCGTCGGGATCACCGGCAACAAGGGACAGGCGAATTACGCCGCGAGCAAGGCGGGGCTCATCGCGCTGTCCAAGTCGGTCGCGAAGGAATTGGGATCGCGGAATATCCTCTGCAACGCCGTCGCGCCGGGCTTCATCGAAACCGACATGACCGCTGCAATGACGCCGGAAGCCCGCGCCGCGATGAGCGCGCAGATCCCGCTCGAGCGGCTGGGAAAGCCGGAGGATATTGCGGGGATCGTGGCCTTCCTCGCGTCCGACCACGCCGCCTATATCACCGGGCAGGTATTCGTGGTGGACGGCGGAATGGTCACCTGACTGGCGCCCCGTAACGCTTCGCGCCACGACTGATTACCTTTCTTCTCTTCACCCTCTTTCAAACATCACACGAGGACGAGCGCAATGGCGAACGCGGACAAGGTCAGAGACATCATCGAGAAGGAGCTCGGCGTTGAGCGCGAGAAGCTCACCGACAATGCGAGCTTCATCGAGGATCTCGGCGCTGACAGCCTCGACATCGTCGAGCTCGTGATGGAATTCGAGAAGGAGTTCAACATCGACATTCCAGACGAAGATGCGGAGAAGCTGCGCACCGTGGGCGACGCGGTCGGATATCTGGATCAGAAGGTGAGCGCGTAAATGGAGCGACGGGTCGTCGTCACCGGATTGGGTGTCGTATCGCCAGTCGGGAACGATGTGGCGACGACCTGGCAATCCCTGCTCGAAGGCCGGTCCGGTGGCGCACCGATCACCAAGTTCGACCCCGCGAAGTTTCCGGTGCGATTCGCCTGTGAACTGAAGGGCTTCGATCCCCTTCAATTCATGGAGCGTAAGGAGGCCAAGCGCGCCGACCCGTACGCCCAGTACGCGATCGCGGCGTCAGTGCAGGCGATGCGCGATGCAGGGCTCGAGAACGGTGGCGATGCCGATCCGTTCCGCGTCGGCGTCATCGTCGGCAGCGGGATCGGCGGCCTGTCGAGTTTCGAGGAACAGCACGACGTCTATCGCGAACGGGGGCCTTCCAAGATCTCGCCGTTCTTCATCCCGATGTTCATCGCGGACATCGCTGCCGGGCTGGTCTCGATGCGATTCGGGGCGAAGGGACCAAATTACGCGACGGTCTCTGCCTGCTCGACCAGCGCTCACGCGATCGGCGATGCGTTCCGGTTGATCAAGTATGGCGATGCTGACGTGATCATCAGTGGCGGCGCCGAGGCGACCGTCACGCCGATGGCGATCGGCGGGTTCGCTAACATGGGCGCGCTCTCCGCGCGCAATGATTCGCCGGCGACTGCGTCACGCCCGTTCGATGCGACCCGCGACGGCTTCGTCATGGGCGAAGGGGCGGCGATCGTCATCCTCGAGGAGCTCGGCCACGCCGTTAGGCGCGGCGCCCGCATCTACGCCGAGATGGCTGGCTACGGCGCCACCGGCGACGCTTTCCACCTCACCGGACAGCCCGACGAGCACGAAGGCCTCCAGCGCGCGATGCGCCGGGCGATGGAAGACGGTGGCCTTCGGCCCGAGGACGTCGACTACGTGAACGCGCACGGCACGTCGACACCGCTCAACGACGTCAACGAAGCAAAGGCGATTGCCCGAGTCTTCGGGGACTCCGCGTCGCGCATCAACGTGTCGTCCACCAAGTCGGCAACCGGCCATATGCTGGGTGCCGCCGGCGGCATCGAGTTGATCGCATCGACGCTCGCCATTCGCGACCAGGTCGTTCCGCCAACGATCAACTACTCGACGCCGGACAACCAGTGTCCGCCGCTGAACTTCACGCCGAACACTGCGCAGAAGCGCGAGGTGCGCGCCTGCGTGAGCAACAGCGCGGGCTTCGGCGGTCATAACGTTTCGCTCGCCGTCAAGCGCTACGAGGAGTGAGGAGCGCCGGCTGAGCTCCGTCGGCGGCACAGGCTCCCCGAGCGCTCCCGGACAGCTGGCTGCCCCGCGGACCGGGATCGGCTATGATTCGCACCGGTTCGCCCCCGGCGGGCCGATGATTCTCGGCGGAGTGCGCGTGGCCTCGGAGCATCGGCTGGTCGGACATTCCGACGGCGATGCGATCGCCCACGCGGTCACCGATGCCATCCTTGGCGCTGCCGGGGCCGGGGACATCGGTGAGATGTTCGCCGACACCGATCCCGCCAACCGGGGACGGGACTCGATCGAGATGCTCCGCGCCGCGGTCGAGCGCGTGAGGGTGCGCGGCTGGACTGTCGGCAATGTCGACGTGACGGTGATCGCCGAGCGCCCGAAAATTGGTCCGTATCGTGATGCGATACGTTCGGCGCTGAGCGCCGCGCTCGGGCTCACGATTGATGATGTCTCCGTCAAGGCGAAGACGAACGAGCACATGGGGTTCGTCGGACGGGAAGAAGGGTTGGCGTGCATCGCAGTGGCGACGCTGTTAGCAGTCGCCAGGGTCTGACGTGCACGATGTACTCGACTGGATCACGGCGCTGCCTCCCGCTGTGCTCTATCTCGTCCTCGCGTGCGTCGCCGCGATCGAAAATGTATTTCCCCCTCTTCCAGCCGACACGATCGTCGCGTTCGGCGCGTTTCTCGCCGCACGCGGCCACGCAACGCTCGCCGGGACATTCGCCGCGACGTTAGGCGGCAACCTCCTCGGGGCGATGGCCATGTATGGGGCAGGGCGGCACTTCGGCGCCGCGCCGCTCGAGCGGCGGCTCGCGGGTGGGCAGTCGGCGCGACGCCTCGAGCGCTTCTATGCGCGTTATGGCGGGACGGCGCTTTTTGTCAGCCGCTTCCTCCCGGGAGTCCGCGCGCTGGTGCCACCGTTCGCCGGCGCGCTGCGACTTCCCCCTTGGCGGGTCACGCTCATTCTCGGCAGCGCGTCCGCAATCTGGTACGGCGGGATTACGCTCATCGCCTATCGCGTCGGCAGCGACTGGACTGCGCTTCAGGAAAGGATTGTCGATTGGCAGCAGGCGTTGCTGATCACGGCGACCGCCACTGCGGTGCTCGCGATCGGAGCCTGGTTCATGGTGCGTCGACGCCGGGCTACATGATCGCGAACCATCCGGACGACACGAATCCGGGTTCAGACGCCGAAACGGCGGGCCGGGCGTTTCTCCTCGAGCAGTTCAGCGATTTCATCAATCTCGAGAAGGGCGTTTCTGCGCGCACGGACGAGGCGTACGGACGCGACATCACGCGCTTCGCGCAATACTGCCGAGTGAAGGGGGCGATTGGCCCGACCGACGTCTCGGCGAAGCTCGTCCGCGAGTATGTCTATCACCTGAAAGACCTGGGGCTCGCTGGCTCGTCGATCCGTCGCAACGTCTCCGCCGTTCGCACCTACTTCAAGTTTCTTGTTGGTGAGGGCCACGTGGTCCGCGATCCGAGCGATCGCCTCGAGACCCCTAAACGCTGGCGGACGCTGCCTGACGTTCTCAGCGTCGAGGAAGTCGAACGATTGCTCGCCGCGCCAACGCTCGATGAGCCCATGGTCTTTCGCGACCGGGCGATGCTCGAACTCGCGTACGGCGCCGGTCTTCGCGTCTCGGAGTGGATCGGACTCGGGACGCGGGACGTGCTGTTCGAAGACATGCTCGTTCGCGTGTTCGGCAAGGGCGGGAAGGAGCGGCTGGTCCCCATTGGCCGCAAGGCAATTGGCGCGGTTGCGCTCTACCTCCGCGAGCTCCGGCCGCGCCTCGAACGCGGAGAAGGCAAGGGAGTGCTCTTCCTCAATGCGCGGGGCGAGCCCCTGAGCCGGATGGGCGCGTGGAAGATCCTGAGGCGTCACGTGACGACGGCGGGGTTGGCGAAGCGCGTCACGCCGCATACGCTTCGCCATTCCTTCGCGACGCACCTTCTCGAGAACGGGGCCGACCTGCGCGCCGTCCAGGAGATGCTCGGGCACGCCGACATCTCGACCACCCAGATCTACACGCACGTCGATCGTGAGTATCTTCGCACCGTTCACAAACAGTTTCACCCGCGCGGCTGACCGCGAGCGCCCGGAATGATCCTCGTCATCGACAACTACGATTCGTTCACCTACAACCTCGTTCAATACCTCGGCGAGCTTGGGGCGACGGTCGAAGTTCGCCGCAACGACGCGATCACCGTCGAAGAGGTCGGCGCCCTCGCGCCGTCGGCGGTCGTTCTCTCACCCGGCCCCTGCACGCCGGCGGAGGCCGGAATCACCATTCCAGTGATCCGGCGATGGGGATCGTCGATCCCGATGCTCGGCGTGTGCCTCGGGCATCAGGCGATCGGTGAGGCGTACGGGGGAAGGGTCATTCGCGCGGATCGGGTCATGCATGGGAAGACCTCGCTCGTCACGCACGACGGGAGCGGCGTTTTTGCCGGACTCCCATCGCCGCTGGAGGTGATGCGCTATCACTCGCTGGTCATCGAACCGTCGTCGCTTCCCGCCTCACTCGTCGTGACCGCTCGCGCCCTCGACGCGCCCGACGAGATTCACGCTGTTCGTCACGCCGAGTATCCGGTGTTCGGTGTCCAGTTCCATCCAGAATCAATCATGACCCAGCAGGGCAAGCAGATGCTCGCGAACTTTCTTGAGGCGGCGCGATGAGCATTTCGCGGCGCACCGCTGTCGCGCTCGCTGCGCTGCTCTGCGCAACCGCTGCGACTGCGCCGGAGACGACCGGCGCGCAAAACGTCGTCATCCGCGACATCGGGCCGGGTAGAGCTGGCCGCTGGCTGCGCAGTGCGCTCGCCGCCCCGCACCTCATCATTCGCGCCGACAGCGCTCATCCGGCACGATTGGCGCGCGACACGACGTACGAAGGCACCGTCATCGTCCTGGGAGGTCCGGCCGAAGTTGCCAGCACCGTCCACGGCAGCGTGATCGTCGTCGGGGGAAATCTTTTTCTTCGCCCCGGCGTTGCGATTTCCAGCCGTGCCGTGGCGATCGGCGGTGGTGTCTACGAAACCGCGCTGGGCAGTGTGCGCGGGGGAATTTATTCCTTCCGCGAATTCACCTACCGCATTACCACGCTCGCCGACCGGACCCTGGGGCTCGACTTCGAGCTCACCGATGTCCGCGACACTCGCGTCGTCACGCTGCCAGGCTTCTTTGGAATTCGGGTTCCGACCTACGACCGGAGCAGCGGCCTGTCGCTCCCCGTCGGACCGACGCTGTCACTCGATACGGCGCGCTACGAATTGGACCTGCTCGGCGTTTATCGGTCGCAGCTCGGGGTGGTCGATCCACAGGTCGAGCTACGCGGCACGATCGGCCGGCGCCTAACGGCGGTCGCCCGGGCGGGTCGATTCACCGAAACGAACGACCGTTGGATCTATGGCGACATCGCCAACTCGCTCAGCTCAATCAGCTTCGGAAGCGATGCGCGGAATTACTACCGCGCTGATCGCGTCGACGGTCGCGTATCGTATTCGCTCGAGGGAACCAGCTCGCGGTTGACGATCAGCGGGGGCGCGCTGGCAGAACGTGCGCGATCCGTTCGCCCCGACAGCGGTGCCCTCGGCGGCCCATGGAGCGCATTCGGACGCCGTGACCGCCTGCGCATGCTGCGCCCAAATCCGCGCATCCTTCGTGGCAACATCACCTCCGGTCTCGGCGGGCTTGCCTTCGAATGGGCCGACCAGCTGATGACCGTGAACGCGACCGCGGACGTCGAGGTTCCGTTCTCCACTCCCGACGGATCACGATTCGTCCAGACGACCCTAGACGCGTTCGTGGGTTTCCCCACCTTCGCTACACAGAGCGTCGAGATCGAATCGCATGCACTGATCACCGCCGGCGACTCCGCCCCGCCGCAGCGCTACTCGTATCTTGGCGGGTCGGGCACGTTGCCGACTTTCGACCTGTTGCAGTTCGGCGGCGACGAACTGTTCTTCGCCGAAGGACGCTACATCATCCCGGTGGATCGGATCCGAATCCGGTATCTCGGCTCGCCGACGGTGACGTTGCGCTACATCACGGGTGGCGCGGGCGTGGCGAAGCTGCCAACGCTGGAGCAGAACGTGGGGGCACGGTTGGCCATCAGCTTCCTGCGCATCGACTATCTCGTCGACCCAGCTTCGCGCAAGTCGATGCTTTCGTTCGGACTGTCGCTCTTCCGCTGAGTATCCGCCCTGCTCCCCTGAACGCACCGAAGTCTGGTCGACGTCAAACGAAGAGCAGGTTCGCTGAAAACAACGTTTGCGCACGGCCAATCCTGACGCTATATTTGCTGGCGTGAAATTTGCGTCCGCCCGCCGCCCGGTTTCATCGGATTTTCGCCGGTCCGTCCGATGATGCTCGCCGTCATCCCAGCCCGACTTGGCGCGACCCGACTCCCGCGGAAACCCCTCCGCGACCTCGCAGGAAAACCCCTCGTCGTTCGAGTCTGGGAGCGGGTGCAGGAAATGAACGTCGCTGACAGGTGCGTGATTGCCACCGACAGTCCAGAAGTCGCTGCCGCCCTCGCGAAAGCCGGCGCTGAGTGCGTCATCACAAGATCCGACCACCCGTCAGGCACCGATCGCGTTGCGGAAGTCGCCGCGCTCGGCGAGTTCCGAAGCTACGACGCGATCGTGAACATTCAGGGCGATGAACCGTTCGTCCACCGCGCCGCCGTCGTCGGCGCTGCGGAGATGGTATCCAGCGGCCGGTTTCCGCTCGGAACCGCTGCCGCTCCCGCGGGTGTCGCGATCCTCGGTCAGCCGAACGCGGTGAAGGTCATCGCCGCCGATGATGGTCGCGCGCTGTATTTTTCCCGGGCGAGCATTCCGTTCGTTCGCGACCCGGCCGACTTGGGCGTAGCTCGCGCGCTGGTTCGCCAGCACATCGGCGTTTACGCTTACACCAGGGACGCGCTCGCTCGCTGGGTGCGGCTCCCGATCCATCCACTCGAGCAAGTCGAACGCCTCGAGCAGCTCCGGCCGCTCGCCGCCGGCATCGCGATGGGGGTAGCTCAGATCGCCGAGACGCCGCTCGGCGGGATCGATACCGAGGACGATCTCGCGCGCGCCGGCGCGCACTGGGAAGACTTTTCAAGAGGACGCCATTGATGGACACGCTGGCCAAGCAGACCACCAAGTTCATCTTCGTGACCGGCGGCGTCGTTTCGTCGCTCGGCAAAGGGATCGCCGCCGCGTCGTTAGGCAGGCTGCTCGTCGAACGCGGCCTGCGCGTGACGATGATGAAGTTCGATCCATATCTCAACGTCGATCCGGGAACGATGTCGCCATTCCAGCATGGCGAAGTCTTCGTGACCGACGACGGCGCCGAGACCGATCTCGACCTCGGGCACTACGAGCGCTTCCTCGATCGCGCGCTCTCGCAATCGAACAACGTGACGACGGGGCGCATCTACCTCAACGTCATCACCAAGGAACGGCGCGGCGAATATCTCGGCTCGACGGTGCAGGTGATTCCTCACATCACCGACGAGATCAAGGCGGCAATGAAACGCATTGCGCCGGACAACGAAGTCGTCATCATCGAGATCGGCGGGACGGTGGGCGACATCGAGTCGCTGCCATTTCTCGAGGCGATCCGCCAGTTCCGGCAGGAGATCGGTCGCGAGAACGCCGTCTTCGTCCACCTGACGCTCGTTCCGTACATCGCCGCTGCTGGCGAGGTGAAAACCAAGCCGACCCAGCACTCGGTTCGCGAGCTGATGGAGATCGGGATCCAGCCCGACATCCTGATCTGCCGCACCGAGCGGCCGCTCACCGAAGACGTCAAGCGCAAGATCGCACTCTTCTGCAACGTCGATTTCGGCGCCGTCATCGAGAGCCGTGACGTCCCGACCATCTACGAGATTCCACTTTCTTTCGCCGACCAGGGGCTCGATAACTGGATCGTCGAGCGGCTCCGGCTTGGCGGGAAGCCGGCCGACATGACCAGCTGGCGATCGATGGTGCAGCGCATCGTCGCGCCGCGCGATCGCGTCCGCATCGCGATTGTCGGCAAGTACACCGACTACGCCGACAGCTACAAGAGCGTCCACGAGGCGCTCATCCACGGCGGGATCGCCAACGATGTCGGCGTCGACATTTCGTGGGTCTCGAGCGACCTGTTCACCAGCGATGCTCGCGCCGACGAGATCTTGTCGCAATACCACGGCGTACTGGTACCCGGCGGCTTTGGCGTGCGTGGCGTCGAAGGCATGGTCGAGGCAATCCGGTCGGCTCGCGTTCGTGGGCTGCCGTTCTTTGGCATTTGCCTCGGGATGCAGATCGCGATCATCGAATTCGCGCGAAATGTCCTCGGCATCGCCGACAGCAATTCGTCGGAGTTCGCGCCGGATTGCGGCAACCCGGTGATTTCGCTCATGGAGACTCAGCAGCACATCACGGATATGGGCGGAACCATGCGCCTAGGCGCCTACGCCTGCCGTCTTGCCCGCGGGTCCAAAGCAGCCGAGATGTACGGCGTTCCCGAAATCAGCGAGCGGCACCGGCACCGTTATGAAGTCTCCAACAGCTTCCGCGACCGCTTCGTCGCGAGCGGGTTGAAGCTGAGCGGTCTGTCACCGGACGGATCCCTCGTCGAGATCGTCGAGCTCGCGGCCCATCCCTGGTTTGTCGGCTGTCAGTTCCACCCGGAGCTCAAGTCGCGGCCCACGCGCCCGCATCCGTTGTTCGCTGGATTCGTTGCCGCTGCTGCGCGATCAAAGCGCATGCGAATTGATGACCGCCGATCGCTGGTCGCCGAGGCAGCGCGCTGACGATGCAGCGCAGCGCGCCCACCTCGTCGCACACCGCGATTGCAGCGTTCCCGCGGAACGCGTTCTTCATGATCGCCGGTCCCTGTCAGCTCGAGGATGATGCGCTGAACCTGCGCGTTGCCGAACATCTCGCGCGGTTGTCGGAGCGCGTGCCGGGTGGAATCGTCTTCAAAGCAAGCTTCGACAAGGCCAACCGGTCGAATCCTGGGGCGACGCGCGGTCCTGGATTGGAAGAGGGGCTTTCCGCGCTGCAGCGCGTCAAGGCGGCGACTGGAATGCGCATCCTGACCGATGTGCACCTGCCAGATCAATGCGCTGCGGCAGCTCAGGTGGTCGACGTGCTGCAGATCCCCGCCTTTCTCTGCCGGCAGACGGACCTCCTCGAGGCGGCTGGTGCAACGGGCAAGCCGGTGAACGTCAAGAAGGGGCAGTGGATGCACCCGGAAGGGATGCGTGGCGCAGTTGAGAAGGTCCGCGGAGCCGCCCCCGGTGACATCGAGGTCGCCGTCACGGAGCGGGGAAGTTTCTTCGGCTACGGGGATCTCGTCGTCGACATGCGCGGGTTCACTCGCATGCGTGCGGTCTGCGACGCCGCGGTGATCTTCGACGGTACGCACAGCGTCCAGCAGCCGGGCAGGGGAGCGGGTGGGGCCAGCGGTGGCGCACGCGAATTCGTTCCGCCACTGACGCTTGCCGCGATCGCGGCCGGTGCCGATGGCGTCTTCCTCGAGACACATCCAGACCCGGCGCGCGCGCCGAGCGACGGGCCGAATATGCTGCGCCTCGACGCCCTGAACGAACTCGTCGATCGAGCGCTGGAAGTCTGGGACGTCGTCCGCCGCGGAGAATCCGAGCGATGATCGACACCGCGCTCGCTCAGCGAATCAAGCTGGTTGGCCTCGACGTCGATGGCGTGCTCACCGACGGCGGGATCTACCTCGGTGATGCGGACGGTGCCCGCGTCGAGTTCAAGCGTTATGACATCCAGGACGGACTCGGCATCAAGTTCATGCGCGATGCGGGAATCAAGGTCGTGATCGTGACGGGCCGTGTCTCGGAAAGCGTCAGGCATCGCGCCGACGAGCTCGAGGTCGATGGTCTCGTCCAGGATGCCACCGCGCAGAAACTGCCCGCATTTCGCGGCTTGCTCGACCTGCACGCCGTGACGGCCGACGAGGCTGCGTTCGTCGGCGACGACTTTCCCGATGTGAGCGTCCTCCGCGAAGTCGCACTTCCGGTCGCCGTCGGGAACGCGGTGCCGGAGATTCGCGCCATCTGCACGCTGCATCTGACAAGAGATGGCGGCCGCGGGGCGGTTCGCGAATTTGCCGAGCTGCTGCTGAAAGCACGAGGGCAGTGGGATGAAGTCACCGACCGTTATGTTCGTGAGCGTTCGCTCCCCCGCGCCCGCGTGGCCCGATGAGCCGCACCGACATCGCCGAGTGTGGCCGCCGCGTCGTAAGGATGGAGCGCGAAGCACTCGCTGAAATCGAACAGCGGATCGGCGCGGCGTTCGTCCGTGCGGTCGAACTCATTGCCGGATCGCACGGACGCGTCATCGTTGCCGGCGTCGGCAAATCGGGTTTGATCGGAAGGAAAATCGCGGCGACGCTCACCTCGACCGGTACGCCCGCGACCTTTCTTCACCCCGTCGAAAGCGTCCACGGCGACCTTGGCATCGTCGGTCGCGAGGACGTCGCAATCCTGATTTCGAAGAGTGGCGAATCCGACGAGATGCTTCCTCTCGTGGAACATCTCAAGCGCTTTGGCGTCGGGACGATCGCCATCACGGGCAACGATGGTTCGTCGTTGGCGCGCGCGTGCGATGTCTCGCTTGACGCATGGGTGAAGGAGGAGGCATGCCCGCACGACCTGGCGCCGACGACGAGCACCACCGCGGCGCTCGCCCTCGGCGACGCGCTCGCGGTCGCGCTGCTCGAGGAGAAAGGTTTTCGCCGCGAGGACTTTGCCCGACTGCATCCCGGCGGGTCGCTCGGACGCCAGCTCACGACGCCGATCAGCGATGTGATGGTTGACGAAGACTTGCCACTGCTGACAGCGGGGGACACGATGCGTGAAGCGATCGTTCTCCTGGCCGAACGGCGCGGCATCGCTGTGATCGTTGACGAAGGCCGGCGCGTGGTCGGCGTCGTCACGGCGGGCGACCTGACGCGCCTGATGGAGCGCGAGCAGGACGTCTTCGCCGTGCGCGCGGCGGACGTCATGACTCGCGCGCCAAAGGTCGCGCGGATTGGCGAGTTGGCGAGCGCCGTCGTTTACCGAATGGAGACTCACGGAATCATGGCAATGCCGGTTGTTGATGAGAGCGATCGAATAGTCGGTGTCGCCCACCTCCACGACCTTCTCCGCGCGAGGGTCGCATGATCGCCCGCCGTTGTGCGCTGGTCGTCGCCTCAGCGGTCGTTGCGATAAGTTCCGCGTGCAAGCAGGCAAAAGAGCCGACGGCTGCACGCTCGTCGGCCATGGCTGACAGCGCCGATCAAGTCATGTTCGGCGCTCGCGCGATTCTCACGGACAAGGGTCTGATGCGCGCCGAGCTGTTCGGCGACACCGCGTACTTCTTCGACGATAACACGCGTGTCGAGATGCGCGTGGTCAAGACGAACTTTTTTACCACGGCCGGCGCGCCCAGTGCCGTGCTCACCTCGAAGGAAGGCACCTACCGCACGCAGGGAAGCATGGAAGCGCGCCGCGACGTTGTCGTCGTCTCGACCGACAACCGCCATCTCACCACACAGCAGCTGCGCTTCGATCAGCTCCGTAACGAGATATCCAGCGACAGCGCGTTCGTGTTGACGGAGCCAGGTCGGCGCGTCGCCGGCATCGGCTTCGTTTCGGATCCCAACATGAACAATGTGCGCATCCTCAAGACCACCAGCGGCTCGACCGGCCGCGTCACGATTCCCGGTCAATGAGCCGCCGGTTCGCGGGATGGGCGATTCGTGTCGCGGGCGTCGCCGCGACCGCTGCGGTGCCAGCGATTGTTCCGGCGCAGGCGGCGGCGACGCCTGAGCGTTGCGTCCTCCAGTTCGAATCATCTGAAGCGTCCGGCGCCCGCTCGACGCTCAACAAGCTGCCGAGCGGGCAGTACAACGCCTATCAGGGGGGTGGCGTCACCTATTCCTGCATTGGCCAGAACAACACGCTCAAGGCCGACAGCGCGGAATACTACGGCGATCTCGGAGTGCTCTACCTCATCGGGAACGTGCACTACACCGAGCCCCGCGCGAAAGTCGACTCACGGCGGATGACCTATTGGAAGAATGAGGAGCGCCTGCTCGCCGAGGGTGACGTCGTGTCCACGCTGCCGAGCGGAACGACGCTGCGTGGCCCTCGCGCCGAGTACTATCGTGCCATTCCGAACGTCAGGCCACGGACGAAGCTGATCGCGAATGGCCGCCCGACCATCAGCCTCGTCCAGGTCGATTCGTCGGGGAAGAAGCAGCCGCCGGTCGATGTGCGTGCCGATCGCGTGACGATGGAGGCCGACAGCCTGGTGTACGCAGCGGGCAGCGTTGATATCGTGCGGCCCGATTTGCACGCGACTGGCGACTCGGCATTCATGGATAGTGGCAGCGAGCTCGCGCGGCTGATGCGTGGGCCCGTGATCGAAGGAAAATCCGAGCGGCCATTCACGCTGAGTGGAACGACGATCGACGTGCACTCGCGCGCTCGCCAACTCGAACGCGTGGTGTCGCTCGGTAACGCGAAGGCAGTCAGCCAGGATCTCGACCTTCGTGCGGACACGATCGACTTGCGAGTGACCGAGAATAAGCTCGAGCGGGCGTACGCCTGGGGTGCGAGCGGTGCGCGGGCGGTGTCACCGACGCAGCTCATCACTGCTGATTCGCTCGACGTTAGGCTGCCTGCACAGCGCATCCGGCAGGTCTTCGCCATTCGGCACGCCTGGGCACAGACCGACCCGGATTCGACCAAGATTCGGTCGAAGGAGCGCGATTGGCTGCGTGGCGACACCATCGTCGCGTATTTCGACTCGACCGCCGCGCCGGGCGACACCTCTTCGAAGCCGCAACTCGTCCAGTTGATCGCCCGCGGGGGCGCCCAGTCGTTTTACCAGATCGCCGTGGCGGGCGCGCCCATCAACAAGCCGGCGATCAACTATGTGCGCGGGCGCGCGATCACCGTCGCCCTCGCGAACCGCCAGGTGCAGCGAGTGAGTGTCACGGAGAAGGCATCGGGCGTGTACATCGAGCCGGTCATCGCGCGGGTAGTAGCTCCCCTCCGCAGCGACAGCACCACCGCGAGGAAAAAGCAACGATGAGTGCAGGCAAGCTCCCGGCGCGCGTGCAGGCGCTGCTCGATCAATACGCATCGGCTGACCGGTCCATCGTGCTCGCCTTGCACGCCCTCTTCGGGTCGGCACGCGAAGACGGTACGACAGATCTCGATGCGCTGACGTTGAAGTACCGCGATGACCATCTCGCCGCGATGCGTGACGAAGGGCGGGATGCCGAGCGCGAAGCCGGCCGCCTCTCCCTCGATGAAGTCCGTCAGCACCTCGTCTCGTCCGTGTTGCCGCGGTTGCTCAGCGACGGTGTGGTCAAGCTCCCGGGGCAGGGGCTCGTCCAGCCCGGGGTCCGCATCGCCGTCGCGCCTGCGCTTTGGGCGGAGCTGGCGCCGCAGCGCAACGCCATCTCCGAAGTGATGCGCCAAACCGGCGAACACCACACCCCGCTCCGGGGGACCCCGGTCATCGACGCCAATGCAAAAACGAGTGTCCTCGAGGCCCAGGGACTCGTCAAGATGTACAGGCGACGGCGGGTGGTGAACGACGTCGCCCTCCGGGTACAGCAGGGTGAGATTGTCGGCCTGCTCGGCCCTAACGGAGCGGGGAAGACGACGACGTTCTACATGATCGTCGGGCTGATCCAACCGCTCAGTGGCCGCATCCTCCTCGACGGCGAGGACGTGACCACCATGCCGATGTATCGCCGCGCGCGCAGGGGGGTTGGCTACTTATCGCAGGAGCCGTCGATTTTTCGCAAGCTGTCTGTGGAAGACAACATCCTTTCGATCCTCGAGACGCTACCGTTGTCCGCCGACGAACGCCGGCAGCGGCTCGAGACACTTCTCGATGAGCTGAGCATTAAACATCTCCGACACAGCAAGGCCTACGCGCTCTCCGGCGGCGAACGGAGACGGCTCGAGATTACGCGTGCACTCGTCACGCAGCCGAAATTCATGATGCTCGACGAACCGTTTGCCGGCGTCGATCCGATCGCCGTACATGATATCCAGACCATCGTCAGCGGGTTGCGCCATCGCGGGATCGGTGTGCTGATCAGCGATCATAACGTGGAGCAGACGCTCGACATCGTCGACCGCGCCTACATCATGTTCGACGGTCAGGTGAAGGTGTCCGGCACTGTGCGCGAGCTGGTATTCGACGACACCGTGGCCGACATCTACCTCGGACCCACGCTCTCCGCACGTCTCCGCGCTCGTTTCTCCGATGAACCAGCGGCAGGAACCCGGCCCGGCTCCGCGGCGGGAGGTGCAGCATGAGGCCCGGACTCGGCCAACACACGCAGCTCAAGCAGGAGTTGAAGATCAATCCACGCCTTTATCAGGCGATGGACCTGCTCTACATGCCGCTGCTCGACCTCCAGCAGCACCTGAAGCAGGAACTGCTCAACAACCCGTTTCTCGAAATGGTCGAGGACGAGGAGGAAGAAGAGTCCGACGAAGCCGCTGGCGAGGAAACGCCGGCCGAGGCGGAAAAGAAGGACAAGGAGGAAATCGATTGGGAGGAGATCCTCCTCGACGGTTTCGATACCGCCGGTCGTCGCGAGGAGCACGAGGAGCGCGAGTATTACGAGCCGGTTACCGTCAGCTCGCGTGACCTCGGCGATCACCTGCGCGACCAGGTCTCGCTCCTCGAGCTCACCCCGCGACAGAGCCTCCTCGCCGATGAGTTCATCGGCAACGTCGCTGACGACGGCTATCTCGCCTGTTCGCTCGACGAAATCCTGACTGGCGTGAACGAGGTCATTCAGAAAGCCGCCGAGGAATCCGAACGCGACACGGACGAGCTCCCGCTCTACACGATGTCGGAAGCGGAGGAGATGCTTGGCGTCGTGCAGAGCCTCGATCCGCCGGGCGTGGGCGCGCGCGATCTTCGCGAGTGCCTCATGCTGCAGCTGCGCGAGGCGGGCCTCGAACAGTCCGTGCCATTCCGTCTCGTCCGCGACTGCTACGATGAGCTGATCAACCACCGTTGGAGCGAGATCTCCAAGCGGTTCGGGATCAGCCCCTCCGATGTGCAGCGAGCCGCCGACGAGATCGCGAAACTCGATCCGAAGCCGGGACTCATCTACAGCGATCGCAGTGACAACTACATCATCCCCGACCTGATCGTCGACAAGATCGACGGGAAATACCACATCTTCCTCAACGATGTGAACTTCCCCCGGCTCAAGCTGAGCCGCACCTATCAGGAGATCGCTCGCGACAAGAAGAAGTTCGACGGCGAGAACAAGGAGTTCATCTCGAACAAGCTCAACTCGGCCAACTGGATGATCCAGGCGATCGAGCAGCGCCGCCAGACGATGCTCAAGGTCATGAACTACATCGTCGAGCGGCAGCGGGAATTCTTCGAAAAGGGCGTGCAGTTCCTCAAGCCGCTCACCCTCCGCGAAGTCGCCGAGGTGATCAGCATGCACGAGTCGACGGTCAGTCGCGTCACGAACGAGAAGTTCGTGCAGACGCCACGTGGCGTGTTGCCACTGAAGTTTTTTTTCTCGTCCGGACTTTCGACCACCGACGGCGAAGACGTGTCGGCGCGCGGTATCAAGGCGCAGATCGAGAAGCTCGTGGCGGATGAGGATCCGAAGCATCCGCTCACCGACCAGGCGATCGTCAACATCCTCAAGGAAACCGGCGTCCAGATCGCCCGACGCACCGTCGCAAAGTATCGCGACCAGCTCGGCGTCCTTTCGGCCCGAATGCGGAAGCGCGTGTGAGCCGCTCGACGTCCGCATCACCGGCGACGTCGGTTGCGGCACCGGTCGCCGCTCCGCTGCCTAACGTGAACAGGGCGGGTGACCAGGTGGACGTCAGCGTCCTCGTGCCGGCAAAGGACGAGGCGGAAAACCTGCCGCTCTTCATGGAGCAGGCTGCGGCCGCGTTCAAGGGTTCAACGGCGCGCTACGAAGTGATTGTCGTCGACGATGGTTCAGTCGACAGCACTGCCGCCGTCCTCCATCGCCTCCAGCAGGAGTATCCGTTCCTCCGAGTCGAACGCCACCGCACGCAACGTGGCATCGCCGACGCGTTACGCACCGGCTATCTGGCCGCGCGCGGCGACGTGCTCGTGTTCTATCCGGCCGACCTGCAGTTTCGTCCCGAAGACATTCCGCGCCTCGCCGCGCCGATCCTTGCCGGCGAAACCGACATGGTGACCGGCTACAAGGAAGGGAAGTACGAGAAAGCGTTCGTCTCGGGCATCTACAATGGCCTCAGTCGCGCGCTCTTCCACGTTCCAGTCCGCGATCTCAACTCGGTGAAGGCCTATCGTCGTGAGATCATGGAAGCGTTGCCCATTCGTCCGGATTGGCACCGTTACATGATCGTTGTCGCCGCCGCGGAGGGATTTACCGTGTCCGAGATCCCCGTCCCGCTCTACCCGCGCCACGCCGGCCGCTCGAAATTCGGACTGTCTCGTATTCCCATCGGCGTGCTGGACATGTTATCGGTCTGGTTCGAGCTGCGGTTCGGGCGCAAACCGCTGCTTCTCTTCGGGATGCTCGGCGCCGGACTGTTCGCGCTGGGCACTATTGCTGGACTCGCTGCCGTGGCCGAGCTGGTGTTCGCCGGGCGCGGCATTCGAGCCGTCTGGACCTTCATCCAGACCTGTCTGATTCTCGGCAGCACTTTTTTCGTCGGCGGCCTTGTCGGCGAGATGATCGCGGTCCAGCGCGCCGAGCTCCGCGAGATGCGACGACGAATGGACGCGCACGACAGCGTGCGCTGACCTGCTCGCCTAACGGCTGGTCGTCGAGAGCATCCGACCGGCAGCGACGGGCCAGTCACACGTTAGGCGTTATCGCGCGGGTGTACACCGAACGCCACTGTCGTACGATCACCGGCCACGCGAATCGTTCGGCTACGAACCGCTTGCCCGTCGCCCCCAGTCGTTCACCAAAGCTCCCATCCCGGGCGATGCGTTCCAACGCCTCCGCCAGCTTGCTCGCATCCGCTGGCGGAACGAGCAGCCCGGTTTCGCCATCGATGACGATATCCACGATACCACCCGCCGCACTGGCGATGACAGGCACGCCGAAGTTCATCGCCTCCAGCAGGACGACGCCGAGGCCCTCGGTGTCGCCGCGCGCATCGACGATCGCCGGAAGGACGAAGACGTCGGCGGATGCGTAGGCCGCCCGCAGTGCTCCATCCGCCACGCGACCGCGCAGGTCAACCCGTTCGCTAACGCCGAGCGCCTCGGCGCGTGCCCGGATGCGCGGCGCTTCCGGCCCGTCACCGATGACCACCAGCCGGGCGTCGACGTCGCGCGACAGCGCCGCGAGTGCCTCGACCAGATGGACCACTCCCTTGCGCTCGACCAGTCGACCGACCGTTAGGATCTCGAATCCCTTGCGGCGCCCGTCGCGCAACCGAGCGGCAGCCTCGGGAAGTTCGTAGGTGTACGGAATCACTTCGACCGACCGCGCGACCAGGCGCCGAACCTCGTTCGCCGTGTAGGTGGAGATCGCCACGACCTGGTCGGATCTCCTGATCGCCCAGCGAAGGAAAGCGCGAAGTACTCCGGGTCCGCTCGCCGAAAACCTGAGTTCAGCGCCGTAAAACAGGGTGACCGTCGGCGCCCCGGATGCCCGCGCGGCCGCCCACCCGACCGCCGCCATCGGCAACGGCCAGTGAACGTGAATGATGTCGTAGCGGCGCTGGCGCGCGAGCCGCCAGGCGGCGACCATTCCTGCCGCGACAAAGAACACGGGCAACATCCTGTAGAGCAGCGACCGACGCATCCGGTCCGGAGCGGTTTCCTCGTGCGTGAGATTTTCCCAGCGGCGGAGGAAATAGCGGAATCGATGGACAGGAATTCCCTCGAACGTCTGGTCCGGCGCTCCCTTGTACGACGATGTGAGCACCTCGGCATCTACCCCATCGGCGCGCAGCCGCTTGAGCAGCTCGACAAGCCAAGGCGTGATCACGTCGCCGTGATCGCGTGGAAACGCTGTGGTGACGTGGAGGACTCGCACGGTGCGAAGTATATTGGCGCTGCGATGCGTAATCCATGATCGTCGACCCGGGCGGGCGAAAACTGCTGCGAATCGTCAGGCGTAGCCTCCAGGTGGTGCTCGTGCTGGCAGCGGTGCTGTTCGTCTGGCGATTCGCTCGGAGTCACCAGGCGGATCTCCGTCGCGTTCCGCTTCACATCGAACTTCTGCCGCTCGCGCTCGGATCGGTTGTGTGGGCAATTGCCTTCGCGTCGCTTGTTGTCCTCTGGTCGCGGAGCCTCGCCTGGTGGGGAGCGACGATGCGCGGCCCTGCCGCGCTCCGCGTGTTCTTTTTGTCGAACCTCGCGCGCTACGTTCCGGGCGGCGTCTGGCAGTTTGCCGGCCTCGCCGCCCTCTCCTCCGCTCAGGGAGTGTCGCCGGTCGCCGCGACCGCTGCGGTTCTGTTCCAGCAGGCCGCGCTTCTCGCAACGGGAACGGCGCTCGCACTGGCAGTGTCTCCAATCGCGCTCGAGACGTACCTGTCCCGTTGGGGAGTGGCGTTACCGTCGCTCGCCATGCGCCTAACGCTCGCCGGTACGATCGTTGTCGCACTGATCGGGCTCCTGCCACCGCTCCTCCGGCCGCTGCGGCGTGTTGTCGAGCGCCGAATCAGCGACGTTCGCGCGATTCCGCAAGTAAGCGCCATGGAGCTGGCTGGTTATCTCGCGGTCACGTTCGCCGGATGGATCGGCTACGGGATTTCCTTCGCGCTGTTCGCTCGGGCGGTGTTGGCCGGCGCACCCTTGTCACCGGTGACGGCGGCCGCGATTTACGTCGCGGCGTATGTCGCAGGGATAGTGGTCATCGTGCTGCCTGGAGGGATCGGGATCAGGGAAGGTGTGCTCGTTGCTGCACTGACCCCGATCATCGGTGTCGATCGCGCGCTCTTCCTGGCGATCGCGTCGCGCGTCTGGCTGGTCGCCCTCGAGATTCTCGGTGCGCTCGCATTCCTGAAGAGCCGCGAGCCACGGAAAATTGACCGTTAGGCGGAGCGCTTGCGCAACACCAGCACATGCTGGTAGCGCAGCCCGGGGAGGCGTGACAACAGGTGCAGTGCCAGCCGCAGCGCCATCCTGAGCGGCCGCCGGTTCTTCAGGATCGCCGGCCCGTGATCAGCAGCGACGCGAACCACCTCGAAGCCGGCACCGGCGGCGATCGAAAGCCATTGCCCTTCTGCCGCGCGCAGCTCCTGCGGCTGATCGGTGTGAATCCACCAGTTTGGAACGACCGTCACGAGAATACCCGCTGGACGGAGCACCCGCGCGGCCTCGGCAAATCCAGCGGCAACGTCAGGGAAGTGCTCCATCGAACCAAAAGAGAACACGCGATCGAACGAACTGGCGGCGAAGGGAAGTGCATTCCCATCGCCCTGCACCCAGCGCGCCTCCGGCGTATGCTTTCGTGCACGCTGGATCGCCGCCCCGGAAAAGTCGACTCCGATGCTCTCCGATGCGCCCCCGCGCAGCAACGCCAGGCGCGCCGCCCAACCGACGCCGCAGCCAAGATCGAGAAACGCCTTGCCCCGAAGATCGCCAAGGTTGCTCATCGCCCGCCATAGCCGCTCGAGATTCGGCTGGTCCACATCTTCACCGTAGTGGTACTCGCGGTCGTAATACTCGCGCAGGTCAGCTTGTGGCATGTCGAAATCGGTCTCGCGCTGGGGGAGGGGACGCCGCGGCGAAATATATCGCCGCGTGCGCGCGTGCCGCGGCAAGCACTGTCTGTCGAAACCGCCGCCGGGGGCATTACCTTTCGCGCGGCGCCGGGGACCCACCACGGCGCGAAGTCACTCGCCAGTTAACGATGGCACGCCCCTCAAAACGACCGACCCGCGCGGCGCCGCCGCAGCTTCACGAGCCTCGTTTCAAGAACCTCGTCGCGTGCGCCGTCTATGCCGCGTGCACGCTGGCGCTCGTGTATCCGATGCTGACCGGGGCGCTGGTGGTGAATCCAAACAGCGACTACCTCAGCGGCTACGCCTATCGCGTATTCGGGCAGCAGGTACTTCGCGAGACGGGTGGGTTCGCGGAGTGGAACTCGCTGATCGCCGGCGGCCTCCCGTTCATCGCCGGTCAACACGGCGATATTTTTTACCCGACCTTCATCCTTCGCGAGATTTTCTCGGGCGGGACGGCCTTCAACCTGTCGGTCGCGCTGCATCTCTTTCTCGCCGGCTTCTTCACCCACCGATTCCTTCGCGCCTGGGGCCTCGCCTTTTATCCAGCGCTCCTCGGCGGCGTCGCATACATGCTTGCGGGGCAGATCGCCTCGCTCGTCTCGCCTGGGCACGACGGCAAGCTGTATGTGAGCGCGTTGTCACCCCTGGTGCTGTGGATGATCGTCCGGGCAATCCGCGACGGCCGAGTGTGGGCCTACGGCGTACTGTCCCTCGCCGCAGCGCTGTGCATATTGTCGCCGCACTTTCAGCTGACCTATTACCTCGCCCTCCTCTCCGGTCCGTTTGCGATCTACGTCGCCTGGATGACTCAGGCCGATGGCGCGAGACTTCCTACGCGCATGCGCGTACGCCGGCTCGCTGCGGCCGCCGCCGCCGGAGCGCTCGCGGCGGCCATCGCGGCGGTGAACTTTCTCCCGCTGCTCGAGTACCTGCCCTATTCCCCTCGTGGGGAAGGGGTCAGCTACGCTTACGCGACCTCGTACGCGATGCCGATCGAGGAGACGATCAACGCGTATCTGCCGCAGTTCTCGGGCGTCCTCGATGGTTATTGGGGACAGAACCAGCTGAAGCTGCACAGCGATTACATCGGAGTCGTCGTTCTGATTCTGGCCGTCGCTGCGTTCGGCGTCGTCAAGCAACGGTCCTTCGTGAGGTTCTGGCTCGTCGCGGGGGCGGTATCACTGCTGGTGGCTTGGGGCGGACACACCCCGTTTTACCGGCTTTGGTTTCTCCTCCCGAAGATGAATGTGGTCCGCGCGCCCGGGATGATCTATTTCATCACGTCGCTGGCGGCGGCGGTGCTCGCAGCGGTCGGGCTTGAACGGGTCCTGACCGAGCCAATCCCGCGAAAATTTCTCGTCGGTTGGGGAGTCGCCGCGTCGGCAATCGGACTGCTCGCGATATCAGGTGGTCTTGACCTCTTCGCCCGTGCGGTCGCGCTGCCGCAGAACCTCGAGTTGGTGGCTGCGAACGCGACCGCTCTCCAGATCGGCGGTTTCCGGTCCACAGTCTTCGCCGCGGCTACTATCGCGTTGCTCTGGGCCCTCGGCGCGAGGCGGCTCTCGCCGGGCGTCGCGGCTTGGGCGCTCGTCGCGCTGGCCGCGACCGATGATTGGTCCGTCGTGCGCCAGTATTTCATGTTCTCGCGACCGGCGTCGCAGATCTTTGCTGCCGACTCCACCGTCGAATACCTGCAGAAACTGTCGGTGCCGGCGCGCACGATCGTCGCTCCCCTTGGCGGACGGGCACCAGGCGATCCGATCCTCGAAGGTGACGCGCTCATGATTCACGGAGTGCGGACCGTGACCAGCCATCAGGCGAACGAGCCACAACGCTGGGTGGACATCGCTGGCGCGAAGTCGCCAGCTTTTCCGCCGAATGCCTTGAGTAGCAGACAGTTTCGCCGCCTTGCCAACGCGCGATTCCTGCTCGTGAACCGACCGCTACCCATGACCATCCCCGAGCTCGACAGCCTCCGACTTCAATTGCGAGTGGGGCCGGTGACCAACGCTGCGGGCAGCACGGTTTACCTCTACGAGATCGATGAGCAGAATCCCCCAGCGTGGGTGGTACCCGTCGTCGCTCAAGCGCCACCCGATGTCATCAAGAACAACATCCTCGATCCCCGGCTCGATCTAACTGCGGTCGCGCTGGCCGATACCAGCGCGCACATCCCAGCGCAAAAGCTCAGCGCCGCGCCTGCGCCTCTTCAAATCGGCGTTTCCATCCCGGAATACCGCCCCGGGCACATCGTCCTCGACCTCGACGCGCCGGCCCCTCAGGGCGCGACGCTCGTCGTCTCCGAGAACTGGTTCCCGGGCTGGAGCGCAACGGTAAATGGAAACGCTGCTCCCGTCGGTCGCGTCGACCACACCCTGATCGGGGTCGCACTGCCCGCGGGATCCCGACACATCGAGCTCCGCTTCGCCGACGCCGCATATCGGCGGGCGCTTCCCATCACGATCGTCGCGCTACTCATTGCCACGATCGTGATGTTGGGTGGCGCGTTCGCCGGGTCTCGCCTGCGTGTCTGAGCGAGCGGTGGTCATCGTCCCGACCTACAACGAACGGGAGAACATCGAACGGCTGGTCGTCACGGTGCTCGCGCAGGACGCATCGCTCGACGTGCTGGTGGTTGACGACGGCTCACCCGATGGAACGGGGGAGATCGTCGATCGGATCAGTGCGCAGAATCCAAGAGTTCACGTGTTGCATCGCGCGAAGAAGCTTGGACTTGGGACTGCCTACCTCACCGGTTTTCGATGGGCGTTGGCGCGGGGCTACGAATATGTGTTCGAGATGGACGCAGACTTTTCCCACGACCCCGGCCATCTCCCGCAGTTTCTCGCCGCAATCCGGGACTGCGACTTGGTGCTTGGCTCGCGCTATCGAGATGGACGGGTCACAGTGGTGAACTGGCCGATGACTCGATTGCTCCTCAGCTACTGCGCGAACATCTACGCGAGGGTTGTCACGGGACTTGAATTGGGCGATGCGACCGGCGGATTCAAGTGCTTTCGCCGTGGCGTTCTCGAGTCGATTCCGCTGGATGAGGTGCGTTCGAACGGGTACGCGTTCCAGATTGAGATGAGCTTCCGCGCTGTGCGAAAGAACTTCCGGATCAGCGAGATTCCGATCGTGTTCGTCGACCGCACCGACGGGCAGAGCAAGATGTCGAAGCACATCATCCGTGAGGCCATCTGGATGGTCTGGCGGCTTCGATGGTGGGCGCTGACGGGGAAGGTATGACCGCTTCCGCAGGCCTCCGCTTCTACAAGATGAGCGGATCGGGCAACGACTTCGTCGTCGTTGACGCTCGCGACGATCCACACGAGGAGTTGCGGAGCCCGGCGGTCGTCCAGCAGCTGTCGGCGCGCGGCACGGGCATCGGCGCCGACGGGCTTGTGCTTCTCGCCGCGGAGCCAGGCGCCGATTTTCGGATGATCTATTACAACGCCGACGGCTCACGCGCATCGATGTGCGGGAATGCGGCGCTCTGCTGCACCACACTTGCAACGGAGCTAGGACCCGGGTCTCCCGACGTCCTCCGCTTCGAGACGGACTCCGGACTGGTCACTGGAAGGGTGGTGGACGGTCGCCCCGAGATCGATCTCGCCCCGGTCATCGACGTCCAGCCGAAGGCGCCAATCGACCCATCCTTCGGCGAATCGTTCATCGGATATGCGGTCGCTGGCGTACCTCACCTGACCGTCGTTGTCGACGACGTCGCGAACGCCGATGTACCGGGTCGGGGCCGGGAACTGCGCTTGTCACCCGAACTCGCACCCGACGGCGCAAATGCCAATTTTGTATCTCGAGCTGGCCCCAAGTGGGCGATCCGGACCTACGAGCGAGGCGTCGAAGGGGAGACATTAGCGTGCGGCACCGGAGCCGTCGCGTCGGCGATCTTGCTTCGGGTCTGGGGCTTGGCTCAGGGGGACGTCAATCTACAAACTCGGTCCGGCCGAGTACTTACCGTCAAACTGAAGCAGGACGGTACGACGTGGCTGCCCACGCTCGCCGGCGAAGGCCGCATCGTTTTCATCGGTGAGATGCGGTCGCCTTAAGCCCGTCACCGACACTCGCGGCGTCGCAGCGATTCGACGGGAAAGTCGCACACGTCGAGCTAACGCCACGCAGCTAAAGTAGTTTCTATCCCTTGCGGCTCAAGCCGACCCCATCGCGCCACAAGAGATGAGATTTTCGAGGCTCTCGGCGCTGGGAACCACCCGCACCGTGCCCAACACGCTCCGTCATGAAGCAACCGCGGGAGTTGAGATAGCGAGCTCACGAATGTCTGCGCATGCGGTGGGTATAACTAGGAATGCACAGCCAACCCGTTGAAGCAGATCGACTTGCACACACCATCACAGGGGAAGCCAAGGTTTTATCCACAGATTCGTTCCCCTTTTAGTTTACATAATACATATTATACGAACTATAGATTGCGAAGTTTCGTTGCCTGGCCAACCAGGTCGAACGCCCCGAGTGGCGCTCGATCGCCCCCCGGATCGCGGTCGGCACCAACGGGACACTACTACCCTGAAACGAAGTGGGCGCCACCCGAGGATCGGATGGCGCCCGCGTTGCAACGGCGCTCGCTCTGGACCGCTATGTCCGTCAGCTCTTCGCCGCCGGCCGCACCGTCAACTCGCCAAGGCGGATGCGAGCCTCACTCGCGAAAATGCTGTTCTCATCTTTCAGCACTTCCTGCCAGGACTGCCGAGCCTGTGCGGTGTCTTTGGCCGCGCTGAAATTGCGCGCTGCATCCGCCAGGTAGCCGGCCCGATCGTTCTTGAACCGGGTGGCCTCGGCTGCCTTCCGATAATGCGCCGCGGCGTCGGCGTACTTCCCGAGCTGCGAGTATCCGTCCGCGATGAGCGCCTCGGCTGGCGCTTCAAATTGCTTCCGCGCCGCCCCGGAGTTCACCAGCGCATCGATGCCCTTCTGATACTCGCTTTTGTCGTAATGAACCTGCGCCAGGAGCATGGCGCCCTGTGCCGCGCCGGCCGTCCCCTGCTGAGCCGAGATGAGTTTTTCCAGGTCCGTCTGAGCGAGGGGAATGTTGCCCTGGCCCATCGACTGTTCCGCGCGCTGGAGCGTCTGCGCGGCCCGCAACTCCTTGCCGGCTTGCGCACGCGTATAGAGCCAGCCCCCGGCCCCGGCGACAACGACAACGGCAACGGCGACTCCGACAAGTCGCGAGTTGACGTGCAACCACTCGAAAATCGATTCTGTCCGGTCGTCCAGGTCGCCACCGGCGTTCTGCTCGCTGCGTTCCATCGTTTCTCGCGTATCTCGTCGTCTTGGGTACCGACTCCGGCGCGCCGAATGCGCGCCGATGCCCCTGGGGTGACTCGAACACCCGGCCAACGGTTTAGGAAACCGCTGCTCTATCCACCTGAGCTACAGGGGCGCTACGTCGCCCTCTGGGCCCTGATGCGGCCGCATGGGCGCGGGAACGGAAACATAATGCCTCCCCGGGTCAGGCGCGACCCGAGGAGGTCGCTGCAGCGCCCGTCGCAGTTAACTCCAGGTCAGCTTGTACCGGCAGACGTCTCCGCCGGTGGCACGGCACTCCTCTTCGACCACCTTCACCCCGGTCGCTCCGCACATCTCGAGGGCTCGCCGGTGCCAACCGACGATCGTTAGGCAATCCGGGATGCTGAACACCTCGGCGTCGTGCGTCGTCAATACGGCGGATTTATCCCCCGTTTTCTGGTAGTCTCGCCGACCCTTCTCGTAGTACATCGAGTAGATGGCTGGCGTGCGACTGAGGAACGCGTGAGGATCGCCTGCGGTGACGAACGCCTTGTGAACTGTGGCCAGGTTCTTGTCGGCTGATGCGGCGCCGAGCCGTTCGAAGAACTCCGGCTTTCCCCCTCCGAGGACGCGGACGATGGCGTCGTCGAGGCGGGTGCCGAGCTCCAACGGGTACCACTTGACCGTTATGACGGAGGCAAGGGTTTTCCGGTCTGCGTCGGGGAGTGCGGCCAGGACTTTTTGCACGCCGGCCTTCCCGGAATGCTCTTCGACGAAGGCCAGGCGCGACTTGATGACACTTCCCTTGATCTGCTGCATGACGGGCGGTGTTCTCGGTTGACGCGCGTGGTGGCGCGAAGCGGTTCCGGGCGACTCAGTACTCGATCAACGCGCTGACGTTTCCATCCCCGAGTCGGTGGCGGCCATCGAGGAATCCAAGCACGATCAGGAAGGAAAATCCGACCAACTCGGCGCCGGCGGCCCGCACGAGTGCGGCGACCGCAGCGGCCGTTCCTCCGGTTGCGAGCACGTCATCGACGATGATTGCTCTCGAATCTGCTGATAACGCATCCGCATGGATTTCGAGTACGTCGGTGCCGTACTCCAGCGAATACTCTTCCCGTAGTGTCGGGCGAGGGAGCTTCCCCCGCTTGCGTGCGAGTACCAGGCCGGCGCCGAGGCGCTGAGCGACTGGTGCTCCCAGTAGGAAGCCCCTGCTCTCAATGGCGACGACATGCGACACCTGGCGCGCGTCGAACATCCGCGCCATCGCGTCCGTCGTCTCGCGGAAGAGAATCGCATCGCCCAAGACAGGGGTAATATCCTTGAACAGGATGCCCAGCTTGGGGAAATCCGGCACATCACGGATCGCCCCCCTGAGTCGCGCCTCGAGCGCCGACGCGGACATCACTGCTCGATCGCGAACGGCGATGGAAGCGCGTCGATCCCGGCGGCAGTGGGGAGGCGGTGCACCAGTTCAACACGGGCGCCGGGGGGGCCCTTCCCAATGCTGCGGGCGAGCGCGTCGAGTGATTCGGGAGCGCCTTCAGCGACCAACTCGAGCTCGCCGGTCGGCAGGTTGCGCACCCATCCGGCAAGGCCCAGGCGTCGCGCTTCCTCACGCACGAACCAGCGGAATCCGACACCCTGCACGCGCCCGGAAATGCGCGCGTGAAGGCGGTCGGCTTCGATCACCGGGCTCGGGGACGGAGTAGCGCCGCGAGCACGGTCGCCAGCACCGCGGCGTCACTGAGTGTCGGACCGATGCCGCCGACGTCGACGTGCCCCGCACGCACGCGCGCCGCGATCGATTCGAGCACGCCCGCGACGTCGAGGTCGGCGCGCTGTGCTTCGCCTAACGCTGCAACCGAAACGGCGTCGGACGGTGTCGCATCTACCGGCTGCGACGCGCCGGGATCCGCAAACAGCCAAGGCATCGCCTCGGTGGCTGCGATCACGTCAGCGCGCTCGGTATCGGCCTCGGACACGACCGCGGCGATCGCCGTCTCCCCGAGCGAAGCTGCTGGATCCGCGCCGCTCTGCGCGCTCGGATCGGTCGCTGCCCCGGCGACGGTGGGCGCGAGCTCCGCGATCTCGACGACCGTCAGGGGGACGTCGGCGACCGGCTTGGACGGCGGGCGCGTACCGACGAAAAGCGCTCCGCGCTTTGCATCGGGCGGTGTCAGCGGATTGCCGACACGCCTGGGTGCGGACGCCGCCCCGCGAAACGGGGGCAAGGGGGGCGTGAATGGCCGTGCTCGGGGGGCGTTGTCTCTTTCGTCTGCCATTTGATCCGCGTGGCGTGGTTCACTAACGACGAGCAGAGGGTCAAAGAGTTACGGCTGCGTCGGTTACGCTATCCTTGCCAGCCATGCTGGCCGAGCAGTGGAACGAATCGCACAGGGAGCACGTCTTCGCGGGTAATCTGTCCCTGCTTCTTGGTCAGGACCGCGAGCGTTTGAATGTCCTGGCCGCCGAGGGGAATGAGCAGACGCCCGCCGTCGGCGAGTTGATCGACCAGGGGCTGCGGGACTGTCGGCGATCCAGCGCTCACCAGGATCGCGTCATACGGCGCGTATTCCCTCCAGCCTAACGTTCCGTCGCCCAGCAGGACGGAGACGTTCCTGACGCCCGCGCGGGCGATGTTGTCGCGAGCGCCCTGCAGCAGCGGACCGATCCGCTCGATCGAGAAAACCTGGGCGGCTAGATGCGCCAGGAGTACTGTCTGATAACCAGAACCCGTCCCCACCTCGAGCACTTTCTCACGCCCCGTTAGGCGAAGGATCTCGAGGTACCGCGCGTGAATTGACGGCTGCGAGATTGTCTGTCCGTTGCCGATCGGGAGGGCTGAGTCCTCGTACGCTCGATGGCGCACGCCGGTTGGAACGAACATGTGGCGGGGTGTCTGCTCGAACGCGCGCAGCACGGCGAGGTCAGCGATGCCTTTCTCCCGCAACGTCTCAACCAGCCGGCGGCGCGAGCCGCGCATCTCTCCGTCTAGAGGTCCCGCCACCACGACCCCGCATCGTCGAGCATGTGAAAGTTCGTGAGGTCCAGGTGAAGCGGTGTGACCGACACGTAGCCGTCCTGTACAGCCTGGAAGTCCGAATCGGCTGGCCCCGTCCACGCGATCGATCCTCCGCCAATCCAGTAGATCTGCCTGCCCCACGGGTCTTCCATCGGCTTCAGCGAATTCGAATACACCCGGCGTCCGAGCCGAGTGAGACGAACTCCCTTCACATCGCCCGCGGGCACGGGGGGAAGGTTGATGTTGAGCAGCGTGTTTTTCGGAAAATTGGGAAGCGACGTGATGTGCTGGAGCAGAGGCGTGATGACCTTCACCTGTTCCTTCAGGTGGGTGAGATCCGCGCGCAAGTCGCCTCCGGCAAAGGAAAAGGCGAGCGACGGGATCCCGAGTGCCAATCCCTCCATCGCCGCGGCCACCGTGCCTGAATAGAGCACGTCTTCACCCATGTTCTGGCCGTGGTTGATCCCACTCAGGATGAAGTCCGGCCGTTCGGGCATGAGCGCTTCCACCGCCAGCATCACGCAGTCCGTCGGAGTTCCGTCGACCTGGAAGCGGCGCTCGCCGCGCGCGACGGGTCGCAGCGGGTGATGGAGGCTGAGCGAATGGCTGGTCGCGCTCTGCTCGCGGTCGGGCGCAACGACGGTCAGCTCGCCTAACGGTTCCGCGGCTTCCGCCAGGCAGGCCAGCCCGTGGGCGAGGATGCCGTCATCGTTGGTGAGCAGGAGCCGCATCAACTGACCGTCCGTAAGCGATGTCGAAAGATCGTCGCGACGACACGCGCGGTGTCGCGGCATTCGCGGAAATGGCTTCGTCCCCCTTCCCCGCGCGGTAGGTAGATCGTCGGCACGGGCACCGCGACGATGCGAAAACCCGCTCGCGCGGCGCGGAGGATGAAGTCCGTCTCGAACTCGTAGCGGTCGCCGACCGCGTCGATCGCGTCGACCACCTCGCGACGGATCGCTCGGTAGCCGCACTGGGTATCGGGGAGCGCGCTGCCAGCGACCGCGCTGATCGCCGCGCTCGATAGTGCGTTTGACAACCGGCGGCGTAGTGGCATCGCGGACCCCGCACGCGACCGCGTGCCAACGGCGATGTCCGACGCCGCGAGCGCCGCGATCAGGGTCGGCGCGCACGCAGGGTCGTGCTGCCCGTCCGCGTCGATCGCCAGCAGTTTTGTCGCCCCCATCTCGCGCGCGTGCCGGAAGCCGGCACGCAGCGCCGCGCCCTTGCCGCGGTTCCCAGCAAACGACTCGCTCCGTTCGCAGCTCTCGCGAAGCGCGCGACCCGTCTCGTCGGTCGATCCGTCATCAATACCAACGATTGCGGCATGCGGAAGCGATGCACGCAATCCGGTGATTACCCGACTGACGGTCGACCCGGCGTTGTAGGCGGGGATGACACAAACGATATCGCTCATTCGGCGGAGGCAGGTCGCGTTCCATCGAGAACGCCGAGTATCTGCTTGAGGTCAGCCTCGAGCGACTGCAATGCTTCGAGGGGGAGCGCGGCCCGTGCAGTCGGCTTAAGATCACCACCACGGCGATGCTCGTCGATCTTCTGACGCGCACCGTCGATGGTATATTTCTCCGTGTACAAGAGGTTTTTCACGAGCATGATGAGCTCGATCTCCTTGCGCTGATAGACACGGTTCCCCGACCGATTTTTTGCCGGGTTCAGAAAGCGGAATTGACTCTCCCAATAGCGCAGCACGTGGGGTTTGAGCTCGGTGAGGGAACATACCTCACCGATCGAAAAAAATTCCTGCACTGGCTCAGCTTGCGTCATCGATCGCGTTCCGGGCGGAGCTCGCGCCCCATGAGGTCCTCGATAGTCCGTCGGGCCGGATAGCCCTCGAACAGGGTTCGGTGCACGGCCTCGACAATCGGCATTTGCACTCCTTCGCGGCGGGCAAGGGCGAGCGCGCTCGCGGCGCTAACGGCACCTTCAGCGACGGTTTCGCGGCCCGCAAGCGCTTCATCGAGTGTCTTTCCCTGTCCGATCTCGACGCCTAACGAGCGGTTGCGACTGAGCGAGCCGGTACAGGTGAGCACGAGGTCGCCGAGCCCGGCGAGTCCGGCGAAGGTCCGCTCCTTCGCGCCTAACGCTACACCGAGTCGCGACATCTCGGCGAGACCGCGCGTGATCAGCGCGGCACGCGAGTTGAATCCGAGGCCGAGGCCTTCGGCGATGCCGGTGGCGACTGCCATCACGTTCTTGAGGGAACCACCGAGTTCGACCCCGGCGACATCATCACTCGTGTAGACGCGGAAGACGTTGTTGCTGAACATGTCCTGCGCGATGTCGGCGGCGCCTGAATTCGACGAGGCGGCGACCACCGCCGTCGGCTGCCTGGCTGCTACCTCGGCCGCAAAGCTGGGACCGGAGAATGCAACGACGGCGCGGCCAGGTAGTTCGTCGGCGACAACGTCGGTCATCAGCGAGAGCGTTCCGTGCTCGATTCCCTTGCTCGCAACGACGACCGTCGCACCGTTGGCCACAGTCTCGCGCGCACCATGAATAACGGCGCGCAGCGCGTGCGAGGGCGGCACATACACGACGAACGACGCGCCGCCGAGTGCCACCTCCATGTCGTCGGTTGCGCGGAGTGACGCGTGTAGCGGCAGGCCGGCGAGGAACCGGTCGTTGACATGGCGCACGTTGATCGACGCGACCACATCGGGCTCCCGCGCCCACAATACCGTGTCATGCCCGTTCCCGGTCAGCACGTTGGCGAGCGCCGTGCCCCACGCGCCGGCACCGATCACCGCGGCGCGCGTCACGCGCTCGCCTTCCTCCCAAAGCGGTGCTCCTCGCCGCGCCGCAGCCGCGCGATGTTGGCCCGATGGCTCCAGAAGACGAAAAGGGCCAGCGCGAGGCTCACCGGAAAAATCGTTGCGTGGATTCCCAGCACGGCGGCGATCGCGAGAGGCAACGCGACGGCGGCGGTGAGTGATCCGAGTGAGACGTAACCGCTGGCCGCGACGACGGCGAGCCACGTAGCAACCGCGACCAACGTTGGAACCGGGGCGAGTGCGAGAAAGACGCCGGTGGCTGTCGCGACGCCCTTCCCTCCCCCCCGCCAGAGAAGGAAGATCGGCTTGGCATGTCCCGCGATTGCCGCGATGCCCGCGCCGATCGCCCAGGCGAGAAGGTGTGCACCGCGGCCAAGCCGCAACACCATGAGCACCGGCAACGCGCCCTTGAGGACATCGAGCAAAAAGACGACGGCCGCCACCTTCCACCCTAACGTTCGATAGACATTGGTCGCGCCGAGGTTGCCGGAGCCGTGCTCGCGAAGGTCGATCCCGCGGGTGAGGCGACCGGCAAGGTAGGCGAACGGAATCGAGCCAAGGATGTAGCCGACGACCACCCCGATGGCTGGATGCATCTACGCGGCCGCCGACTTCCGCCGAAGAACAATGACCAGCGGACTGCCGGTGAATCCCCACAGCTCGCGGAAACCGTTGTGGAGGAAGCGCACATAGTGCTCGGCGACGAGATCCGGGGCGTTCCCGAAAACGGCGATGGTCGGTGGTGCGACCGACACCTGCGTCGCGTAGTTCAGCTTCACCTCGCGACCGGAAGCCTGCGGGGGCTGGCGACGCGCGAGGAGCCCGTGCAGCCCTTCGTTCACTTCAGAGGTGGGAACGCGCTTCTTCCGCTCGGCCTCGACTTCGAGAATCACGTCGAGGGTCTTGTTGACGCGCTGGCCGGTGAGTGCCGACGTGAAGATCCAGGGGACGAACTTGAGGAACGGCGCTTTCTCGCCCGCATCGCGTTCCAGGTGCGCCGCCGACTTGTCACCCTTCTCTTCCTTGATGTCCCATTTGTTGACAACCATGATCAGGCCGCGCCCGGCATCCCACGCCATGTGGGCAATCTTGAGATCCTGGTTGTGCAGTCCCTCGGTCGCGTCGATCAGCAGCACACAGATGTCGGCACGATCGATCGCCCGACGAGTGCGGAGCCCGGAATAGAATTCGATCCCGTCCTCGACTCGCGCCTGACGGCGCAGGCCCGCGGTGTCGATGAACACGAGGTCGCGGCCGTGGTACTTCATCGGCGTATCGATCGCGTCGCGCGTCGTCCCGGCGACGTCGGACACGACGAGGCGCTCCTCGCCGAGCAGCTTGTTGACGAACGACGACTTCCCAACGTTAGGCCGGCCGATCACCGCGATGTGCAGCTGCTCGTCGGCGGGCGACAGCACCTCGGGAATCTTGTCGGCGACGATGTCGAGCAGGTCGCCGGAGCCCTTGCCGTTGGTCGCCGAGACCGGGACGGGATCGCCGAGTCCGAGATTGTAGAACTCGTAGAAATCGGTCGAGTCGGGGTTGTCGACCTTGTTGGCGACGACCACCCACGGCTTCTGCGATTCGCGGAGCAAGTCGACGATCTTCGCATCGCTCGGGTGGACGCCGACCTTGGCATCGACGACGAGCAGCAGGAGGTCCGCCTCGGAGATTGCCTCATCCACCTGGCGACGGATCTCGAGATCCATCGGAAGGCGTGAATCGTCGGCGATGCCGCCAGTGTCGACGAGCCAGAAGTCGCGGCCATTCCACTGCGCGCGCGCGAAGTGGCGATCGCGCGTGGTGCCCGCCTCCTCGGAGACGATCGCCGAGTCGCTGTCGACCAGGCGGTTGAACAGCGCAGACTTGCCCACGTTAGGCCGCCCGATGATCGCGACCACTGGAACGTTCACGCGGCCACCTGCTGCCCTTCCGGGACGAGCGCGTCGAAGAAGTCGTACGAAGGATAAACTGGCATCGGTAGTGATTCACGGACGATGACGAACGGCTCGTCATCGAGGAAGACGCCGGCGTCGTTGATCGTTTCGGCGGGGATGAGTGCGAAGTCGAGATCGGTACGGTCGGCGAGTGCGCGTCGGATGTCGGCGCCGACGAGTAGCCCCGCCGTGGTGACGGTCGGACCAAACAGAGTGTTGACGGTGGGGATCAGCTCGAAGCTTGCGCCCGTCTGCCGCGTCAGTTGCGCCAACAGCTCGGGCATGAGCGGCGCCATGGCCGTACCGGTCACGATCCCGATCCGGCGTCCGTCGAGGCGCGGCAGCTCGTGGAGGTGATTCGCGACGCGGGCGCGAAGCGCTGCGACCGCACCCACGCCATTTTCGATCTGGGGGAACTCGCCATAATGCTCGGCGTCAGGCAGCTGCCGCCGCGAGAGCATGTACAGCTCATCCGAACCGTAGACCCAGCGCTCCCCGCGCTCGCGCAGCGCTCGCGATTCCCATGTATCGACCGTAGCGAGAATCTTTTCGGCATTCTCCGCGTCCATCGACTTGCCGGTATAGAGGTGTGAAAACTGGGTGACACCGACGGGGACGAGCGCCACCGAGAGCACGGCGTCACCGAAGCTCCAGAGGTCAGCGAGCGATTGCTCGAGGATCTCGGCGTCGTTGAGCCCGGGGACGATCACCATCTGCGCGTGGAACTGAATCCCGCCCTCGGAGAGCCGCCGGAGTTGCGCGACGATGTTCGGCACGCGCGGGTTGTTGAGAAGCTTCTTTCGCGCCTCCCATGGCGTCGCGTGGACCGATACGTAGAGCGGTGAGAGGCGATACTCGAGAATGCGCCGGATGTCGCGTTCCTTCACGTTCGACAGCGTGGCGAAGTTGCCATAGGCGAAGGACAGGCGGTAATCGTCGTCACGCACGTACAGCGGCTTGCGAAGCCCGGTCGGAAGCCCTTCGATGAAGCAGAACTCGCAGCGGTTCGCGCAGCGGCGCACGGTGGGCGGTTCGAGCTCGACGCCCATTGGCTCGCCTTCCGGGCGCTCGATCTCGTACTCGACTAATTCCCCGTCAGGCAGGCGCGCCGAGACGAGCAACTCCTCCTCGGCGGTTAGGAATTCCCAGTCGAGGAAGTCGGTAAGCTCGCGGCCATTGACCGTGAGCAACTCGGTCCCTGGCAGGATTCCGAGCTCCTCAGCGATGCCGCCATTCAACACACGACTTACTCGAACCATGCACCCCGACAGATGAATGCGGGAAGACCAGAACCGATGATCTCCCCGCCGTGCGCTCGGCAATCACTAACCCGAATTCTTAGCTGAGGCAATTTAGCAGATGCCGAGGCCGAAATCAAGGAATGAGAGCGACTTCGGCAGCGAGGCTGCGACCGTAGTGAGCCATCGCAAGCCGCGGAAAAAAAACAAAGCGCCCGGACGACTCGCGTCCGGGCACTCGTTCATTCGGCGGCTCGATTATTTGAGCGGAGCGTAACGAAATCCGGTAATGCCGGTTCCCTGCACGGCGACGCGGAAAGTCGCCTGTGTCTTTGGAGCGACCGGTCCGACGCTCACGGTTTTGGATGCGACGACGGCTCCCGTCTTGTCCAGAAAGTCCATGGCGAGTGCGTAGGTGGCCGGAGCCGTTCCTCGGTTCTCGATGCTGCCACTGACCGAGTGATCGGCACCATTGTGACTGAAGCTCCGGACCGTCATCACCGTCGGCAGCTTCTCATACTTGGCGAAGACGACAATCACGGAATCGGCATAGGCCTTCTTTCCAGCCGGTGTTTTCTCGGTCTTGGAAATCGCCTGGTACCCGCGAGCCATGAACAGCCACGCGTCAACGTTGTTAGGGTCGATCTGCGTCAGCGTTCGCGCGTATGGGAGGAGCGCCGCCTGCTGGTGCATGTTCGACATGGCCGCGGACAGGTTGTACAACCCGTCGCGGCTGTAGGGGTTGTGCGCAACGACCCCCTTGAAGAGCAGCGCGGCGTCGCTGTCTCGGCTGGCGCGAAGCGCGGCGACGCCGGCCTGGACCAGTTCGTCGTCGCCGAAGGCACTCGGGTTCGCGAGGACCGCCGCGTACGTTGCCTTCACTCCAGCGGTGTCGCCGGCAAGGCTGAGCATCCGCGCGAGCGACGCGCGCGCGGTCGCGATGTTATCGTCTTTCGGCGCTTCCTTGATGAACGTCCGGAAGGTTGCGGCCGCATCGTTGGCCAGCTTCTTCTGTTCGCCGCCAGTCGCACTTTCCGCCTGGCTTCCAACGAGGATGCCGAGGTTGAAGAGTGACAAGCGCCGCTGTTCGTTGAACACGGTGTCGGACGTCGCAGCCTCGGCGGCCCGACGCGTGTAATTGACCGCGCCCGGGATATCGTTTCCGCGCTGGGCGAGCGACGCCATGATGCTGTACGCGTACGGCGCTGATGGATCGAGCAACATCGATCGCTTCGCGTAGACACCTGCCGAATCGAATTTTCCGGCGTTGAAAAGCGTGCTCGCGGCCTGCGTGGCGCGAAGCCATGCGCCCTGGCGGCGCCAGGTGCCGACGGTCGCCTTGCACTCCGGGAGCGCGGCCTCGACGATACGCATCGTGGAGTCGGCGAGCACGGCGACGTCAACCGAAGTGCCAACGTCCGTTATGAACCCGAGATCACCGCGGGACATCATGCGCGGCGCGGCGCTGTCCTCGACGATGCTGAAAAAAACCTTCCCCAACTCGTAGTTCCGTCCGACTGGGTTCGGCTGGTCGCCCTTTTCGGTGAGCGACTTCACCACCTTCTTGAACGCGTCCATCTTCTTTTGCGCCGACAGGCCGCGCGCCTGCTGAATCAGGAAGCTCGCTGTCGCGACTTCCTTCGGCTTGCTCTCGTCAATGTCGCACGATTTGGCCTGCTGCGCGCGCGCACTGGTCGCGAGAAATGCGAATGCAGCGCCGACCGCGGGAAGGCTCCGATACAGAGTCATGAATATCCTCGATGATGTTCTCGGGGGTACCGCGTAGTGGACTGCAGGGGCGTCATACCCGGCCCTCATGGCTGCGTTCCGCGAGTGATTGGGCCTCGCGGAATATAGTGGCAATCGGGCGCTGTGTCTCGTGTGCAACATGCACGACGTCATCATGTTCGGGCTTCGCAGTCACCGATCGATCGGGGCGTGTGACGAGCTTCACACGGACAGGAAGCCCGAAGACTTCGACCGTCACCGATCGGCGCGCCAGGGCGCGACGCGTCACGTTGGTGCGTCGCACTCCAATCGTGGTCGTTTTGATGAGCGTCAACTCTTCCAGCGCATCGGCGGTGGACTCCGCGGAAAGAATCTCAATGCGCGTGCCGGCGCGACCCTTTTTCATGAGCACCGGGTGGAGGGTCACGTCGAGCGCGCCCGCCGTACGGAGCGCGTCAGCGGCAGCCGCAAGATATTCGGGTGACATGTCGTCGACATCGGCCGCGAGCAGTACGAGCGACTCGACCGCCTCACCGTCAGTTGGGCCGACATGCTCGCCAATGATGAGGCGCAAGGCATTGGCACGGTCGGGAAAATCCTTGGTTCCCGCCCCGAACCCGCTTCGCTTCGGGATGTATGACGGCACTGGACGGCCACCTGTCAGGACGCGCAGGATGGCAGCGCCTGTCGGTGTGACGAGCTCCCCTGCCCCTTCGGGGCCGGGTTTGACCGCAATGCCCTCGAGGATCTTGAGGGTCGCCGGCGCCGGGACAGGCAACACGCCGTGGGCCGCGCGGACTGTCCCATCGCCGAGCGCGACGCGGCCGGTGAACGCGTCGGTGATCCCCAAGAGGTGAAATCCCCAGACCGATCCGACCACGTCGAGAATCGCATCGACAGCGCCGACCTCGTGAAGGTGCACATCCTCCGGCGCCATTCCGTGAATCTCCGCCTCGCAGGTGGCGATCGCCGTGAACGCGCGGTCGGCCGCCTGCCTAACGGCGTCAGGAACGGCGGCCGCGGCGACCAGGGCGCGAATCTCCCGAATCCCGCGCCCGTGAGGCTGGGGCGGAATGTCGAAGTCCACCTTCTTGCACGCGATGTCGCCGCGGCGGACCTCGCGAATCCGCACGCCGACGTCGTCGATCGCGAGCGTCGCGGGCAGTGCGCGCAACCAGTCGGGGGACAGCCCGACGTCGAGCAACGCGCCGAGGGTCATGTCGCCGGAGATTCCGGAAAACGGGTCGAAGATGGCAATCGGCATGGGTCAGGGACGGGACGTCAGGATCATAGCCGATAGCTCGCGCCGCTGCCGGTGTTGAAAATGACCACCTCGCTCTGGCGATCGACACGGCCGTCCGCGAGCATTGCGCGAAGCACAGCGAGCGCGCAGCCTCCTTCCGGCGCGGCGTCGATACCGGTCGCCGCGGCCATCGCAGTGGTGTCGCGGCGGATTGCATCTTCGGAGGCCGATCCGGCATCGCCGTCGCTCTCGTACAACGCACGCAGGATCAACCGGTCGCCTAACGGTCCGGGAACGCGCAACCCGCTGGCGTGCGTCTCGGGCGATTGCCAGGGCTCGGCATGGTCGGCGCGCGCGTGAAAGGCGCGGACGATCGGTGCGCAGCCATCGGCCTGCGCCACGAGCATCCGCGGCCGGCGCGCGTTTCGGTCGATCCATCCCCACTCCGCCATCTCGGCAAAGGTCTTCCACATTCCAATCAGGCCGGTCCCGCCGCCGGTGGGATAGACGACCGCGTCCGGGAGCCGCCATCCAAGCTGCTCGGCGAGCTCGAGGCCCATCGTCTTTTTTCCCTCGATGCGATAGGGCTCGCGGAGGGTGGAGACGTCAAAATATCCCGACTCGGCGGCGAACGCGCGCGCCTGGCGCCCGGCGTCGCCGATATGGCCCGGTACGGTGACGAGGGTCGCGCCTAACGCGCGAATCGTGCCGAGGATGTTCGCTGGCGTGGAGTCGGGGGCGAAGACACGAGCTGGGATGCCGGCGGCGGCGGCATAGGCCGCCATCGCCGCGCCGGCGTTCCCCGCGGTCGGGACCACGACCCCCGGTACGCGATGCCCGAGGGCGCGGGTGATCGCGGCGCTCATCCCGCGCGCCTTGAACGACGCCGTCGGATTCAACGCCTCGTCCTTGATCCACAGGCGCCTGACGCCAAGCGCGCCGGCGAGGCGCGGCACCTCGATCAGGGGGGTGCCTCCCTCGCCGAGCCCGACCGGCTGTTCGCCCCCGGCGAGCGGCAGGACAGCTCGGTAGCGCCACATGTCCCACCCGGCGAGCGCATCGCGGTCGGGGTGCAGCGACGGGTATTGGACGAGCAGTGGCTGTCCACAGCGCGGGCAGGTCGCGGCGGGCTGCTCGCCGGACGCCGCATAGTCGCAGGCCGAACAGGCCAGAGTCCAGTGGATAGACATCGTCAGGCAGGCGGGTCGAGACGGGCATCGCTTGTCGCCGCACGAAGTCCCTCGTCGGGGATTACAGGAAGCGACCCGGGTTCGGACTTTCCCGCGTTCGCGCTGCTGGCGTTAGGCGGGGTGGCGATCGCCGGCGCGACGGCTCCCGCGGGTTTCGTCGGATCGCTGCGGTCGAGCGAGGCGAGGATACGTTGCGCCGAGGCGAACGAGAATCCAGGAAGTTGGGAAATTGCTTCGGGACCAGCCGCGCGCACACCTTGCACGCTGCCAAAGGCGCGGATGAGCGCCCCCCGCTTCGACGCGCCGATGCCCGGTATCGAGAGAAGCTCGGATGTCACCGTCCTCGCCGCACGTTGCTGCCGTTGGAAAGTCACGGCGAAGCGGTGCGCCTCGTCGCGCACCTGCTGTAGGAGCCGAAGCGCCGGCGACCGACGCGGCAGGCGGATGGAGTCCGTCCGTCCGGGGACGAAGATCTCCTCGTCTCGCTTGGCGAGACTGATGATTGGCAGGGCGAGCCCGCTCGCATCGAGCGCAGCGCGGGCAGCATTGAGCTGCCCTTTCCCGCCGTCGATCAGCACGAGGTCGGGCAGTGCCTTTCGTTCCTCAACACGGCGGGCGACGAACCGCGACACGACTTCCTGCATCGAGGCGAAGTCGTCGATTCCCTCGACGGTCTTGATCTTGAACTTCCGATATTCGGCGCGGTGCGGGCGTCCGTTCTGGAACCAGACGCACGACGCGACGGTGTCGGTGCCCTGTGCATGCGAGATGTCGAAGCAGACGATCGCTCGGGGTACGCGCTGCAGCCCGAGCTCTCGCTGCAGCTCGTACACCGGATCGCCGGCCCGGTCTGTCGTCTCATCGTTCGTCATCCGGACTTCTTCGAGCAGGTGCCGTGCATTCTGCTGCGCGAGCTCGACGATTTCGCGGCGCGGACCGCGCTGCGGAACGTGCACACGGGTGGGAGCGATGGATTCGCCAAATAGATCCCGGTCGTCGAAGTCGAACGGAACGAGTAGCTCGGGCGCTCGCTCCTCCAGCGTCAGGTAAGTGCGCGCCAGGAATGCGTACAGCACTGCGGAATCCGGCTCTTCGTCGACGTTGTCCAGGAATCGATGCTCGCGTGCAAGCAGCTTGCCGTCGCGGACGCGGAGCGTCGCAACCACCGCGTCGCTGCCATCACGCGCGTAGCCAATCACGTCGCGGTCGCCACCTTCGACCTGAAGCACGACCGTCGGCTCTTCCATCGTCTCCAGCTTGTGCAGCACGTCGCGCAACTCGGCCGCCCGCTCGAAGTCGAGGTTGTCCGCAGCGTCGCCCATCCGTTCGCCGACACGTCGCACGACTTCATCCGTGCGACCATCGAGGAAGAGGACAACCTCGTCGATCATTGCGGCATAGTCGGCTTGCGTCTGCATCATGATGCACGGCGCCTTGCAGCGGCCGATGTGGTAATCGAGGCAGGCACGTTCGGGCATGCTCTTCGGCATGTCGTAGTTGCACGACCGCACGGTAAAGATGCGCTTCACGACATTGAGTGCGCGTCGCATGGAGCCGACATCGGTGTACGGCCCGAAGTATCGCGCACCGTCGCTTTCGAGTCGCCGCGTGACGTAGACTCGTGGAAACGGTTCCTGCAGCGTGACCTTGATGTACGGGTATGATTTGTCGTCACGCAGTGCGATGTTGAATCGCGGCCGGTACTCCTTGATCAGCGTCGCCTCGAGCACGAGTGCGTGCGCCTCGGTCGGCACGACGATCGTCTCGACATCGGCGGCGTTGTACATCAGCAACCGGGTCTTCGGACTCTCGCGATGCTCGCCGTTGACGTAGCTCCGCACGCGCGAACGGAGCCGCTTCGCCTTGCCCACGTACAGCACCACACCCTCCCCGTCCTTCCAGAGGTAGACTCCGGGCGATTCGGGTAGCGATGGGACCTTCGCGGCGATCGACTCAGTGGACATGAATGTGGAGGCGCTCCTCCACGATATTACTCAGCGGACGCGACGCCGTGCCACCCGCCCCAGCAACGCGGCCGCCTCGGCGACGCCGAGCGCGCGCGCGACGGCGAGGTAGACGCCGCCGTATGCCGCGATGATTGCGACCCCGCCGGCAAGCCGCGGCAGCCCGTCGAACAGGTAAAGCTTCGCACCCCACGCCGCCGCCGCCGCGACCAGCGCGGCGGTGTAGATCGTGATGAGGTTGCGCGTTGAAAATTCGACGCGACCGATCCGAGCCTGCGCTGCCCGCCGGAGAAGCGTGAACTCGACCCACGCCGCGATCCCCGCGGACGCTGTGAGTCCCGTTGCACCCCAGCGTTGCGACACTCCGAGCAGGGGCGGCAGCTGAATGGCAGAGAGATACCCGAGGACGATCGTCAACACGACACGAATCACCGCGAACCGCAACGGGGTGCGCGTGTCCCGCCGCGCGTAGAATACGGACGCGTACAGCCGCCCCATCGTCGCGGCGAGCAAACCAACGGCGGAACCAGCAAGAATGCCCCAGACATAGTTCGCATCCGCCTGCGTGAACCGCCCGGATCGGAAGATGATTCCGGCGAGCACACCGCCGAGTGCGAGGAACGCAACGCCTGAGGGCACGACGAAAAATGTCAGGCGGCGTAATCCGGCGGCGATCCGGATGCGCAGCTCCGCTGAAACAGCCTCTTCGTCGCCGCGCATCGATGACATCGCGGGAAGCTCGGCCGCGGATACAGCCATACCGAACAGGCTCACCGGCAGCAGGTAAAGTGTCTGCGCGTTAGTAATCGCGGTGACCGCTCCGGTCGGCAGGTAACTCGCGATCACCGCATCGACATACGCGCTGATCTGCACCACCCCACGGCCGATGAAGACAGGCCCGAACGATCGGCCCACTTCGCGAACGCCCGCCGAGCGAAGATCGAGTCGAATGCGAAGATGCCGGACGAGGCCGAGGACGGCCGGAAGCTGAACCAGGAACTGCAGCGCGCTGCCGGTCACCGACGCCCACGCCAGCGCGATCGCGAGCGACTCCAGCGAGCGGCCGGCGAGAGTGCTCGGCCCCCGCCAGACAAGGGCGACGATCATCGCCACATTCCAGATCACCGGCGCCGCATACGAGAGCAGAAAGCGCCGATGGCTGTTGAGAATCCCGAGGCACCACGCCGAAAGCACGAGGAGGCCAGCGCCCGGGAAGAGGATGCGAACAAGACGCACCGTGAGTGCGCGCTTCTCGCCGTCGAATCCACCGGCGAGAATGTCGGTCAGCAGTGGTGCGCCGAGAACGCCGACGAGCACGATGACCGAAACGAGCACCGCGAGCACCGCGGCCACTGCGCCGGCCACCCGTCCGGCCTCCTCGTCCTCGTGGCGTCCGACCAACCGCGCGTAAACCGGAATGAAGGACGCGGACAGCACACCTTCGCCAAAGACGTTCTGGAGAAAGTTGGGGATCCGGAATGCGGCATTGAATGCATCTGCCGGCGCGGTCAGTCCGAAGTAATGCGCAAAGACCGTCTGCCTAACGAGCCCGGCGATCCGGCTGGCGAAGATCCCGGCACCAACGAGGAAGGCATGGCGCCCTCCGGGGTCAGCCGCTGCTGGCACGGGCAGCGGAGGCTGCGGCGGCGCCGGGCCTGGCCCAGTCATCCGTCGACGAGCGCGCGAGCATGCACTGCGGCGGCGGCGCGCATGTCCTCGAAGAGCGCAGGTCCGTAACGCGCGAGCAGCGGAATGAAGTTCAGGACGCGTTCCTGGCGCTTGCCAAAGGGAAATAGCGAGCCGCGCGCGGTCGCCAGCCCGTACATCGACTCTGATTCGCGACGCTTGACGGCGGCCAGGATCCGTCGTTCAAGTCGCTCGGCGAACCAAACGGCGCGGCGTGCATGCCCATCAGCGACGCGTGGCTCAATCAGTCCGTCGTTCTCCGCCAGCGCTGTCAGCGATGTGCCGAGGTCGCTGGCCTGCGTCTTCGCCCGCGCGATGACGTCGCGCGCGCCGTCAGGCAGCGCTCGCTCGGCGATCAGGCGCTCCGGGGCGGCCGCGTCGGCGAGCTGCTCGCGGTTGATTCCAATTCGCTCGAGCACCCGCGCGATGCGAGGCTCGAGAATTGTACACGACCATCGGGGAAGCGCGAGCGGCTGCTCGGCGCCGAGCGCCGCCGCGACCGCGCTGACCTGCGCGTAGTAGGCGAGCTCCCCGGGTCCCGCCATGTAGGCGATAGTAGGAAGGATCGCCCGCTCGACGATGGGGCGCAGCAGAACGTTAGGCGAGAGATTCGCCGCCTCCGGCCGGTGCGTTCCACCAGCCGGCAGTCGCGACTTGATTCCGTCGCGTCGCTCGAAGACCAGCGCCAGGTCGTCGACCTCCGACACCTGCGCCGTCAGCCCCGCCGCCCGGATGGCCGTGCTCCGCTCGGCCAGCGCCCGCGCGACGTCAGCTGCCCGATCAACGGCGGCCAGCGTAACCGGACCCGCTGCAACCCGGACCTGTACATCGCCGGCATCGAGTACGGCAATACCGAGCGGATTGAGCAACGCCGCGAGAAGTTCGACGAACGCACCGCCGACCGTCGCGCCCGGCGCGTAGGCGGTACGCAGAACGTCCAGAACCGAGGCGTACGCGCCGGCTCCCGCCGACGCCGTTAGGCGTTCGAGAAGCGAGCTGACGTCGCCGAGCGGCGCATCGTACATCGGGGTGCCAGCCGTCGCCGGGACGGTCGCCGTCAGGCGTTCCACTCCACCGGGAATGGCTACCGCCGTGGCGCTCGCCTCGGCCGCGTCGGCATCGTCGGTCGCGGCCCAAAAGAGAGCTGCGGTCGGCACGCCCGTAGATTGCTCGAGCTCCTCGGCCAGCGCGAGCGCGGACAACGCCTTCGACCATGTATAAATCGGCCCCCCGAAGAGCCCTGGCTGCTGGCCGGTGGTGACGAACACGCCGTTGCCGCGGCGAACGCGCTCGAGGTTTTCCGCCGCGGCTCCGGTTGCGTGGATGGCTCCGCCTAACGCGCGAAGTGCGACGTCGGCCGCGCCCGCCGCGCCGATTCGCACCGCGCGACCCCACCATTCGGCAAGGTTGTCCGGCGGCGGTTCAAACCATCCGGTCGGCGCGCGCCGACTGATGCCGAGCCGCGCCAGCGCTGAGCCGCCAAGCGACTCCGTGAGGATCACTGCGCGCGCCGCGTCGGTCACCGAGAATCCGTGGTCATTTGTGGTACGGCTCGCCGCGGACGATTGTCCCCGCGCGGTAGAGTTGCTCGGCCAGCACGAGCCTCGCCAATTCATGCGGGAGCGTCCACGACGCAAGCGACAACCGCGACCGGGCGCGCGCGCGCACTGCGTCGGACAACCCGAAGGCGCCACCGATGAGGAACGCGACGCTCCGCGCCGTCTCCCGCGTCCGCTGCAGCCAGGCAGCGAACGCGTCGGAGCGCATCGTCGCGCCCTCGACGTCGCAGGCGATCAGGTCGGCGCCAACGGGCACCTTCGCAAGCAGCCGCTCACCCTCGCGCTCGCGAACGAGGTCCGACGAAGCGCCGCGTCCCGGCTCCTCACGGACCTCGTGCACGTCGAGCGGCCAGTACCTGGCCGCTCGCGTTTCGAACTCCTCGATTGCCGCGGCCAGTCCCGGCTCCCGCGGCTTGCCAACCACGACTAGCAGGACGCGCACGCGGGTCTCGGCAACCCGCGATCAGGCGTAGATGCCGCGGAGCCGATGCACCGTCGCCACGCGGCTGATCGAGAGCATGTAGGCGGCGGTGCGCATGTTGACCTTGTGCTGCTTCGAGAGATCGAGCACCGCGCCAAAGCTGCGGCACATGATCTCCTCGAGGCGCGTGTTGACCGTGTCTTCGCTCCAGAAATATCCGCCGCGGTCCTGGACCCACTCGAAGTACGAGACGGTCACGCCGCCGGCGTTGGCCAGGATGTCCGGGATGACAAAAATCCCCTTCTCCTCGAGCATCGAGTCCGCGCCCGCCGTTGTTGGACCATTCGCGCCCTCGGCGATGATCTTCGCCTGGATTTTTCCGGCGTTCTTCGAGGTGATGACGTTCTCCAGTGCGGCCGGGACGAGCACGTCGACGGCAAGCGTCAGCAGATCGTCGTTGGAGATCTGTTCGCCCCCCTTGAAGCCCTCGAGCGAGCGATGCTGCTTCGCGTGCTCGATGGCTTTCGGGATATCGACGCCAGTCTTGTTGTGATACGCGCCGGTGCGATCGCTGATTGCGACGATCTTGCAACCCTGCTTGACGAGCAACTCGGCGGCAATCGATCCGACGTTGCCGAAGCCCTGCACGGCAACCGTTGCACCCTGCATCGGCACGCCAAGATGCTTGAGTGCCTCACGCGTCACGAGCATGACCCCGCGTCCGGTCGCCTCGCGTCGTCCCAGTGAGCCGCCCATTTCGACTGGCTTGCCGGTAACGACTGCGGTGACCGTATGGCCGGCGTGCATGGAATAAGTGTCCATTACCCATGCCATCACCCGCTCGTTGGTGTTGACATCTGGCGCGGGCACGTCCGAGTCGGGGCCGAGCGTGTTGATGATTCCTGCGGTATACCGTCGCGTTAGGCGCTCGAGCTCGGAGACGCTCATCTTCAGCGGATCGCAGATGACGCCACCCTTCGCCCCACCGAACGGCAGGTTCACCACCGCGCATTTCCACGTCATCCACGCTGCGAGCGCCTTCACCTCGTCGAGATTGACGTTCATGTCGAATCGAATGCCGCCCTTCGCCGGCCCACGAGAGGTGTTGTGCAGGACCCGATATCCGGTGAACACCTCGATCTCGCCGTTGTCCATCATCACCGGCACCGAGACGGTGATCTCCTTCTCGGCGTGTCGGAGCACCTTGTACAGACCGGGCTCGAGGTCGAGCAATTCCGCCGCGCGATCGAAGCGCGACATCATCGACTCGAACGGATTCTCCTCGTTGAGGAAACGGTCCTTGTCCGGGCGGACAATCCTGTCGGTCGGAAGGCGAAGGTCGGATGCCATGATTTGCTCGAATGGCCGGGTGGGCCGGCGTTCAGTTCAGTAAGACGCGCGTGCGTCGAGAAGCCCGCCGAGCAGCAAGTTGAGCGTTTCCGCTCCCTGCTCCACGTTCACAGTCTGGGAAACATACCATAACCGCGGCGCCTCGGGAGGCCAATGGGGTGACAGCTTGACGGCGTCCTTCAGCGTGCAGACCACGAGATCGGCGTCACCCGTCTCCAAGGCGAGACGCGTGATATCGTTGGCGCTGAAATCGTGGTGGTCCGGGAAGATGCTTGTCCGAACCGAGGATGCGCCGGTCAGTTCGAGCTGTCGAATGAATGCCGCCGGATTGCCAATCGCGGCGATGGCATACAGCCGACGACCGCTGATTGCCTGCAACGGCATCGACTCCGTTCCCCGCGCGTCGCGCAACTCGCCGGGGGCGATCCAGATGATCGCCGTCGCCAGATTGGGCAGCGTCGCCCGGATCGCGCTGACCACCGCGCGTGCGTCGTCGGGCGTCGCAGCCTTGCGCGTCACGATCGTCAGCGCTGCTCGCCGGAGCGCCTGCACCGGTTCTCGCCACGGCCCGGCCGGCAGCATGCGATGACGGTTGCTCCAGCCGTCTGCACTGACCAGCACGACGTCGCCCCAGCGGTCCGACCTGCGGTGCTGGAATGCGTCATCAAGAATGGCGACGTCCGCGCCGAGCACGCGTGCCTTTGCGACGCCGGCGACGCGGTCCGGCGATACCACCACCGGGACGTTCGGGTTCAGCGTCGCATGAACCAGCGGTTCGTCGCCTCCATAACCACGGAGCACGATCGCCGGGCGACCGCCGCGGGCGCGGAGCTGGCCCGCGATGAACGCGGCAATCGGTGTCTTCCCGGTACCGCCGACGCTGAGATTGCCGACGCTGAGCGCGGGCAACGCAGTACGCCGTGCCCGGAGCACGCCCAGGTCGTATAACGCTCCGCGGGCCGCGACAATTCCGCGGTACAGCCCTTCAACCGGCGCGAGTGCTGCGCGCGCCGCCCGAGCCTGCCGGTCGTCGCCGCGCCAGATACGGTCGACTGCATCCGATAGCGTGCGGATCGCGCCGCGCTCAGAAGGCAACGGCGGCACGCTCGGCATCCTCCATCAACTGCTGAAACCGCGGACCCTCACTCGACGCGGCGCGCGCGTCGCCGGCGCTCACGCGCGTCGCCGGGCCGTATGAGATCACCACGCGAGTGAAGGGTCGTGGGATCATGAAGCTGTCCCAGCTCTTCAGGCGCCACGCAGCGCGGGCGACCACTGTCGCTGGAATGATTGCCGCACCCGTCCGTTGCGCAACGATCAGCGCGCCGGCGGCAAAGCTTTTCGCTGGACCGCGCGGACCGTCCGGGGTCACCGCGATATCACGCCCGGACTCCACCTGCCTGACCAGCGCCAGCAGTGCGCGGCCGGCACCGCGCGTCGTCGATCCGCGCACGCTCCGATGGCCGAGCGCGGCCGCGATCCGCGCGATGATCTCGCCGTCGCGATGCTCGCTGATCAGGATCGCCACCCGTTCGCCGCGATGTCGATGGAGCAGCGGCAGCATCTGTCCGTGCCAGAGCGTTATGATCACCGGCCGACCAGCATCCCGCTCTCCGCGCAGGCCGGCATCACCGATGACGCGGACCCGCCAGGTGCGAGCCAGCAGCCGTACGAGCAGCGCACCGAGGTGCGCGATCCAGCGCATCTTCGCACTCGGAGCGTCCTCGGGGATCAGGACCGCCGCCGATGGAGTCGGCGCCCGGGCGCCGATCGGCGTGACACGCGGAGTCGGCGGCGGCTGGTCGCTCACGTCGCGATTCCCAAGGCCATTCGTGCCACGCGCTCGGCGGCGCCCGGCGTGCCCAATCGTCCGCGGACCTCCTCGAGACCGCGCAGCAATTCCGCGCGCCTAACGCTTCGCGGCATGACCAACCGCTCGAGTTCATCGGCGACATCGCGCACGTTCAGCGCATCCTGGACGAACTCGCGGGCAACCTCGCGTCCAGCGACGACGTTGACGAGGCCGATGTGTGGAATCTTGACGAGTCGGCGCGCCAGCATGTAGGTGAGGGCGTTCGTCCGATACGCGACGACGAGCGGGCAGCCGGCGACGGCGGCCTCGAGCGTCGTCGTTCCGCTCTTGCACATCGCCGCGTCGGCGGCGCGCAGCAGCGGAAACGACGCCCCTCTGATCATCGGAAACGGAACCCCTGCGCCCTCGAGCTCGATCGTCGGCGCGACGCTGACGACCACTTGCAGATTCGGAATACGCCGCTGCATCTCTTCCCCAGTGGCGACAAAATCGTCGAGATGCCGGCGAATCTCCTGCTCGCGGCTCCCGGGAAACAGTGCCAGCAGCGGTCGATCGAGCGCCAGTCCCAGTGCCGAACGCGCGGCCTCGCGTGATGGAAGATCTCGCGCGCGGTCGAGCAGCGGGTGGCCGACGAACTCGGCGTCGATCCCGTGGTCGCGCAGCAGCTTTTCCTCGAATGGGAGGATCGGCGCCGCCTTGGTCACCAGCTCCGCGATCTTCGTTAACCGGCCGGCACCCCAGGCCCAGACCTGCGGGGTCACGTAATAGAGGACTGGAACGCCTAACGCGTTCGCGGCCGACGCCAGCTTGAGGTTGAAGCCGGGATAGTCAATCACGATGACGACCCCAACGCGCCCGCTGGCCAGCCGCTGGCGCAGTCGGCGCAGCAGCGCCCAGTGCTTCGGAATGTGGGCGAGCACTTCCACAAAACCCATCACAGCGAGGTTGCCGACGTCCTCCAGGAGCTCGACACCCGCCGCCGCCATCCGCTCCCCGCCAATGCCGACCAGCGGACGATCCGGCGCGAGGCGACGCAGCTGCTCGGCGAGCGATCCGCCGTGGAGATCGCCGGACGACTCCCCGGCGACGATCATGATTTCGCGCACGTCAGCGCGCGGACTGCTTCGCCCTTCCCGAGAGCGCCGGAAGGCTGCGTTCGATTTCCTCGACGATCTGCAGCGCCACGGCCAGTGCCTCCCGGCCGGCCGCTCCCGTGACCGCAACCGGCGCGCGTCCCTGCACCGCCGCGATGAAGCTCTCGAACTCGAGCCGCAACGGCTCCCCCTCGGGCGCCTCGAGCGGGATGCGCTCGACGAACGCCTCGAGCGCGAGCGGGCCCGCCTTCGCGATCGCCGCGAGGTCGACATCCTGGCGCAGCGTGTAGAACTCGCCGTTTCCCGCCCCGAGGTCGAGCGACAGGTAACCGCTCTGCTGGAAGATCCGGACCTTTCGCATCCGCTCGCGCGAGACCCGGCTCGCCGTGATGTTGGCCACCGCTCCAGTGACGAAGCCTAACCGTGCGTTGGCGATGTCCACTGACGGCGTGAGCACTCCGACGCCGACGGCTGACACCGACATGACCTGCTCGGCGACCAACGTCAGGATCAAGTCGATGTCGTGAATCATCAGGTCGAGCACGACGGCCACATCGGAGCCGCGTGGATTGAACGGCGCCAGTCGGTCGCTTTCGATGAACTTCGGCGTGTCGACGTATGGCAGCGCGGCGCGGATTGCCCGGTTGAAGCGCTCGACGTGTCCGATCTGAACCGTCGCTCCCTTCGCCGCCGCCAGCGCAAGGAGCTCGTCCGCCTGGTCGATCGTCGCCGTGAACGGCTTCTCGACGAGTACATGTATACCGCGCTCGAGCGCCTGCTTGGCAACTTCGTAGTGCGCTGGCGTCGGGACCACGATCGTCACCGCGTCGACCTCCGTCAACAGCGCGTCGATCGATTCAAACGGCCGTGCCTTGAGCGTCGTGGCGATTTCTGTGGCGCGCTCGGCGCGCGCCTCGTAAAACCCGATCAACTCTGCATCAGGCAGCTCACCCATGATCCGCACGTGATGCTGTCCCAGACCGCCGGCGCCGATCACCCCGACGCGCGTTCGTGCTCCACTCATCAGATCACGACCCCGCGCTGACTCTCTTCGACGAAGCGGATCAGCGCGTCCACCTCGGGCGACGGAGCCAACTCCGCCCTCGCGCGCTCGACCGCCTGCGACACGTTCAGCTCGGAGCGGAAGAAGAGGCGGTACGCACGCTTCAGTTCCCGAATTACTTCTTCGGAAAATCCGTTGCGCTGCAGCCCGACGCTATTCAAGCCGTACAGCTTGATCGGATTCCCCACCGCCTTGATGAACGGCGGAATATCCTTCGACACGCGCGACATTCCGCCGATGAACGAATAGCGCCCAATCCGCGTGAACTGGTGCGCCGCGACCAGTCCGGAGATCGTCACCTTGTCTTCGATCGTCACGTGACCGGCCAGCGTCACGCCATTCGAGAGGATGACGCCGTCGCCGACGTGGCAGTCGTGCGCAAGGTGCACATACGACATGATCAGGCAGTTCTTCCCGACCGTCGTCTTGAACGACTGCGCCGTCCCGCGATTGATCGTCGCGTATTCGCGAATCGTCGTATTCTCGCCGATCTCGACCGTTGTTGGCTCACCCTTGAACTTCAGGTCCTGCGGCTCGCCGCCAAGGATGCTCCCGCTGCCAACCTTGACGTTAGGCGCGAGCGTCACGTAGTGCTCGAGCGTTGCCCGCGCCGCGACCACGCAGCCGTCGCCGATCGCGCATTGCTCGCCGACGATCGCGAATGGGCCGATCGTCACGTCGTTGCCAATCCGCGCATCGCGGGCGATGATCGCCGTCGGGTGGATGCCGCTCATTTGTCGCGGACCATGGCCGCCATGTCGGCCTCGCAGACGATTTCACCGTCAACCCTCGCCACGCCGTGCATCTTCGACACCATGCCCCGGATCTGGAGCACGTCGAGCTCGAGACGCAACTGATCCCCCGGCTTCACCGGACGGCGAAACTTGACGTTGTCGAGCGACATGAAGTACACCACCTTCGTCTCGTAACCCTCGATCTGCCCCATCAGCAGGATCCCGCCAACCTGCGCCATCGCCTCGATGATCAGCACCCCGGGCATGATCGGGTGCCCGGGAAAGTGTCCCTGGAAGAACGGCTCGTTCATCGTGACGTTCTTCAGCCCGACGATCCGCTTCTTGTCCTCCAGCTCGACAATCCGGTCAACCAGCAGGAACGGATATCGGTGCGGAAGCACCTTCATGATCTCGTCGATGCCTAGCACGGCTGGACACTCCGGGTGACGACGCGCGCGAGCTCGCGCACGAAGAGAACGGTTCCGCGATGGCTGGGGCGTACCGCATGCACGTGGGCGTTGAGCCGCCCGCCGATCAATGCGAGATCTCCCACACAGTCCATCGCCTTGTGACGCACGAATTCATCGGGCCACCGCAACGTCGCATCGACTACGCCGTCGTCGTCGAGCACGACCGCATTCGACGTCGACGCACCGCGAATCAACCCCTTCGCCCGCAGCCCCTCCACCTCCCGCAGGAAGCCGAACGTGCGCGCCCCCCCCAACTCGAGAGCGAACGCACTCCGGGTGACACTGAATCTGCCGCGCTGATGGCCGATCAGCTTATGCGGAAATTCTATCTCGACGTCCAGCGTTAGGCCATCGCCTGGGTCTGCTCGATACGTGGACGCACCATCCACCAGCTCGACCCGCTCGGTGACTGTAAAGGTATCCGTCGTCCCCGGCTGCTCTGCAAATCCGGCCGCGGCGAGCGCGGCGAAGAACGGCCCCGCGCTCCCATCGAGGATCGGCGGCTCGGGGCCGTCCATCGCGATCACCAGGTCGTCGATCTCCTGCGCGGCAACAGCCGCCAATACGTGCTCGACCGTATGAATCGCGTCCGGGCCGTCCCCGAGCTGCGTTCTGCGCTCTGCAAGTACCGCCTCGGCGACGCGCGCAGCGATCTCGACCCCGCCGCGGTCGTCCCGACGGAAGCGAATTCCCGATCCGGCTGGTGCCGGCTCGAAGACGAGCCTGACCGGAACGCCAAGATGAAGTCCGACGCCCGACAGCTCGGCGCGGCGCGCGAGTGTTCGACGACTCACTCGTTCCCCCTCGAGACCAGCTTCTCCAGCGCGCGCATCATCGACGAGAGCTTGAAGAGCGCTGCTTGCGCCCGGAGCGATTCCCGATGCGGACGCGCCGGATAGCCGGACCACGTTTCGCCGGCCGGCACGCTGCCGAACACGCCCGCCTGACCGCCGATCCGGACGCCGTCGCCGATCTCGATGTGCCCGCCGATTCCCGCCTGGCCGGCCATGATCACGCCGTCGCCGATGTGCGTCGACCCCGCGACACCGACCTGCGCCATGATCAGGCAAAGCTTCCCGATCCGAACGTTATGGCCGATGTGCACCAGGTTGTCGATCTTGGTGCCGGCACCGATCACCGTATCGTCGATGCTCCCCCGGTCGATTGTCGTGTTCGCGCCGATCTCGACATCGTTCTCGAGAATGCAGCGTCCAATATGCGGTATCTTCTCGTGCGCGCCCTCGCGATAGACGTAGCCAAAGCCGTCGGAGCCGATGCGCGCGCCACTGTGCACATGCACACGATCGCCTAACCGCGCGCCGGGGTACAGCGCCACTGCCGGACGCAGATGGCAGTCGCGTCCGATGACCACATCGCGCCCGACCACGGTCTGAGCTTCAAGCCAGCTCCCGGTACCAATCGAGGCGCCGTCGTCGATGACAACATACGCACCGATGGTGACCCCGGAGTCCACGACTACGCCTCGACCCAGCCGTGCAGTCGGATGCACGCCCGCCTCGCGCGGCGGCGGAGCGTAGAGCCGCGGCAACAGCGTCAGGAGCGCCTCGTGCGGCTTGTCGACGATGATGCGTGCCTTCACCCGTCCCGCTGTCTCGGCGAGCCCTGGCGCGATCAGGACGACCGCCGCGCGGCTCGTCTCGAACAAAGACGCATAGCGCGGTGCGGCGAAAAAACTCAAATCGTGTTCGCCCGCGCGCTCGAGCGGGGCAATTGCCGTGACGGCGACATCGGGATCCCCGACCAGTCGCCCGGCGACGGCGTCCGCAATGGCAGCGGCGGTGAGGGGTTGTTTCCCCTCACCGCCGCGGCTTGATGCAGATGTGCCCGCCGAGGTCACCGCTCCGGCGGCTTCGGCTTGGTGATCCCCGCCGGAGTCGTCATTGGCGCGCCCTTCGCCGGAACCGGCACCGAGCTCGCCACCGGCGGCCGGGCCGCGACGATCCGCAACCGGGTGAGGACCTTGTCGGTGATGTTCAGCGTTGTGTCAGCGGCGACGACGACCCCGCCCTGTGCGCCGACGTCGAAGATGAATGCGTAGCCTTCCGCCGCGCGCACTTCGCTGATCGAGGTGTTGATCATTTCCATAATCGGTCCCATCAGCTCACCCTGACGCTGCTGCGCCTGCTGCTGCAGCCCCTGAACGCGCTCCTGATACGCCGCCTCACGGTCGCGAATCGTCTTCTGTCGCGCTTCCTTCGCTGCGGGGCTGAGCGTCAACTCTGACTTCGTGTAGCCGGCCATCATCGTATTCAGCGAGTCGCCCATCTTCTGGACCTGCGCCTGGTAGGTCTGCATCTCCTTCTGAAATTGCGCTTCAGCTTCGGTCCGCCCCGGCGCCTGCGCGAGAATGGCTCGCGAGTCGATGTAGGCGAACTTCAGCGTTCCCTGTGCGCGCGCGGCAACCGGTCCGGCGACAACGACTAGCGCGACGAGACCCGCGCGAACAAACGTATTCATGTCTACTCCTGTAATTGTTAGAAGATCTGGCCGAGCTTGAAGTGAAGCTGCCACGCTGGTGCGATCTGGCCCTGCGCATTCACCCGATCGAGTCCGTAACCGATGTCGATCCCGAGCGGCGCGATCGGCGTGATGACGGATGCCCCGAATCCAACACCACGCTTGAGCCGCATGTTGATGTCCCGCGGCCGCTCCCAGACGTTGCCCGCGTCGAAGAACAGATCGACGTAGACCTGCTGGTTGAGCCGCATCCCGAGTTCCGTGCTCGTCGTCAGGAACGCGCTGCCGAAGTCATTCACCGAGTTTGCCCCGCTGCTGTTGCTGCCGTTAGGCAGGACGCCGCGCGGGGTGACCGCGAACTCCGGGTAGCCACGGAGCTGCTCGCCGAACTGGACGCCGCCAAGGATGAACTTCTGGTACTGGAAGAACGCCCCCGGGTCGCCGAACACCGTACCGGCCCGAAGCTTCGTGCCCAGCACGAACTTGATCGGCGAGGAGCCCGGCTTGCTTCCACCGAGCTGGCCGACTGGGGCATAACCGAACACCTCGGTCGTGTAGCGCTGGAACGCAGCATCTCCGCCTAACGGTCCGCCGCTGAACTGCGCCGTCAGCGACTGCATTGCGCCCGCGGTCGGGAACGGCATGTCAATCCGTGTGTCGTGCTGAGCCGTCAGCCCGAGCGTCGACCGCAGCGAGTTGCGGAGGTAGATGTTGTTCCGCAGCGACGGATCTTCGACCACGTCCTCGTTCTTCTGTGACTCGAGCCCATATGACGCGAACAGCCGTGCGAACGGCGACCGCGGCAGCGGGAACCCCAGCTGCACGCTGCCGCCGATCCGCCGCGGCCGCCCGAAGCCCGCGATCGAGTAGCGCGGCCGGCTGTCGTACGCTGAAACCGTCCCGCTGATCCGCGAGCCCTGAATCGCCGGGTCGGTATATGACAGCTGAAAGTCCTGCACATACTTGCCGAATTGCCACTGGAGCGAACCCTTCTTGCACAGCCCGAACAGATTGGGCTGTTCGAGGCCGATGAACCCACCAACCGAGTTGCCGCCGACCGATGCGCCGAAGTTGACGTTGCCAGTCTTCTTCTCCTTCACGCGAAACACGACGTCGATGTCACCCTGATCGTTCGCGGTCTTGGTATCCGGCGTCGGCAGCGGCGTCTCGAAGAAACCGAGATTCGCAATGTTCTGGTAGCTCCGCAGCAGACGGTCCTGGTTGAACACGTCGCCGGGAAGGATCACCAGCTGATCGCGAATGCACGCATCCGACGTAAAATCGTTTCCTGCAATCTCGATGCGGTTGACGATCGCGGGCCTCGCCTCCTCGATCTCCCAGCGCAGGTCGACCGTCGGTGTCGCATCGCCGATTGCCGCGCGGCGTTCGACCACCGGGCGGATCTGCGCGTAGATGTAGCCCTCGTTGCTGTACGCCGTGCGCAGCTTTTGCGTCGCATCGTCCCACTTCGCCCGGTCGAACACGTCCTTCGGTGCTCGGCGCGTGCGCGTCACGATGTCGCGCGCTCGTTGCGTCAGCGACGGCCCTTCACCCGTGAACGGGTAGAACTGCTTGATCTCTTCACTGGAGAATCGCTTGTTGCCGGACGGGTCGAACGAGCCGACGTGGTACTGCGGCCCCTCCTCCACCGTTAGGTCGAGGAGCGCCTTCCCGTGTGCGCGGTCGATGACCACCGTATCGCGCAGCACCTGGAAGTCGATGAACCCCTGCTTCGCGTAGAGCGCCGGGATCCGCTCGCCGAGGTCGCCAACATACTTGTCCTCGTCGAATTCGCCACGACGGAACCAGAAGAATCCCTCTGGCCGGGTCTTCATCGCGCGGGCGATTTCCTCGTCGCTCAATTTGTGGTTGCCTTCGATCCGCACCCCCGACACGGCGAGCCGACTGCCTTCGGCAACCCGCACGACCAGCTTCACCTTGTCGTCGTGCCGGGTCGTGTCGACCGTGACACGCGCGAGGTAGTACCCCGCCTTCTCGTAGAGCGAATCGACCCGGGCAACGAGCTTGGCGACCGTGCTCGGATCGACCGCGCGCCCAATCGGCAGGTCGATGCTGTCAGTCGCCGCTTTCTTCGAGACGATCTTGAATCCGACGAGATCGATCGACTCGAGGACCGGGCGTTCACGGAGGACCAGCGCCAGCGTCGTCCGGCCGTTAGGCGCGACTTCGCAGAGCGCCTGCACGTCCTCGTACTCGCCGGTCGCGAACAGCGTCTCCATCGCTTTTTGCACCGCGCGGAAATTCAGCGCAGTGCCTCCCGTCAGGCCGGCATCGGAGCGAATGGTCGACTCGCTGATCCGCGTGTTGCCGCGGACTGCGATCGAATCGGGAGTCGAACAGCGCCCATTGACGGGAGCCTGCGCAAGCGCGGGCACGCTCGTCAGCGCGAAGACAAAAACTGCGAAAGAAGATCGGAACATGGGGAGAATATACACACGAGTCGGCCGGCCGGGTCCATTGGAC
>JANMBU010000071.1:0-16294 GCA_031360575.1 Gemmatimonadaceae bacterium
GTCGCCACCGCGGGGACGAGTGCGTCGCGAATGCGTTGCAGCGTCGCCCGGCCCTTGCCCGGAGGGACCCAGGCGCGGATGTCGTCGTCGAACACGATGCAGCCGACGCGATCGCCATTCGAGAGCGCGACGTCGGCGAGAATGAGCGCGGCGCTGAGCGCGTGCTCGAAGCGCGAGCGATCGCCGGCGAGTTGCGTCATCAGCCGGCCGGCGTCGATGGCGATCATCACCGTCTGCCCCTGCTCGATGGTGAACTCGCGGGCGATCAGCTTGTCGCGGCGGGCGCTCGCCTTCCAGTCAATGCGTCGCGGGTCGTCGCCGATCGAATATTCGCGGAGGCCGGCGAAGCTCATCCCCTCGCCGCGGCGCCGGATGTTGCGCGCACCGGGGTCGCGAAGCCGCTGCTGCAGTGCGAGCAGGCGGAAGCGGCCGATGCCGGCGATCGACGGCGCGACGATCACCGAATCGGCCAGCGCGCGGCCGGCCAGCACGTCGTCGTCGACCACGGCCAAGTGGGGGAAGGAGAGCGAGCGCTCGACCAACCCTAACGGTCCGACGGCGCGGAGCACGACCGGTCCGAGCGGCCACCGTCCACGCACCCGGCCGCGCACGGTGAATGGGAAGGTGACAGTACCGCCGCCGCGCGCGATCAGCCTGACGTCGTGCGCTCGGCCGGCGGGCTGCTCGAGCGAGACCGGGAGCTGGTCATACATGCGGAGCCGCAGGGGCGCGTCCCATTGCGACGTGACCCGCACCTCGCCCTCGGCCGAATCGCCGACGCCGACGGTCGGCGACAGCTCGCGGGCGAGGGCGATGTCGCGCGCCGCCGGGAGCGCCAATGCGTCAGCGATCACTGCGACGAGGCCGATGCCTAACGCTGTGATGGCCACCGCGGCTCCCCACCCGAAAACGCTGAGCAGCCAGAGCGGCGCGAGCAGGACAACGCCGTAGGCGAGCCGCCGCGTCGGGTGGTAGCGCAGCCGCTGCCGGGCACCGGCGAACACCTTCACGCGGCGACGCTCACTGCGGCGCCTTCACCCGGCCGAGGGTCGCGAGCAGCACGTCGTCGGCGGTCCGACCCTCGACCTCGAGCTCCGGGGCGACGAGCACGCGGTGGCGGAGCACCGCCAGCGCATAGTCCTTCACGTCGTCCGGGGTAACGAAGTCGCGACCAGCGAGCAGCGCGGCGGCACGCGAGGCGCGGAAGAGCGCGACGGAAGCGCGCGGGCTTCCGCCTAACGTCAAGGCCGGATCGTCACGCGTCGCCCGGACGATCGAGGCGACGTACTCGCGGACCTCGGGGGCGACACGGACGTCGTCCACCGCCCGGCGCAGCGCGCGGCACTGCGCCTCGTCGAGCACGGGTGCTGGTGTCGCATCGGCAGTGCGTTCGGCATCGAAACCGGCCGCGTAGGCGTCGAGCATCTTCAGCTCGGCCTCCTTTGCCGGATAGCCGATGCGGATCTTGAGGAGAAAGCGGTCGAGTTGCGCCTCGGGGAGGGGGAAGGTGCCTTCGTATTCGACGGGGTTCTGCGTCGCGAAGACGGTGAACAGGTCGCCTAACGGGTGGGCGGTGCCATCGACGGTCACCTGGCGCTCGGCCATCGCCTCGAGCAGCGCGGCCTGCGTCTTCGCCGGCGCACGGTTGATCTCGTCGGCGAGCAGGACGTCGGTGAACACCGGCCCGGCGCGGAATTCAAAGCCGCGTGCGGCGTCGCGAATGATGCTCGTGCCCGTGACGTCGGCCGGCATCAGGTCGGGGGTAAACTGGATGCGCCCGAAGCGCGCGTTGAGCGCGCCGGAGAGGGCGCGGACCATCAGCGTCTTCGCGGTGCCGGGCACCCCCTCGATCAGCGCGTGCCCGCGGGCGAGAAAGGCGACGAGCGCTTCGTCGATCGCGACGTCCTGTCCGATCACGCGCGATGCGACGGCCTCGCGCACGCGGCGCATGGTGTCGGCGATCTGGTCGGCGGGGAGCCGGTCTGCATTTGGTGCGGTCACTTGCTGAGTGTCCTCTCGATCGTGTCGATGTCGTCGGCGAGCAGGGTGAGCTCGCCCGGTGTCACAGGATTCTTCGTCGCGGCAATCAATCGTCTCACCCCTGGACCGAGCGCGGGGTGACGCTCGGCGAGTCGGAGCAGGAATGCGTCGTCGTCGCTGCTCCGCGCCGCGGCGCCATGGCGGCGGCGAATGCCGCGCACCAGCCGGCGCGCCGCGAGCCGCGTCGCCCCCTTCTGCATGTAGGCCCGCGACAGCGCGCCTACATGCTCGAGCGGCGACCGCCGTTCCAATCGCATTCGCGCCCGGGCGCCGATCGGGCGCGCGCCTAACGCGACGAGCAGCACCAGCCCGGCGAGCAGGATCTGCAGCCCGGCACGGCCAACCGGCGTCCCGGTGAGCGCGCTGCGGATCGCCCGGAGCGCGCTCCCATGATTGCCCTGTCCGTGATGATACTCGTCGAACACAACCGGGGCCGTCGGCGTCGGCGCCGCCCACTCGAGCAACCGCTGCGGGAGGACCACCAGCTTCTCCTCGGAGAGCATCGCATTGCGGACGATCCCCGGGTCGGCGAGGACCGCGATCCGCCCCGTGCCCAGCGGCAGTCCGAGCACCGCGGGTCGGACGGTCGGGGTCAGGCGATGCATCACCATCACCGCGACGAACACGGTGGTGTCGGCGGGCAGCGTGCGCACCGAGGTCAGTGCGGCGTGCACATGATGCGTGTAGGCCGCGAGCGCCGGCGCGACCGGCGCTCGCCGGGTGACCCTGCGCGCCGCGCTGTCCGCGTCGCCCGCTTTGACGACGAGCGCGCTGTCGAACGCTCCGTCCATCGCGCCGATCCCGCCTAACGGTGCATCGGAGTCGTCGGCATCGTCGCTCGAGTCGGCAGCAGCGCTGCCCGCTGCGGAGGGCGCGGCCGTGCCGGCCTGGCGCCGCACGCCGATCATGGTACCACCGACCACCGGATGCCCGACGTACTGGAAGTCATCGCTGTAGAGGTGCAGCGAATCGGCGAGCGGTGAGCCTTTTCGCGACGAGACGACCAACCCGGCGCCGCGGCGCACGGCGCCGAGCAGCGCACCGACTTCCGATGCGGTCGGCTCGATCACGGGTGCGAGGACCACGTACACCGCGCGCGGATCGAGCTCACCGTGGAACCGCTCCTCGCGGCGCCTGACGCGCCAGCCGAGTCGATGCGCCCCCTCGTACCAGCCGCGCAACCCGGACGGCTCGTAGCTCAGCGACGAGAGCGTGCCGACCGCATCGTCAGGCTGTCCTTCCGGCGCGAGCAGGCTGCCGATCACGATCACTGCGGCGAGCGTACCGAAGACGACCTTCGGCGTCAGCAGCCGATCGAGCAGGCGCTCAGCCATCGGACTGCACGATCGGGAGGGCGAGCTGCTGCAAAGTCGCGTAGCGTTCTTCGTCGCAGACGCCGGTGCCGTAGACGACCGTCTCGTAGGCGTGGGCGAAATCGCGGAAGCGCGTGAACACCGTCGCCGAACGGGCGCGCAGCTCGCGCACGTAGTCGCCCACGGTCTTCGAGGGATGGAGGCGTACGAGCCCGCGTCGCGCGATCGCGGTGAGTAGCGCGAGATAGAGCGAGTGTGCAGCGGCGGTGAAGTCGCCGCTCGCCGCATGTTGCTGCGCTGCCAGCCAGGGGTCGCCACGCGAGATGTCCGGTGCACCGCGTAGCGCGGGGCGCGCGCCGACGCCCTGCGTGCGCCGCAGGTATGCGACCCAGGCGAGGCGGGCGAAGATCGCCAACGCCACGGCGATCACGATCGCGGCGATCGACCAGAACAGCGCAGGATTCGACGTCCGCGTCCCGCTGAGCCCCTGCAGCACGCCGCCCAGCCAGTCGAAGAAATCGCCGATCTTGCGCGCGATCCAGGTCGGCTGGCGCTTGACGAACGCCGCCTGTCGGAAGACGGCGGCCATCGTATCGCGAATTGCCGCCTCGCTGACGGGGGGACGGTGCTGCACCGGCGTTAGGCGGCCGCGCTGGGGAGAGGGAGCGCGGCGAAGTCGAGGTCGAGCCCTTCACGCCGCGTCCGAAGATCGTAATAGAGGAAGATTGCCGGGACCATCATGAAAGGGTAGAGCACGATCCCGAACAGCGACGATACGATCTGGGCGACCCGCATCCCGGCGCCGCCCCCGAGCAGCGCCTGCTGGGCGATGACGACGACCAGCGTGATGACGGCCACCGGCACCAGCGCGAGCGCAATCGCGCGACCGTTGTTCTTCTTGGCCAGCTGCTTCGACCGCTTGATCGCCGCGAAGGGACCCAGCCCCTCGATCGCGAACGCCGGCAGCGTCGCGAAGTAGCGCGCATACGCCCAGATCATCGGCAGCAAGAGCAACAGCGCCCAGAGGATGAAGACCATGTACGTCACGATCACCATCAGCAGCGCCGGCAGGCTGCGCCGGGCCGCGCGACCCAACGCCGCCGACAGCGACACCGCCCGCCCGTGAATCAGCTCGTCCACCACGTGCATGAACGCCACCGACGTCACCACCCCGAACCAGAGCGCAACGACGATCTGGAAGGTCGCGAGCGCCGGATGCGATCGCAGCCGACCGAAGGGATCACTCGCCGAGGGAGGGAAGACCATCGTCATCGCCAGCACTGGGATCTGCCCGAGCGCGATCGTTGCGGCGAGCGTACGGAAATGCGAGCGAATGAACTCGACGCTGGCGTCGAGCAGCTCGGTGTTCGAGCGCGGACGGAAGTCGAACGCCGCCGTCACTGCGCCGCGATCGCCGGTGCCGCGATCGCGCTGCCCATGACGTCGAGGTCATAGCCTTCCTTGCGCACACGCTGATCGTAGTAGAGCACCATGATCGCGATATTGAGGAAAGGGTAGATGACCATTCCCGCGACATTTCCGATCAGCGCCGCGACGAGCGGGTTGCTGACGATGAGTTGCATCAGCAGTTGCACGACCATTATGAGGACCATCTGTGCGACCCAGTAGATCACCATGCAGAGGAGCGCGACTCCGACGATGCGCAGTGTGGCATTCTTCGAGAGCGAGAACGACCGCTGCACTCCGGCCGTCGCGCTTCGGTTCTCGATCACGATCGCGCTGGTGATCGCAAATGTCCGCGCGAGCAGGTGCGCGAAGAGCACGAACACCGTAACTCCGATGATGAACGCAAGGAATCCGTTAAGCCGACCGACGATTGCCATCGCCAGCGCTGCGGCAATGCCAACTCCGACGATGATCAGGAAGCGAAGCAGGTTGCCGGCGATCAGCGACAGCCCCTTGCCCCATGCACCGCGGATCGCGTCGGCGGGACTCGGCGCGCGACCGTGATATGCCTCGGCCGCGGCGAAGGTCATCGCGCCGTCCACGACTGAGAACCAGAGGACTGCCAGCGCGCTGAACAGCAGCATCAGCGGCAGGAACCGGTTCGTGAAGGCCATGAACTGCTGCGGATTGTTTCCCATCGCGAACAACCCGGCCTTGCCGGCGATGGCGACTACCGGAAGGATCGGCAACGACGCAGCAAGCCCGATCACCGCCATCGTCTTGAAGTTCTGCCGGTAGAGCGAGACCGCTGCGTCAACGATCTCGATCGCTGAGCGCGGACGGATGGTAGGCGAATGCATGGCCGTTAGGTTCTTGGGGGGACGCAGCTGTGCGCGGTCGCGAATCAGGACTGGTCGGGGAAGCGGCAGGTCATGCGGTCACCGGACCCGCCGCGGCGGGAACCGGCGCCATCATCAGGTCGATGTCCAGCCCCTCGCGACGAATGCGCAGGTCGAAATAGACCAGCGTCACGAGGATGAAGATGAACGGGTTGGTGACCGCCATCGCCACGCGGGCGAGCAGTACGGCAACGGCGGGTGGCACGAACGCCGCGGCGATTCCGGAGATCACGGCATTCAGCACGAGATAGATGAGGATCGTCAGGGCGAAGATGTTGAACACCCGCCGCTTCGAACCATCGGTGAGCGTCGCCGAGCGCGTCATCGCCGCGTTCATGCCGAGTCCTTCCACCATCGCCGCGGCCATCGCGCCGAAGTACTTCGTCGCGACGTAGATGCCGGGGAAGATGAAGAGCGCCGTCATGACGCTGACAAAGAGCCCGTAGAAGAAGGTCACGCCGAGTACAGTGGCCAGTCGCTGCCACACGGCGCGCAGCGCGTCGGCGGGCGTGATGTTCTCACCCATGTAGCGAGTCGCGACGATCTCGATCGTCGCCGCCTGCGCGATCGCCGAGAACACCCACGTGACGATCATCGTGACGAGCGTCGCCCCGGGACCACCGCCGCGGCTCAGCGTCAGGTACTCGAGGATCGCAATCGGCGCATAGGTCGCCGCGATCGTCGTGAACAGCAGCGCAAAGTTCTGGCGCAGGAACTGGAAGCTCGCGTCGATCAACTCGACGTTGCTTCGCGGCTTCAGATCGAGGGTATCCATTCGGGGGGAATGAAGGTTCGCCCAGAAAATACCCTCCAACCGCCGCCGCACCAGAGGGAATCGCGCGCACCGTTAGGGATCAGACCCCCTGGCGCACCAGGCAACAGGTGGTCCGCTCCGCGATTGCCTACACGGCTTTTGCGGTGGCCTCACCCCTCGTTCTGCGTTTCCCCGCCGTCTCCCTCGTCCGCTTCGCCCCGCTCTTCCCCGCCGTCTTCCTCGTCCGCGTCGCCGTGCTCTTTCCCGCATCACGCATCACGCTTTTTCCCTCGTCCCTCGTCCCAGCATCGCCGTCAGTGACGTCAAGCAGCCGCCACAGGTACCACGACGCGATCGTCCGGTACGGCGCCCACTTCGCGCCATGCCGCAGCACGTCCTTCGGCTTCGGCATCTTTCGCAGCCCGTAGGCGCGCTGCAATCCCTTCTGGATTCCGAGGTCGAGATCGGGGAGGACGTCGGCGCGGCCGAGCCGGAACATCATGAACATCTGCGCGGTCCAGCGGCCGATCCCCTTCACCTGCACCAGCGCCGCGGTGAGTGCGTCGTCGTCCAGCTCGTGCACGCCGTCGAGCGGCAGCTCACCACGCTCGACGCGCGCCGAGAGATCGAGGATGTAGCTCATCTTCTGCCGCGACAGGCCGACGCTGCGCAGCGTCTCCGGGGGCGTCGCAAGAATTTCGGCGGGCGTCGGGTCGCGATCACCGTACAGCGCGCGGAGTCGCCCGTGAATGGTGCCCGCCGCCTTCCCCGACAGCTGCTGGTAGACGATCGATCGCACGAGCGCGCCGAAGTGCGTGCCTTCGTCGCGTGCCGCGTAGCGACAGGCGCCGACGCTGTCGATCACCGCGCCAAACTTCGGGTCGATGCTCCGCAGATGGGCGAGTGCCTTACGGTGGGTCGCTGTGGCGCTCTTTGCTTTCTTGGCGGTCGCGGGCATCGCTCAAGATAACGTCAGGCGTTGCGCGACACCGTGCGCACGAAGCGTCGGATGTCGCGCCCCGCTGGCGTTTGGTCACCCGTGCTTCTTCTTTTCGCTCCCGCCGTGGCCGACGCGGTCGGGACTCGCCGTCAGTCCATCAGTGCGCGCTGGCTCGTCGACCCGATTGGCCTCGCTGTTCTTCTCGGCCTCATCGTGCTGCTGACGTCCTTCTTCGAGGCGCGCACCGCCGGCGTGCGTCGTCTCATGGTCGTGCTTCGGCTTCGCGCTCGCCGCTGCACCTGCCGACGCGGGCTCAGCGCCACGCTTCGAGTGCTGCGTCTCCTGCGTATTCGTGCCATGCCCGCCTTCGTTCTTCGTCGCGGCCTGCTGTGGTGCTGCCCCGTCGTGCTGCTTGTCGTTGTTCGGCATTGCGTGCTCCGTTGCCAGTGTAAGGCTGAAGGGGGCAAGCGTTGTGCCGGTATCGGTGATAAGCTGAAAGCGGTAGGCGATAAGCCATAAGCGGGCAGCGGATGCCGTTTCGTGTTGCAGGATCTGCCGCGGCTCGAGATGATTGGACACCCAGTTCAGGAGGCCAACATGAATCCGGATGCACGTCAGTTCCTGTCAGTGGCGTTGCTCGGCGTCCTCGCCGCATGCGTCACCGAGAAGACGACGGTTCCCTTGCTCGAGATCCCCGCTGGCGCGGTGGACATGTCGTGGAGCGACGCCGGCGCGGCGCGTATCCTTAAACGGAGCTACAGCGGCTATTCGAAGCCTGCACGACTGCTGATCGACGATGACGCAGCGTGGGCCCAGGCATGGGCGACCCTCGACATCAGCCTGTCGCCTGCGTCGCCGCGACCGGCAGTGGACTTCGCGCACTACTCGGTCATCATCGCCGCGCAGGGTAGCCATGGCACCGGCGGATTCGGCATCGAAGTCACCCGCCTCGCCGCGTCGAGCGAGTTTCTCTACGCCGAGGTGACCTCGACTTCACCAGGCGCGCGCTGCTTCACCACGCAGGCATTCACCGAGCCGGTGGACGTCATCCGCATCCCGAAGCCACACCTGCCACTGATGTTCGTCGAGCACAGCGTCGTGTCGCAGTGCTGACGTGGCGCGTGGCGGGCGGTAAGCGGTAAGCAGTCAGCGAGCGGCGTCTGAACTGCGGTACCGGAACTGCGACTCTCGCTCATCGGTCCCGCTGGGCCGCTGGCGCCCATGCATGTCGGCCGTATTCCTCAGCATTCTGGCGTCGTGACAGACTGTAGTTGGGAGACACCGAGACACCGAGGTCACCGAGACGACCTTGCGTGTCGAGGCGTCCGAGCCGGAGATTGGCTTGCTCCTCTGGGGGTGCGCCGGGTGAGAATCTCTCGCCGGGCGCACCCCCAATAAATTCGTTCGGGGCTCGCATAGTGGAAGACCAACCGATGAGCAACAGCCGCAGTCGCGGTATCGCAGTCAAACCCGCTGTTCGCTGCCCGCCTAACGTTTCCCCGCTCCCTACCGCAGCAGCGACTTCCCGATCGTCTGCAGCTGCATGTTCGACGTTCCCTCGTAGATCGTCCCGATCTTTGCATCGCGATAGAACTTCTCGGCCGGGTAATCCTTCGTGTAGCCATACCCACCGAACAGCTCGAGCGCGAGCGAGGTCACCCGCTCGGCGACCTGCGAGGAGAACAGCTTGGCCATCGCGCCGGCGATAGCGATGTCCTCGCCCGCTTCCTTGAGGCGCGCAGCGTTGTAGACCATCAGGCGGGCCGCCTCAGTCTCGGTCGCTGCCTGGGCGACCTGGAACTGGATGCCCTGGAACTCGGAGAGCGGCTTGTTGAACTGCTTTCGCTCCTTGAGGTAGGCGATCGCCGCGCCTAACGCTCCCTGCGAGATGCCGATCATCTGCGCACCGATGCCGATCCGCCCCTCGTTCAGCGTGTCGATCGCCACCTTGTAGCCCTGGCCGACCGGGCCGAGGACGTTTGCGTCAGGCACCTCGCACCCGTCGAGAATCAGCTCGGTGGTGCTCGACGCGCGGATACCGAGCTTGTCCTCCTTCTTGCCAACCGAGAAACCAGGAAATTCCTTCTCGACGATGAACGCGGTGATCCCCTTGTAGCCCGCACTCGGGTTCGCGTTGGCGAAGATGACGAAGATCCCCGCTTCGGCCCCGTTGGTGATCCACAGCTTGCGGCCGGTGAGGATCCACTGGTCGCCCTTTTTCTCGGCGCGCGTCGCGAGCCCGAAGGCGTCGGAGCCGGAGCCCGGCTCGCTCAGTGCGTAGGCGCCGATCGTATCCGACGTCAGGCGCGTCAGGTACTTCTTCTTCTGCGCCTCGGTCCCGTACTTCGCGATCGGATAGTTGACGAGGGTATTCTGCACGTCCACCATGATCGCTGCGGCCGCGTCCACCTTGCTGATCTCCTCGACGGCGAGCGTCACCATCGTCAGCGATCCGCCCGCGCCTCCGTAGACATCGTCCACCTGGATCCCCATCATCCCGAGCGCGAAGTACTGCGCGATCAGCTCGGGGTCGATCTTCCCCGCCTTCTCCATCGCCGCGCTGCGCGGCCGCACCTCATCCTCGGCGAAGCTGTGCACCGCGTCGCGGAATTGCTGCTCCTCGTCGGAAAAGCGGGTCAGCGCCGTCATCGTCAGGAAGTGGCCGAGCCGGCACCGGCCGGGACACCGGCGCAGCGACAGGCATCGCCGCACGTCCGCGGCGACTCCGACGAATGCCAGCAGCGATTCGCGTCGATCGCGTTAGGCCTGACGCCCGCGCGAAGCAGGATCAGCTCGGCAAGCTTCTCGTGGACGCCGAAGGCCGCGGTCACCGAATAGCGCACGCTGGGCGACGCCGCCGCGGCGGCCGCGACCAGGCGCGGGATGTCGGCGGTCGAGTGCTTCCCCGGCGAGAGCATGTAGGGGAAGGCGACGATCTCGGTCGCGCCCTCCTTCACGCAGGCCGCGAAGCCCTCGGCGATCGAGGGCTCGGCCAGCTCCATGTGCGCGTAGCGAACGATGACGTCGTCGCCGGCCATCGCCTGAACGAGGTTCGAGACGCAATCGAGCATCTCGTTCGCCTCGCCACGCTTCGAGCCGTGGTCGATGATGAGAATTGCTTTTCGCATGAGACCTTTCAGTGAAGTTGCAGTGACCGCCTCAATTCTAACGAATGATTGCGCGCCAAGGATCCCAGCGGGGAACGGCAGAGGGGCCGGCGCAACGCGCCGACCCCTCTGTCTCATTTTATCCCGCCCCCACCCGCCCGTCTTGCGATCACGACTGGGGCGCGGCGCGATCCGCGCGCGGTCAGTCGTCGAGGCCGTCGTGGTTGTCGTCCTCGAAAGCGCGGAACGAGTGCTTGATGTTGCTGAGGATGAGGCTCGCGTTGGCCGAGTTGTTCGGGTCGATGACGTTGCCCGATCCATCGCGGAACCAGCTCTGGAGGTCGACGTGCACCGTCACGTTGTTGGTCGAGTTGGCGGTGGCGACGAGCGGCGGATTGAACGCCAGCTCGAGCTCGGCCTTGGGCGCGCCATCATAGACGAAGGGCGTCCCGTTGAAAGTGCCTTCGACGTGGAGGCTCTTCCCCGCGAAATCCGGGTGGGCGGCGAGGAACGCTGCCGCCCCCGGCTCACCACTCCGCGGCGCACTGATCTTTGCTTCGAATTCGTGGTAGGTGCCCGCCGGCAGGGTGACGCTCAGCTCCTGCGTCACCGTCGGGGTGACCGGCAGGTCGACCAGCATCGGATCGATACGCATCTCTTCGCAATCGTGATCGTCGCCCGACGTCACGCAGCTGGCGGATTCGCTCTGCGCGAGCTCGATGTGCGAGAGCACCACCTGCGCTTTCGTGATGACGATCGTGTTGCCGCCACCGGTGATGGTCACCGACGCCGACGGTCCATTCGGCGCCATCGCCAGTCGCGTGCTGGCGACGCCAGACAGCGAGAGAGTCACCGGAACGCGCGCCGTGCCGGTCGTGTCGCTGCATGCGGCCAGCCCACCGACAACGATCACCGCAAGCGCTGCGGAATATGAATGAAAATTCTTGCGTAACATGGCTTTCGACTCCTGCTCTTGAGGAAGAATCTCACGGCCCCGGCGCCACGACCGGTCGTGCGCCATGACGCCCGACGTCGCCCGGGTTACCGAGCGATGACCGTAGCGGGAGTGTAACTGCCGCGCGCGCCGCCGCCCGTGACTCAGCTCACTACCCGGCGAATCAACTGAGCGTTAGGCGGACTATTATGTGACGGATCGCGCCGCGGCGTCACGCGCGCAGGGTGGACATGCCTCCGTCCACTCCCCAGACCTGGCCGGTGATCCACCGCGACTGTTCGCCAAGGAGGAACAGCGCCGTCGCGGCGATGTCGTCGGGCTGCCCGATCTGGCGGAGCGGGTGACGGTCCCGGCTCGCTTGCACTCGCTCTTCGCTGGTGAGGAGGCGCGCGGCGAGTGGCGTGTTTGTCAGCGAGGGCGCTACGGCATTGACGCGGATCCGTGGCGCCCATTCTGCGGCGAGGGAGCGAGTGAGTCCTTCCACGGCGCCCTTCGCCATCGAGATCGAGGCGTGAAAGGGCATGCCCTGACGCACCGCGACGGTACTGAAGAGCACCACGCCCGGCTGCCGTCCCGCCTTGAGGGCGTTCGCCGTCGCCTGGAGCACGCGCACCGCACCGAGCGCGGAGACGCGGAAGTCGTCGAGGAAGTCCTTTTCCCGGAGCGCCGTGAACGACTTGAGGTTGAGGCTCCCCGGACAGTACGCGACGCCGTCGAGGGCGGCCGGCAGGTCCAGCGACTGGAGATCTACCTCGAGTACGTCGGCCTGCCGTTCGCTCAGGCCGGGCATGTCGATGCCCGAGGCGCGTCGCGAAAGCCCAACGACCGCGTGGCCCGCCTCCAGGGCCAGTCGAGTGAGAGCGAGTCCAATTCCGCTCGAGTGGCCGACGACCAGGTACGTGCGCTTCATTCCGCCCGCTACGACGGCGTCGTTCCCGGCGCGCGCCCCGCCAGCGGCTTCTTCGCCGCTCGTTCATCGATGCCGGCGGCGAACACGAGGGCGATCACGACGGTCGCCGCGGGAATCGTGACCAGCACTCCGACGATGAACAGGCCAAGGTTATTCAACCCGGTCACCGCTGATCAGGAGGGCGACGCATCCGAACGAGAGGATGGACGGCACCCACAGCCCGACGAACAGTCCCTGCTCGTGGCTCCCCGTGAACCACAGCGTGACGGACAGGAGGAAGGAGGCGAAGGCGGCGACGAGAATAGTCAGCCCAGCACGGCGGCGGAGGTTGCGGATTGGCATCATCGGAGAAGATCGCGAGGAGTCGGGCCGGTATCGTCGCGCGGCGGTCGCGCACAGCGATTCAAGGAACGGCAGGGCCGGAATGTTTCATCAGGGTTCGCGAGCGCGCTTACGCGGCAGCCAGCAGGATGAACAGGTTCAGGCAGAGGAGAAGCACGGCTGGAATCGCCGACACCAGAGGATCACCCACGCGTAGCCGCACAACCACCCCCCCAAGCATCATTCCGGCGAGCCCGCCAGCGGAGAGGAGGAGCAACGGGCGAAAACGAAGACCGGCGAGCAGTCCAGCCCCCGCCGCCATCTCCAGAGCGCCTACGAGGGTCCGATACGGCGCGAGATGGTACCGCTCGAACTTGGCCACCATCGCGCGCGAGCCGAACAGGCTCGCGCCGTAGAGGAGGAAGGCGACGCTCGACAGGACGGCAGCAATCGTGATGCTGGGTTGCATTTTCTCTCCATGTGAAGCCATAGATTCGGCAGGCGGAACGCTTCGCTCACCTCAAACGCGGCGGTAACTCCAATGGGTTCTCTCATTATCGTCTTCCAGATCGTGGCGGCGCTCGGCCTGCTCAACGTCTGGCTGCTGCGCGCCAATCGAAGCACTGCATATCGAGGTGCCGACGCGAGGAACATGCGCGAGGAGTTCGCCGCCTACGGCCTGCCCGCATGGACGGTCGTCGTCATCGGTGTCCTCAAGGTGGGCGCGGCGCTCGCGCTTATCGCCGGAATCTGGTACCGCGTCCTCGTCCTTCCTGCGGCGCTGCTCATCTGCGTGCTCATGGTCGGCGCGCTGGCGATGCACTTCAGGATTGGCGACCCGCTCCGGAAATCCGCGCCGGCCGCTGGCATGCTCGCCCTCGCGGTCCTCATCGTTCTCGGATCCATGTACCGCTGAACGGTCAGTGGCGTGAGGCAAGCGTATCGCGCGTCAGGGTGAAATCGTACTCGAGGGCGATCGTGTCGGCGACGCTGAGCAGCACCGGCACCTTCGGCGGATTGATCGCGAAGTCGGCGAAGGTGAACTTCGTGGACGCCGAGCCCGTGACCTGACCGTTCGCCTGCCGAGCAGTGACGCGCCACGTCGTCGGGTGCGTGACGCCGCGAACGGTGAGGTTGCCGACGACGTCGACGGTCACCGGACCCACCGCGCTCGCCGCGGATGGCACGGTCACCAGCCCGCGGATCGCGGTCGGTACCAGCTCGACCGTCGGATACTTGTCCGTCTCGAGCAGGCGATGCTGGACGTAGCCGTCGCGCCGGTCGCTGTCGCTCTTGAGGGAGGTGACCTGGACGACGAACAGCGACTGTCCGGCGACGAGCGCGCCCTTGCTGTCGACCGTGATCGCGCCGGTGATCTGCTGCGTCTCGCCGACCGCATCGTTAGGCAGGTCGTGTCCCAGCAACTGCTCGCGCACACGGAAGCGCGCCGCGTTGCCGCTCGGCGCCACGAGGAAGCGAACCGCGCCGGCAGGGAGTGGAGCGTGCGCGGTCGTCACGAGCGCGACCGGCGCGTCCGCGTTGTCGGTGGTCGACTCGCGCGCCTGGTGCGCGTCGGCGCCTGACGCGCAGGCGGACACGCTCATCGCCGTCAATGCTGCAACCACTCGTACATGCTTGTTCGTCGTCATCGCTGCCAGTCCCAGTGTAGTGATCGATTCTCGCTCTTCGAGTGGCAGTACAGCCGAGACGCGCAGAGTTATGGGTCAACGAAAAACGCCCGCGCCGAGGTCCCGGCGCGGGCGTTGGATCATCGTGCTTTTCTCGAGCGAGCTCTCAGTCGGCCAGTCGCGCCGCCCGCCAGCAGAGCATCTCCAGCTCCTCAGCGGGCAGCATCTTCCAGTCGGCGGGGCAGGGCCAGAGCCGCTTCTTCGCGACGCGCGACACGAAGACCAATCCCGGGTCGGTCGCGGGGACGGGATAGTCGCACTCGAGGGCGCGCATCGGCCCCGAGCTGCGCTCATCGAAGACATCCCAATCGGTGCCGCTTGAATCGCGGAACGAACGCTCGTCGAGCATGAAGGCGACGCGGAGAATACTGGGGCGAAGACCAACGCCTCATCGTCGTCGACGAGTGCAGTAGTTCGACTGACGCACGAACATCGCGTCGCCGAACTGGGCATCAACCTAAACGCATGCTGTGATTCACGCCACCATTTCTGGCGTACGTGATCAGACGGAGCATTTACCCCGAGGGTGCTCGTGGAAGGCGTGTGAACATCATATCGCTGTTATGGCGCTATAAAGTTGTTATACTGGCTCTAATTAGTGCGATTTTTTTTAACCAAATTCCTGAGCGCGACTCCGCGAAAATCCGCGGCCTTCCGCGGTTCGCGAGCATGGCCTATCGCTCGTCGGTTCGTCGATCGTGCTGGCGCCCTTGCGGGTCCATCGATGCGCCGCGTGCCCCGCCGTTGACCCCGCCGTCGCTCAACGCTAACGGCTTATGGCTAACAGCTTCAGTTCGAACAGCTTCAGTCAGTCACCTGCAACGCCAGCTCCACCTTCCCGAAGGGCGCCGACACCTGCACGCCCTGCACCGACCCGCGCACCCGCGCGAGCATCTCGCGGGCGATCGCGATTCCCTCGGCGACCGCCGCCTCCTTCGACTTTTCGTTCGCCCGCCGCATCCGGGCGATCACCGCGTCAGGCACGCTCACACCCGGCACTTCGTTCGCCAGGAACTCGGCGTTGCGCACCGAGACCAGTGGCCAGATGCCGGCGATTATCGGGATGCGCACGTGCTCGATCCGCTCGAGGAATTTCTCCAGCTGGTCGGCGTCGAACACCGGCTGCGTGATCGCGTACTCGGCGCCGGCGTCCACCTTCCACTCGAAGCGCTTGATCTCCTGCGCAAGGTCGATGGCGGCCGGGTTCACGCCGACGCCGATGGTGAAGCAGGTCGGCGCGCCGATCGCGTTGTTTCCCGGATCCATCCCGTGGTTCAGGTTGCGAACCAGGTTGGTGAGCCCGATGGAATCGATGTCGAAGACCGCCGTCGCATCCGGGTACGGCCCCATCTTCGGCGGGTCGCCCGTTATGATCAGCATGTTCCTGAGGCCCATGGCCGACGCTCCCAAGAGGTCGGAGAGCATCCCGAGCAGGTTGCGATCGCGGCAGCAGTAGTGAGTCACCGTCTCGATCCCGGCGCGCTGCTCGATGAGGAGGCTGGTCAGCACCGCCCCCATCCGCGACTGCGCCCGCGGACCGTCAGGCACGTTGATCGCATCGATCCCCGCCTCGCGCAGCACGATCGAATCGGCGACCAGCTTCGTCGCGTCCGTCCCCCGCGGCGGGACGATTTCGACCGTCTTCACGAACGCGCCCGACGCGATCTTTGCCCCGAACTTCGACCGCTTGCCTAACGGCGTCGGCTCGACACGTTTCGCGCTCGCCCGCTTGGCCGCCGCCTCGGCCTCCACCGGCGCGACCTGCGCCTGGACGTTCCGCGCATGCCTCGGCGACAGCGGCCGCACACCTTCGACGACCGCGTGAATGTGCTCCGGCGTCGTCCCGCAGCAGCCGCCAATGATCTTTGCGCCGGCCTGGATCAGGTGACGCGCATAGCTCGCCATGTACTCCGGACTGGCCATGTACATCGACCGGCCACCGACCTCGCGCGGCATGCCA
>JANMBU010000081.1:0-10086 GCA_031360575.1 Gemmatimonadaceae bacterium
TTGTCCCTGTTCCATGCGGTTACTTTTTATGGGATCCCAGCGCGGGGGGGCGCCCACCCCGCCCCCCTCCGTGTACCCGCCGCGCGCCGCCCGGTTACTCGGGGCGCCGCGCGGTGCATTCCGGCCAGCCGGTCGACCGCCGCGGAACCCGTAAAGCGATTCAACAGTACGAAGCTGGCAGAACGCCGCTCCGACCATTTCACGAGGATCACACGATATGAAACGCGCCCTGTTCGCAACATCGGCCGCGCTGCTCTGCCTGACGCTCGCCACCCCCGCGCGCGCGCAGGCACAGGTGCATTTCGGGATCTCGGCGGGTGCGAGCATCCCCCAGTCGAGCTTTGGCGAGCAGGTGAGCACGGGGTTCAACGTGACCGGGATGGTCAACGTCACCGTCCCGCTCTCGCCGTTAGGCTTCCGTGGTGAAGTCGGCTTCAATCGCTTCGACATCGACAGCAACATCGGGAACGGCAACGTCCGGATGATCAACGGCGCCGCGAACGTGATCCTCACGCCGTCGTCGATCATGGGAGCCAAGCCGTACCTGATCGGCGGCATCGGGGTCTACAACGTGAGGGGCGTCGTCAGCAACGGTGGCCTCATCGGCGGGGATGTGTTCAGCTCAAGCAGCGGGAGCGATTCGCGGCTCGGCTTCAATGGGGGCATCGGGCTCACCTTCGGCCTCGGCTCGATCGGCACGATGCTCGAGGCGCGCTACGTCTCGGTGAACGGCAGGAACGGGAGTGGCTCGATGGCCTTCGTACCCGTGAGCTTCGGCGTCACGTTCTGATCCTGACCCGCGCTGGACTGTCGCTCTAAAGTCTCGGTGCTCAAGGGCGACCACCACGGCAGCTGCAATGGCGTGAGCTTCGCGGTCAGGATCCGTTGACCACGGTGAAATCAGCGGAGCCCGTGCGCTGATCGAACGCGCCACCCGCGGTGGTGCTGAACGGCGCGCTGAAGGCAAAGCGGCCGATCTGTCCGAGGATCACGCCCATGCGGACGCCCGTGCCGGGGGTGCGACCCAGATCGTCGAGGCGGAGTTGTTCGTGAACCCGACCTCGACCGAGAGGCTGGATGAGCCGGCCGGTCGCGTGTAGCTCGAACTGTCGGTCGTGATGGCCAGCGGTAGCGCTTTGTTCGGTTCGTTCCCGTCACGGCAGCCCGACGCGAGGAGTGTGACGGTTAGGCAGAAAATGGCGGGCGCACGCATGTGTCTACCAGCTCGGGTACGTTTGGACAGCAGTCGTTCAGTGACGATCAGAGCACGATGTCGCCACCTGAATCGTCTCGTGATCGGGCGCGCTCCGGCCGCGGAATCTTCTCGGCATCGGTTGCGGCTGGTGCCGGACGGACGGTGATGATAAGAAAACCCTCGCTGTTCGTCTCTGGCGGCGCGGTGAAAACATCGCCGTCGCGTGCGCCGGACGGAAGCAGCCAGCGCGGGATCTGGTAGATGTGGTCGCTGTCCTGCTCGACGGCGGCTGTGTTTTCCTCGACCTGATCGACCGCCCAACGGTGCGTATTCCCGGCCTTTGCGGCCGCGTCTCCCCGCTGCTTCCGCATGCGCCTCCGTCGCGCCAGAACGGCGCGCTTGCCGCGTGGCGACCGCGCGCCAGAAGCATCGCCCTGAGCGCGCGTCCGATTGGCGCGCGGCCTCGCGATTGCATTTACCGTCCCTGCCTCTAACGAGCGGAGCAACTCATGGCTGACAATGCAGAACGACCATCACCGGCTCTCGGCTTCGGTTACGAAGTGCAGTCCGGCGACTCACTGAGCAAGATCGCGAAACACGTCTATGGCGATGAATCGCGCTGGAAGGAGATCTGGGAAGCGAACAAGGCGGCGATCCCGAACCCGGATCATATTCACCCCGGACAGCAGCTGTCGATGCCGCCGCGCTAGTCGCGGCGCGCGGTGAACGAAGCGACGCATTGACGCTCGACATCGGGCGTCAACGCGTCGCTTTCGTGCGTCCAGCGGTTGACGCCTTGCGGCGCGAGGCGAGATTACACGATGCCTACCGACGTGATCGATGTACGAAGGCTCGTCAAGCAGTACGGAGATTTTGTCGCGGTGCGCGACCTCTCGTTCACCGTCGCGGCGGGTGAGGTGCTCGGGCTCGTCGGGCCTAACGGTGCGGGCAAGACGAGCACCTTGCACTCGCTGGCCGGCATCGTGCGGCCGACCTCAGGCCAGATCCAGATCGCCGGCCACGACATCGTCGCTGATCCCGTCCCCGCCAAGCGCGCGCTCGCCTTCGTTCCCGACGAGCCGCAGCTCTTCGAGTACATGACGGTGGACGACCACCTCACCTTCGTCGCCCGGCTCTACGGCGTGGCCGATGCGGCGCAGCGCATCGAGCCGCTGCTCACCGAACTGGAGCTCGCCGACAAGCGCAGCGCGCTCCCCGCCGAGTTGTCGCGCGGGATGCGCCAGAAGCTTGCAATCGCCTGCGCCTTTCTCCATCAACCATCGGCGCTGCTCCTCGACGAGCCGCTGACCGGCCTCGACCCGTTAGGCATCCGCCGGATGAAGGCCGCGATCCTCTCCCGTGCCCGGGCCGGCACCGCGGTCATCCTCAGCTCGCACCTCCTACATCTCGTCGAGGAGCTGTGCACGCGGATCCTGATCATCCAGGGCGGGCAGTGCATGGTGCTCGGCACGATCGCCGAGATCGCGGCCAGCCGACCCGATCTCGAGGGCCGCGGGCTCGAGGAGCTGTTCCTCGCGATCACCGGTCAGGACACGCCCGACGCATCGGGCGCGGGAATCGCCGGGCGGTGAGTACCGCCACCGCCGATCGCGGCGGCTTCCCTGGCACCCCGGGCGCGTCGCGTGCCGACATCGTCGGCGCGTTGTCGTTTCTCGTGATGCGCTCGGCGCGCAACCGGTTCCGTGTACAGCTGCGCCGACTGAAGAACGTGCGCTACGTGCTCGGCATGCTCTTTCTCGTCGCGTACTTCGCCATGGTCGTTCGCCCTGATCGACTGTGGAGAATACCGCAGCATGGGATGGCCGCAGCGCCGACCGCGCTGCTCGGGGCGAGTGCGCTGGCGATCTCCGCGCTCGGCCTCACGCTGCTTGCCATCTACTGGTGGACGTTCGGCTCCAAGCTGATGCCGGTCGCGCTCTCGCGCGCCGAGTCGCGGCTGCTGCTGCCGGCACCACTGTCACGCAACCAGCTCATTCTCTTCAAGCTCGTCCGGGCGAGCCTGGCGACACTTATCAGCGCGATCATCCTCTCGGTCGTCAGCCGCCGAGCGAGCGGTGTGCTGCCCTTCCCGCTGCGTGCGTTCACCTACTTCGTGATGTTCGGGACCTTCCAGCTTCACCAGCTCGGCGCGACGCTGACGCGGAGTGGCGGCAAGCCGGTCGGCGCGAAGCTGGGGAGTCGCGGCTGGATGATTGGCGGCGCCGTGGTCGCGGTCATCGTCGCCGCCATCGCAACGAGCCTGATGCCCGTCTGGCCATCGGTGATCGGGGCGGCGTCGGTCGGTGACGCGGCGGATCGGGTGCGCGCCGCGCTCTACAGCGCGCCGGCGATCTTCGTGATCGCGCCGGCCCGCGCCGTCGTCGCACCGTTAGGCGCGGACAGCCTCGACGCGTGGGTCCGGGCGATTCCGATCGCGATCGCCATCTGGCTGCTGCACATCCCGTGGATCCTCCTCAACCGGACCCCGTTCGAGGAGGCCGCGGTCGCCGCCGGGGAGCGCCGCGAAGCGCTGCGTGTCGCGATGCGCTCCCAGCGGGCGAGCGGTGGCCGTGGGATCGGGGCGCTGATCGCCGCCCGGGCCGCACTGGGGAAGAAGACTTTCGTCGAGCGAAAGACCTGGTTGCCGCTGCCGTCGAGTGGGCCGGCCTGGGTCGCTGTCGCCTGGAAGAACTTCATCCCGACGATCCGCCAGTTACGCTGGGCGACCATCGCGTTAGGCATCGGAGGCGCGCTGCTCATCGGTGGCCTGATCGGCTATGCCACCTATCGACAGACGGGAAGCATCGCCGAGGGTGAGATGTTTGCGCGCAACGCGCTCGCCGGCATCGGGCTTCTGCTCGCCATTGCCTGGATCCTCGTCGGGCCACTCTACACGCGCAACGATTTTCGCAGCGACCTCCCCTATCTCCGGCTCCTCCGCACTTTTCCGCTCGACAGCGGCGCGCTGGTCGGCGCCGAGATTATGTCATCGACGGTGCTGATCTTCGCCTTCCAGCTCCTCTGCCTGACGGCCGCCCTGATCCTCCCGACCGGTCCGCAGGTGCCGCCGGCCGGGCAGCGTGTGATCATCTTCCTCTCGCTGCTGCTCGCACTGGGCACGCTCGATGTGCTCGGTGTTACCGTTCGCAACGCAATCGCGCTTTTCTTTCCCGGTTGGGTCAAGCTCGGTGGGGAGGGCGGCGGGTTCGAGGTGATCGGCCAGAACCTGCTCGGGACGGCGGGCTCGATGCTTCTCCTCGTGCTGCTGCTGATCGTGCCGATCGCCCTCGCCGGCGGGGCGCTCTACGCGATGAGCGACGTCCTCACCGCGCTGCCGACCGCGGTGAACGGCCCGATCGCCGTCGCACTGATCGCCTTCGTCGGCGCGATCGCGATCGAGCTCTGGTTCCTCTTCCAGTGGCTCGGCACGATCTACGACAACATCGACGCCGGCGAGATCCTCGAGCCGGCGTGATCGTCGGACCGGCTCAAAGCGCGAGCAGCGCTTCGAGCCCGCCGACCGCGTTGCGACAGAGCTTGGTCTCCATGTCGCGGTGGAGGATGCCTAACGCTTCGCCCGGCGTCATCCCGACACGGTAGGGACGATCGGCAACGAGCGCCTCGTAGATGTCGGCGACCGCGAGCACTCGCGCCGGCATGTCGAGCCCGCGCCCGTCGATCTTCCATGGATAGCCCGAGCCATCCAGCTTCTCGTGATGGAGCGCCGACATCCAGGCGAAATCGGCGAACGCCGGGACGCGGAGGAGGATCTCCCAGGTGAACAACGGGTGGCGCTCGATCTCCACTCGCTCCTCCGCCGTCAGCTTCCCCGGCTTGTCGAGGATGCGGTTCGACACCCCGAGCTTGCCGATGTCGTGCAGCAGGCCGGCGCGGCGTACGCGCCGAAGGGTGTCAGCGTCGAAACCGAGCTGCTCGCCGATTCCGACGGCGAAGGCGGCGACGTTGGTCGAGTGGCAGAAGGTGTACGGACTCTTCGCGTCGATGATGTCGGCGAACGACCGCGCGACGCGGTCGAGATCCTCTTCCGCCAACTGGCGTGGCTCGAGTGACGGCTCGATGCCGATCACCCGTTCGGCGAGATCAGGATCGTCGAGCTGGTACCACCACTCGATATCTCGCTCCCACGACGCGAGCACCTTCACCAGCGCCGGGTCGAACCATTTTTCGCTGCGCTGTCGAGCGGTGCGTATCGCCGTGGCCAGTCCATGCTCGCGAAGGTGGACGTCGACCACCTGCGCGAGATTCGCGATGCGCGCGACGATGGGGATCGCGGCGCCGCGCAGTCCCTGCGGATATCCCTGCCCGTTCCAATGTTCGTCGAGCGAACGGATTGTCTGCGCGGTCGCTTCGGGAAAGCCCAGCCCGAGCGCGATCTCGGCGCCGCGGTCGCAGCGAATCTGGACGATTTCGCGCGTGAGGTTCGGTGTGCGCGCGATACCGAGGAAGTACGAGAGCCGCTGGCCGATCGACTGCCCCTGCCCGACGGTGAACGCGGTATGCACCGCGAGACGCGCGCGGTTGTGCCAGTCAACGAGCTTCATCCGCGGCTTGACGAAGCGATCGTCCGCCCCGAACAGTGCGCTCATCCGCGCCGCGTTGCTCGAACATCCGGCGTCCTTGAGCAGCAGCCCGTAGTACAACGCGGTCCGCGTTTTCTCGTCGAGTCCGATCTCTTCGGCGAGCCGCATCCCGATGAGGCAGGTCCGGACGCCGTGTCCGAGCGCCTGTCCTTCGGTGAGATCGAGGGCGCGCGACAGCGCGGCGAGCACTTCGGATAGTCTGAGGTCCCGGGTGACGGACAGCGCAGGTCCGCGAGCGGGCGTTGGGCGAGTCGGCATGCGAGGAAAAGACGATCGGGTGCGCGACGGGTGACAGCGGCGAATGCACGACGTACACGAAACAGCGATGAACGGAAGGCGAGGAGGCGATGCACAATCCACGGCATTCTCGAAACACCCCGTGCATCGCCGTGCTGCCGTGCCGCGCGTTTTCGTTCATCGCGCATCACGCATCGCCGTATCAGGTTGATCCATGCTTCGCTGCTTCGAGTGCCGCCATGCATCGCCGTTTCGAAGTCGTCGTGTATCGCCGTTCCCGATTGTAGCTTTGTTGCTGGCTCGTGACGCGTTACCTCAATCCTCTCGATCTTGCGCAGCCCTTTCTCATCTCCTCACTCGGTCACCCTGCTCGCCCTCTGCGCTGCCTTCGGCGTCGGCGCGTCGCCACTCGCCGCCCAGTCGGCGTCAATCGAAATCACCTATCGCGCCGCGGCTGACTCGCTGATCAATGCGGCGCTCAGGGACAGCTCTGCATGGAACCGGCTGGCGAAGCTGACCGATACCTTCGGCAACCGGCTCAGCGGGTCGCGCAGTCTCGAGGGGGCGATCGACTGGGCGTTAGGTGAGATGAAGCGCGATGGGCTGGACAATGTTCGTGGCGAGCCGGCGATGGTGCCGCACTGGGTGCGCGGGGACGAGTCACTCACGCTCCTCTCTCCGCGCAGCGCTCAGCTGCCGATGCTCGGGCTGGGCGGCAGTGTCGGCACACCGAAGAAGGGAATCACCGCACCGGTCATCGTCGTGGGCAGCTTCGACGAGTTGACCACCCGTGCCGCCGATGCGAAGGGCAAGATCGTGCTCTTCGATGTGCCGTTTACGACATACGGGCAGACGGTGCGCTATCGCGTGGGTGGCGCGAGTGCCGCGGCGAAGGTCGGCGCGGTTGCGGCACTGGTGCGGTCGGTGACGCCGATGTCGTTCCGTACTCCGCACACCGGCGTGATGCACTACGACTCGACCATCGCCCGCATTCCCACCGCTGCGATCACCGTCGAGGACGCGCTGATGATCCGCCGCATGCTCGGCCGCGGCGACAAGGTGGTGGTCACGCTGAAGATGGCGGCGCAGATGCTCCCGCTCTCCCCGTCACGGAACGTCGTCGCCGAGGTGCGCGGCTCGGAGAAGCCCGACGAGGTGGTGCTGATCAGCGGCCACTACGATTCGTGGGATGTCGGCCAGGGTGCGATGGACGACGGCGGCGGAGCGGTCGCTGCGTGGGAGGCGGTGCGCCTCATCAAGCAACTCGGCCTCAAGCCACGCCGCACCGTGCGCGTCGTGCTCTGGACCAACGAGGAGAATGGCACCGCTGGAGGGCGCGCCTACCACGATGCGCATCGCGCCGACATCGACAAGCACGTGCTGGCGATCGAATCGGACAACGGCGTCTTCAAGCCGCGCGGCGTCGCCCTCTCCGGGACCGACGGTGCATCCGCCGTCATCCGTCAGGTCGCGAAGCTGCTCGACCGCATCGGCGCCGGCGCCGTGAGTGCTGGCGGCGGCGGCTCCGACATCGGGCCGCTGATGGAGCAGGGCGTCCCCGGGATGTCGCCCGAAGTCGATGAGTCACGGTACTTCTGGTACCACCACACCGAAGCCGACACGATCGACAAGCTCGACCCGCATGACATGGCGCTCTGCGTCGCGACGATGGCCGTGATGGCCTACGTCATTGCCGACCTGCCCGCTCCGCTCCCCCACGGCAAGGGACCGGTCGTCGAGCGTTAGGCCTTACGGTCAGCCAGCGCGGCTGGTGCGGAAGGCGGCGAAGTCGCGGATGTAGTCGGCGGCATCGTGCGGCTCGGAGGCGAGCATCAGCAGCACGGCCCCGCTGGTCCATTCGTCGGTGTCGATCCAGACGTCAGGCGGGATGAGCAGCCCGCGAGCCGGTGTGTCGAGCCTCACTCGCGCCTGCTGCTGCGTGTCGTCTACCGCAACGGTGAGCGCGCCGGCGACGGCGACGAACAGCTGCGACGTCCGGTGATGGGCGTGTCCGCCCCGCTTCGCGTCCGCCGGTGCGCCATAGACCCAGCGGGCGCGCTGCATCGGAAAGGGGACCTGCGCACCGCTCTCGCAGATCGTGATGCTGCCGCGCGGGTCGGTGTTCGTCGGCAGGTCGACGATGCGCCAGGGGATAGGCTTGGATTGGGTGCTCATCGCCGCAACCTAGTGGCCGTCGGCAAGACCCAGCCAGCGGCTTCTTTGAGGAAGCGTGGCGGGGGCGCGCCCCCATCACAAATATGACGGGCACGAGCGTGTCAGCCACTTTTTCCACGTCGGCACCCCTCTTGCCTTCACACCCATCGGTCCCGTAAACCGTGTGGCCGACACGCTTTCACCCTCTCGTGGAGTTCGCCAATGGCCTCGATCTGGAAGGGCTCGCTCGCTTTCGGGCTCGTCAATATCCCCGTCGAAGCGAAGACCGCGGTCCGCGAAGACCACATCTCCTTCCGGATGCTGCACTCCGAGGACATGTCGCCGGTGAAATACGAGCGCGTCTGCGCCGTGGACGGCGAGCCGGTGCCCTGGAACGAGATCGTGAAGGGCTACGAGTACGAGAAGGGGAAGTACGTCGTGATGAGCGACGACGACTTCAAGGCGGCCGCACTCGAGTCGTCAAAGACCCTCGAGATCCTCGACTTCGTGAAGCAGGAGGAGATCGACCCGCGCTTCTTCGAGACGCCGTACTATCTCGTCCCGTCAAAGGGCGGCGAAAAGGCCTACGCGCTGCTCCGTGAGGCACTCCGTACCTCGGGCTCCGTCGGCATCGGCAAGGTCGTCATGCGCCAGAAAGAGCATCTCGCCGCGATCCGCATCGTCGGCGACGCGATCGTCCTCGAGCTGATGCGGTTCGCCAACGAGCTGGTGGACGTCAGCGAATTCAGCTTCCCCTCGAGCGACACCGTCCGCCCGCAGGAATTGAAGATGGCCGAGCAGCTGGTCGCAACGCTCGCCGATACCTTCGAGCCGTCGAAGTACACCGACGACTATCGCGGCAACCTGATGAAGATCATTCGCGCGAAGATGAAGGGAAAGAAGATCACCATGCCCGAGCCGGAGACGGAGCCAGCCGATGCACAGGTCTTCGACCTGATGTCGCGTCTCCAGGCGAGCCTGAAGGAGGGGAAGGGGAAGGGCCGCGCGGTCCGGACCACGCAGAAGGGTGCCGCCGCCACCGAGAAGCCGGCGGCGACGCGGGGCAAGCGGGCAAAGCGGAAGACCGCCTAACGTTCCGGTCCGGTGCCCGTCGCGAAGAAGTCGCCGCGGGAGAAGCTCGCCGAGTATCGGCGCAAGCGCGACTTCTCCCGCACCGCCGAACCGTCAGGCAGTGAAGCCGCCGCTGCGTCGCACGACGCGAGCGCAGAGAGCACGCTGCGCTTCGTCATCCAGAAGCACGCGGCCAGTCACCTGCACTTCGACTTCCGCCTCGAGCTCGATGGCGTGATGAAGAGCTGGGCGGTGCCGAAGGGGCCGAGTTATGATCCCGGCACCAAGCGCCTGGCGATGGAGGTCGAGGATCACCCGATCTCCTACAACACCTTCGAGGGTACCATCCCCGCCGGCGAATATGGTGGCGGGACGGTGATGCTCTGGGATCGCGGCACCTGCGGCGCGCCGGGACTCTTCGGTGCCGCCGGTGTCCGCGCGCTCCGCGAGGGGTACGCACGCGGCCGGCTCGACCTCGTCATGCACGGCGAGCGCCTCCGCGGCGGCTGGTCGCTGGTCCGCATGCGCGAGGCAAGCGGCAAGCCGCAGTGGCTGCTCATCAAGCGCGATGACGATACCGCTGATCCCTCACGCGATGTCATCGCCGAGGTGATGACATCCATCGACAGCGGGCGCACGATGGACGAGATCACCGCCGGCAAGGGAAAGAGCAAGGTCTGGCACTCGAACCGTGAGGCAGCGAGCTCGATGAAGAAAGCGACCGCGAAGAAGTCCGCGCGCAGGGCGAAAGTGTCAGCCGCGTCAGTGCCGGCAACGACGCGCGGCCGCCCGAAGGGCGTGCGCGCCTCGACGCGGCTCGCCGCGATT
>JANMBU010000029.1:0-24219 GCA_031360575.1 Gemmatimonadaceae bacterium
GTCGCCGTTCGCAAAAGCGGCCGCGATGCTGCTGGGGACGATGTGCGTGAGAAAGTCGACGAAGCTGAGCGACTTCGCGGCGGTCGTGTACTGCGAAATGTCGCCACCGGCCAGGGCGGCAACATCAATTCCGTCGCCTGGGCGCGTGATGTTGACGACGAGCAACCCGATCGCCAGGGCCAGCGTCGTGACGACCTCGAAATACAGGAACGCCTTCCCGCCGACCCGCCCCACCTTCCTGATGTCGTGCATGCTGGCGATGCCGAGCACGATCGTCAGGAAGATGATCGGCGCGATGATCATCTTCACGAGGTTGACGAAGGTGTCGCCGAGCGGCTTCATCGCGACACCGGCCGCCGGATAGAGGGCGCCGAGGGTAACGCCGAGCGCGACGGCGACCAGCACCTGGACGGTCAGGTTGCGCGTTAGGCGCATGAGTTGTCGTGAGTGGTGAGCGCCGCGGGGATCGCGCGGCGGCTTTGGTGGCCGGCAGCGTCGGTAGTATAGTCGCGACGGCGTCGCTCAGCGAACGCGTGGCGCGCCGTTGGACGATTGGGCGACGAGTTGCCGCCGCCCGCCGGATGTGCCATGCTAGAAAGCCCGCGCACGTCGCGACTGCATATCCAGCCCCCGGAGAGATCTTATGGTTCTCGTCATTGGAGCAACTGGCCTGCTGGGCGGCGAGATCTGCCGTCGACTCGTCGCTGGCGGGAAGCCGGTCCGCGCACTCACCCGGCCGACCTCCGACCCGACACGCGTCGCCGCGTTGCGCGCCCTCGGCGTCAAGCTGGTCAACGGCGACCTGAAGGATCGCGCGTCACTCGACGCAGCCTGCAAGGGCATCGACACCGTCATCAGCACCGCTTCAATCACTTTCTCGCGGCAGCCCGGCGACACGCTCGCGTCGGTGGACCAGCAGGGACAGATCGCACTGATCGGCGCTGCGCGCGCTGCCGACGTCGTGCGTTTTGTCTACGTCTCGGTGTCCGGACAGAACGACGTCGATTGCCCGTTGATGACGGCGAAGCGAGCTGTCGAGCAGGAGCTGATGCAGAGCGGCGTGGACTATACGATCCTTCGCCCCAGCTATTTCATGGAGGTCTGGCTCAGCCCCGCACTCGGCTTCGATGCCGCCAACGGAACGGCGCGAGTCTATGGGTCCGGCGAGAAGCCGATCAGCTTCATCTCCTACAAGGACGTCGCGCAGTTCGCGGTGGCCAGTGTCGACAATCCGGCCGCGCGGAATGCGGTCATCGAACTCGGTGGGCCTGAGGCACTGACGCCGATGGAAGTGGTCGGTGTCTTCGAGAAGAAGAAGGGGCGGCGCTTCCAGACGGAGCACGTCCCGGAGGACGTGCTCGAGGGACAGCGCGCCGCCGCGTCGGACCCACTGCAGCAGTCATTCGCATCACTGATGCTCGCCTATGCGCACGGCGACGCGATCGACATGCAGCCGACGCTTGCCAGGATGCCGCTCAAGCTCACCTCCGTACGGGAGTTCGCCGATGTAAATTGACGGCGGCCGGGCGGTCCCGCCCGCGCCGCTCACCGTCTGCCCTCTTCGATGCGCGCGCTTCGCCTCGTTGTCCCCGTCATCGCCCTCGCCGCGTCGTCGCTGCGCGCGCAGTCCTCCCACGCAGCCGCCCCGGGCGCGGATCCCTTCATGGCCCGCGCGCTCCGCGTGCTCAAGGACGCGCCGGTGTTCGATGGCCACAACGACCTGCCCTGGCGCATTCGCGAGGACAGCGCGCATCCGCACGACGTCGCCGCCTACGACCTGCGAACCCGTCGCCCCGGGATGACCGACCTGCCGCGTCTGCGAAAGGGACACGTCGGCGCGCAGTTCTGGTCGGTCTACACTCCCGGCGAGCCGGATGACGCGAACTACGCGCCTAACGGTGCGGTCAGCAGCACCCCGGGCTACGCTCGCGTACAGCTCGAGCAGATCGACATCGCCCGCCGCATGATTGCGACCTATCCCGAGCTGCAGTGGGCGCTGACCGCCGACGGCGTGCGCGCCAGCTTCCGCCGCGGGACGATCGGCTCACTGCTCGGCATCGAAGGGGGCCACGCGATCGAGAACTCGCTGGCCCTCCTTCGCGAGTACTACGACCGCGGCGTGCGCTACATGACCCTCACCCATAACGTCACCCTCGACTGGGCCGACGCGGCGCTCGACAGCGCGAAGCACGGCGGGCTCACCCCCTTCGGCGTCGAGGTCGTGCGCGAGATGAACAGCCTCGGGATGGTGGTCGATCTCTCGCACGTCTCACCAGGCACGATGAGTGACGCGCTCACCGCGACTGAAGCGCCGGTGATGTTCTCGCACTCGGGCGCCCGCGCACTGGTCGATCACCGCCGCAACGTTCCCGACTCGATTCTCGCCCGCGTGCCGAAGAACGGTGGCGTCGTGATGGTGCCCTTCGTCACGACCTTCGTCTCCGCGGCCGTCAAGGCGCATACCGATTCAGTCGATGCACTGACCGCGGCCGCGCGCCTGCGCCACCCGGCTAATACGCGTTCCGACAGCGCTGCGATCCGCAGCGAAGTGGCGGCGTGGCGCAACGCACACCCCGTCCCCAAGGCCACGATCGCCAACGTTGCCGACCACATCGAGCATGTCCGCGCGATCGCCGGCGTCGATCACGTCGGGATCGGCAGTGATTTCGACGGCATCACTGATAATGTCGTCGGGCTCGAGGACGTCTCGAAGTTTCCGGCGCTGTTCGCCGAGCTCGCGCGACGCGGCTGGACCGACACCGACCTCGCGAAGCTTTCGAGCGGAAACATTCTTCGCGTCCTTGCCGACGCGGAACGCGTCTCCGCCCGGCTCAAGAAAGTCCGCGGTCCCTCGCAGGCGACGATCGGGCAGCTCGACGCGCTCCGACGCCTCCCGCCCGCAACGCGTTAGGCGGATCGGCGCGCCTGCGCCGGCAGCAGCTAGTCGCGGTTGAGCGTCAGGTCGATGTTGCCGTAGCTGGCGTCGGTCAGGTGCCCGATGATGCGGTTGTCACCGGAGAAGCGGCCGACATAGGTGGTCACGCCGAACTGTGTCGACGTGAGGTTCAGCGTGACGTCGGAGCCAGTGAGCCGCCCGTCCACCGTGAATGGGCCCGACCCGAGGGGGCTGGTGAACTGGCCGCTTCCGCCGACAGCCCCCGCCGATTCGGTGAACGTCGCTTCGAACCGCACGGTGCTCAGCGCGGCGCTGCCACTCCAGTGACCGGCGATCTGCGGATTGGCCGGTGGCGCGGCGGCGTCCTTGCCGCAGCCAGTCGATGACAGCATCGCGAGTGCGAGGACGACACTCGTCAAGACAGAGCGGCGGACGGTGCGCGACGTCATCATGCCATTCAGCAAGGCAAGGACGGTACCGCGGTTGGCGAATGGCTTGCGTATCGTCGCGACCCGATTACCATAACCGCGGGGAAAGGTCGCCAGCATCACCACCGGAGAGGTCCGCCCAGAGATGGTAGCAGCCCGCGAAGCACTGCAGCGCCTGCGAGACGGCAACGCACGTTTTACGTCGAGTGTGAATGGCGCGGACACATTCCCCAGCCAGGCGCGGCGTCCTGAGCTATCCCAGGAAGCGAACCCGTTCGCGATCATCCTCGGTTGCGCCGATGCGCGTGTGCCGGCCGAGATCGTCTTCGACCAGGGGCTCGGCGACCTCTTCGTCATTCGCGTTGCCGGCAACATCGTCGCCCCATCCCAGGTCGGCAGCGTCGAATTCGCCGCCGAGCGTTCCGGCACGAGGCTCGTCGTCGTGCTCGGACATTCGCGCTGCGGGGCGATTCTGGCGACGCTGGACGCACTGCTTTCGCCGAGCACCGACTCACAGTCGCGCAATCTGCGCTCGATCGTCGATCGCGTGCGGCCGTCAGTCGAGGGTCTGCTCGCGACCAACCTCAAGGACGACTACGACGCCCTCGTCAGGAGCGCGGTACGGGCCAACATTCGCGCCTCGGTCGATCACCTGCGACACGGGTCCGAGCTCCTCGAGCGCCTGATCCAGACCGATGGACTGCTCGTCGTCGGCGCCGAGTATTCGCTGGAGACGGGGGTGGTTGATTTCTTCGATCCGGGTGCGGCCGGCGCCTGACGCGGGCGTCAGGCGCTAGGGCGCGCGCGCGGCGTCGCTCGGCCGTGCACTTTCATCGACGACGCGAAGCCAGACGTGGCGCAGGTGCGCCTCGGTCGTGAGCACGTTGCCGAGCCCGACGCGCATGCAGACACCACCACGCAGCCGCGTCCAGGTCAGGTATGCGTCGCCCGCCGCGTTCACCCGCTCGACGATGTCGGCGTTGACCTGGTCCATCGCGTTAGGCAGCATGGTCGCTGGCGCGAAGCGGAAGCAGATGATCCCCATGCGCTGCGGGGCGGCCAGCTCGAAGCCGGGTGTCTCGCTGACCCAGCGCGCGAACAGCGCGGCGAGGCGGCAGTGCTCGCGCACCCGCGACTCGATCCCGGCCCGCCCGAAGGCGCGGAATACCATCCACGCCTTGAGCGCACGAAAGCGGCGCCCGAGCTGAATTCCGTAGTCCATGTAGTTCACCGCGTACTCATTCGCCGCGCCTGACGCGTGCGCCGGCGCGGCGTCGCCCTCGAGGTACTCGGGAGTGAGTGCGAACACAGCGCGCAGTGCCTCACGGTCGCGGACGTAAAGCGCGCTGAAGTCGAGCGGGACGAACAACCATTTGTGCGGATTGACCACGACCGAGTCTGCGCGCTCCACCCCGGCCAACATCGCGCGCCCCTCGGGCAGCACGCCGATCGCGCCGCCGTAGGCCGCGTCGACATGCAGCCACACACCGTACGCTGCGCAGACGGCCGCGATCTCGGCGACCGGATCGACACTCGCCGTCGATGTCGTCCCTATGGTCGCGACGACCGCCATCGGCTTCAACCCCTGCGCGACATCGCGCCGTATTGCCGCGTCGAGCGCAGCGACTTCCATGCAATACGCCGTGTCGCTCGCAATGCGTACGAGATTCGCCTCACCAAGTCCGAGCACGACCATCGCCTTGGCGACTGAGCTGTGCGCCTGGTCGGACGCATAGACGCGCATCGCCGGCAGCTCCGCCCTGCCGGCGAGCCCGCGCTCGCGCACTGCGCTGCTCGCCCGCTCGCGCGCCGCGGCCAGCGCATGGAGGATCGCGATGCTCGCCGTGTCATACACGACTCCGAAATATCCGCGATCGAGGCCGATCAGGTCCTGGATCCAGTGCAGCACGACCCCTTCGATCTCGGTCGCTGCGGGCGACGTCTTCCATGTCATCGCGCTGACGTTCAGCGCTGCCGCGGCGATCTCGCCGAGCAGCGCGGGACCGTTGGTCGTGCTGCCGAAATACCCGAGGAAGGCGGGATGTCCCCAGTGCAGCACGCCGGGAAGCACGATCGCATCAAGGTCGTCGAGGATCTTCGCGGTCGGCTCGGCGTTCTCGGGGAGAATGTCCGTCGTACGCGCTGCGACCTCGCCCGGCTGCACGCGCGGCGCGATCGACCGTTCGCCAATTCCTCCGCGGTAATCGGCGACCCAGTCCGCGAGGCGATGGAGGTGCGCGCGCAGCTCGTCCGGCGACATGTCGCCGAGTGGACCAAGCGGAGAAAATGCGCCGATCATCGCGCGCTGCTCGTCATCCGGCACATCAGTTGCCCCCATGGGCGTACATGGAGCGCGCCGACGACCGCATCAGCTACATCCTTCCCCTTCGCTCGGGCACCAGTCAGGTGACGAGCGACCTGACGGCTTACCTGCAGGCGATCGCTGCGCAGGCCGAAGTGATCGTCGTTGATGGTTCGGGCCCCGACGTCTTCGCCGCGCACGCGCTGGGGTGGCAGTCGATCGTTCGGCACGTCGCACCCGATCCCGCGCTCGCCACACCGATGGGCAAGGTCGGCGGAGTCCTCACCGGGCTGCACCTCGCATCGCACGAGCGTGTGATCATCGCCGACGACGACGTGCGCTACGATGCGAGCACGCTCGGGCGCGTTGCCGCGGCGCTCGACAGCGCCGACGTCGTTCGCCCGCAGAACCATTTTGTGCCGATGCCATGGCACGCGGCCTGGGACACCGGCCGTGCGCTGCTCAACCGGACGAGTGGCGGCGACTGGCCGGGCACGCTCGCCGTTAGGCGGTCGATGCTCGCCCGCACTGGCGGCTACGACGGGCGCGCGATGTTCGAGAATCTCGAGCTGGTACGCACCGTGCTTGCGGCCGGCGGGCGCGAGACCGTCCTGCTCGACGCGTACGTCGCGCGGCGCCCGTCCACCGTCAGGCACTTCTGGTCGCAGCGCGTCAGGCAGGCGTACGACGAACTCGCCCGTCCGCAGCGCCTCGCGTGGCAGCTCGCCGTGCTGCCAGTGACGATCACGCTGGCGATGGCCGCTGGCTGGATTGGCGTCGCCGCCGAAGCAACGATAGTCGCCGGCATCGCCGAGGTGGGACGCCGGCGCGCTGGCGGGGCGCGGATCTTTCCCCTGCGTGCGTCGCTGCTCGCGCCGCTGTGGCTGGCCGAGCGCGCGCTCTGCAGCTGGATGGCGATCGGCGCGCGCGTCTTCCTCGGCGGCGTCCCCTATCGCGGCACCGTGCTGCGACACGCCGCTACGCCGATGCGGGTGCTGCGCTTGCGACATGCGGTGCGCTCCCCCGCTCCGCCGCATCCGGAGCCGACAGTACCTCGACGTCGATCGGCTTGAACGATCCATTGTTCGACAGCTCGGCCGAGCAGGCGGTGACGCCGACGAGGAGGTCCATCTCGGCGCGAAGCACGAGGTGGTCGCCCGCTCGCGATTTCGGTGGGAGGATGCGCAATTCGCCCGACGGCAGCACCTCGACGTTCATGAACACGTTGAGCGTCGTCGGAATCATGTCGGGTGTGATGCCTGACGGCGCGAGGCTCGTCACCAGGTTCTCGAAGCAGCTCGGGTGGTGACCTGTCGTCCCGTAGATGATGCTGAATGTCTCCGGACTGCACGGCGTCAGCAGGAAATCGTGGCGCCCAACGGTGTCGTCGACGATGGTGAACATCGGGCGGCTGCGGTTGGAGTACAGCGTGTGCCCCGTCGTCAGGTAGATCGTGTTGGCGTAGTCGATCGTCCGGCCGGATGACAGCCACTCGCGCCGATCGTCGGCCGCGAACGCGGTGAGGTCGGATACCTGCTCACCGTGAGGGTCGATGATGCGCAACAGCTGGCCGCGGGACAGCGTGAGCGCTGTTCCCGTCTGCGGTGCGAGATGCACCCGTTGAACGACCGTCACTCTGCCTTACGGTGAAAGGGACATTGCCAATCAGGTTCGGCCGCGCGCCCCGAATACTGCCGCGCCTCCGACTGCTCGCCGAAGTCGGCGAGGTTCGGGTTGAGGCTTCCCTGCAGCGCAATCTCCCGCTCGCGCACGATCCCCCGCAACCGGTCGAAGCGGCCGGTCGCGCGGAGCTGTTCGAACTGCGCATGGGGATTGAACACCAGCGTCGGCCAATCGAAGCGCCGTGCGTCGCGTGAGCTCCGCGGATGCATGCCAATCACGAACAACGCGCAGCCGGCGAAGCTGAAGGCAAATCGCGGATCCTCGGGATCGTCGGAGACGGCCGCGTCCCAGCCGCGCGAAGGATCGTCGCGCTCGTGCAATCGCTCGAGCTGCGTCCAGAGCAGCTGCTCGAACTCGGTTTCGTCGCGCGGTGCGCTCCCGGGGAAGACCGCGACCAGGGAGCGGAAGGCAGCGTCCGCCGCTTCCGGTGCGGCGATGAATCTCTCGAGGTCGCGCGCGAGCGCGGCGGCCGAGTGCGACGAGCCGAGTTCACCGTAGACACCGAGCTCGAAGCGATCGGAGCGGACGACGCCCTTCCCGGCGAGGCAGGAAAATTTCGGGTCGCCGACGAACGCGCGAAACGCGGTGTCGATCTCGGCGCGGAGGACGATGTCACTCATCATGCGAACATGTTCCGCACCCAGTTGGGGCTGCAGTGCACCTCGAGCCACCCCGGATCGAAGCACAAGTTGAGCCGGTCGACCGCGCGGACGCCGACATCGCGCAGCTGGTCGGCCGGCCGCGAGCGAGTGCTGTAGGGGAGGACAGTCGCTACAACCTGTTGCGTGATCTCGCCAACGTTCGGCGTGGTGCTCAGCAACTCGATTCCGTCCGCCGCGCGGGCTCGCCAGAGGGCGAGCCATCCGTCGGCTGGCGCGGTGTCGAGCGTGGACTCAGCGAGCGCGAGGTGCTCGCTCCAGAGACGCACCCGCAGCTCGCGCACTCGGTTGTCCGATGCGTCGTGTTCATCTTTTTCGGCGCGGACGACGACGTTCACGTCGAAGTTCCGCACCTCGCGGAAGACGCGCCGGCCGAGCCATCCGGTGAAGTCGTCGCCATACGAGTGGAGCGAGACGCCATCGAGGTTCGCGCTGCCGATCGTCACCCATGCATCGTCAACGAGCAGCACCTTGCTGTGCACGAACAGCTGGTTGACCGACCATCCGCGCGCGGGCGAATCCGGCTCGGCCGGCATCGCGCGCCAGAGCGCGAACAATCCGACGCGCGGGTGGTCGAGCAGCCCGGCATCGCGCAGCCGCAGGTTCTGCCAGCCGCGGTACGCGGTGACATCGGGATTTTGGTTGAGCACGACGACGACCTCGAGTGCCGACTCGCGGACGAGCGCCGCGCCTAACGCCGCGATCACGCGACGCGAGCTGAGATACTGGTGCTCGATGTAGACGAAGCGTCGCGCGGCGCCGAGCGCGCGCTCGATCGCGGTGAGGATCTCGGTCGGTCCCTCGCGGTGGCGCGGGAGAACGCCGTGCGGCGCCGTGCGGGCGATGCCGACTGCCCCGCTCCGATCGCTTGCCCGCAGCGGACGGGGTTCGATCGGTGCGTCGCCTCGATCGCCGTCCGAGGCATCGTTCCAGAGTTCGGCGAACAGCCTGCCTAACGCGCGGACGGCGGGCCCGCTGATCCGGGTCGAGACATCGTGCAGCGGACGGCCCCCGAGCTCCCGCGCCGGGCGGCGGGCATCGCGTGGACGATGCTCGCCGTCGTCCCAGTAGCCGTTGGCGAACGGCGAGCCGAGCACCAGCGCGTCGCGCTCGTCGACAATGATCAGCTTTGCGTGGAGGAGCTGCGGGAACCGTCGAATGCCCCGGACGCGGATGTCCGTCGCCTCGGCGCGATCGAGCGCCAGCCGGAGCGGCGTCACCGTGTCGAGCAACAGCGTCTGGTTGAGAAGGATGCGGACCGCGACCCCGCGTGCCGAGGCGGCGACCAGCGCGTCAAGAAGCCGCACGCCGCCGGGCGCGGTCTCGTTGACGTCCACCGACGCGCCGTCGAGCGTTGTTTCGTATGCCACGCAGTCAGCATCGAGCGCCAGCTGGGTGATCCAGATCGATTCGCGGGACTCGGCGATCGCGGCCAGCACGGCACGATAGCTATCAGCGTTGTCGACGAGCCATTCGACGCGCTCCGCCTCGGTCTCACCGCGGCGTGGTTCGCCGAGCTGCGCCGTCGTCCCGATCATCGCGCGCTGCCAGCCTCGCTTCGATGCCTGGGGGTGCGCGTCTGGCGATTGTTGCACTGAACTTTCCACGGGGACAGAAATGAGAAATCCCGACAGCTGCGGCGTCGGGACTTGCTGCTGCATTCAGGGCAGCTCAAAAGCAATCAGTATGCCGTGCAGGCCCCTTTCAGCGACCTGTCCCGTCGCGCGGCCGGCGATCTGTGCAGCGCCGGCCCGCCTAACGTTCGCCAGTCCGCCCCGCCTCTTGCGCCCGCAGCTAAAAGTGATAGTTTGTGGTGTCCCGAATATACACCGAAAACATCTGATCCCGCCGCGTCCACACAACCTCCACCGCACGAGGCATCACCATGCCGGCCACCACCGCTGCGCTCCCCGCATTCATCACCCCTGACGCCTTGCTCGATCACTGGCGCGGGCACCGCCGGCTCACCCGACGGGTGATCGAGGCGTTCCCCGAGGACAAGCTCTTCACCTTCTCGGTCGGCAAGATGCGACCCTTCGGCGAACTGGCGAAGGAGATGCTGGCGATGGCAGAGCCGACGGCCAGCGGGATCGTGACCAACGAGTGGAAGGCGTTCGCGATGCCCGAGGCAACGACTCGCGCCGACCTGCTCCGCCAGTGGGACGAGACGACCAAACAGCTCGACGCCCTCTGGCCGAAGATCCCGCTTGCCCGGTTCCAGGAGACGATGACCGCCTTCGGGCAGTACACGATGACCGGTCACGCACTGCTGCTCTACGTGATCGACAACGAGATCCACCACCGCGCCCAGGGTTACGTCTACCTCAGGGCGTTAGGCATCGAACCGCCGCCGTTCTGGGAGCGGGGCTGACTCGTCGCCGGAGCCGCCGCGCCTAACGGCGCGCCGGCCCGAGGTCGACGACGATCGCCCGCCACTTGCCCTGGTTGAAGCGGAGCACGCTCAACGCGCAGCGGGTAACGTGGCCGGCGAGGATCGCCAGCCAGATATCAATCGGGTCGAGCGCTCCGGAGCGGCGGATGAAGTAGCAGATCCCCAGCGGGACCACCACCTGCGAGACGATCGAGATGAAGAGCGGACTCCGCGTGTCGCCGGTGCCCTGCAATCCGCCCGTGTAGGTAAGCGCCACCGCGACGAACAATCCCGACACGCTGAGCACGCGCAGCAGCTGCACGCCGATCGTCACCACGGTCGCTTCATGCATGCCGAAGATGGCGAGCAGTTGCGCGGGCAGGAAGAAGAAGATCGCGCCGATCACCGCCGCGCCCCCGAGCGCGTAGCGAGCCGCAATGTGCACCGCGTGCTTCGCGCGCTCGGGGTTCGACGCGCCGAGATTCTGGCCAGCCACCGCGGCCGCGGCGCCCATCAGGCCGACCGAGGTCCAGGTGATCAGCGAGAAGAGCTGCGAGTAGCCAACCGCAAACGCCGCCTGCGCCGCGGCACTCTGAGGCAGCGATCCGATGAACGACAGCATCAACACGCCGCCAATATTCATCGCGATCCCCTGAATCCCCGTCGGCAATCCGAAGCGGAACAGGGAACGGATGATCGTCCAGTCGGGTGCCAGCGCCGCGCCACGCGGAAACTTCACCACCCACCCGCCGCGCCAGAGCTTGATCAGCGAATACGTCCCGACCAGTCCCGTCGCCGTCGCCGTCCCCATCGCGGCCCCCTTGGTGCCGAACGCGGGGACTGGCCCGAGACCGCGGATCAGCACGAGGTTGAACGCAATGTTGAGCAGCGTCATCGCGATGCCGAGCACCATCGGCGTGCGCGCGTCGCCGGCCGACCGCAAGGCTCCGCTCAACATGAAGAAGATCAGCATCCCGCTGCTGAAGCCGAACATGATCCGGAGAAATGGCAGTGCTTCGGCCTTGACCGCCGGCGCGGCGTTGACGAAGTCGAGCAGCCATGGCGAGGCGAAGTAGCCGATTGGCGCCATGATGCCTAACGACATGACCACCGCCGCGAGGAACGCCTGGTAGACCGTCCGGTTTGCCTTGTCCTCCTCACCGGCTCCGACGAATCGCGAGACGAGCACGCTCATCCCGATGAACATCGACGAGATGAAGACGATCACGATGATGAAGATCTGCGAGCTGACACCGATCGCCGCGTTGCCGGTGTAGCCGACCATGTTGCCGACGAGCACGTGGTCGATGATTCCCTGCAGCCCGCCGAAGATATTGGTCAGCATCGTCGGCCAGGCGATCTTCCAGACTGCGCGCGCAAGCGGCCCCTCGATGATCGAGCGGTCGTAGCGCGAGGTCGTGCGTGCGGCGGGGGAAGCGGCAGTCACGGCGGCGGCTGGAGGACTGGGCAGCCACGCACCGGCGTGACCGTCCCAGATTCTACAGCACGACCGCGAAAAGGGCGACAGCCTGATTGCCGAGCGCCTATCGCGTCGCAGGCGCAGGGGATACGATCCAGCGCGCGAGCCGGCGGTTGCCGGGCCTACGGAGAAAACATTCACCCTTCCGGAACGGAATCAGATCATGCGCCGCCTTCCGACAATCGTCGCAGTTCTTGCGGTCTCCACCACGCTACTCGCCTGGCGCTCCGGCAGCGTCGCGCCCACGCTTGCTGCGCAGAATGCCACGACGTCACCAACCGCGTTCGCGGGCTTCGCCGACACGTACTTCGACTCGTTGTACGCGTTCGCTCCATCCAGCGGCACCGCCGCCGGATTTCATCAGTACGACAACCAGGTCGAGGATCGCTCGGCGGTGCGCATCATGGCGCGCGCACGCACCCTGCACGCGCAACTCGCCGCCCTGACAAAGCTCCGCGCCGGCAAGCTTGTCACTGATGACGCGATCGACGCCGCGATCATTGATGGCGCGATTCGCTCCGAGCTGCAGGACGACGAGGTGATCCAGACCTGGCGAAAGAATCCGATGGTCTACGTCGGCCTCGCCGGCAACGCGGTCGATCTGCTGATGAAGCGCAACTTCGCGCCCCCCGCCGAGCGGCTGCACAGCGTCACGGCGCGCCTGCGCGGCATTCCCGCGGTACTCGTCGCGATGCGGACGAACATCGATCATCCGCCGAAGGAGTTTACCGATCTCGCCGTGCGCATCGCCGGCGGATCGGTCGGTTTCTTCCGCGGTGACGTGGCCGGCTGGGCGCGCGACGCGGCGGGCTCGGATTCCGCAGCATTCCGCGAATTCAGCGCGGTGAACGATTCAGTCGTGACCGCAATGCAATCTGCCGCCGACTGGCTCAGGACCGACCTGCTTCCTCGCTCGCATGGCCGCTTCGCGATCGGCGCGAAGGCGTTCGCCGACAAGTTGCGATACGACGAGATGGTGGACATTCCGCTCCCCCGCCTCCTCGCGTTAGGCGAGGCGCAGCTGGCCAAGGACCACCGCGCCTTCGTCGAAGTGGCCAGGCTCGTCGCGCCGGGGAAGACTCCCGCCGAAGCAATGGCATCGCTCGAGACCGACCATCCCACCGCTGAGACGCTGATCTCCTCGGCGAACGCCACCGTCGAGGGCGCACGTCAATTCCTGATCGAGCACCAGATCGTCGACATTCCCTCCGACGTTCGCCCGAAGGTGACGGAGACGCCGCCGTATGCGCGCAGTGGATCGTTCGCCTCGATGGACACCCCGGGGGCGTACGAGAGCAAGGCGACCGAGGCGTTCTACTACGTGACCCCACCGGAGAAGGAGTGGGACGCGCAGCACGTCGAGGAACACCTGCGGCTGTACAATCGCAGCGTGATGAACCTGATCACGGTGCATGAAGTCTTCCCTGGACACTTCCTCCAGTTCATCTACGCGCCACAATTTCCGACGAAGACCCGGAAGCTGCTCGCCGCGAGCAGCAACGCGGAAGGCTGGGCGCACTACTCGGAGCAGATGATGATCGAGGAGGGTTTTGGCGGTGGCGATCCGAAGACGCGGCTTGCCCAGCTCTCCGAAGCGCTGTTGCGCGACTGTCGCTGGGTGGTCGGGATGCGCGAGCACACCCGCGGCCTGTCGGTGGACGAGGGTGCCAAGCGGTATTTCGTCGACCAGTGCTTCCAGCAGCCGGCCAACGGCTACGAGGAAGCGCGGCGCGGCGCCTACAACCCGACGTACCTCTACTACACGTTAGGCAAGCTCGAGATCTACAAGCTCCGGGCGGATTATCGCAAGGCGCGCGGCACCGGCTATTCGTTGCGCCAGTTCCACGACGACTTCGTGAAGCAGGGGAGCATCCCGATCAAGCTGGTGCGACGGATCCTGCTGCCGGGGGACAAGGGGCCGGTGCTGTAGGGCGCCAGGGCTGCGCGCCGCGCGGGGCGGCGCCCCGCTACCACGCGTTAGGCAGCGACAGCAGGTCGAGAGGGTTCGCCGTGAGCGTTCCGTATCGGGCCGCCCAGTGAAGGTGCGGTCCGGTCACTCGCCCCGTCGCCCCGACGAGACCGATGCGCTGCCCCCGCGCGACAGTGTCGCCGCCGGCGACCAGTGCCTTGCTGAGATGCATGTACGCCGTGACCAGCCCTTCCCCGTGGTCGACGTAGACGATGCGTCCGCCGAGGTAGAAGGTGTCGACCAGCGCGACGACGCCGCGGTTTGCCGCACGCACTGCATCGCCCTTGGCTCCGCGAAAGTCGACGCCGAGGTGCCGGCTCGTCACCTGGCCGTTGAAGGTCCGGCCGGTGCCGAACTGGCTCGTGATCGCCGACAGGCGCGGTCGGATGAATGGCGCGCGCCACAGTCGCGGCGTGTCGTGCGACCGCCGACCGAGCTCGCGGGCCATCGCTCCCTCGCGGGCGACGCGCACCTCGTGCGCCGAGTCGAGTGGCTGCCCGAAGCGTGAGGCAACGTCGAGCTTTTCCGAGGGCGGTGGGAACGACGGTAGTTCGATCACTTTCAGCAGCGTGTCTGCGCGACCGGAGGCGCCGTTGATAATGACCTGCACCGTGGTCAGCGCCGCCGAATCGACCGGGACCGCTCCGAGCGCTGTGTAACCGCCGTCGTTCGCGCGCGCGAAGTGGAGCGGCTCGCCAGCCAACGTTCCGGTGACGGCGCGGGTCGAGTCACCGGCCGGTTCGCCGGTCGTGAGGCGGAGTTGGACGAACCCTCCCGGTGCCGGGTGGGACGGCGCGATGGTCAGCCGCGCGGCTTGTCTGCCTGACGTTCCGGCGCCCGGATGATACCTCCGCACGGTGGTCTTCGCGATGTCGGCCTCCGACCAGGCGACGGGCTTCAATTCGCCGCGCGCGAACATCACGGCCTGGTCGCTGTGAAATGGCGATGACTCGTCCGCGCTCTCGCCGTAGGCGAGCACCGAATACGCACGCGGCTGGTCGCCGAACTCCACGGCGAGGATCCACCCGTCGCCGCCCACCGCCTCGCGCTTGCCATCGGGGTCGTCCTTGTACCAGAGCACGCGAAAGCAGCCGATGTCGCCGTTGCAGCCGCCGACCGGGACATCGACGTTCCCGACGCGGACGCGATGGACGTCGCCCCACGCGATGTCCGCGCGCCCATAGCGCTTCACTGCCTCGGCGATCGCCCAGGTGAACGCATCGACGGCGACGGAGGGAAAGCGCAGGCCTCGCGGCGTCGTGGTTGGCGCCACCGCGCTCCACGGCTCGGCGTACATCGTGTCCGCCCGTGCGCCGGCGATGTAGCGGCGCCACCACAGCTCGAACAGCACCCCGCCCCGGCTGTCCGGTGCAACAGTCCTGTCCCAGCGCGTTATGACATCGAGCGCCGCCGATATGTCGGGCGCTGGACGCGAAGCACGGACCGCGGCGACGAGGTCGTCGCGCACTCGATCGGCGAGCAGCATGCGGTACGAGTGCTTGAGCGCGATCACGTCACGCAATGACAGTTTCCGATCGCCGTCGACGAGCTGCAGCGCGAGCTGGCTCCGCAGCGCGAGGCGTGGCTCGGGGAAGTACGACGGATAGCGCGTTCGGTCGAGCGGCTGCCGCATGTTCGTGTAATACGGCGGGTCATTCTCGTTATGCACGTACCCGCCCTTCGGGTTGAGCAGCTGCGGCAGCGAGTCGAAGGGGACGTAGTGTGTCCACATGTCAGCTACGCCGCTCACCGCGATTGCGGTGCTATCAGATCCGGCGCCGAGTGGCAGTGCGGGAATCGCTGCGTTCCAGACGTAGAAGATGTTCCCTGCCCGATCGGCATAGGTAAAGCTCGAGTTGAGCCGCGCGCGCATGCGCATCGCGTCTTTCCACTCGGCGAGCGAATGCGCCGTCATCATGCGCAGGAACTGCTCTCCGGCTCGGAAGTCGCCGTCCATCGCCGCGCGAAGAACATAGATCCGTGCACTGTCGCGATAGACAACCGGCCCGAATGCGGTCCGCGGAAGATCGCGCGTCTCGCTGCCCATCCCCGCGTCCTCGCGATAGTGCACCGTGACTGGCTGACGGTCGATTGGATGCGACGCGCCATCGAGCAGGTAGCGATCGCGGTTCGCCGGGTCGATGCCTAACGCGTAGACCTGGCCGAGCAGCGGGTCGTTGTTCGTCGTCGACCAGCCGAGGTCGCGGTTGAAGCCGCCGATCACGCCGAAGGGGCCGCCGATCCGGAAGTCGCCGTAGTAGTTCAGCCCGCCCGGCACGGTGATCTGCGCCTCGTAGTAGCCCGCGGTCCACTGGAGGTGCGGATTGCGAAGGAGGATCGCGCGCCCCGACCGTGTCCGGCTCGGCGCAAACGCCCACGCGTTGGAGCCCTCGTCGGCCGCATCGATCCACGCTCCACCCTCAGGCGCGCTCGCTGCCGACGCCGTAACCGTTGGCTCGGCGCGCGCCGGCGCGTGATAGCCCGGATCGTTGCGCGCGAGGAACTTCGCGGCTTGCGCGACGCCGGCGATGTTCACGTCGTGCGCGAGCACGTCGTATCCGGTGAACTGCGGGGCGAATCCGGCGGGGAACTGTTCCGGATGCAGCTCGACCCAGCGATTCGCACCGGCAGCGAATCCCTCATACACCTCGCGTGTATCGCTGGCGAGAAACGGATAGGTTGCGACCGCGCGGTCGTAGGCGAGCCGCGCGGTGAAGTCGTGCTCGATGCTGTCCCGCCCGAACCAGCGACCCATCTCCCCGCGCGAGCGCAGCAGGTCGAGCGCCACGCGCGCCCCGTAGTCCTCCGACTGGACCCAGGCGAGCGCGAATTCCGCCGCGCCGAGGTTGTCGGCTCTGATATGTGGGACCCCGTGCGCGGTTCGCCGGACTTCGACGTGCGCGGGGTAGTCCGGTATCGCACCGTTAGGCGATGGGTCGGCGGCGCGGCCGGGTTCGCGTGGGCTGCCAGCGGACGCATTGCGGATCGGCCGCCGCAGCGCGCGGCCGGCAAGCGCACCGGTGGAGGCCCCATTGTCCACGGCGATTGCCCCGTTTACCAGGACGTAGCGCATTCCAGTCGCCAGCAGCTGCGGCTCCGTGTACGTCGAACGGTCGGCGACAGTCTTCGGATCGAACACCGCGATATCTGCCAACTTTCCCTCAGCGAGTACTCCGCGATCGATGAGCTGCAGCGCGGTCGCGGTGAGCTGTGTCGAGACATGGATGAACTGCGGCAACGTCAGCAGCTTCTGCTCGAAGACGTACTGGCGGAGCTTGCGGGGGAAGGTGCCGTACTTGCGCGGATGCCCGTCCGATCCGTCGGAACCAGTCATCACCCATGGCTCCGTCATGAACCGGTCGACGTCGGATTCCTTCATATTGAACGATGCGACGCCCGCATCGCCGGCCAGCACGATCTCGAGTGCCGCATCGATTGGCGACAGGTGGCGAGCCGTAGCGACGTCAGCGAGAGTGCGCCCGCGAATCATGCTATCCGGCGTCGCGGTGATCAGCAGCGACGTCGCGCCGCCACGGCGCTGGAGGTTGCGGACCATCTCGGCCACCATCCTCGCGCGGATAGTCGCGTCGGCAACCCGAATGCGCAGTGAATCGCGCCCGCCCGCCTCGGCCCACCGCGGCAGCAGCGACGCGCCGACACTTGAACCCGATGCGATGTAAGGGTACTGGTCGGCGGTCACCGTCAGGCCTGACGCGCGTGCCGCGCGGATGAGCGCGATCACGCTGTCGCTCTGTCCCCAGACGTCGGTGCCCAGTGCCTTGATGTGCGAGATGTGCACCGGGATCTGCGCCTCGCGGCCAATCCGCAGCGTCTCGTTGATCGATCCGATCAGCCCGATCGTGTACGAGCTCTCGTCGCGCATGTGCGAGTCGTAGATCCCGCCGTTTGCCGCGGCAATGCGGGCGAGGGCGATGACCTCCTCGGTCGTCGCGTAGCTCCCCGGTGCATAGTACAGCCCCGTCGAGAGTCCGAGCGCGCCGTCAGCCATTCCGCGAGCGACGAGGGCGCGCATCGAATCGAGTTGCGCGGTCGATGGCGCAGCGCTCGACATCCCCATCACCCGGCCCCGCACTGCACCGTGAGGCACGTACAGCGCGGCATTCGTCCCGATGCCACTGCGCGTCCAGCGGTCGAGCGTCGCACCGATGTCGACGGTGCCGCCACCATCGTTGTTGGTGATGACGGTTGTCACCCCCTGCATCAGGTATGCGACGTTCGCGCGACGCTCCGCGCTCGACAGGTCCTCCAGCGTGTGCGTGTGTGGGTCGATGAATCCCGGCGCGACGATCAATCCCGTCGCGTCGATCGTCCGCGTCGCCCACCACCCGGCGCGCGTCGCATCGCCGACGAAGACGATGCGATCACCGCGGACCGCGACGTCGGCTTGACGCGCAGCGGAACCGGTGCCGTCGACAACGGTGCCGTGAAGCAGCAGGACATCGGCGGTCGCTCTCGGCGCGACGGCCGCTTGCGCATGCCCAACGGCGCTCAAGGCGACGAGAACGAGCAACAGCTGCGAGAATCGTCGAAGCATGGGGGTGCGTTGAAGGGGCGAGCGCCTGCCGACCGCCGAGCGCGGGCTAGTCATCGCCCGCCCCCTCGCTGCGCCGCGGCCAGCACGCGCTCGACCGCGCTCAAGTCGGCGTCGATCTCGATCGGACGGTTCGAGTACGCGTTAGGCGGCTCGGCGTCGCGATGGTAGTCGAGCAGGATCGCCGAGTCCTTGAGGATGTGCCCGGTCAACACCGCCACGACTGTTTCGTCGCGGCGGATAGTGCCGTCCGCGACCATTGCCCGGACACCGGCCACGCTCGCCGCGCTTGCCGGTTCGCAACCGACCCCCGACGCATCGACGACTGCCTTTGCGTCGAGGAGTGCAGCGTCAGGCAGGTCGATGACGACGCCCTTGGTCTGCCGGATCGCCCGCACGGCGCGGTCGTATGACGCCGGGTTGCCGATCCGGATCGCCGTCGCCACTGTCGCGGCGCGGACCGTGTGACGCGTGCGGAACTCCTCGCGGAAGCTTGCCGCAAATGGCGCCGCACCGGACGCCTGCACTGCGGCGATCCGCGGCAGGCGATCGATCAGCCCGAGCTCCACCGCCTCGCCGAGCGCCGCGCCGAACGCCGCGGTGTTTCCGAGGTTCCCCGCCGGCACGACGATCCAGTCCGGCGCGCGCCAGCCGAGCTGTTGCAGCATCTCGAGGACGATGGTCTTCTGGCCGGCGAGGCGGTACGGGTTGATCGAGTTGGCGAGATAGACGCCGAGCGTCTCGGCGGCGGCACGGACGAGGCGGAGACAGTCGTCGAAGTCGCCACGGACGAGCAGTGTACGCGCGCCGTAAGCGATGCTCTGGGCCAGCTTGCCGAGCGAGACCTGGCCGTTAGGCACGAGCACCAGCGCCGGGAGGCCGGCCAGTGCCGCGTAGGCGGCCAGCGACGCCGACGTGTTCCCGGTGGACGCGCAGGCAACCGCTGCCGCGCCCACTCGCCCCGCCTGGGTGACCGCGACCGTCATCCCGCGATCCTTGAACGAGCCGGTCGGGTTTGCGCCCTCGAGCTTGAGGTGCAGCGCGTCCAGTCCGCACCACGCGGCGACGCGCTCGCGGTGGACGAGCGCGGTGTTTCCTTCGGGCTGTGTCACGATCTCCGCGTCACGCACGTCGGGCACCACCAGCTCGCGAAATCGCCAGACCCCCCCCCTCGACGCGGCGGGCGCGGCACTACCTAACGCGAGTCGCTGGTCGAACAGCTGCCGGAGCGCGAGCCCGCGCTCCGCAGGCGCTGCGTACCGCAGCGAGAGCAGACCACCGCAGTCGGCGCACTGCGTCCGCGCATCGAGCGGCGGGAGCTCAGCGCCGCAGTCATCGCAGACCTGAATCGTGGCGGCGCGCTCGATCACCGCGACCCGGCGAGCTTGAGCACGTCGTTCAATACCCCGGCCGCGGTGACCGCAACACCGGCACCGGGCCCGGTGATCACGATCGGATTATCGCGATAACGTTTCGTCGTGATCGAGAACTGGTTGTCGGTCCCGGTGAGTGCGCCGAGCGAGCTGGCGGCGCGCACGGCGACGAGTCCGACGCGCACGCTGTCGCCGCTCACCGTCGCGCGATAGCGCAGCACGCTGTCACGCGCGCGAGCTTCCTCGACGCGCTCTCGCCACTGACCGTCGAGCTCCTCGAGCCGCGCGATGTACTCGGCTGCCGGCAGCGCGCGGTAGTCATCAGGCACCAGCGACTCGACGTCCACCGACTCGAGGTCGCCGTCGAAGCCGATCAGTCGCCCGAGGATGAGCGCCTTGCGCGCGACGTCCATCCCGGAGAGATCCTCGCGCGGATCGGGTTCCGTATAGCCGAGCGTCATCGCGGCGCGCAGCGCAGTGGAGAAGTTCTCGCCGCGTCCGAGTTCGCCGAACAGGTAGCCGAGCGTGCCTGACGGACACCCTTCAATGCTCAGCACTTCGTCCCCCGACTCCTGCAGCTTGCTGATCGTGTCGATGATCGGCAGCCCGGCGCCGACAGTCGCTTCGTGCAGCACCCGCCGGCCGCGCGTCGCCGCCGATCGCGTCAACCCTCCATTCAATCCGCGCCCCGCGGCGAGCGGGCGCTTGTTGGCGAGGACGATGTCCATCCCACCGACCAGCGCGGCCTCGAGTACGGCACCGGTGTCGCCGGCGGTGACGTCGACGAGGATCGGGCGCGACAGCGCATGTCGCCGCACTTCCGCCAGCCCCGCCTCGGCGCCGGCACGAATCCCGTCAGGCATCTCGGCCAGCGGGGTGCCGTCCGCCTTTGCCGCGGCGAGCGTGGCCAATCGTTTGCCCGACAGGCCGCGCGGCTCGAAGACGTAGCCACTGCTGTCGACCACGGCGACGACGCGCAGTCCGCGGGCAGCCGGCACCGCGCCTAACTGTGCGGCGAGCTCGCGCCCGATGCGGCCATAGCCGAGGATGACGACGTCGGCATCGGCCGACGGTGCCGCCGCGCCACCACCGATCTTGTCGAGGCGGAATGCCGCGTGCACCGCACGCTGCACCGCGGCGACCGCGCGCTCCTCGACGACGACCGAGATGTTCAGCTCCGACGCGCCCTGCGCGATCGCGATCACGTTCGCCTCGGCTTCGGCAATCGCGCTGAACAACCGCGCCGCGACCCCACGCGTTCCCGACATCCCGAGCCCGACGACCGCGACGATCGCGACATCGGGCCGGACGTCGATCCCTTCGATCTCCTGCCGATCGAGCTGCTCGGAGAATGCGGCGCGCAAGGCATCGCCGGCTACCGTCGCCACGGCGTTAGGCACGACGAGGCAGAGCGAGTGCTCCGACGACGCCTGCGAGATGAGCGAGACCGAGACACCGACACGCTCGAGCGCGCCGAATGCGCGGGCCGCGATGCCGGGAACGCCGACCATCCCGTCACCGGAGATGTTGATGATCGCCTGCATCCCGATCGCCGTGATCGCCCGCACCGGATGCTTCGTCTCGGCGTCGACGTCGCGCCGGGTGGTTACTTCGGTGCCCGGCGAGTCCGGATCGGCGAGCGGGCGGATGAAGAGCCGCGTCTCCTTGCCGAGGCCGACCAGCGCTCGCGGGTGCAGCACCTTCGCGCCGTAGTATGCCAGCTCTGCCGCCTCGCGAACATGAAGGCGCGGCACCAGCCGGGTGTCGGGCACCACCTGCGGATCGGCGGTGAGCACGCCGGGCACGTCCTTCCAGAGCGTGACACTCTCCGCGCCTAACGCGCGGGCGAGCAGCGTCGCCGTCAGGTCGGAACCGCCGCGGCCGAGGGTGACCAGTGCGCCGTCAGGCGCGGCGCCGATGAAACCGGCGAGCACCGGGATCATCCCATCGGCGATCAACGGCCGCAGGTGCTCGTCGACCGCGCGTCGCGTGCGCGGGAAATCCGGCGCGGCGTTGCCGTGGTGCGCGTCGGCGTGGATGACCCGCGTGGCGTCAACCACGGTCGTCCGCAGGCCAAGCGCGTCGAGCGCCGCGGCCAGCATCGATGCCGCGATCCGCTCGCCACGCGCGGCGACGCTGTCGGTCGTCGCGCCGTCCACCGGATGGGCGCGGCCGAGTCGCGCGACAATCGTGGCAAGATCGTCGAACTCCCGATCGACGACCGCATCGAGTGCCGCTCCCGCGGTGCCCTTGCCCGTCAGCTCGGCGCCGGTGGCCAGGTGACGCTGCCGCAGTGCGTCGCTCGCCATCCGTGCCGACTGATGCTCGTCACGGCTGGCGAGCAGCGCGATCTCGAGCAGGGCGTCGGTGACTCCCTTCATGGCCGACGCTACGACGACCGCGCCTGACGGCCGCGCCGCGACGATCCGCGCCGCGTGGCGAATGGCATCGGCATCGGCCAGCGCCGCGCCGCCGAATTTATGAACCGTCGTGGTGAGAATTGTCGGACCCATGGAGAGAAGGTGAGGTAATGACAAAGAAAACGCGGTCCTCCGGGGGAGAGACCGCGCTGGTTGGTGAGTTCGTGTGACCGTTAAACGAATACGTCCGCAGCGCCGTCCCTCGTGAGGAGGGTCGTCGTGCGCGTAAGCGTGAGATTATTCGTCTGCGGTACGGGCATTGTCATCGCGTCAGGCGAGTTCATGCAGGCAATCCAGTCGCTCAACGGTGCGTCGGCGGCGGCCATTGGTCAAGGGGATCGATGAATGATCAACGGGGGACGATCGTCATCGTCCCCCGTGATGCCGCAGATGCAACGAGAAAAAGCCGATGACCTGCGGCAGCGTCATCCAGCCGCTCACCGGGTGCCTGAACACTCCGCCTCTCACCCGGTCGGTCGATCGTGGTCAGGGTCGGCATCGGGTACCTGACGCGCTACGCGATCCCGCGCTTCATCGCTCGCACCACCCGATCGGCGAAGAGGTCGACCTCGTCGGGCGTGTTGTAGACGTTAGGCGTGATCCGCATCCCCTGGAACTCGTCGGTGACCATCGGCGTCGTCACGATGTGGTGCTGGTCGAGCAGCCAGGTGCCGAGCTTCGCCATGTCCATCCCGTCGATCGCGAGGACGCCGATCGCGCCGCTCTCGCCCGGCCCGATCCGGGTGATCATCCGCGCCCGGTCGCTCGCCGCGAGCACCTGTTTCGCCCAGCGGTCGCGGAGGTAGCGGAGGCGGGCGATCTTCCGCGCGCCCCCGATCGAGCGGTGAAAGGCGATCGCGACGGCGATCGCATTATGGTTGGCGGCCGGGTGCGTCCCGATCTCCTCGTACTTGCGGATGTTGTCCTCCTGCTCGATGCTCCCCGCCATCAGCGGCCAGAGCGACTTCACCTTGTCGCGCCTGACGTAGAGAAATCCGGTGCCGATCGGGGCGTGCAGCCATTTGTGCAGGCTCGTGCCGTAGTAGTCGCACCCTAGCTCGTCGCGGGTGAACGGGAAGTGAGCGAAGGCGTGCGCGCCGTCGACGAAGACCTTGATCGCGCGCGGGCGCGCCAGTTCCACGATTTCGCGAACGGGCGCGATGTAGCCCGTCTGGAAGCTGATGTGCATGATCTCGATCACCCGCGTCCGTGGGGTGATCGCCGCCGCGATCTGGTCGACGAACGACTTCGTGCTGGCGACCGGGGTCTCGAGCTTCACCCGCTTCAGGACGATCCCGTCGCGCCGCTCGCGCTGCCGCCAGGCGTTCTGCATCCGCGGATAGTTCTGCGTCGTCATCACCACCTCGTCGCCGCGCTGGAGGTCGACGCCGAAGATCATCGTCTCGTTGGCTTCCGAGGCGTTGCGGGTAATCGCCATCTCCTCCGGATCGCAGCCGAATTCGGCGGCGAGGTCGCGGCGGACCGATTCGATCCGCGGCTCGAGCACGCGCCACATGTGGTCGACCGGCAGCTCGTTGGAGAAGCGGAGGTCGCGGATCATCTGCTCGAGGACGTGGGTCGGCGCCGGCGAGCAGCCGCCGTTGTTGAGGTTGACCATCGTCCGGTCGATGTCGAAGGCGCGCTGGATCTCCCCCCAATACGCTTCGTCGTCGCCGCCGGCCGCTGGTGCGCTGTCGGCCGTCTGGCCTAACGCTCGTGCATTGGCGAGGTGGCGGAAGGCATCAGCGCGGAATGACGGCAGGATGGGGAACGCGGCGGTGGCGCTGAGGAGGGAGGCGACGAAGCGGCGACGGTCTGGCATCAGAAATCCCGGATGGCGACCGTCTAAACTCGTTTCGAAACGCGGCCTCGTCCAGTGGCGCGCCCAACCCCACCGCCACTGATTGCGCGAGCGGCGGTAACGCCTGATCGAGTCAGCGTCGATCAAAGAAGGTGTTATCGTTACGGCTGCATGGGCCCGAGTAAGCCCAGAGATCCCTAAGCGCGCGACCCGCCGCCCGCCGGACTCCACGAGTGGGGGGCGGCGCGCACGGCCAACTTCTGTCGAACCTCGTGACACACTTTC
>JANMBU010000032.1:0-128391 GCA_031360575.1 Gemmatimonadaceae bacterium
CGCGGACGACACAAACCAGATTGGAGTAGTTTCGCATGGCCAGCATTACCCTCGAGCAGCTGCTCGCCGCGGGTGTCCATTTCGGACACCAGACCCGTCGCTGGAACCCGAAGATGCGCCAGTTCATCTTCGCGGAGCGCAACGGGATCCACATCATCGACCTGCAGAAGACCCTGCGTCAGGTCGAGCTCGCCCAGAAGCTCGTCCGCGAGGTCATCCTCCGCGGCGAGAACGTGCTCTTCGTCTGCACCAAGCGGCAGCTTGCTGGCCTGGTTCGCACCGAAGCGGAGCGCTGCGGCGCGATGTACGTCACCGAGCGTTGGCTGGGCGGAATGCTCACCAACTTCAACACGGTGAAGAAGCAGCTTCGCCGCCTGAAGGAGCTCGAAGCCGGTGGTGAAGAGGGCGGCGGGTTCGCGAACTACACGAAGAAAGAGCAGCTGATGATGGCGCGTGAGCGCGACAAGCTCTCCAAATATTTCAGCGGCATCGGCAACATGGCCCGCCTACCGGGGCTGATCTTCGTCGTCGATTCGAAGAAGGAGCGGATCGCGGTCTCCGAAGCGAACAAGCTCGGGATCCCGATGGTCGCGGTCGTCGACACGAATGCCGATCCCGACCTGATCACCGTTCCGATCGCCGGCAACGACGACGCGATCCGGTCGGTCGAGCTGATTGCGAAGACGATCGCCGACACGATCGAAGAGGCGCGCCGCGAGGCGCCGACCCGCGCATCGGTCGAAGAGGGCGAGGAGAGCACGTACAGCAGCGACCGCGGGATGGAAGCCGCCGCCGGCGATGACAAGGAGAAGCGTCGTCGTCGTCCGCGCCGGCGCCGGGCCAAGCCCGAGGCGATCGCCGCGCTCCGCAAGGGCGGTGAGGCTGAGGGGGGTGAAGCTGGTGAGGCCGCGGAAGGTGGCGACGAAGGAGAAGCCGACGCCGTGTGATTCGGGGCAGGTCGCCCTCGTTCACCGAGCGCGGCCTGTTCACGCACGGCGCTTGATGTAGAATTCGTACGCCGCCGGCCGCTCGGTCGGCGGCGTTTCCACGACACTGGGTTTTTGAGAAGGACGAGAATCGATGACGACCACGACGTTCACCGCGAAGGACGTGCAGGAGCTCCGCCAGCGTACCGGCGCCGGGATGATGGAATGCAAGAAGGCGCTCGAGGAGACCAAAGGAAACATCGAGACCGCCATCGAGCTGCTGCGGAAGAAGGGAATCGCCAAGGCGGAGAAGCGCGCCGGGCGGGCCGCGAGTGAAGGGAAGATCGTCAGCCGAGTCAGCCCCGATGGTAAGAGCGCGTCGCTGGTCGAGGTCAACTCGGAGACCGATTTCGTGTCGCGGAACGAGAGCTTCGGGAAGCTGGTCGAGCGGATCGCCGACACACTGCTGAACGATGCGAGCACGAACGAGGTTGTCACCAACGCCGACGGCGCCGCGCTGCTCGCGAAGCCGATGGGCGGTTCAACCGTGGACGGCGCGATGAAGGAGCTCTCCGGCACGATCGGCGAGAACCTGGTCGTCAAGCGCTACGCGCGCTTCAGCAGCGATGGCGCGTTAGGCAGCTACGTCCATCATAACGGCAAGGTCGCGGTCCTCGTCGACGTCGTCGGTGGCAGCGGCGAGGCGGTGCAGCAGCTGGCGCGCACCGTCGCCGAGCACATTGCAGCGGGCGTGCCGACGGTTCCAGCCGCGGTCGATCGCGACGACGTCCCGAAGGAACTCGTCGATCGCGAGCGCCGCATCTTCACCGAGCAGGCCGCCGAGAGCGGGAAGCCGGCCAACATCATCGAGAAGATGGTCGGCGGCCGGATCGAGAAGTTCTACAAGGAAGTCACCCTCGTCGACCAGCCGTGGGTTCGCGATGATTCGAAGACGATCCGCGACCTCGTCGCCGCAGCGGGCGCGGGATTGAAGATTCGTCGCTTCGCGCGCTTCCAGATGGGTCAGGAGTAAGGAGCCACGTGGCCGAGCTCCGCTACAAGCGAATCCTGCTCAAGCTCTCCGGCGAGGCGCTCGCCGGCGAGAAGGGCTTCGGCTTCGACTTCGACGTCATCAAGCGGTTGGCTCTCGAAGTGAAGAGTGTGATCGCGCAGGGGGTCAGCGTCGGGTTGGTGATCGGCGGCGGCAACATCGTCCGCGGCTCGCAGCTGGCCAAGGTCGGAATGGACCGTGTCGGAGCCGACTACATGGGGATGCTCGGCACGGTGATCAACGGGCTCGCGTTGCAGGATGTCCTCGAGCGCGAAGGCGTTGACACGCGTGTGATGACCGCGATCCGGATGGAGGAGCTAGCCGAGCCGTACATCCGCCGCCGCGCGCTGCGTCATTTCGAGAAGGGGCGCACGGTGATCTTTGCCGCCGGAACGGGAAATCCGTATTTTTCGACGGACACCGCCGCGGTGCTGCGTGCGATCCAGATGAAGGCGGACGTCGTCATCAAGGCGACGAGCGTCGACGGCGTGTACTCGGCGGATCCGAAGAAGGATTCGTCGGCGAAATTCTATCCAGAGATCGGCTATCGCGACGTGATCCTCGACCAGCTGGGCGTGATGGACCAGACGGCGATCACGCTCTGCAGCGAGAACAAGCTACCGCTGATCGTGTTGAACATTCACACCCAGGGCGCTGTCGCGGCCGCAACCCGCGGCGAGCGCGTGGGCACACTCGTCAGATGAGCGCAACCACTCCGATTCTCAGCAGCGCGCGGACCGCCATGGACCGCGCCCTCGACAACACGCGAAAGGAATTCGCCGGCGTCCGCTCGGGAAAGGCATCGCCCTCGATGCTCGACTCGGTGCGCGTGGACATGTACGGCCAGCAGATGCCGATCAACCAGTGCGCCAGCGTGTCGGCGCCCGAGCCGCGAATGTTGATGGTCACCCCGTTCGACAAGGGGCAGATCAAGGCGGTCGAGAAGGCGATCCGCGAGTCCGATCTCGGACTCGACCCGGCGGTGCAGGGCAATGTCATCCGGGTGCCGTTGCCCTCGATGAATGAGCAACGCCGCAAGGACCTCGTGAAGATCGTCCACAAGTTCGCCGAGGAAGGACGCGTCGCCGTCAGGCATGCGCGGACGGAAGCGCGCGACAAGGTGAAGAAGCAGGACGGCATTCCCGAAGACGACAAGAAGCACTTCGAGAAGGACATCCAGAAGGTGCACGACGATGCGATCAAGAAGATCGACGAATTGATCAAGGCGAAGGAAGCCGAGATCATGGAGGTGTAAGGCCGACCGCCTGACGCTGCCGATGACCACTGCCGAGCTGCTCTCACGCGTCCGATTGAACGGCGCCGTTCCACGGCACGTCGCCATCATCATGGATGGCAACGGGCGGTGGGCGCGTGAGCGGCTGATGCCACGCCCATTCGGGCATCGCAGCGGGATGAAATCGGTGCGCGAGGTCGTCGAAGGCGCGCTCGAGGCGGGGATCGAGGTGCTCTCGCTGTTCGCCTTCTCGCAGGAGAACTGGCAGCGGCCGATGACCGAAGTGTCGGCGCTGATGTCGCTGCTCGAGGAGTACATCGCGCGCGAGGCCAACGAGCTCGAGGAGAAGGGCGTTCGCGTCCGGATGCTCGGTGAGCTGGAGCGGCTGACGCCTCCGGCGGCCGCGGCGGTCGACCGCGTGATGTCGCAGACGGCGCACAATGACAAGCTGACGTTGAACCTTTTCATCTCATACGGGAGCCGCGCCGAAATCCTCCGCGCGACGCAGTCGATCGCCGCCGACGTCGCGGCCGGTCGCCTAACGGCCGCCGAGGTGACCGAGGAGGAGTTCGAGAAGCGGCTGTTCACCGCCGGCTGCCCCGACCCCGACCTGTTGATCAGGACCTCGGGCGAGCAACGGATCTCGAACTTCATGCTCTGGCAGCTCGCCTACACCGAGTTGTTCATCTCGCCGGTGCTCTGGCCGGACTTCGGGCGACACCAGCTGTACGAGGCGGTGGTCGACTACCAGGCGCGCGAGCGGCGCTTCGGGCGCGTGTCGGCCTAGCGTGTCGGAGCTGACGCGGCGGATTCTCTTTTCCCTCGTCGCCATTCCGGTCGCGTTAGGCGCGATCTGGTACGGTGACTGGGCCCTTGCCGCGCTGCTGGCGGTCGCCGCCGCGCTGGCGGCGGGCGAGTTCTTCGGCATCGCCCGCGCCGCCGGCCACGCGCCGTTCGTCGGCGTCGGCGCGGCGCTCGCCGGTGTCGTGCCGCTGGCACTTCACGGGCGCCGGCTCGGCGTGATCAGCGCCGACCTCGCGACGATCGCGCTGGTCGCGCTGCTCGGCCTCTTCGCGGCGTCGATCTGGCGGCGGTGGCCTGGCGGCAAGCCGTTAGGCGCGGTCGCGGTGACCGGCTTTGGCATTGCCTACACCGGCGTCACGCTCGGCTACGGCTACCTGCTTCGCTACCATCCGTACGCGGTGGGCAGGACAGCCGGGGCGACGCTGCTGGCGCTGCCGCTGGTCCTGACCTGGACCAGCGACATCGGCGCCTATTTCGTCGGCCGCACGTTAGGCAGACGGAAGCTCATCCCGGCGGTGAGTCCGGGCAAGACGGTGGCCGGCGCGGTTGGCGCGCTCGTGCTCTGCATGATCGTCGCCTGGGCGTGGCAGCGCTGGGTGCTGATCCCGCAGGCAACGCTGGCCCTGCGACCGCTGGTGCCGGCGCTGGCCGCGTCGGGCGCGGTGGTGTTCGGTGCCATCATCAGTGTTGCGGCGCAGGTGGGCGATCTCGCTGAGTCGCTGCTCAAGCGCGAGAGCGGGGTGAAGGACAGCTCGCACCTGCTGCCCGGTCATGGCGGCGTGCTCGATCGGCTCGACAGCCTGTTCTTCGTGCTGCCGGTCGCCTACCTCATCTTCGACTGGCTGCTGATCCCGGCGCTGCGATGATTGGGCGCGGCATCGCGCTCCTCGGCAGCACCGGGTCGATCGGCACGACGGCATTGCGGGTGCTGGCGCGGCAGCGCGACCGGTTTCGCGTCGCCGCGCTGACTGCATTCGCCAACGCCGCGCTCCTCGAGGAACAGGTCGCCCAGTTCAATCCGTCGTACGTCGGACTTGTGAGCGGCGATGGGCGCGTTGGTGGCTGGCACAGTGGCGTGGGCTGCCTCGTCGACGCGTCGACGCGCGAGGATGTCGACACGGTGTTGAACGCCGTCGTCGGCGCCGCGGGGCTGGATGCGACGATTGCCGCGCTCCTTGCTGGCAAGCGCGTCGCGCTCGCGAACAAGGAGTCGCTGGTCATGGGCGGCGCGCTGGTCGCCGATGCCGCGCGACGCGGCGGGGGGCAGATCGTCCCCGTGGACAGCGAGCACAGTGCGATTCTGCAGTGCATCGCCAGCCGCCCGATGACCGAAGTCCGTCGACTCGTCCTGACCGCGTCGGGTGGCCCGTTTCGCGACTGGGCGCACGATCGCATCGCCGAAGCAACGGTCGCCGATGCGCTCCGCCACCCGACGTGGCGAATGGGACGAAAGATCACCGTGGACAGTGCGTCGCTGGCGAACAAGGCGCTCGAGGTGATCGAGGCCCACCACCTGTTCGGCATCCCGTACGACAGGATCGACGTCGTCGTCCATCCGCAAAGCGTGGTGCATTCCTTCGTCGAGTTCATCGACGGGAGCACCGTCGCGCAGATGGGAGTACCGAGCATGGAGTTGCCCGTGCTCTACGCGCTGACGCATCCCGAACGCGTGCACGATACCGGTGTACCGCCGTACGACCCGACCGAGCTGTCACCGCTGACGTTCGAGAATGTTCGCTGGGACGATTTTCCGGCGCTGCGGCTTGGTGTCGCGGCGGGGCGCGCCGGGGGCGCGCAGCCGGCGGTGTTCAACGCGGCGAACGAGGAAGCGGTCGCCCAGTTCCTCGATGGGCGCATCGCATTTGGCGGGGTTGCGCGGGCGATCGAGAGCGCGCTCTCGATGGTTGGCGGAATGCCGGGGGGAACACTCGATGCCTTGCGGTCGGCCGACCGTGCGGCGCGGGTTCACGTGAGGGAAATGGTCGGATGTTGACGAAGCTGCCGTGGCTGGGACCGTTGATCGTTTTCGGGCTCGTGGTGTTCGTCCACGAGCTCGGGCATTTTCTCGCCGCGAAGGCGTTCCGCGTCTATGCGCCGCGCTTCTCGATCGGCTTCGGGCCGGCGCTGCTGCGCAAGCGATTCGGCGAGACTGAATACGTGCTCGCCGCGCTGCCGTTAGGCGGTTACGTCCGGATGGCGTCGCGCGACGATGCAACGGCGGCGTCGCTCGAGGGAGGTGCCGAGAGCGAAAGTCTGTCACCGTCCGACGCGCGCTACGACCCGGCCGCGCTGATGCCGTTTGGCCCGCATCCCGTGCCGGCGGATCGCACCTTCGAGTCGAAGCCGCTCTGGCAGCGCCTGGTGATCATGGTCTCCGGCGTGACGATGAACATCGTGCTGGCGATCGTCGTGATGACGGCGCTGGTCCAGGTGAACGGCCGGTCGACGTTGCGGACTCGAGTCGTCGGACGCGTCGACGCGCCCGCGTGGGCGACGGCGCTCAAGGCGATCGCGCCTGGTGACACAATCGTCTCAGTCGGCGGCAAGAAGGTCGCAAGCTGGAACGACATCGGCGAAGCCATCGTGACCCAACCCGACACCGCGCTCACGATTGCCACCAACCGCACAACGGCCACGCTCCCTGCGGGGCCGGCGTCGGGCCGGCGGCGGATGGAGTTGCTCAACGCACTCACGCCATGGTACCCGCCGGTAGCCGGAGTGGTCGTGGCGAACCGACCCGCGGCCCGCGCCGGGCTGCAACGCGGCGACACGCTGGTCGCCATCGACTCGACCCCGATCCGCTCGTTCGGCGACCTGATCGGCGTAGTCTCGGTCTCGGCCGGCAAGCCACTCCGGTTCAGCATCCGACGCGGAACGGAGGCAAAAACGCTCGTCATTACCCCCGAGGCGGAGGCGGCGAACCCGCGCGACAGCACGAAGCGCGCGGTCGGGAAGGTGGGGGTGGGCCAGCTCGATGTCGCCGAGCACGAGGACGTCGCCTTCGGCGAAGCACTGTCGCTCGGGTGGGGAATGACCTGGGACAACGTCGGGCTGGTCATGCACTTCCTGCGGCAGCTCGGGTCGGGGCAGGCGTCGATGCGCGACATGGGCGGCCCGATCGCGATCACCCAGGCGTCCGTCGAGGCGGCCCGCAGCGGGGCGTCCTCGCTGTTCGCCCTGCTCGCCTTCCTCAGCGTGAATCTCGCGATCATGAATCTGCTGCCGATACCGATACTCGACGGGGGGCAGATCGTCATGAACATAGCCGAATCGATCAAGGGCCGGCCGTTCAGCATGCGGACGAAGGAGAACTTCGCGCGCGTCGGCCTGTTCGCGATCGGTCTGCTGTTCGTGGTCGTCATGTTCAATGACATCCGGCGGATCGCCGGAACGGCAATGGGCTTTTTCAGTCGGGTGATCTGAATGCGGCATCGAATCGTGCTTCTGCTCGCGCTGGCGATCGGGCTGGTCGCGCCTAACGCGCTGCGCGCCCAGGATAGTGCGGTCCGGTTCGAGATTCGCACCGTTGGCGACAGCACGTTCACCTTCGCATCGACTCAAGCGCCGTGGGTCGCGCGCGGCCAGCACGGGATCGCGGTGGACCCGCGCCGGCGGGATGGGCTGGTAGCCCGCTTCGTGGTGCTGACGGTGGCCGACGGGGTGGCGAATGCGCTGATCCTCGGCCAGTCGCAGAAGGTGACCACTGACCACATGGTCCTTCTCCGGCCGCCGCAGTCGCACTGGTACGCCAACAAGTCGTTCTGGTCCGGCGCGTTAGGCGGATTGCTCGGCGGCTTTGTGCTCGGCAAGGCCCTCTAGCGCCACGGCGGGGCACGCCGCGTCAGCGCGCCGTCAGCTCTTTTCGCAGATCAGCCGGGCGCGTTCCTTCGTCGCCTTCTCGGCGGAGATCCGCAGGCGCGGATTGCTGTACTGCGCGCAGAACTTGTGCTCGACCATGATCCGGTACGCGCCTGCGGGGAGCAGCAGCGGCTGGGGCAGCGGAAGGCTGCCACTCCGCGAGCGATCATTGCCCAGCGGCTGCAGCGTATAACTCGCGCCTTCCGGCGTGACGGTGAGCTCGAGCGTCCCGCAATTCCGCGGGTTGAGCGTGACCGTATCGACCGCGGTGCCGGTAAGCATCGCCGTCGCCTCCTCGCGCAGGCTCGAGCAGTTGCGCAGGCCTCCGACCGTTGCCGCAACCTGGTATGCGCCCGCCGAGAGCGTGTCGGTGGCGAACGGACCGTTGCCGATCGCGATGCCATTGATGCTGACCGCTGCCTCGCGTGGCGCGTTGACGACGAGCCGCGGCCGTGTGGCGCCCGGACGCGGTGGCTGGGCAGCCGGTTTCCCTGACGGCATTACGGCTGGCTTGCTGGCCACCGCCCGGGCCCGCGCGTCGTTGTTGGCGCGGTTCCGGATCGCGGCAACGCCGGCGATCGCGACGAGCAGTCCGGCGGCGCCGGCGAACCACCAGGTGCGATTCCGCCTAACGCGACGGCGGATGCGCGAGTTGGTGACCGACCCGCTGAGCGTATCCGTCGAGACGAAGCCACTGGAGCGGACAGCCGCCGTCTCGCCACGCTCTTGCAGGATGTGAATGAGCTCCTCGCAGAGCGCCTCACCGGTGGCGAAGCGATCGTTCGGATCCTTCTCGAGGCACTGGAGGATGACGTCCTCCATTTCGCGGGAGAGCAGCGGGTTCACGGCGCGCGGCCGCGGCGGCTTGTCCTCGACGTGTTGGCGGGCGATCTCGTACCAGTCAGTGCCCTGGAAGGGCAGCTGGCCCGTCCCCGATTTGAAGAGCGTGACGCCGAGCGAGTAGATGTCGGCGCGGCCGTCGAGCTGCAGCCCGCGCGCCTGCTCCGGCGAGAAATATTGCGGCGTGCCGACGACCATGTTCGTGCCGGTCGAGTCGGTGTGCGTCGCCACGGCGCGGGCAATCCCGAAGTCGGCGACGACGGCGTTGCCGTGCTCGTCGAACAGGATGTTGTCGGTCTTGATGTCGCGGTGGATGACGCCTTCACGATGGGCGAAGCCGAGTGCGCTGGCGACGTCGATCGCCATCCGGATCAGCATCTGCTCCGGAAGCTGCGTCATTACGTTCAGCCGGTCGGCGAGCCCCTGCGGCAGGTAGTCCATCGCGAAATAGACCGCGTCTTCCTCGCGGCCGACCGCGTAGATCTTGATGATGTTCGGATGCCGGAGCTTCGCGGCAGTCGACGCCTCGCGCCGGAATCGCTGCTCGAATTTCTCGTCGCCCGCGTACTGCGGCTTGAGAATCTTGAGCGCGACCGGGATGTCGAGTTCCGGATCGTAAGCCTTGTAGACCCAGGCGAACCCGCCAGCGCCGATGATGGCGTCAACGCGGAAGCGTCCGAGGGTGCGGCCGAGGAAGCGCTCTGGCAATGTGGCGACGACTGGTGGCGGGAGCCTTTACAGGGGAGCGGCTCGACTGTAAATTACCGTGCTTCAACCGATTGGGCGCGAACGCCGCCACGGGTGCGGAGAATATACCACATGGCATTGCAAAAAGCATCGACGATCGAGAAGTACCAGGCGCATGGCACCGACACCGGAAGCACACGTGTCCAGGTTGCGATTCTGACCGAGCGGATCAACTACCTGACGGACCACTTCAGAGCGCACAAGAAGGACCATCACGGACGCCGCGGTTTGCTGAAAATGGTTGGCAAACGACGCCGGCTCCTCGACTACCTGAAGCGGACGGACCTGGCCGGATACCGGCAAATCATCCAGGAACTTGGGCTCCGCTACTAGCAGTCAGTAGCTCCCAATGCGCGCGGACGCACTCGGTGCGGGCCGCGCGCTTTGCGTTTTCCCGAGCCATTCCCGGCTCGTTTCCACGGGCCGTATGAGGCCCGTCTCAAAGAGGCCAGTAAAGCAATGATGCAAAGAATCGAAAAGACTTTCGCCGGCCGCCCTCTCATCATCGAGACTGGGCGGATGGCGAAGCAGGCGGCGGGCTCGGCGACAGTGACGTTCGGCGAGACGGTGGTGATCGCGGCGGTCACGGTGAGCGACAATCAAAGCACGCTCCCGTTCTTCCCGCTCACCGTCGAGTACAAGGAGCGGACCTACGCCGCGGGCAAGATTCCCGGCGGCTTCATCAAGCGTGAGGGCCGTCCGCAGGACAGCGAGATTCTCGCCGGTCGTATCATCGACCGCACGATTCGTCCGCTGTTCCCGGAAGGATTCAAGAACGAAGTTCAGGTCTTCATCTACGTCGTCTCGGCCGACCAGGAGAATGACGCGGACATGCCCGCGCTGCTCGCCGTCAGTTACGCGCTGAATGCGAGCAAGATCCCGTTCGCCGGCCCGATCGCCGGTGCGCGCGTCGGCCGTGTCGAGGACAAGTGGGTGCTGAACCCGACGTTCCCGCAGCTCGCCTACAGCGACATGGAGCTGGTCGTCTCCGGCTCGAAGGACTCGATCGTGATGGTCGAGGGCGGCGCGCTCGAGATCAGCGAGAAGGACGTCATCCAGGCGATCACGATCGGCCAGCGCGGTGTGCGCGAGCTGATCGCCATTCAGGAAGAGCTGTTTGCCAAGGCGGGCCGCACTCCGAAGATGGAATGGACGAAGGCCGAGCCCGACGCGAAGATGACGTCGCGCGTGAAGGCACTCGCCGAGGGCAAGATGCTCGAGGCGATAAACCAGGTCGACAAGCACACCCGTATCGAAGCGGTCGAGAAGGTGAAGAAGGCTGCCGCGACGGAACTGGCGACCGAATTCCCCGACGGCTCGAAGGCGGTGCACGAGATGCTCGGCGATGTCGAGTACCGTGTGTTGCGCGACCAGGTGCTCGACACGAAGAAGCGTGTCGACGGCCGCGCGCTCGACGAAGTCCGGTCGATCTCGATCGACACGAAGGTGCTGCCGCGCGTTCACGGCTCGGCGCTGTTCACGCGCGGGCAGACGCAGGCACTCGTCGTCGTCACGTTAGGCACGGCCAATGACGTCCAGCGCCTCGACAGCATCGACGAGGCGGGCGAGACGACGAAGTCGTTCATGCTCCACTACAACTTCCCGCCCTTCTCGACCGGTGAAGTGCGCCCGATGCGCGGCACCAGCCGCCGCGAGATCGGCCACGGCAACCTCGCCGAGCGCGCGCTGCAGGGCGTGCTGCCCGACTTCGCCGAGTTCCCGTACACGATCCGCATCGTGTCGGACGTGCTCGAGTCGAACGGCTCGTCGTCGATGGCGTCGGTCTGCGGTGGTTCCCTGGCGATGTTCGACGCCGGCGTCCCGCTTCGCGGTGCCGTCGCCGGCGTGGCGATGGGACTGATCAAGGAAGACGACCGCTACGCGATCCTCACCGACATCCTCGGCACCGAAGACCACCTCGGCGACATGGACTTCAAGGTGGCGGGCACGGAGCAGGGAATCACCTCGATCCAGATGGACATCAAGATCATGGGTCTGTCGCTGGACCTGATGACCGAGGCGCTCGAGCAGGCGCGCCGCGGGCGGCTGCACATCCTCGGCGAGATGGCCAAGGCGATGGCGACGCCTAACGCTGACCTGTCGCCGTATGCGCCGCGCATCGTGACGATGATGATCAACCCCGAGAAGATCGGCGACTTGATCGGACCGAAGGGCAAGACGATCCGCGGCATCCAGGAAGAGACTGGCGCCGAGATCACCGTCGACGACACGGGCACCGTCACGATCGCCGCGGTCGGCGGCGAGGCGATGGAGCGTGCCCGGCAGATGGTTGCCGCAATCACCGCCGAGCCGGAGATCGGCACGGTCTACGAGGGCACGGTCAAGAGCACGACGGCGTTCGGCGCCTTCGTCGAGATCATGCCGGGCACTGAGGGTCTGGTGCACATCTCCGAACTGCAGCACGGCCGGACGGAGAAGACCGAGGATGTCGTCAAGCGTGGCGACCGCGTGAAGGTCAAGCTGGTCGATCGTGACGAGCGCGGCCGCATCCGGCTGTCGATGAAGGCGCTGGTACCGCGTCCAGAAGGCATGCCGGAGGAGACTGAGCGCCCGCGTGGCGATCGTCCGCCGCGCAGTGATCGCGGCGACCGTCCGCCTCGCGAAGGATCGAACGGCGGCGACGGTGCAGGCCGCGAACGTTCGATGGCCGCCGAAGGATCGGGCGATGGCGATGCCACCGGTGATGAATCGGGCGGCAGCGAGCGGCGGCCGCCGCGGCGCGGTGGCGGCCGGGGACGGTAAGTCGCAGTGAGCACTGTTGTAGACGGTGCGGCGGATCTCCGCCGCACCGTTCTCGAAAACGGACTGACCGTACTCTCGGAGCGAATGCCGGGGGTACGGTCAGTGGCGTTCGGAGCATGGGTGCGCGCCGCATCGATACACGAAGCGCGTGATCGGATGGGCGTGTCGCATCTCCTCGAGCACATGGTGTTCAAGGGCACGGCGACCCGCTCGGCGCGCGACGTCGCGCTCGCGCTCGAGCAGCTCGGTGGTTCGCTCGACGCGTACACCGCACGAGAACACACGTCCTTCCAGGCGCGCGTGCTCGACGAGCACCTGCACCAGGCGGCGGACGTGATCGCCGACCTCGTGTTCCGTCCGGCGATCCGGTCAGATGATCTCAAGCTCGAGCGGAAGGTGGTGCTCGAGGAGATCAGCATGGTGGACGACACGCCTGACGATCTCGTCTTCGAGCTGCACAACGAGGCGCTGTGGGGCGAGCATCCCTATGGCTACTCGATTCTCGGAACGCGCGAAAGTGTGTCGAAGCTCGGCGTGCGCGAGCTGAAGGCGTTGCACGAGACTGCGTACGCACCGAACAACATTGTCGTCGCAGCGTCGGGCAACGTCGAGCACGAAACGCTGATCGACGAGTTGCAGCGGACCGGGTGGGGCGATGCGCAATCGCGCGACGTGAGCACGCTGCGCACGGTGCCACCGGCTGGCGCCGCGGCAGTGACGAAGCATGTCGAGCGGGAGGGCGCGCAAACGCACGTCGTGCTCGGATCGGTGACGGTGCCGTACAGCGATCCGCGCCGGTATCCCATTGTTCTTGTCGGGGTGATGCTCGGCGGCGGGATGAGTTCGCGGCTATTCCAGCGCGTGCGCGAGGAACTCGGACTCGCCTACTCGGTGTACGGCTTCCAGAGCTTTCACATCGATACCGGCTCGCACGGAGTGTACGTCGGCACCGGACCGGCGACCGCGCAGCAGGCGGTCGAGGTGATCATGGAAGAACTCGGACGCGTTGCGCGCGAGGGGCTGCCGGCCGACGAGCTCGTGTCGGCGAAGTCGCAGTTGAAGGGGCAGCTCACGCTCTCGCTGGAGAGTCCGTCGTCGAAGATGTATCGCGCGGCGGGGACCGAGCTGTATGGGGAGGAGTACCGGACGCTCGACGAGACGCTGGCGCTGATCGACGCGATCACCCAGGACGACGTCGCTGCAGTCTCCGCCGAGTTCTTCGCTCCCGAGCGCCAGACCATTCTCAGTCTCGGACCGACGGCTGCCGCCTAACGGTGCGCCGAGGCCATCTCAATCCACGTTTCTACCGTTTCATCACATGAAGATCGGCGTACCAAAAGAGATCAAGACGAACGAGAACCGCGTGGCGCTCGTGCCGGCCGGTGCACTGGCCCTGGTGACCGGTGGTCACTCGGTGACGGTGGAGAAGGGTGCGGGTGAGGGGAGCGGATTCAGCGACGACCTGTATGTGAAGGCCGGCGCGCGAATCGCGCCCGACGCGGCGGCGGTGTGGAAGGACGCCGACATGATCATGAAGGTGAAGGAGCCGATCGAGCGCGAATGGCCGCACATGCGCGACGGGCAGGTGATCTTCACGTACTTCCATTTCGCGGCCGATGAGAAGCTCACGCGCGCACACATCGCCAGCAAGGCGATCTGCATCGCGTACGAGACGGTGGAACTGCCCAGCCGCGAGCTGCCGCTGCTGACGCCGATGTCAGAGGTCGCGGGGCGGATGGCGGTCCAGGAGGGTGCGAAGTACCTGGAGAAGATCTTTGGCGGACGCGGGGTTCTGCTCGGTGGCGTCCCCGGCGTGCTACCGGCGAAAGTCGTGATCCTCGGCGGCGGGGTCGTCGGGATCAACGCGGCGAAGATGGCGGCCGGGATGGGCGCGCACGTCGTGATCCTCGATCTCTCCCTGGAGCGGCTGCGCTACCTGAGCGACGTGATGCCAGCAAACGTGCAGCTGCTACACTCGAACCGGTTCGCCATCCTCGAGCAGATCACCGACGCCGACCTGGTGATCGGCGGCGTGCTGGTGCCGGGCGCGATCGCGCCGAAGCTGATCCTCAAAGGTGACCTGAAGACGATGCGCCAGGGCTCGGTGATCGTCGACGTCGCGGTCGACCAGGGCGGATGTGTCGAGACGATCCATCCGACGACGCACGAGAACCCGACGTACGTGGTGGACGGCGTCATTCACTACGCGGTGGCGAACATGCCGGGTGCGGTGCCGCGCACATCGACGTTCGCGCTCACCAATGCGACGCTGCCCTATGCGTTGCAGCTGGCGAACAAGGGATGGAAGCAGGCGCTCCGGGACAATGGCGCGCTGCTCAAGGGACTGAACATGGTCGGCGGAACGGTGACGTACCCGGCGGTCGGGCAGGCGTTTGGGTTGCCGGTGGAAGCGGCGGCGAAGTTCGTCGCGTAGGACGCTGGACGCGAGCCCGACCCCGGAGAGGCGCGTAAATCGTGGCGGGCACGGCTCTTGAACTTTCGAGCGCCGTGCCCGCGCCTTTTTTCGGCGGCCCGCTGACCGACGCCGCCGCGCGTCCGGCGTTGCCGCATATCCTCTGCTATCACAAGATTGAGCGCCGCCTCGAGTTGGGGGTTACGCGCCTGTCGCCGCGCCGTTTCGCGCGGCAGCTGGAACGATTCGCCGCTGATGGCTGGACGAGCCTAACGCTCGATCAGCTGATCGCCTGTGCGCGTGGTGAGCGGGCGGTCGGCGCGAAGGAAGTCGCGATCACCTTCGACGACGCCTACCGCGGACTGAGGGAGTACGCGTTTCCGGTGATCCAGTCGCTCGGCTTTACTGCGACATGCTTCGTGATTACCGAGTACGCCGGGCGGCTGAACGAATGGGATGTCGCATACGGCGGGCGCCGGTTTGCGCACCTCGCCTGGCGGGACATCCGGCGATGGGAGGCGCGCGGGATCAGCTTCGCGTCGCATACGGCGACGCACCGGCGGCTCACCTGGCTGGGCGATGGTGCTGTACGCCGCGAGATGGCGCGATCGCGCGCAGCGATGGTCGCGGCGCTCGGCCATCCCCCACGCGCGGTCAGTTATCCATTCGGCGCGGCCGGGCTTCGCGAGGCGACGCTCGCCGCGGCCGAAGGCTACGATAGCGGCTTCGGACTGGCCGGACAGTGGGACGGCAATTCGATGATCATCACCCGACTGCCGGTGTATCCGTGGTCGCTGCCGATGCCCGGCATCGGTCCGCTGGCGGCGGTCGAACGATGGGGAGCGTTAGGCGCGAACCGCTGTGCGGTGGGTACCTCCCTCTGGAAGCGCTGGCGGGAAGGGTCGGCGACGATTCCGGTTCCGGCGATCGAAGCGCTCGCCGGCGACTGAACGCCGGCGCGATGTCTACCAGCCACCGGCTCGCCGGGCCAGACCTTCCGACGCGCCTAACGGTATCCCGGCGGCGGTCGTGGGGAACGCTGAGCGCGCTCAGGGTGGTCGCGCCGATGCTGCTGCTCGTCGGCCCGTTGAGGACGCAAGCGCAGGACGCAGCCGCGTCCCCCGCGATCAGGATCAACCAGATCGGGTTCTATCCAGCGTCCCCGAAGGTCGCGATCGTCGCTGACAGCAGCGCGCGCGCGTACGCCATTGTCACCTGGCCCCGGGGACGAGTGGTGCTCCGTGGGCGGCTCACCGCTCCGAGGGAGTGGGCGGCATCGGGCGAGACGATCCGGATTGCCAACTTCACGCGGCTCCGCAGGCCGGGAAGGTACGCCGTCGTCGTCGACGGCGTCGGTCGGTCGTATCCATTCCGCATCCAGCCCGCCGCGTTGCGGGACGTCGCGCGTGCGTCGGTGAAGGCGTTCTACTTCCAGCGCGCATCGATCGCGCTCGAGCCGCGCTACGCCGGCCGGTGGAGTCGAGCGGCCGGTCATCCCGACACGGCGGTGCTGGTGCATCCGTCGGCGGCCGGGCCGTTGCGTCTCGCGGGCAGCACGATCGCGTCGCCGGGTGGCTGGTACGATGCCGGCGATTATAACAAGTACATCGTCAACTCGGGGATCAGCACCTACACGCTGCTCCTGCTGAGCGAGCAGTACCCACGGTACCTCGCACGGCTCGGGACGAACATCCCGGAGAGCGGGGGCCCACTGCCCGATCTGCTCGCTGAGGCCCTCTGGAATCTGCGCTGGATGCAGACGATGCAGGATCCGGCCGATGGCGGCGTGTATCACAAGCTGACCGACGCGCTATTCGACCGGTTCGAGCGGCCGGACGAAGCAACCGCGTTGCGCTACGTCGTCGAGAAGTCCACCGCGGCGACACTCGATTTCGCAGCGGTCATGGCGCACGCGTCGAGGATCGCGCGGCGGTATCCGCGCGCCTTGCCCGGCTTGTCCGACTCGCTGCTCACGGCCGCAACGGCGGCTTGGGGCTGGGCACGGCTCCATCCCGACATCGTCTACGACCAGGCCGCGTTGAACGAACGCTTCGCGCCGCGCATCGAAACCGGGGAGTACGGCGACGGCGATTTGGGCGACGAGCGGTCATGGGCGGGGGCCGAGTTGTTCGCCGCGACCGGCGCTGACAGCTTCTACGTGGCCGCGGCGTTGCCGGCGGCTCAACCGTTAGGCGTCCCCTCGTGGGGATCCGTCCGCGCCCTCGGTCTCTTCACGCTGCTCGAACGACGGGCGACACTTGCCAACACCGCTGACACCAGCGCGCTCAAGACGCAACTACTCTCGCTCGCCGAGACACTGGTGGCGCGCGCGAGATCGTCGCCGTATCGGGTGCCGATCGGTGGAGCGGAAGACTGGGTCTGGGGGAGCAACGCGGTCGCGGCGAATGAGGGAGTGGTGCTGATCCAGGCGTATCGCCTGACGGGCGACACGGCCTATCGCAATGCCGCCGTCGCCGCACTCGACTACCTGCTCGGCCGCAACGCCACCGGCTACTCGTTCGTGATCGGCTACGGAAGCCGCTCTCCGCAGTCGCCGCATCATCGGCTGTCGGCGTCGGACACCGTCGACGCGCCCATCCCAGGGCTGCTCGTCGGCGGGCCGAATCCTGGCCAGCAGGACCAGTGTGGCGGCTACCCCTCGACGTTGCCGGCTACGTCCTATGTCGACAATATCTGCAGCTATGCGTCGAACGAGGTTGCGATCAACTGGAACGCACCGTTCGCCTTCCTCGCTGTCGCGATGGATGCCATGTTCAGCGGCACCGGCCAACCACACCGAAAGACGCCTCGCACCCGGGATGCAGCCAAATGATCGCTCGATATTGCTCGCTCGCGCGCGTCGCGCCCACGCGTCCGATGGTTCGACTGCGCCGGATCCCATCATGACCATCACTCCTCCCTACGACCGGATGCAATACCGCCGCTGCGGGAACAGCGGCGTTGACCTGCCGCTCATTTCACTCGGGCTCTGGCACAACTTCGGGACCGTCGATCCGTTCGAGGAATCGCGCGCGATGTGCCGGCGCGCATTCGAATTGGGGATCACGCACTTCGATCTCGCCAACAACTACGGTCCCGAGGCTGGATCGGCCGAAGAGACGTTCGGGCGAGTGCTCACGCGCGACCTGGCCGGTCACCGGGATGAGCTGATCATCTCGACGAAGGCCGGCTACCGGATGTGGCCCGGCCCGTACGGCGAGGGTGGCTCGCGCAAGTACATGTTGTCGAGCCTCGACCAGAGTCTGAAGCGAATGGGACTCGACTACGTCGACATCTTCTATCACCATCGGCCAACGGCTGACGTTCCGCTCGAGGAGAGCATGAGCGCGCTCTCCGACGCTGTGAAACAGGGGAAGGCGCTCTACGTCGGCGTTTCGTCATACGACGCCGACCAGACACGCGCTGCCGCGGCCATGCTGCGTGATCTCGGTACGCGCTGCTTCGTGCACCAGCCCAAGTACAGCATGCTGGTGCGCGATATCGAGCCTCGACTGCTTCCGACGTTAGGCGTTGAGGGGATCGGCTGCGTCGTGTTTTCGCCGCTCGCCCAGGGTTTCCTCAGCGACAAGTATCTGCGGGGAATTCCGGCAGGGTCGCGCGCATCCAAGGATCACGGCGCGTTGCGGCCAGAGGCGATCACGCCGCAGGGGATCGCCCAGCTCGAGCGGCTCAATGCGATCGCCACTTCGCGCGGTCAGTCACTCGCCCAGCTCGCCCTCGCCTGGGTACTGCGCGATCCGCGGGTGACATCGGCGATCATCGGGGCGAGCCGGGTGGCACAGGTGGAGAACAGTGTTGCAGCGCTCGACCGGCTGGCGCTGAGCGAGGCGGAGCTGGCCGGTATTGCGGCGATTCTCGGGGAGGGTATAGTTCCTCCGGGCTGATTTTCTCCCATCCTTTCGGAGGTGAGCATGATGCGGTTGACTCGGCAGCAGCTGGCACTGCTTTCTTCCTGTGCGCTCGCCGCGTGCGCGAGCGTCCCGCGAGTGAACACTGAAAGCGAGAGCGCGGCGATCCGGCAGATCGACCAGCGCATGGTGCAGAGCCTGGCGGCGCGCGATCAGGCGGCGCTGGTCAATTACTACGCGCCTAACGCGGCGCTGATGATGGCCAACGCGCCGAAGGCGACGGGACGCGCGGCGATTGGCAGCGTCTGGGGATCGATGCTCGGTCTCCCGAATTTCGCGATGACGTTCACGCCGACCTCGATCACCGTCGCACGATCGGGCGACCTCGCGACCGACGTCGGCACGTACCAGCTGTCGTTCGATGGGCCGCAGGGTCGCGTCAACGACGTCGGCAAGTACACGACCGGCTGGCAGAAGATCGACGGCCAGTGGCTGATCGCGAGCGACATGGCGAACAGCGACCTGCCAATGCCAGCACCGGCGCCGGTCGCAATGATGGATGGAATGGACGTTCAGATGCAGGGAGCCGCCGGGCTCCAATGGTCGGATCTGGTTGTCCCGGGAGTGCCGAGCGGCGTGAAGATGACGGTCCTCCACGGGGATCCGTCGAAGAATGGTGATTACACGATGCGCCTCAAGTTCCCCGACGGATATGTCATCCCACCGCACTGGCACCCCGAGGGCGAACATGTCACCGTCCTCCAGGGCAACCTGATGCTGGCGATGGGAGAGCGGTACATGGCGAGTGCGCTGAAAAGCTACATGCCCGGCGACTTCCTGTACGCGCCGGGCAAGATGTCGCACTTCGGAATGGCGCACGGCGAAACCGTCGTCCAGCTTCACGGCACCGGTCCCTTCCAGCTGATACTGACAAAGCCGGCCGCCTGACTCGGGCGGAGGCGGAAGAGAGCGCGGGGGGCCGGCAATCACCGTCCCCCCGCGCTCTGCTTCGTCACTGGACATGCCTAACGTGCGACCGCCGCACCCCCGATCCGGTATTCCTTCGGTGGCTCGGCGCCGAGGAGGTTCCGGACGAAGTAGTCCCAGCGCCGGCGGGTCATGTAATTCGACATCGGGCCGTAACCGTGCGTCCGGTTAGGCAGCATCAGCAGGTCGAAATCCTTGTTCGCCCTGATCAGCGCCTCGACGACGAGCAGCGTGTTGTCGGGCGGGACGTTGTCGTCCATCGTCCCGTGAGCGAGCAGCAGCTTGCCCTTGAGGTTGTTCGCCTGGGGCTGGTTTGCTTCCGCGTCATAGTTGTCGCTGCCGTTAGGCAGGCGTGACAGCAACCCCTGATAGCGCTCGCCCCAGTCGTCCTCGTAGACGCGGTTGTCGTGGTTCCCCGATTCGGATATCCCGACCTTGAAGAAATCGGGATAGCGGAACATCGCGTCCGCCGCGGCAAACCCGCCGCCCGAGTGTCCATAAATCCCGGCGCGATCGATGTCGATCCAGCGGTAGCGGCGGGCGAGCTCACGCATCGCGGCCACCTGGTCGGGCAGGGTGTTGTCGCCCATGCGGGCGTAATACGCGTCGTGGAATGTCTTCGAGCGCCAGGGCGTACCCATTCCGTCAATCTCGACGACGACGAACCCGAGCTCGGCGAGTGCCTGCGCGTCACCGCGCGCCGGCGCGAAGCCGCGGCCGCCGACGCTGCCGGTCTGCGGGCCGGGATAGACGTGATTGACGATCGGATACCGACGCGTCGAGTCGAGATTCGTCGGCGTGTAAAGCAGCCCATAGAGATCGGTCTTGCCATCGCGCGCCTTGACGGTAATCGGCGTCGGCGGCTTCCAGCCCGCGGCGACGAGTCGCGTGATGTCCGCTCGCTCGATCGTCGAGACCAGGCGTCCGCCAAGATCGCGCACCACCGTCACCGGAGGAACGTCAGGCCGTGAATAGCTATCGACGAAGAAGCGACCCGACGGCGACAGGCTGACGCTGTGATCGGCGTCCTCCGGTGTCAGCAACGTCAGGCGCTTGCCGTCGAGCTGGATGCGATAGACACGGCGGAAGTACGGATCGCCCGGCGTCTTGCCAACACCTTCGAACCAGATGGTTCGCGTCGCCGCGTCGATCCGCAACAGCTGCGTCACGTTGCCGGTGCCTGATGTGACTTTGCTCTTCAGCTTTCCCGTCGTGAGGTCGTACAGATAGAGCTGTCCCCAGTCGTCGCGCTCGGAGAACCAGAGGAACTCGTTCGACGCCGGCAGCACGCGCCAGTTCACCGCGCCATTTCCCGACTCGTACTGGGTCGCGACTGTCTCCGTGTAGACATTGCGCACCGCGCCGGTGCGCGCATCGGCGACGCGCAGCGTGGCCGACTTGTGATCGCGCGCGCTCGAGACGAATGCGAGGTGCGACCCGTCCGGGTACCATTCCACATCGGCCCATTCGCCAGCGTCGCACGTGACGTGATCGCACAACGTCGATCTGTGCTGATCGGGCGGCATCTGCAGTCGCGTCACCTTCGCGCTGTCGACGTCGATGATGACCCGCTCGATCATCGAGACGACGCTGTCGCCAGGCAACGGGTACTTCCACGCGCGGAGCACCGGATGCCCGACGACGGTCGGTACCAGATACATCTCACCGACATTCCGCTGATCCTGCTGGAAGGTCGCGATCTTCCGCGAATCCGGAGACCAGAGGAGAATCGCGTCGTCGCTCTGGATCCAACCGGCGTTGTCGGTGGCATATCCGTAGTCCTTGATGCCGTCGCGCGTCAACTGGTGTTCACGGCCGGACGGGAGGTCGCGGACCCACAGGTTGTAATCGCGAATGAATGCGGCGCGCCGGCCATCAGGCGAGACCACGCTCGGCGGCACAGCGGTAATTCCCGACGCCGACTCGCGCTCGTCCACCGCCGCGTCGCATCGCCCCGTCTTCGGGTTGCAGCTCCATCGCCGCTTCTCGAGCGTGAACGTGATGACCTGCCCGTCAGCGCCGAACTCGAAGCTCCGGAAGGGCAGGTGCATCGCGTCGTACGGCTTGCCCGCTGCGGCTGACAGCGACGCGGCAACCCGCGCCTGATCGAACGCTGCGGCGCGCGTTCCGCGTGCCGGATCGACGACGATGAACTCGGTGCCGGCGGCGGTGCTGTTCGCGTACCAGAATCGGTCGCCGGCCAGCCACGCCGGCGCGACGCGCGCGCCAGAGACCAGCGGCGACACCGTTGGCGCGAGAAAACGTTCAGCGCGGGCGTAGTCGGCGGCGGTGACCGCAGCGGGCTGCTGCGCGAGCATGGGCGCGCCGGCGGCCGCCAGTGCGGTAGCGAGCAGGAGGCAGCCCGACGCCATGTTGCGGAGAGAGAAAAAGTTGTGCATGCCCGGCCTGAAAGGTGAAGGAAAGCGCGTCCCTCAAGATGTCGACGGGGCGTACGCGATGGCAACGGCCGTGTGATGCAGCGGCTGGAGGGTGCCGCGCGTCCGCCGCTGCGGCTAGTTTCTGGATGATCGTCCCCTTGTCACCGTTAGGCAGGACACGAACGCCCGCTCGGCGGGCAGGTACCGCGATGACCCGTCCGAGTTCGCCGCCGAGCGGCCATCAGCCGCCATCCGCAACCCCGCAGCCTGTCTCGCTCGCCGAAAAGTTCGACCAGTTCGAGGATCATTGGTCACCAAAGATCGTCGGCGAGCTGAATGGTCAGATGGTGAAGCTGGCCAAGTTTCGCGGCGCATTGGAATGGCATCACCACGTGCACGAGGATGAACTCTTCCTCGTGCACCGCGGCACCTTCCGGATGGAGTTCCGCGATCGCAGCGTGACGCTCGCTGCCGGCGATTTCCTCATCGTTCCGCGCGGCGTTGATCATCGCCCGGTGGCCGATGAAGAGGTCGAGGTCGTGCTCTTCGAGCCGGCTGCGACACTCAACACGGGCAACGTCACCAGCGAGCGGACGCGCCCACTGCTGGATCGCCTCTGACCGGGTCGATTCGAGGCGTCGGGACTCGATATCGACTACCTTTCAGGCACAGTCTGCTGCGCCGTTTTCCTCACGTCCCCTGATCAGTTGTCATTTTCTGCACTCGAGCTCCACCCTGACATCATGCGCGGGTTGAAGGAGCTCGGCTACGCTCGTCCCACACGAATCCAGAGCGACGCGCTGCCGCCAGCACTTTCCGGAAAAGATGTCCTTGCCTGCGCCACCACCGGCAGCGGCAAGACGGCGGCATTCGTCATCCCGATCGTCCAGAAGCTGATCGGCAAGCCCCGCAAGCGCACGCGCGCGCTCGTCCTCGCGCCGACGCGCGAGCTCGCCGCGCAAATCGTCGAACAGTTCAACGCCATCGCGATCCACACACCGATCACCGCCGCCGCCATTATTGGCGGTGTCGCGATGGGCCCGCAGGAGCACGCACTCCGCAGCGGGATCGACGTGATCGTCGCGACGCCAGGCCGCCTCCTCGATCACTTGCGTTCGTCGTACGCGGATTTCTCCTCGGTCGAACACCTCGTGCTCGACGAAGCCGACCGCATGCTCGACATGGGCTTCCTGCCGGAAATCCGGAAGATCCTGCGCCACGTCCCCGCGAAGCGGCAGACACTGTTCTTCAGCGCGACGATGCCCGGTCCGATCCGGAAGCTCGCTGAGGAAATGCTGCATTCGCCGTTCACGGTGAACCTCGAGCGGACGGCGACGCCCGCGGTCGGCATCACGCAGGCGGTCTACCCCGTGCCGCAGGAGTTGAAGGCCGCGCTCTTCCTCACCCTGCTCGAGCGCGGCGAGATCAACGAGGCGCTCGTGTTCACGCGGACCAAGCACCGCGCGAACCGGCTTTCCGAATTTCTCGTGAAGAAGGGAATTTCCGCCGAACGCATTCACGGCAATCGCTCGCAGGCGCAGCGGACCGCGGCGCTTGCCGGCTTCAAGAGCGGAAAGCATCGCGTGCTCGTCGCCACGGACATCGCGGCGCGTGGCATCGACGTCGAAGAACTCGGGCACGTCGTGAACTTCGACGTGCCCGTCGTGCCGGACGATTACATCCACCGCGTCGGCAGGACCGGTCGCGCCGAAGCGACCGGCGACGCCTACACCTTCTTCTCGCCGGATGAAGAAGGCGAGTTGCGTGCGATCGAGCGCGCGATCGGCAAGCAGTTGCCGCGGGTAACGGTCCCCGGCTTCGAATACCATGCGAAGCCAACGACACAGCTCGAAATCCCGGCGCGCGAACGGATCGCGCAGATCCGCCAGCGCAAGGCGGAAGATCGCAAGCGCGCCGCCGCCAACGCGGCGCGACGCTCGGCGTCGCCGGGCGGCCGCGGCGGCTCGGCCCCGGCACGCGGCGGGGGCGGGGGCGGGGCCGGGAACAGCGGCGGCCAGGGACGCGGAGGCCGTAGCGGTGGCGGCCGGAGCGGGGGCGGTCGCTGAGCTGTCTTGCGCCGAGCGGTAAACGTTAGGCGGCGGCAAAAAGGGCGCTCCCTCGGGAGCGCCCTTTTGCATGGTCAGCAGCAGGCCGCCGCGCACTACGCCATGTTGAATTCCTTGGCAAACGCGACTGCGAAGGTGAACGTCTTGGCGCGGGTTCGCGTCTCCATCGCGTCGGCGATCCGCTCCAGGCGAGCCGGGATTGCGAGGATCTTTTCCTGCGCGCGCTTCCCGATTTCGTCGAGCCCATCGACCGCGTCGATCGCCCAGAACTTGATCTGCTCCTCGACGATCTTCAGGTAATCGCGCGGGCCGTAAATGCCGGCGCGGCGAATCACGTCGCCCATCTCCCGGAAGTGCGGCATGTTCACGCCCGGCATGTCGATCGACGGCATGATCTCGGCGGCCGATGCCAGCGCGCGGTTCGGGTCGCGGACCAGCACTTCCTTGAAGATTGTGCGGTAGAAGGTGTAGTGGCGCGCTTCCTCCTTCGCGACATTGGCCAGCACCTCGCCGATCGTCGGTTCCCATCCCGACGCGAGCTTGCCGGTGTTGGCGTGGCTGACCTGCGTCGCGCGCTCCTGCAGCGTGGTATAGACGAACACCCGGTAGGGATCCTTGTCCCACGCCGGCTCGAATCCAGCCTTGAGATACTCGAACTGCATCCGCTCGAGGATCGGATTGTTGAGGATCCGGCTATCCCGTGAGTAGTCGTGGAGCACCGCGCCGTGGCGATCTTCCTCGGCCGTCCAGAGGTTCGTCCACTTCGACCAGAAGGTATCGCCGCCGAGGTAGGCCGCGAGCAGTCGGTGAAAGTGGGGAAGGCCCTCTTCCGTCAGCAGGTTGAGGGCGAGGGCGACCCGGGCGGGGAGGCTGATTCCCTCGGCACGCTCGCGGAGCTCCTTCACATGGCGGTCGGGGTCCGTGTCGGGCGGCGGCGCGAGAAGCTCGCTGGGGAACCACAGCACTCGCTTCGCCTCGTGCGCCTCCATCAGTTGCTGCACCACGGGCTCGAGGTCGTCCAGCACCTCTACTTTCGCGAGTGTTTCCGTCTCGTCTCGTATCATGTCAACAATGTGCTTGAAGTAGGTGCCCGGGTCCAGCGCCAGGGCCGATTCCCGGCCGGAGGAACAGCACATCGTACGCCAGCGCTCGCGGCGCCCTCGAACGCCGTCCCGCTTCGTCGCTCAATGGCGCGATTGCAACGTTCGGGTGGGCACCTCAGCTAAGCTCGTCCAGCTCGCGGAGGGATGGCGTCGCCCAGGCCGTTGCCCCGACGACGCCAAGCGTTATGACGCCGCCGATCACCACCGCCCGCACCGCACCGAATAGCCGGGCGGTTACCCCCGATTCAAACTCTCCGATTTCGTTCGATGAGCCGATGAAAATCTGGTTGACTGCGGATACGCGGCCCAACAGGTGCGCTGGTGTTCGAAGATTCAACAGTGTCGAGCGAATGACGACGCTGACATTGTCCGCCATCCCGCTCACTGCGAGCAGTGCCAGCGACCACCAGAACGAGTGTGACAGGGCGAAGAAGATCCAGCAGAGGCCGAAGATCGCGACCGCCACGAATAACGCACGCCCGGCGCGCCGCAGCCGGCGATGTGTCAACAGCACCGACATCACGACCGCACCGGCCGCCGGCGCTGCGCGGAGCACGCCAAGTCCCTGGGGTCCGACGTGGAGCATCTCGGCGGCGAAGATCGGCAGCAGTGCCGGAGCGCCACCGAACAACACGGACAGGAGATCGAGCAGCTGTGCGGCGAGCAGCTGCGGCTGACCGAGGAGGAAGCGAATGCCGACCGTCAGGTTGTCGCCGATTGTCCCTTCAATCGGTGTGACCGGTCGAGCAGTGTACGCAACGCGTGCGAACAGCAACGGCGCGAGGATACAGAGCGCGAGCTCGCTCGCGTACGAGACCAGCGCACCAGAGAAGCCATAGAGCAGGCCACCGAGCGCAGGTCCGATCACCGCGGCGAACTGCCAGAGTGAGGAGCGCCACGCGACAGCGTTCGCGTAGGTATCTCGCGGGACGATCTCAGCGCCGAGCGCGGTGCGCGCCGGGGCGAGGAAACTGCGCGCCAGCCCGCTCAATGTCATCACCGCGTAGATCGGCCAGACACGCTGCGCGTTTATCCATTCCGGCCGCAGCGTCAGGGCGAGCAGCGCAAGCGCGCAGAGCGCCTGAACCACCATCGACGCAAGCGAGAGCAGCTTCCGGTCGTGGCGGTCGGCAACGTGTCCCGCGTAGAGCGCCGCGCCGATGAACGGGAGCGCTTCAGCCAGTCCGACGAGGCCCAGCGAGAGCGGATCCTTCGTCAGAGCATACACCTGCCACGCGACAACCACAGCCTGGATCTGCGCACCGAGCGTGAAGACGACGAGGCTCGCTACGTACCAGCGAAAGTCTACGTTGCGGAGCGAGACGTACGGGTCGTGGCGCGCGGTCATTGGGTGGGTGGGGGAGGCGTCGCCGGATGGTAGCGGGTGCACGGCGGCGCAGCAACGCGCACACGGGCGCAGGACAGGACGTGCGTGGTGCGATGATGACGCGCAGGCAATTAGACTTATCGGCGATTCTTCCCAACCCGATGCCCATCGATCTCACGACAGTCGCAATCGTCCTCGACGACAACTTCGGCGCTGCTCTTCAACCGCTCGCCGAGCGCATGCCTGTCTGGATCGTGGACAGCCCGGGCAATCGCGCCGCGATCGAGGGTGAATGGACGCGACGCCGGCGTGACGGCGTCGAACGCGAGCTGTCGGTGTTCCGCATGATCGACGGACTGTCGCCCGCCGATCATCTCGTCGCACTGCTTCGAACGATCGATTCGGCGCACGGCCCCGCCGCGCAGGAGCCCCCGTTCACGACGCTGCTGGTCTTTGGCGCAGCGCCGGACGATGCTTTGACCGGAGCCATCGGCTCGGCGGGGGGCAGTGCGCCACAGGCGATGCCGGACGGTTTTAGCGCGAAATTTGCTCGCCGGACGTGATTTGTGACACGTTATGGCAACAATTCGTCCATGTTTGTGCACATTGTACTGCAATCCATGCGAATGATCCACGAAATCGTTGACACCGAAAGTGCGGCCGGCTAGTCTTGATGTGTCGCCGACGCCCTGGCGACTTCCTGTCATCAATGCCTCCATGTCTTCACGCTCGCTCAACATCATGTCGTGGTGCGTCGCATTCCGCCGGGACTTCGGACGGAACTCGGCGCGCACGTCGCGGACGCGATGGGGATGACACGATCTCGACAGGATCTGCTCTCGCCCTCGCGTTCGAGTGAACGCGGGGGCGTTTTGATTTTCCCTGGCGCGCGCGGCAAGGCAGCCGCACGGCCCTTTGCGGAGGACACGCAGCGAATGCGGAAGCATTACTTGCTCGTCAGCGACTTCGACCAGACGCTGAGCTTCAACGATTCCGGAGCAGTGCTCAGCGAAATGCTTGGCATCGAACGATTCCTCGATCGCGTCGGTGACCTCTCCCGGCTGAACTTTGTGCAGTCCGGGGCGGAGCTCGCGTACCTTTTGCGGCACGATCCCGAGTTTCGGCGCGTGCGCGTCGAGCACCTCATCGAGGTCGGGCGGCGCATCCGGCTCAAGCGCAACATTGCGCTCCTCGTCGATTTTCTTCAGCAGGGGATCGACGGATTTACCTTCGACTTCTACGTCGTATCCGCCGCGCCGGAGGTGGTCGTCCACTCCGCGCTCGAGGGGATTGTCCCGCGAGAAAACATCATCGCAACGCGCTTCGACTTCGATCGCGAATCGGGTGAGGTGTGCTCGATCCGGCGCGTCCCGGCCGGTTACGGAAAGGTCGCAGCGGTCGACGAGCTTCGAGCAAAGCTTGATGTTCCCCGCGAGCGCGTGGTCTATGTCGGCGATGGGAGCTCGGACATCCATGTGATGCTGCACGTCAATCGTGGCGATGGCCTGACCATCGCGGCATCCGAGGCCCGGCACATCGCCCAGATTGCGCGGCGCACGGTTATCAGCGATGATGCACTGAGCGTACTGGTCCCCGTCCTGGAGGAGATCTGCGGTTATGATCCCAGCCAGATTCGTGCACTGTTCGAGGAGCACGGGCTGCTCATCCAGGAATGGGAACGCGTGCGCACCGATTGGCTGACGATTCGCGGCGGGCCGCTCAACGCGGAGATGGGCGTCCCCGCCTGACGCTCAGCGTTCCTGTCACTGCAACCCGCTCGCTCCATGACCGACAACGTTTCATACCTCGGCTATGCGGCCGGGTCGGTGACCGTGCTCTCCTTCCTGCCGCAGGCCATTCGCGCCTGGCGCACCCGGCAGACACGCGACCTTTCGATGGGTATGTTCGCGCTGCTCGTGACGTCGGGCGTGCTCTGGATGCTCTACGGCGCCTTGATCCGGGACTGGCCGGTCGTCGCGACCAACGTCGGGATGGTTTTGCTCAATGTCGCGATCGTCGCCGCGAAGCTGCGCTACAAGTGAGCGCGGCGCGCGGTCAGACGAAGTAGCGCGCCGCGACGGGAAGGAGCGTCGGGTGCTGCATCAATGCCTGGGCGAACACCCTGCCTAACGTACGCTTGTCGGGGGCGATCCCGTTGACCGTGCGGGCGAGGCGATTGTAGAACTCGTCGTCGAACTTGTTGAGCGCTTCCTTGATGCGGTAGAAGCGCTCGTGATCGTCGCCCATCAGCGACATCCAGTCGCTGTGATAGCGCTGCAGCCGCGCGGCGCTCGTGTCGCCCGCGGCCAGTGCGCTGGCCGCGGCGCGGCCGGCGAGGCGCCCGGCCTTCATCGCGGTGACGATCCCGCCGCCGGACAGCGGGTTGATCATGTGGGCCGAGTCGCCGCAGAGGATGAGGGCGTCGGCCACCGTGCGCTTCACGGTGGTGTGCACGATGACACCGCCGACGGTGTAGCCAGTCCGCGTGCCGGTCGGGAAGTAGCGATCGAGATACGCGTGGAGCCACTCGCGAGCCGGCCGGCCGTCGCCTTTCAGGGCGACCATGCCGAGACCGACGTTGGCGACGCCTTCCGATTTCGGAAATACCCAGGCGTAACCGCCCGGCGCGAGCTGATCACCGAAGTGCAGGTAGATCGCGTCCGGATCGAAATCGATCCCTGACACGACGTACTGCGCGCAGCTCTCCATGTCGCGCGACGGGACGCGCGTGTCGAGTCCGGCCCAGCGACCGATCATGCTCTCGACGCCATCGGCCCCGATGATGAAGCGTGCGCGCACCGTGCCGTCCCCGCGCGGGCCGCGCGTGCGGGCGATCCAGCCCGCGCCGTCGCGGGCGATGCCGACCACCTCGGTGCCGGTGCGAATCTCGGCTCCCTCACGGCCGGCGTCGGCGGCGAGCGCCGGCTCGAAGCGTGTGCGGTCGAGGATGTAACCCACGTCACCCTCGGCGACGCGGACCTCCGTACCGTCAGGCGCCCAGAAGATCACGCGCGTGATCCGCCGCGATATCCAGTTCGCTCCCGTCGGATCGAGGAACTCCGCAACGCCTTTCATCCCCACGCCTTCGCCGCACCGGACCGGTGCACCGACTGCACGATCGCGCTCGAGAACGAGAACCTCCAGCGCCGAGTCGGCGGCGCACGCCTCACGCGCGGCGACCAGGCCAGCGGGTCCGCCGCCGACGACCAGCACATCGCAACGTTCCTCGCTCATGCCGACGGCAGCGACGCGGCGAGCAGTGGGTTCGGAACCATCAGCAGCGCGCCGACAGGGCAGGGCGCGATGCACTTGCCGCAGCCGGTGCATGTCTCGGCGAAAACGACGAGCCCCTCGCGCCGCATCTCGATCGCGGCGGGCGGGCAGAGCGGCATGCAGAGACCGCACTCGTCGCACAGTTGACGGTCGACGACGGCGATCGTTGGAGGCAGGCGGCGCATAGGTGAGCGAGGTTACAGGGCCGAGCTAGGTTGTGTCAAGTCAACAGCTTGCTCGTCATATGGAACACAGACTAGCTTTCCGTCCTCTCGACGTAGTGCACCACTTCCCACCGCAAGGCATTGTTGATGCGCTGGCCGCTCTTCAAGCGAGGCTCGCTTTTCCCCGCGAACGCGATCGGTGTCGATCTCGGTACCGCGAACACGCTGATCTACGTGAAGGGCGAGGGGATCGTGCTCAACGAGCCGTCCGTCGTCGCCATCGATCGGGACACGAAGCGCATCCTCGGCGTCGGTCTCGAGGCGAAACGGATGCTCGGGCGGACGCCGGAAGGCGTGATCGCCGTTAGGCCGATGAAGGACGGCGTCATCGCCGACTTCGACGTGACCGAGAAGATGCTCCGCTATTTCCTCAAGCTGATCATCGACAATCACGTCTTCCGCGTGAAGCCGCGAGTGATCGTCTGCGTACCGTCTGGCATCACCGAGGTCGAAAAGCGCGCCGTGCGCGATTCGGCGATGGGCGCCGGCGCCAAGGAAGTCTTCATGGTCGCCGAGCCGATGGCCGCGGCGATCGGGGTCGGCCTGCCAGTCGAGACGCCGACCGGCAACATGGTGATCGACATCGGCGGCGGCACGACCGAGATTGCCGTCATCGCGTTGAGCGGCATCGTCAGCGACACGTCGATCCGCATTGGTGGCGACGAGCTGGACATCGCGATCGTCCAGTTCATGCGCAAGAACTACAATCTGCTGATTGGCGAGCCGACGGCGGAACTGATCAAGATCGGCATCGGCAGCGCGGCGCCGGTTGGCGAGGAGCGCGAGATGGAGGTCAAGGGACGCGACCTCGTCTCCGGCATCCCAAAGACGGTGCGCGTGCATTCGAGCGAGATTCGCGAGGCGATCCAGGAGCCGATCCAGCAGATCGTCGACGCCGTTAGGCGGGCGCTCGAGATTACCCCGCCCGAGCTGGCCAGCGACATCGTCGATCGCGGGATCGTGATGACAGGAGGCGGTGCGCTGATCCGCGGCCTCGACCTCCTGCTCAGCCAGGAGACGTCGCTGCCCATCCATGTCGACGAGGATCCGCTGACGTGCGTGGTCCGCGGCACCGGGCGCATTCTCGACGACGAGGACAAGTACGCCTCCGTCCTCGAGGATTGAGCGGTCGTGGCCCGTGCGAGCCGGCTTGATAGCCGCTTCGACACCGCGCTGTTTGCGGCCTGTCTCTTTCTTGCGATCGTCGTTCACGGGTTGCCCGACCGGCTCCGCGAGCCGCTCGCCCGTGGAATGCGGCAGACGGTGCTCGTGCCGCTCGTTGCGCTCCAGCACAACGCGGGGCTGAGCCGAGCGGCCTGGCTGTCGCACGAGTCGATCGCGCGGGTCGAGGACAGCGTGTCGCTGCAGGGGATGCGCAACTTGGCGCTGGAAAGCGAAAACGAACGACTGCGCCGGGTGCTCGGCCTCGGCGGCAAGCTGCGTTGGGGCTTCGTGCCAGCGGAGGCGCTGCACAGCGGCGCGGTCGGCGATGAGTACACGCTGACACTATCGGCTGGTGCCACGTCCGGCGTCAGGCCGTTCAGTCCCGTCGTTGCACCCGATGGCCTCGTCGGCATGGTGCAGACGGTGGATCCGCGGATGAGCATCGCGATCATCTGGACGCATCCGGATTTTCGCGTGAGTGCGCGCGCCGCCGATCGCAGCGCGTTCGGGATCGTGCAGGCCCACCAGGGCAGCGGATCGGACCGCTACCTCCTCGAGCTGCGCGGTGTGCCGGTTCGGAACCAGATCAGGAAGGGAACGCTGATCGTGAGCTCGGGCCTGGGCGGTGTCTATCCGGAGGGGATCCCGATCGGAACGATCGTCGATACACTGCGGTCGGACGGATATGCGCGGAAGTACCTGCTGCGTCCATCGGTGATGCCCTCCGACGTTCTCTCGGTGATGATCCTGCAGCCGCAACGCGCGGCAGGTGGTGTCGAGCCGGTGTGGGCGACGACAGTGGCGGCCGCTGACAGCGTGGCGCGTGCCTCGGCGGCCGCTGATTCGATGGCCGCCGCCCGCGCTGCCGGCGTGCCGGGCCGGCCGATCGTCGCCGCGCAGTCGGTGGTTCCCACCGCTGGCGCGCCTAACGCGACAGCGCCTGACGCTCCGCCGGCGGGACGCGCGGCGGCCGGGGCCGTGATTGTCAACCCGGACAGCGCGGCCGCGGCGGCCCGCGCGAGGGCGCTGCGACGGGCGCGGCGCGACAGTCTCCATGCCGATTCATTGCGCCGCGCCCCCCGCGACAGCACGCCGCGCGCGCGGGCTGACACTGGGCGCCGCGCGCCGTCCGATAGTGCGCGCCGCGATACCGCTCGTCCAGCACCTCCGTCTCCGACTCAGCGCTGACCCGCGATGACCTGGCGTTCCCTCCGTGCGATTCTCGCGTTCGTCATTCTCGTCGTCCTCCACTACACGCTCCGCCCGGTGCTCGAGTGGCGGACGTCGATCGACTTCCTGCTGATCGCCTTGCTGCTCGCCAGCGTCAGGATGCGGCCCGGTGCCGCCGCCGTGCTTGGATTCACGATGGGGCTCGTTGCGGACTCGCTCTCGGTTGGCGCGTTCGGCGCGACGCTGGCGATGACCGTTGTCGGGTTCTCGGCGTCGTGGCTGCGGGCCGTTGTCTTCGCTGAGAATCTCGTGCTGCACGCCGCGTTCTTCTTCGCCGGCAAGTGGCTGTTCGACATCATCTTCCTGCTCGTCGAGCGGCGGGTGAAGGGTCTCGACCTCGTATTCCAGCTGTTGATTTGGTCACCGCTTACGGCGATCGTCACCGCGCTTGCCGGACTGCTGGCGCTCATCGTGATGCGCCCGATGCTCGATGCACGGACCGGCTGAGGCGACGCGATGAGCTTCCACCCGAATGACGTCGCGCGACGGGCCCGGACCGCCTCCTTCATCACGGCCGGTGTCATCGGGTTCCTGGTCGCGGCATTCTTCCGGACGCAGGTGCTCGAGCAGGCACGCTATGCCTTGCAGTCGGAGGAGAACCGCCTGCGCGAGGTGCCGCTGCCGGCGCCGCGGGGGATCATCTACGACCGGAACGGCCTGATCATCGCCGAGAACGTGCCGGGGTACTCGGTCTCGATCCTCAGCCCGTCGGCCGATTCGCTGCGGGCATCACTGCGCCGGCTCGCCGGCACCATATCGTTAGGCAACGACCAGATCGAGGTCGCGGTCCGACGCTATCATCGCGCGCCGAACCGTCCGACCGTCGTCCTCGCCGACGCGAAGTTCGACGTCGTCTCGGTGCTCGAAGAGCACCGGGTCGAGTTTCCGGGCCTCATCATCCAAGCCGCCCCGAAGCGGTTCTATCCGGACAGCAGCGCCGTCGCCTCGATCGTCGGCTACACCGGCGAAGTCACCGAAGACGAGTTGAAAAAGCCGGCCTTCCAGGGCTACAAGTCTGGACAGCAGGTCGGGAAGGGTGGGCTCGAGCGCTTCTACGAGCCGCAGCTCCGCGGCCGCGAGGGAACGCGATTCGTCGAAGTCGATGCGCGCGGCCGCGTCGTCCGCGAGGCTGGCGCCCGCCAGGACATCGAACCGTTAGGCGCCGACGCGTTGCAGACGAACATCGACCTCAAGCTCCAGGAGTTCGTCGCCAATATCTTCGGCGACTCGCTCCAGGGAGGCGTCGTCGCACTCGACCCGATGACCGGGGGAGTGCTCGCACTCTACAGCGCCCCGAGCTTCAATCCCAACCGGTTTGTCGGCGGCATTCCGGCCGACTACTGGCGCGAGCTGAACACCGACACGCGTCATCCGCTGTACAACAAGGCGATCCAGGGCACCTACCCACCCGGCTCGACCTGGAAGCTGGCGACCGCGGTGCTCGGCCTCGAGGCGGGGCAGGTCAGCATGAAGCAGCACATGCCGACACCGTGCACCGGTGGCTACCAGTACTTCAACCGCTACTTCAAGTGCTGGGACCATCGCGGTCACGGCAGTCTCGACCTGCAGGGCGCGATCGAGAAGTCGTGCGACGTGTATTTCTATCAGTTAGGCCTGACGATGGGGCTGGAGAAGCTCATTGCTGGCGGTGTCGCGCTCAAGTTCCGTGAGCGCACAGACATTGACTTGCCGAGCGAGACGCGTCCGGTCTTTCCCGACGCGATCCGCTACTACGATGAGCGTTATGGCCCGCGGCGGTGGAGTCGTGCCGTCACGCTGAACCTGTCGATCGGGCAGGGTGAAAACGATCAGACGGTCGTGAACATGGCGCGCTTCTACACCGCGCTGGCCACTGACGGCAATGCCGCGCAGCCGATGATCGTCAAGGGGAACCCGAAGCGTCAGCGGCTCTTCACGCTGACGGCCGACCAGATGGAAGGCTTGCGCACGGCGATGGCTGGCGTCGTCGCCGAAGGCGGCACTGCGGCCGCGTCGCGGATCAACGGCGTCATTCTCGCTGGAAAAACCGGAAGCGCGCAGAACGCACAGGATCCGACCCGTGACCACGCGTGGTTCGTCGGCTTCGCACCAGCCGACAAGCCGAAGATCGTGGTCGCGGTGATGCTCGAGTTCGGGCTCCACGGCTCGCGTGCGGCGCGCATCGCCTCGGCGATCATCGCTCAATACCTGCATCAACAGACGGCCACCCTGATCGAGACGGAAGGGGAGTAGATGCGGCGATTTGTCGGTGATTGGCCACTCCTCGCGATCGCGCTGGTGCTGTCGCTGTACGGTCTCGCCGTTGTCTATTCGGCGGGCCAGACCGATGTGCGAACGGTCGCGACCTTCGCCTGGCGCGCGCAGACCGTCTGGATTCTCCTCGCGATCGTAATGTGCTTCGTCGCCAGCCGCGCATCGGTGCGGATGCTCGACTGGTTGACGCTGCCGATGTATGCGCTGACCGTGATCCTGCTGTTGTCGACGCTCGCCGGTTTCGGCTGTGGCGCGGGCACGGCGGCCAGCACGAAGAGCTGGATCTGCATCGGTTCGCATCGCGTCGGCCAGCCGTCCGAACTCGCCAAGGTCACGGTCGTCCTGATGCTCGCGCGCGTGCTGAGCGCGAAGAAGGACCCGCCAAAGACGCTGGCCGAACTGTGGAAGCCGGCGCTCGTCGTCGGCGCACCCTGGCTGATGATCATGCTCCAGCCGGATCTCGGCACCGGCCTCGCCTTCATTGGCATCTTTTTCGGGATGCTGTTCTGGGCAGGAGTGTCATGGCCACTGCTGCTCCTGATCGCGAGCCCGGTCGTCAGCCTGATCGGCGCGGTGAACGTGTGGGTGTGGGGCGCGTGGTTCGTGATCCTGATCGCGCTCGTCTATCGCTATCGCCCCTACCTCGGCGAGGGGATCGTGCTCGTCGTCGCGAACTTCGTGATGGGCGTGCTGGCGCCGATTCTGTGGGATCGGTTGCAGCCCTACCAGCAGAAACGACTGCTCACCTACCTCGATCCGTCGGCCGACGCGCGGGGCTCAGGCTACCACGTCATCCAGTCGATCGTTGCAATCGGGTCGGGCGGGTGGTTCGGGAAGGGCTACACGTTAGGCACCCAGAAGCGCCTGGCCTTCCTGCCCGCGCAGCACACCGATTTCATCTTCTCGGTGGTCGGCGAGGAACTTGGCTTCGTCGGCGTGACGCTCGCGTTGTCGCTCTTCCTGCTCCTGCTGCTGCGCACGATCCGCATTTCGGCGCGGGCCAACGACTCGTTCAGCAGCCTGATCGCGATCGGTCTCGCGGCCAGCTGGTTCGTCCACATGCTGATCAACGTCGGCATGACGCTCAGCCTGATGCCGATCACCGGCATCCCGTTGCCTTTCTTCAGCTACGGCGGATCGTTCATGCTGGCGAGCTGGCTCGCCGTCGGAATCCTCATGCGCGTGGCGAGCGAAGGTCGAGGGGGGAGGGCGGAGGGATTCGCGATCTGAACTGCCAGGAGACATGAGGCATGCTCATGAGACATGCGGCAGGGTCATGAGACATGAGACACGAGGCAGGGGTCATGAGGCACGAGACACGAGACAGGGGCAGAAGGCGCGGTTGACTTGCCGGGAGAGTAGTCGTGGCTCACATTTCAGCCATGGCTTGGTTCAAGAAAGAGAGAAAACCGCGACAGCCGCGGCGCGATCGGCTTGAAATCCCAGCGGACACATGGGAGAAGTGCGAGGCCTGCGGGCACACGGATCTCCGCGAGAAGTTCATCCGGAACCTCCACGTCTGCCCGGCGTGCGACTTCCATCGCCGGATCCGCGCGGTCGAGTACCTGAACATTCTCTTCGATGAGGGGACGATCGAGGAGACCGAGGTCGACCTGCGCTCGACCGACCCGCTCGGATTTCCCGAATACCCGGCGCGGCTGAAGAAGGCGACCGCAAATGCCGGCGAAGGTGACGCGATCATCACCGCGACCGGTATGCTCCTCGGCGCGCCGCTCAACGTTGGCGTCATGGACTTTGCGTTCATGGGCGGCTCGATGGGATCGGTGGTCGGCGAGAAGATCGCCCGACTCGGTCAACGGTCGCTCGAACGCAAATTTCCCCTCGTGCTGATCAGCGCGTCGGGTGGCGCGCGCATGCAGGAAGGCGTGCTGTCACTGATGCAGATGGGGAAAACCGCAGCGATGTTGTCGATGCTCGGCGAGCGCGGCATTCCCTACATCTCGATTCTCACCAATCCGACCACGGGCGGCGTGAGCGCGAGCTACGCGATGCTTGGTGACGCGATCATCGCCGAGCCGGGCGCGGTCATCGGTTTTGCCGGCCCACGCGTGATCAAGCAGACGCTCGGCCAGGATCTGCCTGAGGGATTCCAGACCGCCGAGTTCCTTCTCGATCACGGTATCCTCGACACCGTCGTGCACCGGAAGGACCTGAAGGGGACGGTCGGCCAGCTCCTCAGGCACATGACGGGCAAGCCCGCGGCCGCGGGGTGGGTCTCGCCCTGAGCAGCTACCGCGCCGCGGTGGACGCGCTGTTCGCGCGCACCGCGGGCGGGGTCAAGCCCGGGCTCGAACGCACCGAGGCACTGCTCGACGCCGACGGCGATCCACACCGGAAGCTGCGCGTCTTTCACGTTGCCGGCACGAACGGGAAGGGCAGCGTGTGCGCCACGCTCGACAGCCTGCTCCGCACGCGTGGCCTTCACGTTGGACGCTATACCTCGCCGCACCTCGTCGACTTTCGCGAACGAATCGTCGTCGATGGCCGGCCAATCGGCGAGGATGAAGTTGCCGAGTGGCTGACCGACCACGATCCGCTCATCGAGCGGCTTGGCGCGACATTCTTCGAAGCAACGACTGCGCTCGCCTTCGACCACTTCGCGCGCGCGAACGTCGACGTCGCCGTCATCGAGACGGGCCTCGGTGGGCGGCTTGATTCGACGAACGTCGTCCAGCCGGTTGCCGCCGTAGTCACGTCAATCGGTCTCGATCACACTGAACTGCTCGGGACGACCCTCGAGCAGATTGCCGCGGAAAAGGCAGGAATCTTCAAGCGCGGCTCGGTCGCGATGATTGGCGAGCGAGCGCCACGGACCAGCGCGCAATTGCTGGCCATCGCCCGCGAGCGCGGCGCGTCCTCGACCGGGGTCGTTGGCGCCGACTGGACGGTGAGTGACGTCGAGGTACGCGACGGCGCAACCGAGTTCGCGCTCAGCGACGAGGCGGGTGATCAGCACCTCGTAACGCCCCTTCTCGGCGAACATCAGGCGTACAACGCGGCGCTGGCGATCGAGACGTTGCGACGGGCGGGTGCCGCCTGGATGCCGGCCGCGCCAGAGATCCAGCGCGGGCTTCAGAACGTTCGGCTGCCCGGTCGGTTCCAGCGGATGGGACGACTGATCTTCGACGTCGCCCACAATCCCGCGGGGGGCGCGGTGCTGGCGAAAACCCTTGGCCAGCTCGAGATCGCACGGCCGTTGACCACGATCCTGGCGGTCCTTGCCGACAAGGACTGGCGTGGGATGATGGACGCCCTGGCAGCGACGACTGACCGGTTCATCCTGACCGTCGCACCCACCGCGCCGGCAGGGAGAATCTGGGATCTCGCCGTGGCGCTCGAGTATGCGAGAGCGAAGCACTACGTCGCCGAGGCGGACCGTGACTTCGCGCGGGTCGTGGACCGCGCGCGGCACGCGAGCGGTACAACGCTCGTCACCGGCTCGTTCCACACCGTGGGCGATGCGATGGCGTGCTTGCAGGTCGATCCGCTCGCCGGGTAGATTGCACGGAATGGCTCAAGGTGCGCTCCCCGGATTTCGCGACTTCTACCCGCAGGAGCTCGCCGAGCGCACGTTCATCACGAATGTGTGGCGATCGGTGGCGGCGCGTTATGCGTTCGTCGAGTATGACGGCCCGCCGCTCGAGCCACTCGAGCTCTACACGAAGAAGAGCGGTGAAGAAATCGTCGGGCAGCTCTACAACTTCGACGACAAGGGTGGTCGCGCCGTCGCGTTGCGCCCGGAGATGACGCCGACGGTTGCACGGATGGTCGGCGCTCGTGCCAACGCGCTGCGGAAACCCGTCCGATGGTTCTCGATCCCGCAGCTGTTTCGCTACGAGAGACAGCAGAAGGGCCGGCTCCGCGAGCACTACCAGCTCAACGTCGACATTTTCGGAGAAGCGTCGGTCACTGCCGATGCCGAGCTGCTGGCCACCGCGCTCGACATGATGCGCGCCCTGGGGCTAGGCCCCGATGATGTGCGCGCGCGCGTCTCCGACCGCCGGCTGCTGCGCGCGGTGCTGACCGCGATCCGTATCGCCGACAGCGCGCACGACGAGCTGTTCACGATCATCGACAAGATCGAGCGCACGCCGCGCGCCGTCGTCGACGAGAAGCTCGCCGCGCTCGGCGTCGATTCCGACACGACGTTGCGGCTCCATGCCCTGCTCAAGCTCCGCACGCCGGGCGAGCTGCGCACCGCGCTTGCCCTCGAGACGAGCACGCCCGCTGGTCGAGCGGCCGAGGAACGGATCGCCGAGATGGAGCAGTATCTCGAGTTCGCGGCGCAGCTCGGTGTGGCCGACTACGTGCAGCTCGACCTGACCATCGTTCGCGGGCTCGCCTACTACACGGGCATCGTCTTCGAGCTGTTCGACGCGAAAGGGGAGTTCCGGGCGATCGCCGGCGGCGGGCGATACGACACGCTGCTCGAATCGCTCGGCGGCCCGAGCCTCCCGGCGTTAGGCTTCGGCATGGGCGATGTCGTTCTCGGAGAACTTCTCCGGGCGCGCGGGCTGATGAAGGCAACGACCGCTGCAATTGATGTCTGGATTGCCGGTGGCGAACGGACCGCCGACATGCGCGCAGTCATGGCGCTCGCCACGGTGCTGCGCGGGAAGGGACTGTCCGTGGAGTACGCGCTGAGACCACAGCAGCTCGGCAAGCAATTCAAGTCCGCATCGACCGCGGGCGCGAAGCAGGCAGTGATCATTCCGCTGACGACCGATGGAGTTGGTGGGTCGGAGTTCACGATCCGCGATCTCGCATCAGGTGAGCAGACGAAGTATCCGAACGCGGACGCGGTGGTGCGCGCACTGGCGTCTGCCAACGGTCCACGCTGACGCAGGGACGCACAGGAACATGGCCGACGAGAAGAAGCTGACCACCCGCGCCGCCGATTTCAGCGCCTGGTACAACGAGCTGGTCCTCCGCGCCGAACTGGCTGACTACGCGCCCGTGCGCGGATGCATGATCATCAGGCCTAACGGTTACGGCATCTGGGAGCGGATGCAGCAGCAGCTCGACCAGATGTTCAAGGACACCGGCCACAAGAACGCGTATTTCCCGCTGTTGATTCCGCAGAGCTTTCTCAGCAAGGAAGCCGAGCATGTGGAGGGGTTCGCGCCGGAGACCGCAGTCGTCACGCATGGCGGCGGCAAGGAGCTCGAGGAGCCGCTCGTCATCCGGCCGACCAGCGAGACGATCATCTACTCGATGTTCGCGAAGTGGGTCCAGAGCTACCGCGATCTCCCGTTGCTGATGAACCAGTGGGCGAACGTCGTGCGCTGGGAGATGCGGACGCGATTGTTCCTTCGTACCCTCGAATTTCTCTGGCAGGAAGGCCATACCGCGCACGCGACGCACGATGAGGCCGAGGAGGAAACGCGGAAGATGCTCGGCGTCTACCGCGACTTCATGGAAGGGTGGATGGCGATGCCGGTCGTGACCGGACGCAAGACCGACAGCGAGCGGTTCGCCGGCGCGCTACGGACGTACTCGTGCGAAGCGATGATGCAGGACAACAAGGCGCTGCAGGCTGGCACCTCGCACAACCTGGGGCAGAATTTCGCCAAGGCGTTCGAGCTCAAGTTCCAGAGCGAGTCGGGATCGACGGAGTTCGCGTGGAACACGAGCTGGGGAGTTTCCACGCGCATGATCGGCGGGTTGATCATGACCCACGGCGACGACAAGGGACTTCGCTGCCCGCCACGCCTCGCGCCGGTCGAACTGGTGATCGTCCCCATCTACAAGACCGATGAGGAGCGCGCTCGCGTGCTCGAAGTTGCCGAGCGGCTCAAGCGCTCGCTCGCTGAGTGGGAGCGTCGCGCGCCGGGCCGGCTCCGCGTCGAGCTTGACGCGCGCGACGGCGTGAAACCGGGCGCGAAGTACTATCACTGGGAGCTGCGCGGCGTGCCGCTGCGGATGGAGCTTGGCCCGCGCGACATCGAGAAGGGGCAGTGCGTGCTCGTCAGGCGCGACACGGGCGAGAAGGCGAGTGTTTCCTTGCTCGCCATCGGCGAGGAGGTGCACGACCGCCTGGTCGCGATCCAAGGCGACATGCTGATCGCGGCGCGCGAGCGACGGGAACAGAACAGCGTCAGGCACCGGATCTCGTACGACGACTTTCGCTCGCTGATGGAGGGTGCTGGCGCGTTTGTCTACGCCGGGTGGTGTGGCGGCGCGGAGTGCGAGACCGCGGTGAAGGAGGAGACAAAGGCCACAATCCGCTGCCTGCCCGATGAAGAATTCCGCTCGGCTGAGGCGCCGACGAGCTGCCTCAAGTGCGGCAAGTCGGCCGCCGAGGAAGCGCTGTGGGCGAGGGCGTACTGACGCCGCGGGGCGCCCAGCCCTCGGCGCCCCCGCGCGCGCGCGGCTTCACCCGCCGTGACGGCTGGCTCCACGCGGACGAGGTGTCGCTCGCCGAGCTTGCTGCTCGGCACGGAACGCCGGCGTACGTCTACAGCGCGTCGGTGATTCGTGACCAGTATGCGCGACTCGATAAGGCGTTAGGCAGCACGCCGCACCGCCTCCACTACAGCGTCAAGGCGAATGGCAACCTCGCGCTGCTCGCGTTGCTTCGCGAGCTCGGTGCCGGGGTCGACATTGTTTCCGGCGGGGAGCTGTTTCGCGCGCTCCGCGCCGGCTTTCGCGGATCGGACGTCGTGTTCAGCGGCGTCGGGAAGACCGTCGCCGAGCTCGAACAGGCGGTCGACGCTGAAGTGAAACTCGTCAACGTCGAGTCCGAGGCTGAGCTCCACCTGCTCGACGATGTCGCCGAACGTGCCGGACGCGTCGTGCCGGTCGCCTTGCGGGTGAATCCCGAGGTCGAGGTCGAGACCGCGCACCACTACACGCGGACTGGCGCGCGTGGCGACAAGTTCGGCATCCCCTATGACGAGGCGCGCGCCGTCGCCCGGGCTGCCGACACCCTGCCTAACGTCGTGCTGGCCGGGCTCGACATGCACATCGGGTCGCAGCTGACGAGCATCGACCCGTACGCCGACGGTGTCGGCCGGTTGCTCGAGCTGCGCCGGGCGATCACCGCCGATGGGGGAGGCGCCGACCTTCGGTACCTCGACATCGGTGGCGGGCTCGCGGTCACGTATGACGAGGAACGCGAGCCTGACCTCGATGCCTTCGCGCGGATCATCGTGCCCGCGGCGATCGAGAGTGGGCTCGAGCTGGTGATGGAGCCGGGCCGGTTTCTCGTCGGAAACGCCGGGATGCTCCTGGCGCGCGTGCTCTACCGGAAGCGAAGTGGCGGGAAGGACTTCGTCATCACCGATGCCGGGATGACCGAGCTGCTCCGCCCGTCGCACTACAACGCATTTCATCGCATCGAGCCCGTCGGCCCAGCCGGCGAGGCGGGGGTCGTCGACGTCGTCGGCCCGGTATGCGAGAGCGGCGATTTCTTCGCCCGTGACCGGTCACTCGGCGCAGTGTCGCCCGGTGACCTGGTGGTCGTCGGCTCTGCCGGCGCGTACGGTGCGGTGATGTCGTCGCACTACAACGCGCGGCCGCGCGTCCCCGAGCTCCTCGTCGAGGGTAACCGCGTTGCGGTTGCCCGTGAGCGTGAGACGCTGGAAGACCTCGTGCGGCACGAAAGCGCTACACCGGAATGGAGAACGATCTGATGCGCGTTGGACTGATGGCCGATAGTCACGACCGCCTGCCGGCGATGGCCGAGCTGGTGAAGCGGATGCAAGCGGCCGGTGCCGGGTTCATCCTCCACGCGGGGGACTTCTGCGCCCCGTTTGCGTTGCAGCCGTTCTTCGATGCACAGGTCGCGGTGGGCGGGGTGTTCGGCCGCAACGACGGCGACCAGGAAGGGTTGCGCGCGAAGGCGGCGCAAGCGATGGGGATCGAACTGTTCGAATCGCCGCACAGCTTCGACCTGGCCGGGACGCGGATGCTCATCGTCCACGACATCGGCGAGGTGAACGAGCGATCCATCGAAGGACACGCCGTGATCGTTCACGGCTGCACGCACGAACGCAGCGAGCAGCGGCGCGGCTCGGCGCTCATCGTCAATCCCGGCGAAGCGTGCGGATGGCTGTCCGGCACGCCGTCCGCCGCGGTGCTCGACCTCGACACGCTCTCCGTCGAATGGCTTGCACTCGACGGCCCGGAGTGGGGCCGCTAGTGGCCCGCCAGTCGCTGGCCGCATCCAATCGCGCCTAACGTCCGCACCGACGCGATGTCCTCCCGCATCCTGATCATCGATTACGGCTCGCAGTACACGCAGCTGATCGCCCGCCGTGTCCGCGAGGCCCGCGTCTATTCGGAGATTCACCCGCCGACGCGAACGGTGGACTGGGTGCGCGACTGGAAGCCGACGGGGATCATCCTCAGTGGCGGTCCCTGCTCGGTGTACGGCGAGAACGTGCCGACGGCGCACCGCGACCTGCTCGACGTCGCCCCGATCCTCGGCGTCTGTTACGGAATGCAGCTGATCGCCCACCTCGAAGGCGGCGCGGTCGAGCGTGCCGGGCGACGCGAATATGGTCGCGCCGAGGTTGATGTCGTCGAGCCGTCGGGGGTGTTCAGCGGCTTCGCCTCGAACGGCGCGCTGAGCGCCTGGATGAGCCATGGCGACCATGTGGAGCGCCCGCCGAAAGACTACGTCATAACGGCGAAGAGCGCGAACACGCCGGTCGCCGGGATGCGCCACGCGACCAAGCCGATTCATGGCGTCCAGTTTCATCCCGAGGTCGCGCACACGCCTCGTGGCGGTGAGATCATTTCGAATTTCCTCTTCGAGATCTGCGGCGCCGAGCCGTCGTGGACACCGGGGGCGTTCATCGAGGACGAAATCCGGAAGATCCGCGCCCTGGTCGGGGACAAGCGGGTGATCTGCGGACTGTCCGGCGGTGTCGACTCGAGCGTCGCGGCGGCGCTGGTGCATCGCGCGATCGGCGACCAGTTGACCTGCGTCTTCGTCGACACAGGCCTCCTCCGGCTCGGCGAGCGCGAACAGGTCGAGCGGACGTTTCGCGCCCACCTCGGGGTCAAGCTCGTGACGATCGATGCGTCGCAGCGCTTTCTCGACGCCCTCGCTGGTGTCGACGATCCGGAAAAGAAGCGCCGCGCCATCGGACACACCTTCATCGATGTATTCGAGGATGCAACCGCCGAACATGCGGAGGGTGCGGCGTTCCTCGTGCAGGGGACGCTGTACCCCGACGTGATCGAGTCCGCGTCGCCGACCGGCGGGCCGTCGGTGACGATCAAGACGCATCATAACGTTGGCGGCCTCAAGCCGGACATGAAGTTCAAGCTGATTGAGCCGCTGCGCGAGCTGTTCAAGGACGAAGTGCGGAACGTCGGGCGCGAGCTCGCGCTGCCGGAGGATGTCGTCGGCCGGCACCCGTTCCCCGGACCCGGGCTCGCCATCCGCATCCTCAGCGATGTCGCCGCCGACAAGCTCGACGTGTTGCGCAGGGCCGACGCGATCTATCTCGAGGAGATTCGCGCGGCCGGCTTGTACGACGAGATATGGCAGGCGTTCGCGGTCCTGTTGCCCGTGCGCAGCGTCGGTGTGATGGGCGACGAACGGACCTACGACAACGTCGTCGGGCTACGCGCGGTCACGTCCGTCGATGGCATGACTGCTGACTGGTATCATTTCCCGCATGACGTGATGGCAGTGATTTCCAACCGCATCATCAACGAAGTGGACGGTGTGAACCGCGTCGTGTACGACGTCAGCTCGAAGCCGCCGGCGACCATCGAGTGGGAGTGAGATCGCTGCGCCGCGACGGGCTTGGGACACGGCGACGAGAGATGAGTGAGACCGCGACGAGCGAAGAGATGAGGGACAAGGCAAACGGCGGCCGCGATCAGCGGCCGCCGTTTGTGCGCAAAAAAAAACCGGCCCCCGCGGCCGGTCTCTCGTCTCTCCTCGCTCAATCGGATCCTCACTCCTCTCTCATCGCCGTGTCGGAGCCCGGACACCGGCGCGCCGAACCTCAAACTCCCTTTTCTTCGAGCAACTTGAGGAACTGCGGGTTCTCCGTCAGACCGAGCAGCCGCTGGGGCACGTCGGCTTCCTTGCTGAACTGCGCGATCTTGCCGAGCACAGGGAGGTACTGATTCGACACCTCGAGCGGCGGCGCGACGATCAGGAAGAAAAAATTCACTGGCTTTTCGTCAATCGCCTTGAAGTCGACGCCCGCGGCCTTACGGCCGAATGCGACACGCAACTTGTTGACGACGAGCGAACGACAGTGCGGAATCGCGATCCCGCGCCCGATGCCAGTGGAGCCGAGATTCTCGCGACGCTTGAGCATCTTGAAGAGCATGCCTTCGCTCTTGTCATCGAGCTTCAACAGCCCGATCAGCTCCTTGAGGACTTCGTCCTTCGTCGTTCCTTCCAGCTCCAGCTTGATGGCGTCTTCCGAAAAAAACTCGCGCAATTCCATCTATCGTTTTTTCCTTTGGGGTCGCACTGCAGCGTGGCGGACGTCACACGATTCACGAATCATATCGGCGGGTAGGAGGAGTGTCAAACCCTTAGGTTGCACGCATTTCCGCGACCGCATAGCTTTCACTCATGCAGCGCCGCGAGTTTCCGTTCCCGCTTGCGCCTGACGTGCCGCTGTACCTGGCGCCGATGGCTGGAGTCTCCGAGTCGCCGTTCCGGCAGCTCTGCCGCGAGCATGGCGCCGACGTTGTCGTCACCGAGTTCCTCTCGGCTGAAGGGATTCGGCGCGAGATCCAGGCAACGATCGCCAAGCTGCGCTTCGAGCCGGCTGAACGACCGATCGGTGTGCAGATCTTCGGCGCCGATGCCGAGGCGATGGGTGAGGCGGCGGCGTTTGTCACTGATGTTTTCCAGCCGGAATTCATCGACATCAACTTCGGCTGCCCGGTGAAAAAGGTCGTTCGCCGCAATGGTGGCTCCGGTTGCCTGAAGGATCTCGGGCTGGTTCAGGACGTCATCCGCTCGGTCTCGCGCTCGACGCATCTCCCGGTGACGGTGAAGATCCGCAGCGGGTGGAGCGAGGAGATGCGCGATCCCGTCACGATCGGTCTCCGTTGCCAGGACGCCGGTGCCCGCGTCCTGACCCTCCACCCGCGCACCCGCTCGCAGATGTACACCGGCAGCGCACGGTGGGACGAGATCGCGGCCGTCGTCAACGCGCTCGAGATTCCAGTGCTCGGCAACGGCGACATCAAGACTCCCGCCGATGCGGTCCGCATGTACCGCGAAACCGGCTGCTCCGGCGTGATGATCGCGCGCGGCTCGTACGGCCAGCCGTGGGTCTTCGCGCAGACCCGCGCGCTGCTCGAGGGGAAGCCGATGCCACCCGATCCCACTGTCGAGGAGCGATTCGCGGTCGCGCTGCATCACGCGCGGCTGGCCGCTGCCTACGAGATCGACGCCCGCGGTGCTGCGATCGAGTTCCGGAAGCACCTCGGCTGGTACGCGAAGGGGCTGCCCGGCTCCGCCGAGCTGAGGAAAAAGCTGCACGCCGTCACGTCGTTAGGCGAAGTCGAGGGGATCTTCGCTGACTACCTCGCGCATCGCGAGCGCTATGTCGACAGCTCCACCGTGACGGCCGACGCCGCGGAGCTCGAGGCCGCCGAGGCGTGATCCGCGAGCGCGTGCGCGACCTGCTCGGCAAGGTCGCGGACGGCACGCTGCCGGTGGCAGACGCGCTGGAAAGGCTGTCGCACGCGCCGGTCGAGGAGCTCGACTTCGCGACGATCGATCATAACCGTGCGCTCCGCCAGGGATTTCCCGAGGTCATCTACTGCCCCGGAAAGACCGTTGCGCAGATCGTCGCGATCGCCGAACGTATTGCCGAGCGTGGCGACGGCTTCCTCGCGACCCGTGCCGAACCGGGAATTCAGCACGCGTTAGGCAGCCGATTCCCGGCGGCGCAGTGCAATGACCTCGGGCGCACGATCTGGCTCGTGCCCGAGCACGCTCCGCCACGGGGAACCGGTGACGTGCTGATCGTGACCGCTGGGACGAGCGACCTCCCGGTTGCCGAGGAAGCCGCGGTCACCGCGACGGCGATGGGAAATTCCGTCAAGCGAATGACCGACGTCGGGGTGGCCGGGATCCACCGGCTGCTTTCGCGCGCCGAAATGCTGCACTCGGCGCGGGTGGTGATCGTCGTGGCGGGGATGGATGGCGCCCTCCCCAGTGTGGTCGCCGGGTTGGTGCGCGCGCCCGTGATCGCCGTCCCGACGAGCGTGGGATACGGCGCGAGCTTCGGCGGAGTCGCGGCGCTGCTCGCGATGCTGTCCAGCTGCGCGGCCGGCTTGACCGTGGTCAACATCGACAACGGTTTCGGAGCCGCGGTCGCAGCATCGCGGATTACCCACGCCTAACGCGGCGGCATCCGAGCGTCCATTGGCCGAGACGGCGATGCTGCGCATCACCGGTGAGACGCCGCGCTCGGTCCGGCAAGCGCTCGTTCGCCGCGCGCTCCCGCCCGCCATTGCGTGGTGTGTTGCGATCGGAGCACTGGTTCTGCTTCGTCGCACCGCGGTGCATCCCCCGGCTTGGCTCGGACTCGTCGCGGCAAGTACCAACCTCGCCGCACTCGGCGTCGGATGGGCGGCGTCGGCGAAGCGGATTCCCGCGCCGGTGCGCGATGCAATGGCGTGGTGGCTGATCGGCGGCTCGGCCATCCTCTTCTTCATGATCGAGCTCACCGGGGGCCTCCGATCACCGGCCGTGCTCGTGCCCGGGTTCGTCGCCCTCGGCTTCGCCTGGCGCGGTTCGCTCGGCAATGGTGCGACCGCCGCGGCGATCTGGCTCGCAGCGCTCGTCGCCGCCGACCCGCTGCTCCACCGCCATGTTGACCCCGCCTGGCTGCTCTCGGTTGCGGTGGCGCTGTTCTCGATCGGTTTGATCCCGATCGCCTACGCCCGGCGCGCGGTCGCCGACGAAGCGAGGGCTCGCCAGCGCCTCGCCCGGGTCGAGGGCTATCTCGCCGATCGCCCCATGACGCCGTTAGGCAACGACGCAATCGCCACCCCCGGCGACCTGAAGAGCGAACGGCAGGCGCAGTTCCAGACCGCCGAGGGGCTGCGCCACATCGACGCGCTCGACCGCTACCTGCGTGACGTGCGCGACACGATGGGCGCCGACGAAGTCGTCTTCTGGCGATTCAACGAAGCGCGCCAGACGCAGCGCGCCGCGGCCTGGTCGACGGAGCAGGCGAGTTCACCGAAGTACTTCGACCGCGACGCATGGTCGCCGCTGGTGCGCTGGGCCGCTGAGAGTGGCCAGGTGCAGTGCGTGGCCGACGGCGACGTGAGCTCGTTCGTCGTCGCGCCGGTGCGCGAGGGCGGGCGGGTCCACGGCGCACTGAGCATCTCGGCGCGCGCTGGCCTGACGCATACACCCGATGGCGCCAAGCGGTGGGCCGCGCGCCACGCAGCACACGCCGCAGTGCTCCTCGACCTCCTCGACCTCCGTCGCGAGGCGAGCCGTCACCTGCTGTCGACGCCGGCGCTGATCCGCGCCGCCGAACGCCTCCAGGCCGCCAAGAGCACCGACGCGTTAGGCGCGGCAATCTGCCAGACGGCAATCGAAGTGACGTCGGCACAGCGGTCGGCGCTCATCCGCTGGGACCCGGAGCACGAGACGGGAACGGTGATGGCCGTGTCTCGCGGGCATACGTTGCCGCCGGGGCTGGCCATCGACGGCGACTCGGTCGTCGCCGAGCAGTGCTCGATGCGCAAGCTGCTGCACAAGGAAGATGCGCGCATGTTACGCGCGGCGACGCTCTACGGCCACGGCGAGACGAAGCGGGAGATCGGCGGGCTCGCCGTCCTCCCATTGGCCCGAGCAGACATCGGCGTGATCGGCGCGATCGTGATCGAGAGCGACACCGCGGACACGCTGACACGGCGTGAGGTCGAGAACGTCAGCCTGCTCGGCGTGATCGCCGCGCGTTCGCTGGAGACGGCGTGGGAGATCGAGGAGGAATGGCGGCGGGCGCGGACAGACGGCCTGACAGGCCTCTACAATCGCCGGCACTTCGACGAGCAGCTCGCCCGCATCGTGGCGGATTCGTTGGCCCATGGATCGCCGGCGTCGCTCGTCGTCGCCGACGTTGACCACTTCAAGCGGGTGAACGACACGTACGGCCACGAGGCTGGCGACGCCGTGCTCAAGGCAGTCGCCCGCGTGTTCCTCGATTGTCTCCGCGCCGAAGACGTCTGCGCGCGCTACGGCGGCGAGGAGATCGCGATTCTCCTTCCGGAGACCAGCGTAGTGCGCGCCCAGGAGGTGGCCGAGCGCGTGAGGAGGGCGATCGCGGCGAAGCCCGTGCAGCACGGAGACCGCACGATCCGCGTGACCGCCAGCTTCGGTGTCGCCGGCTATCCGGAGAGCACGGCGCTCCGCGACGCGCTCTTCCCGGCGGCCGACAAGGCGCTCTACGAGGCAAAGGGCGCGGGTCGCGACCAGGTGCGTACCGCCGGGTTCCCGCTAGCGGGCGACATTCCGGTATCGTCGGCGTAGATCACAAAAGTGCGAGGCCGCGGCGGTTGAGAAAAGCCAGCGCCGGAGCTATATTCGAGGGACCGATCGACCAACGGGCCCGAACTAGATTCGACGGGTATGTTGACATCGGCGTCGCGTGTCCAGGCTTCCTGAGCCCTGGTAAAACTCTCGGGTAAATTTCAATCGCCAACGATAACCTGGCGCTCGCCGCGTAACTCTTAGTTACGCCGGCAGTGCTCACGAGGCAGCCCGCCCGGGGCGGCACGTGAGTATCGAAAATCTGGGCTGGCTCAAGGGCGCGTTCTCGGCCGGCGAGTAAGATCTTAGAGAACTTGTTCAGGCGTGGGCTGCTTACCGGCCAGCGACTGGAGACCTCAATCGGTGAGCTACACACGTAGACGCGTCGGTAGATTCTTGCTCGGACCGGGGGGCAGTACCCCGCGGGTCCACTGATTGGCACCTCGCTGCAAAAAAGTTCGATCCCGACGGCGGTTCCGCGAAACTTCGGAGCCGCCGTTGTGCTTTATCACTGGGGCACCATGCGCGGCGCAGGGGACGAACTTCTGACTGGAGATCCAATGAGCGATACAACGAACGAGAAGAGCGCCCAGGGGCAGCGCGACTGGAAGTCGGCGCTTACCCCTGAGCAGTATCGGATTCTCCGGGAGAAGGGCACGGAGCGGGCATTCTCGGGCGAATACTGGTCCACCAAGGACGAAGGCACGTATCGCTGCGCGGGCTGCGGCGAGCCGCTGTTCAGCTCCGACACGAAGTTCGACTCAGGCACCGGCTGGCCGAGCTTCTGGGGGCCGGTCGACGCGAGCAAGGTCGCGGAGCACACAGATCGCAGCTTCTTCATGAAGCGAACCGAAGTGACCTGCGCAAACTGCGGCGGACACCTCGGCCACCTGTTCGACGACGGTCCCAACCCGACAGGGCTACGCTACTGCATCAATTCCGCGTCGCTCGACCTCGAGCCGCAGAAGTAGCGAACCTTTCTGCCGCGCTTCGGGACGACGTGCCGCTCCCGAAGCCGCGTGGCGTGGCGGACGCTCGACGATAGTTTTGCTGGATGCCAGCAGCCGCGAAGACAATTGAGAAGCGTTACGACCGCGCCTACTTCGAACGCTTCTACCACCGGGACCGAACGCGAGTTCACTCGCCGGCATCCGTCGCGCGCAAGGTCCGGCTCGCGGTGAGTGCAGCCGAGTTCATGATTGGCCGCGAGATTCGCACGGTGCTCGACATCGGCGCCGGCGAAGGCGCGTGGCAGCCGATTCTCAAGCGGATGCGCCCCTCCGCGCGCTACGTCGGTATCGAACCGAGCGAGTACGCCGTCGCGCGTTATGGCGCGAAGCGCGGCCTCCGTCACGGCCGATTCGACGGCCTCGACCAGGCGCGCGTCGGAAAGGGCTTCGACCTCATCGTCTGCGCTGACGTGATGAACTACCTCACCACCGGCGAGCTGCGGCGCGGCCTCGACCAGGTAGCGACGCGGCTGCGCGGCGTGGCGTACCTCGAGATCTACACCGCCGAGGACAAGCTGGTTGGAGACCTCGCGTCGATCGATCTGCGGCCGCCGGACTACTACGCGCGCGCACTGCGCGGCGCGGGGCTGATTCGCTGCGGCATGCATTGTTACGCGAGCGAGAAGCTCGCCCACAACATCGTCGCGATGGAAGGCGGCTGGTGACGGCCTCCCCGCAGCTGCCTGACGCCTAACGCTCGACAGCGGGTCGCGGCCTGCGCTTGCGAAGGAACTGCGGCGCCAACGCGACGCCGAGCACGGTCACCGGAATGATCTGCAATGTCTGGATCAGCAGCGAGACGGCGATCGCGTGATCGCGCGTTGCGCCGAACGGAACCGCGGCCAGTGCATACGCGAGCTGAAAGAATCCGACGTTGCCGGGGGTGGCGCGAAAGAGAAAGCCGAGGTTCACCGCAAGCAGCGTGGCGACGTCGCCGGCGAGCGGCAGCTTGAGATCGGCCGCTCGCGCGGTCCAGGCAAAGGTCGCGAGCTGCAGCCCCCACGCGAGCATCGAGAGCAGCAGCGCGGCGGTAAATCGGCGCACGCCCGCCACCTGGGCCATCGCATTGAGGAACTGGCCGCGCGCATTGCGCAGCTTCACTTTCGAGCGCGCGATGTATCCAGCGTCGGCAGGAGCCGCCGCGTCATGCGTCGCGAGGATTCCGCTGGCCCGCCTGACGCGCGCCCGAAGCACCATCCAGTAGAGCAACCCGAGCGCGACGATGAGCAGCACCGCGGCGGGCCAGCGCCAGCGCGAGAGCGCATCCGGCAGCGGCAGCGTCAGCGCGGCGACGGCGAGAAAGAGCACGTAGCCCACGAGATCGAAGACGCGCTCGATGGCCAGCGTGGCGAGAATGGTCCCGGCGGGGACGCCGCTGGCGCGGGCGACGAACACCACGCGCGCCGCTTCGCCGCCATTGGCGACGAGCACGTTGTTCAAGCCGGCGCCCGCGAGCGTTGCTCGCTGGGCGAGCCACGGGCGGTCGACACCGACCCGCCGCAGGAAGAGCCACCAGCGGAGCCCCTTGACGACGATCGAAAGGAGGTTTGCCGCCATCGCGGCCAGCAACCAGCGGCGATCAGCGTCGCGAATGGATGCCCACGCCTCGTGCCAGTTCACGGTGCGGGCGAACATCACCAGGAGCGCGACCACACCGACAACGAGAAGTGCGCGCAACGCACGAAACAGTGGCTTGCGCGGCTTCGGTGGCTCGATGGCCAGCGCAACTTCGGGGGTCGTCAGGTCCGTCGTCGACTCGGTCACGTCGCTGGCACTCCGACCAGGTGAAAGCCCTTTGCGGCAAGCGTGGCGACGATGCGAGGCACCGCGGCCGCCGTCTGGCTGCGATCGCCTAACGCGTTGTAGCCGTCACCGTCGTGGAGCAACAGGATCGATCCCGGCCGCGTCCCGCGCACGGTGCGGTTGACGATTGCGTCGACGCCGGGGAGCGCCGTGTCCCACACGCCGAGCGACCAGCCGATCGTGCGCTGTCCGAGCGAGGCGGCGATGGCATTGACCCATGGTGAACGAAATCCATGCGGCGCGCGGAACACCGCGGGCGCGACCCCTGTCGCCGCGCGGATCGTGTCGGTGCCGAGTTCCAGGTCGGCCCGTACGCCGGCCGGACCCTGGGTGTGCAGCTTCCGATGATGCCAGCCGTGATTTCCGACGATATGGCCTTCGTCGGCGACGCGGCGGGCGAGGGCTGGCCACCGCTCGACGTGCCGTCCGAGCAGGAAAAACGTCGCGATCGCGCCTCGCTCGGCCAGGGCATCGAGAATGCGGGGCGTCGCCTCGGGATTGGGGCCATCGTCGAAGGTGAGGGCGACGGACCGGTCGTCAGCGCTGCCGAGCGGGAGGCTGCCTAACGCTCGGCCGAAGACCCAACTGTTGCGATGATAGGTCCCATGAGCGAGGGCGCCGACCACCGCTACGCCGATCGCGCCCAGCGCCGCGATCATGCAGCCGGTGCAGCGGCGAGATTGAGGACGTCAGCGTACACGGCGAGCACCTGCTCGGTCACGCGCGGCCAGGTGTACGACTGCGCAATCTCGCGGCCCACGGTTCCGAGGCGGTAGCGGAGGCTCTCGTCGTCGAGGAGGCGGACGAGTCCGTCCGCGAGCGCGCCCTGATCGTCGCGCGGAACCATCAGTGCCTCACGCTCGTGCCTCACGACGTCGCGGAAGCCGAGTATGTCGGAGCAAACGATCGGTGTCGCGCAGGCCATCGATTCGAGCAGGGTGATGCCGAACGACGCCTTGGAGGTCGGACAGGCATAAATCGACGCATTCGCGTAGTACCCCGGGCGCCCTTCGAGCACCGGGCCGACGAACGTTATGTCCGGATCGTGCTTGGCCAGCTTATGGTAGTGGTTCGTCAGCGGTCCGCCACCAACGACGACGAGCTGTGCTTCGCGCTTCGGTCCGCGCACTCGGCGGAAGGTGTCCATCAGCATCCGAAGCCCGTTGCGTGGATCGAAACGGCCGAGGAAGAGGATCACCGGGACGTCGGTACGCATCGCTTCCGGGCGCGCCGCATCGGGGTGAAAGAAGTTCGCGTCGATCCCGTTGGGGATGATTCGCCAGTCGGCATCGAAATACCGCTCGAGCGCGACGGTTGTCGAGTGCGAGACCGCGATCGCCGTCGCGAGCTTGTCGAGCCGCTTCTGGAAGTACCGACGGCCAAGCGTGTACCCAACCGAGCGGTCGAAATACGTGTGGAAGGTGCCGACCACCGGACAATCGGCCTCGTCGATCGCCAGCATCGGGAGGACAGGACTCAGCGGCGAGTGGACGTGGACGACGTCGTACCGGCCGCGTCGCAGCGCAACCCGCATGCGGCGGCGCAATCCCGTCCCGACCGTGATCCGCGCCTGGGAGCCGTTGGCGTACACCGACTGCGAGCGCCCGATGCGGATGACGTGTGGCTGCGGATCCGCGCCTTCGATATCGGAGGTGATGATGTCCACGTGATGCCCGCGCGCGCGCGCTTCGCGGGCGAAATAGTGGACATGCTCGCAGATGCCACCGAGGTGCGGGTAGTAGTACTCGGTGACGAGGGCGATCCGCAGGGATCGCGAGGGGGTTCTTTCGTGGCGCCCGCCGTGAGGCACGATCGTGGGGCGGCTGCCGTGCACGATCCGCGGAGTCGAAATCCCCACTCTATGCCTGCTCGAGCGCGGCATGGGCGGCGGCGAGCCTCGCGATCGGGACGCGATATGGGGAGCAAGAGACGTAGTCGAGACCAATGCGATGGCAGAACTTCACCGATCGCGGGTCGCCGCCGTGTTCGCCGCAAATCCCGACCTTGAGGCCGGGTCGTGCCTGTCTGCCTTCGTCCACCGCCATTCGAATCAGCCTCCCGACTCCGTCCTGGTCCAGCACCTGAAAAGGATCCTCGGGGAAGATACCCTTCTCGACGTAAGAGGGAAGGAACCGGCCCGCGTCGTCCCTGCTCAAGCCGAACGTCGTTTGAGTGAGGTCATTCGTTCCGAAAGAGAAGAATTCGGCGGACGCGGCGATGTCGCCCGCCAACAGCGCAGCCCGGGGAAGCTCGATCATGGTACCTATTGTGTAGCTAACTGGTTCCCCCATCCCACCGAGCACCTCTTCGGCTTGCGTCACCAGAAGGTTTCGCTGATGCTCGAATTCGCGGCGCGTGGCGACGAGTGGGATCATGAGCTCCGGTCGGACGTCGAGTCCGCGGCGCGAGGCGCGGACCGCCGCTTCGAAGATCGCTCGTCCCTGCATCTCGGTGATCTCGGGATAGCTGATGCCGAGCCGGCAGCCGCGGTGTCCGAGCATCGGGTTCGTCTCGCGCAGGGAATCCACGATTCGGGACAGCTCCGGCCGGGAGAGCCCGAGTTGCCGGGCGAGCAGCTTGCTCTCCTCCCCGCCGTGAGGCAGGAATTCGTGCAGCGGTGGATCGAGCAGCCGGATGGTCACCGGGAACCCATTCATCGCATCGAAGATTCCCTCGAAATCCTGACGCTGCATCGGGAGCAGTTTGGCTAGCGCGCGCCGCCGCCCCATCTCGTCGCGGGCAACGATCATCTCGCGCATCGCCGTGATGCGGTCACCCTCAAAGAACATGTGCTCGGTGCGGCATAACCCGATTCCCTCGGCGCCGAACGCGCGCGCGATGCGCGCATCGTGCGGCGTGTCCGCATTGGCGCGAACGCGAAGACGTCTTACGCGATCGGACCGCTTCATGAGGCGATCGAACGACCGGTAGACCGGCGCATCCTGCGCCCGCGTGTGACCGTTGACGACGCGAATGACTTCGCTCGGGATGGTCGGTAGCGCGCCGGCAAAAACGCGACCGGTCGCGCCGTCGAGGGTGATCCAGTCGCCCTCGGAGACGACCGTCTCGCCGACGGTGAATCGTCGCAACGCCACATCGACGTGCATGTCCTTCGCGCCGACGATCGCGCACTTGCCCATCCCGCGCGCGACGACCGCAGCGTGGCTCGTCATGCCGCCACGCGAGGTGAGCACTGCCCGGGCGGCGACGATCCCGTGGAAATCTTCGGGCGTCGTCTCCTCGCGCACGAGGATGACGCTGTCGCCGGCCGCGTTCCGCTGTTCCGCCACAGCCGGGTCAAAAACCGCCTTCCCGCTCGCCGCGCCCGGTGACGCAGGGAGACCGGTGACGATCACGACCGCGCTCACAGTCCCGTCGATGACCGGGTGCAACAGCTGATTCAGCTGATCGGGCTCCACCCGGCGCACCGATTCCCGCTCGTCGATCAACCCTTCGTTCACCATTTCGTCGGCGACACGGACCGCGGCCATCGCCGTCCGTTTGCCGCTGCGCGTCTGGAGGAGATAGAGGCGACCGCGCTCGACCGTGAACTCGATGTCCTGCATGTCGCGGTAATGCGCTTCAAGCTGGCGCTGCGTTTCCATCAGTTCGGCGAACGCGCCGGGTAGTTGAGTCGCCATCTCGGCGATCTTGAGCGGCGTGCGAATGCCGGAGACGACGTCCTCGCCCTGTGCGTTGACCAGGAATTCGCCGTAGAAGACGTGCTCACCGGTGGACGGATCGCGCGTGAATGCGACGCCGGTGCCCGAGTCGTCACCCATGTTCCCGAAGACCATCGCGACGATGTTGACCGCCGTCCCTAACGTTTCGTCGATGCGGTTGGCGCGGCGGTAATCGACGGCTTTCTTCAGCGTCCACGATTTCCAGACCGCCTCGATCGCGCCCCAGAGCTGCTCGCGAGGGTCCATCGGAAAGGGGTGGCCAGTGCTGGCGCGCACGAGCTGCTTGTACTCCTCGACGAGATTGCGGAGCGTGTCCTCCGACAACTCGGCGTCGGACTCGACGCCACTGGTCAGCCGCTTCGATTTCAGGAGGTGCTCGAACTTGCTCACCGGGACCCCGAGCACTACATCGCCGTACATCTGGAGGAAGCGACGGTACGAATCATACGCGAAGCGCGCGCTACCGCTCTCCTCCGCCAGTCCGACGACGGTGCTGTCGTTCAACCCGAGGTTTAAAATCGTCTCCATCATCCCCGGCATCGAGACGGGCGCACCGGAGCGCACCGAAACGAGGAGCGGAGATTTCAGGTCGCCGAAGCGGCGCCCGGTTACCTGTTCGAGTCGTGCGAGATTGAGCCGGACTTCCTCACGGAGCGACGCGTCAGCGCTTCCCGTCTCGAGATAGTCGACGCAGAGGGAGCAGGCGATAGTAAATCCCGGAGGCACTGGAACGCCGAGGTTGACCATCTCGGCGAGGTTCGCGCCCTTGCCCCCAAGCACCGACTTCATGTCGCGGGTGCCGTCGGCTCTGCCGTCGCCGAAGAAGTAGACGTTCTGCGTCACGTCGAATCAGTTCAGCATCCGCAACCCGCTCGGAGCTTGTCTGGATCGGTCGGTGGGGCCGTTGGGTAATCACCGGAGAAGCACGCATGGCAAAACCCGTGCGGTCCGTCAGGCACCGACTCGAGCATCCCGTCGAGTGACAGGTAGCCGAGCGAATCGACGCCAAGATGCTCGGCGATCTGGGGGATCGTGAGGTTGGCCGCGATGAGCTCTTCGCGATTGGGCGTATCGATGCCGTAGTAGCACGGTCCGGTGACCGGCGACGAGCTCACGCGCAGGTGTACCTCGGTCGCGCCGGCGGCACGCACCATCGCGACCAGTCCTCGCGTGGTCGTGCCGCGCACGATCGAGTCGTCCACCATCACGACCCGCTTGCCGGCAAGCACTTCGCGCACCGCGTTGTACTTCACGCGCACCTTGGCGTCGCGCGCACCCTGCGTCGGCTGGATGAACGTCCGACCGACGTAATGATTGCGGATCAGGGCGAGCTCGTAGGGGATTCCCGATGCCTCGGCGAAGCCTAACGCGGCGGAGTTCGAGGAGTCCGGGACCGAGAAGACGAGGTCTGCTGTCGGCGCCGGATGTTCGCGCGCGAGCCGGCGCCCCAGCGAGCGGCGTGCCCGATCGACCGAGCCGCCGAAGACACGGCTGTCGGGGCGCGCGAAGTAGACATATTCGAAGACGCAGCGGCGCGACTCGATCGCCGGCAGGCGGGCGCCAGTGCGGACGCCGTCACGGTCGACGACGATGATCTCGCCGGGCTCGACTTCGCGCTCGGCCTTGGCGCCGATGATGTCGAGCGCGCAAGTCTCCGATCCAAAAACGACGGCGTCGCCGAGGCGGCCCATGACCAGCGGGCGCCAGCCACGTGGGTCACGCGCGGCCAGAAGTGTGTCGCCGATGAGCACGAGCAGCGAGTAGGCGCCCTCGACGCCCTGCAACGCTTCGGCCAGTCGGATCTCCGGGCGCTCGGCGGTCGAGCGGGCAATGCGGTGCACGATCACCTCGGAGTCCATCGTCGAGGAAAAGATCGCGCCGGTGTTCTCGAGCTCCTGCCGCAGCTCGGTGGCGTTGGTCAGGTTGCCGTTATGGGCGAGCGAGACGACGCCGCCGCGGATGCTGGCGACCACCGGCTGGGCATTGGCCAGCGTCGACGATCCGGCGGTGCTGTAACGCGTATGCCCGATGCCGGTGCTCCCGGTGAGCGCCGGCATCTCGCTGTCAGCAATGCCTTCCGACACCAGCCCCATCGCGCGGACCGAGTGCGCGCGGCCGGTGTCGTCGACGGTGACGATCCCCGACGATTCCTGACCGCGATGCTGCAACGAATACAGGCCGAGATGCACCAGCTCGGCCGCTGACGGGCTCCCTCGTACTCCGAATATGCCACACATTGCTACTAATTCACCGTTGCGAGAGCGTCTCGGTTATCACTGCCGCGGCGGCAGCGACGGAGCGGGACATGATCGTGGGAATCGCGTCGTGCCACGCTGCAGCGAGGCGGGCAACCGGTGCCTCGATCGACCGGGATGCCGACCGGATGGAGAGCGTCGGCGACTGCGCCGCGACGCTTCCGATCACGCGCGCCGGTACGCCGTGCGTCCGCGCAGCGGCGAGCACCGCGTCGGGCACCGTCGTCGAGATGATGACGCGATTCTGCGTCTCGCCAAAGAGCAGGGCCGCGATCGGCAGCGTCGGCCATGCGCCGAGGTCTACCCTGGCGCCGACTTGTTCCTCGCGGTTCATCATGCAGCACTCGGCAAGCGCCACCGCCAACCCGCCGTCGCTGCAGTCGTGGGCCGAGGCGAAGAGTCGCTGCCTGGCTCCCGTGACGAGGAGGTCAACCAGTCGTTTCGCTGCGTCCAGATCGCACGCCGGTGGAGAGCCGGCCACGACGCCGTGGATACGGGCGAGGTACTCGCTCGCCCCGATCTCCGCCGCCGGCTCGCCGAGGAGGACAATCGCTGCGTCGTCAACGGCGAACGCCGATCGCACCGCGTTCGCCACGTCATCGAGGACGCCAACCATTCCGATCACCGGCGTCGGATGAACCGCACCCTGTGGATTTTCGTTGTAAAGCGAGACGTTCCCGCCGGTGACCGGTGTGCCTAACGCTGTGCACGCCTCGCCCAGTCCGGCGACCGCTTCGCGCAGCTGAAAATAGACCTCGGGACGCTTCGGGTTGCCGAAATTGAGGTTGTTGGTGATCGCTCGCGGCCGCGCGCCAGTGCAGGCAACATTTCTCGCCGCCTCGGCGACAGCGATCATCGCACCGAGCCGCGGATCGAGCGAGACGTAGCGTCCGTTGCAATCCACGGTGAGCGCGAGTGCCTTGGTCGTTCCGCGCAGCCGAACGAGCGCCGCGTCCCCGCCGGGGCCGATCACCGTGTTGGTGCGGACCGTTGTGTCGTACTGCCGATACACCCACCGCTTGCTGGCAATGGTCGGCGAGGCGAGCAGCTGCTCGAGCACCCGCGCCGGATCCTTGATGTTCGTATACTCGGCAACGGCAAGCACGTCGCGCTCGCGCAGTGCGCGTGTCGCGTCGCTCTCGCGCGCCTCCGGTGTATATGTCGGGCAGTCGGTGACGAGGCGTGACCCGGGGAACTCGGCGACGACGCGATCGCCCTCGGTGACACGATAGACCGGCTCCGCGATCACCTCGCCGATGACCGCGGCTTCGAGTTCCCACTTGGTGAGGATCTTCCGCACCTCGTCCTCGTGACCCTTCTTCGCGACGACGAGCATGCGCTCCTGCGATTCGCTGAGCAGGATTTCGTACGGGCTCATCCCCGTTTCCCGGACCGGCACCTTCGAGGTATCGATCGTGACGCCGACATCGCCGCGCGCGGCCATCTCCGCCGAGGAAGACGTCAGCCCCGCGGCGCCCATGTCCTGAATCGCCACGATGTGGCCGCTGCGAATGAGCTCGAGACTCGCCTCGAGAAGGAGCTTCTCGGTGAACGGGTCGCCGACCTGCACACGCGGACGCTTTGCATCGCTTCCCTCGGAGAGGTCCTCCGATGCGAACGTGGCGCCGTGAATGCCATCCCGCCCCGTCCGTGCGCCAACCGCCATGATCGGATTGCCGACACCTTCAGCGACGGCGAGCATCAACTCATCCTCGCCCAGGACGCCGACGCACATCGCGTTGACGAGTGGATTTCCCTCGTATGCCGGATCGAACACGACTTCGCCGCCAACGGTGGGCACTCCGACGCAATTCCCATAATCCCCGACCCCCTTCACCACGCCGGCAAACAGGTAGCGCACGCGCGCCGAGTCGAGCGATCCGAAACGCAAGGAGTTGAGCATCGCGATGGGGCGCGCGCCCATCGTGAAGACGTCGCGCAGGATTCCACCGACGCCGGTCGCCGCGCCCTGGTAGGGCTCGACCGCTGATGGATGGTTGTGCGATTCGATCTTGAAGGCGACCGCGATGCCGTCGCCGACGGAGATCACGCCCGCATTCTCCCCCGGCCCCTGCAACACCCACGGCGCCTTCGTCGGCAGCGTGCGAAGCAGCGGCTTCGAATGCTTGTACGAACAGTGCTCGTTCCAGAGCGCGCTCACGACGCCCAGCTCGGTGAATGTCGGTGTCCGGCCAAGCAGCGCGAGCAGTCGATTGTATTCATCCGGCGTCAACCCGTGCTCGGCGACGAGCGCCGGGGTGATCAGGGGGTCGCCGGGTCGTGGTGCGACGTGCACTACTTGAGACCGAAGAGCGAGCCGACGAACCGCTGCAACTCGCTCTGCTTCACCATGCCGAGCATCTCGAGCTCGCCGGCGTCCATCCAGGTACCCTTGCAGTCCGGGCAGACGTCGATGACCATCGAGTGAAATTTCCTTTCCAGCAGGTCGGCGCCGCACTTGGGACACTTCATGAAGTGTGATGCGCGCTCGCTGCTGGCCCGCTGTTCATCGAGCATCGCGCGCCGCGCCTTCAGCAGTTCAGCGTCGTGCTTCGCGAAGTACTCGTCTTCGTTGTGCGTCGGCTTGTGATGGTGAGGCATGATGCGAATCAGGGCTTCGTGGTGGTGTCCGCCCGCTGACGTCGAACGGCCTCGGCGCGGATGGAATCGGCGGGATTGATCTTCGCGCCGGGCATCGCCGTCGGACGGTCGGGGGTCAATGCGCGAATGGAGTCCGCGGTATTGACGGTCGCGCCGGGCAGCGGCACCGGCAGGATCGGCCGCTGCCCACTCGTCGCGGCCGGCGGCATCGGTGCAGCGGCCGGTGCCGGCGACACCGGGACCGGCCGCGACTGACCGTTAGGCGCGGCGCCCTCGGCCGGCATCACCTCGACGCCGGTCACCGTCGCCGTTCCGCCGCTGTCGGCGGGGCGGGCAATCACGATGCCGCCGCGCTTCGCCCGGCGAACGGCGGCGACTCCGGCGGCGCCGCCCTCGCTCCGTGCCGGCTTCACGCCGTTAGGCGACGAGCTGGCACCACTGTAGTGGCGGCCCGCGGACCGGAAGATCGCGTCGCTCACCTTGCCGTCGTCGAGCAGGACGAGGTCGTTCATTCCGCACGTCCGTTCGCAGCCGTTGCGGTAGAACAGGTACGTGTGTGCCCCTGTTTTCCGCTCGTTCAGCGGCTTGCCTAACCGGTCGACCACTTCGGCCCGCGTCATTCCGGGATCGATGACCACCGCCCCATCCTGCGCGATCAACGGCGACGCAGCGGCCAGCGTCACGATCAGCATCATTGCACGATACGACATGAATCCTCCCTCGGGTTACGCCGAGACGCGTGAGAGCAGCGATTCGAACAGTGCGAGCCCATCGTCCGATCCAAGCAGCCGGTCGACCGCCCGTTCGGGATGTGGCATCAATCCAAGGACGTTCCCAGTCTCGTTGGCGATACCGGCGATCGAGCGCATGGAACCATTTGGGTTGCTGTCCTCGCTCGTGGCGCCATCCAGGCCGACGTAGCGGAAGAGCACACGGCCGTCGCCTTCGAGCCGGTCGAGCGTCGCGGCATCCGCGGTGTAGCGTCCCTCGCCGTGGGCGATCGGGATCCGCAGCAGCTGACCAGCCTCGTACCCCGAGGTAAAGATCGAGTCGGCCGATTCGACGCGGAGCCGGACTGTTTCAGCGACGAACGACAGCGAGGCGTTTCGCAGGAGGGCGCCGGGCAGGAGGGCCGCTTCGCAGGCGACCTGGAATCCGTTGCAGATCGCAAGCACCGGCGCGCCACGCTTCGCGTGGGCGAGCACCGCCGCCATGATCGGGCTGAAACGAGCGATCGCGCCGGCGCGCAGATAGTCGCCGTAGCTGAATCCGCCAGGGAGCACCACCACGTCAGCGCCGGCGAGGTCGGTCTCGCGATGCCAGAGGTAGACAGCCTCCTCGCCTAACGCGTCGGTCACGGCGTGGAATGCGTCGTAATCGCAGTTAGAGCCGGGAAAGGTGACGATGCCGAATTTCATGTCGCGTCGACCGTCGCGATCTCGAAGTCTTCCGTGACCGGATTGGCGAGCAGCTTCTCACACATCTGCCGCGCCGCCGTGCTCGCGCTGTCGCGGTCGTTGGCAGCGACGTCGATGATGATGTGTCGGCCGACCTTCACGTCGGCGACGCCGGCGAAGCCCAGGGTCTGCAGCGCGTGCGCGACCGCGGTGCCCTGCGGATCGAGAATGCCGCGGCGCGGCGTCACATGCACCGCTACACGGTAGGTGCTCACTCGCTGTCCTCCTCGGTCACGGCTTGGGTAAGTGTCGGGGTGGGCAATGGACCGCGCGGCCGTTTCTTCCGGCGCCGGCGCCGGCGGCCGGCAGCCATCTCATCGTGACGCGGCACGGCGGCCTCGTGCTCGTCCGTCTCGCCATCCTCTTCCTCGTACCAGAGCGAATCAGCGGTTGGCACCCGGTCCATCACGATCAGCACCAGCCACATCGCGAGCCCGAACAGCACGTAGGCGAGCAGCACCGGGAAGAAGAATTCCCGCGGCAAAAAGATCAGCCCGAGGATCGCCGCGAGCAGGATCAACCCGCCGACGATCCCGCGCACTGTTCGCAGGTTGACCTTCGGCACCGCCGGGTACGGGACTGGGCTGATCATCAGGAACGCGAGCACCACCATCAGGAACCGCATCATCACGTGCCACGGATAATCGGCCAGCACCTTCGTCCCGCCGAGCAGCAGCACCTCGTTGTAGAGCTTCGTCTGGCTGAACGCGTAGTACGTCGCCAGGGTCATTCCGGCAGCGGGGCTGGGCAGCCCGATGAAATGCGTCTTCGAGCCGCCGGCCTGGGTCACGTTGAAGCGCGCGAGACGCATCACGGCGCAGGCGGCGAAGATGAACGAGAACACCCAGTCCCAGCCATCCTTGTTCAGCACCGCGAAGTAGACGATCATCGACGGCGCGAGCCCGAAGGTGATCGCATCGACCAGCGAGTCGAGCTCTTCACCGAAACGCGAGCCGCTGCCGGTGATCCGTGCCACGCGTCCATCGAGTGCATCGCAGACGCCGCCGAGGACAACGTAGACACCGGCCTTGCTGAAATCTCCGCGCGACGCCGAAACGATTGCGAAGATCCCGAAGAACAGGCTGGCCAGCGTGAAACCGTTAGGGAGGACGATCACCGCGCGCTTGACGTGTGGCGTCCGCATGACGGGACTCATCGAGGCGGCAGCTCCGCGACCACGGTAGTGCCGGCGGTCGTCAGCTCGCCGATCTTTACCCGCACCTGCGCGTCGGTCGGGAGGAAGATGTCCACGCGCGAGCCGAACCGGATCAGCCCCATCCGCTCGCCCTGCTCGACGCGCTCACCCGTCCGGCTGTAGGTGACGATGCGCCGCGCGATGAGGCCCGCGATCTGCCTGACGAGAATCCGGTATGGCCCGGATTCGATGCCGACGCTCCGCTGCTCGTTCTCCAGGCTCGACTTCTCGACCGCGGCGTTGAGGAACTTGCCGGGATTGTACTGGACATACTTGACGGTTCCGCTCACCGGATACCGGTTCACGTGCACGTTGAAGACGTTCATGAATATCGAGACGCGAAGCGCGCGGCCGTGGATGAAGGCCGGCTCGTCCACTTCCGTGATGAGCACGACCTTGCCGTCGGCGGGAGCGGTGACGACGCGATCGCCGCGCGCGCCCGAGCGCTCGGGATCGCGGAAGAAATACGCGACCCAGACCGCGATCACGACCATCACTGCGGTCAGTACCCAGCTCGGCCAGCCTCCACGGCGCGAGGCAAAGATCAGAGCGACGAGGGCGAGTACCGCTGCGATCGCAATGAATGGCAGTCCTTCACGGGCAAATTTCACGTCGTCTCCCTGATGTCGAGCGGCTGTCCGGTGATCCGCCGATAGGCGTCGAGGTAGCGTGCGCTGGTCGAATCGACCACCGACGCTGGAAGTCGGGGCGGGGGCGCCTCGCCATTCCAGCGACCGGCCTTGCGTTCGCCGGATAGATAGTCGCGCAGGGGCTGCTTGTCGAAACTCGGTTGCGGGCGACCCGGCGCGTAACCCGCGGCCGGCCAGAAGCGCGAGCTGTCAGGGGTCAGGACTTCGTCGATGAGGAGGATCTGTCCGTCAGCGGTGCGACCGAATTCCAGTTTGGTGTCGGCCACGATGATCCCGCGCTCCGCGGCCAGCGCCCGACCCCGCTCGTAGACGGTCCGTGACAACCCTTCCAGCATCGCCGCCATGTGCACCCCCACGATCGATCGCAGTCGCCCCACCGGGATGTTCTCGTCGTGCCCGGAGTCGGCCTTCGTCGCCGGGCTGAAGATCGCCGGGTCCAGCCGGTCGCTCTCGTGCAGCCCGGCGGGGAGCGGCTCCCCGGCAAGCGTTCCGGCGCGAGCGTACTCCGCCCACGCCGACCCCGTAATGTAACCGCGCAGCACGCATTCTACCGGGAAGGGCACCGTGCGCACGCAGAGCATCGCCCGCCCGGCGAGCATCCGGCGGTGCGTCGCGAGGGATGGGACCGCGGCGACGATCTCGCTGACCTCGGCGGTGATCAGGTGGTGGGCGACACCATCCGCGAGATGCTTCAGCCACCACGCCGTCAACTGCGTGAGCACAGCGCCCTTCGACGGAATCGCCTCGCCCATCACGACGTCGAACGCGCTGACGCGGTCGGTGGCGACGAGAAGCACACGGTCATCGCCGACGGCGTAAACGTCGCGCACCTTGCCCGTCCGGATGCGCGGCAGGGGGAGCGACGTGGCCGCGACCGTCGCGTTAGGCGTCATACCCGCGGCTCCTCGCGCTCGCCCGTTGCCGCGCGCGGGCCGGCGAGCACCGGTGCGATCTGCTCGGCGAGGAACTCATCCACCTGCTGCGGCGCCCGACCGATGAATCGCAACGGGTCGAGCGCGGTCCGCAAGTCCCCGAGTGGAATTCCGAACGCCGGATCAGCGGCCAATCGCTCGAGCATGTCGTTGTGCCCGCCGCCGTCCTTCACCGCGCGCGCCGCGTCGATGCTGTGCTTCCTGATCACCTCGTGCACCGTCTGCCGGTTGCCGCCGGCCTTCACCGCGCGCACGATCAGCTCTTCGGTCGCCATGAATGGCAGCTCGTCGTCGATGCGCCTCCTGATGCGCGCCGGGTGCACTTCGAGGCCGGACGCGATGTTCTCCATCAGCACGAGGATCGCGTCGGTTGCCAGGAACGATTCGGGAATCACCAGCCGCCGATTGGCACTGTCATCGAGTGTCCGCTCGAAATACTGCACGCTGTGGGTGTGGTTCGGGCTGGCCTCGAGCTCGACGACGAAGCGAGCGAGCGAGTTGATTCGCTCGGCGCGCATCGGATTGCGCTTGTATGCCATCGCCGACGACCCGATCTGCTCCTTCTCGAAAGGCTCCTCGATCTCGCCGAACGCCTGGAGCATGCGGAGGTCGGACGCAAACTTCGCCGCACTCGCCGCCACACCAGCGACCGCGCCGAGGATCTGCGCATCGAGCTTCCGCGTGTACGTCTGGCCGGTCACCGGGAGCGAACGCGCAAAATCCATCTTCCGTGTGACGAGCCGATCGAGTGCGCGCACCTTCTCGTGATCGCCAGCGAAGATCTCGAGGAAGCTGGCCTGCGTTCCGGTCGTCCCCTTCACCCCGCGAAAGGGGAGCGTCGCGATCCGGTGGTCAACGTCGGCGAGATCGATCAGCAGATCCTGCATCCAGAGCGTCGCCCGCTTGCCGACGGTAGTCAGCTGCGCCGCCTGGAGGTGCGTGTAGCCTAACGTTGGCTCGGCACGCCACTGGCGCGCGAATGTCGCCAGCGCGCTGATCGTTGCGACGATCTTCCCGCGCAGCAGGTCGAGCCCGCGCCGCGCCAGGATCAGGTCGCCATTGTCAGTGACGAACGCGCTCGTCGCGCCGAGATGAATGAACGGTGCCGCAGCCGGTGCCGCGTCCGCGAAGGCGTGGATGTGCGCCATGACATCGTGGCGGAAGCGCTTCTCGTACTCGGAAACCGCCGCGAAGTCGATGTCATCGAGGTGACCGCGCATCTGGGCAATCGCCTCGTCGGGGATGGCGACGCCGAGCTCCTTTTGCGACTCGGCGAGCGCCAGCCAGAGGCGGCGCCAGAGGCCATGCCGGGTCTGCGCGGACCAGAGCCGGAGCATCGCCTTCGATGCATACCGCTCGGCGAGGGGAGAGCTGTACCGCTCGACGTCGGTCATCGGAGCTGGAAATCGGTGGAGTAGACGCGGCCGCCGCGCTCGAAGAAGAGCTGGATCGGTCCGCGCCCGCCGTAGTAGTCGATCGCTTTCGCTGCTTCGTCGGCCGACACGATCGTCGTGCGATTTACCTGCACGATGACATCCCCCGCCTGCAGCCCGAGCTCTTCGGCGACGCGATCCGTCGTCTTGTAGATCACGGCGCCCTGCGGGCTGCGCACGCCACGCTCGACCCGGATCGCCGGCGTGAGCGTCACCAGCTCCATCTCGCGCAGCACCTGCACCTTTTCAGCGCTCACCTCCGGGAGGTCAGCGACGACGACGTTCAGTGTCTGCGGTCGGCCACTGCGCATCACCTTCAGTGGCACGCTCTCGCCGACGCGCAGGTCGAGCAGCTCGGCTTCCCAGTCGAACGGGTTCCGGAGCGTGCGGCTGCCGGCAGTGACGATCGTATCCCCCGGCCGCAGCCCTGCCTTCGCCGCGGGCGAACCAGGGACGACGTTGCGGACGACGACGCCCGACGTGATCGCGTCGCGCGGATTGTCGCCGTTAGGCAGCTGCAGCTTGATCCCGATCCACGGCCGGCGCACCGCACCGTGGGCGAGCAGGTCGTCGGCAACCCGGCGCGCGCGGTTGATCGGTATCGCGAAGCCGAGTCCGACCGAGCCGCCGCTCGGCGAATAGATCGAGCTGTTGACGCCGACGACTTCGCCCGCCGCATTGAGCAGCGGTCCGCCCGAGTTGCCTGGGTTGATCGCGGCGTCGGTCTGCACCATGTCGACGTACATCCCGCCACCTTCGCTCATGCCGACGAGATTCCGTCCGGTGCCGCTGATCACCCCGGCGGTCACGCTTGGCTCGCTGTTGCCGAGGAGGAATCCGTACGGATTGCCGATGGCGATCGCCCATTCACCGATCAGCAGCTGGTCCGAGTTGCCTAACGGTGCGACCGGTAGCCCCCGCTTGTCGATCCGGAGGACGGCGAGGTCGTTCGCCTCATCGACTCCGAGGACCTTCGCCGGGTACGTCGAACCGTCGCGCAAGGCGACCGAAACGCGGGCCGCACCGGCGACGACGTGCGCGTTGGTCACGATCACGCCGTCCTCGCGGACGATGAACCCCGAGCCGAGGCCCGGGGTGACGCGCTGCCCGCTCTGCCCGCCGAAGAACGCCTCGAACGGGTTGGCCGCGACCCGCTCGAGAATCTCCGTCTGCACCGTGACCACGGCGGGCGCGACCCGCGTGACGGCGTCGGTGATCGCGGTACGCCGCGACGCATTGAGCGACGCGTTGGCCGCCGGGGCGGGCAGGGCGCTCCCCGCGTGGGTTGTGTCCTGCGCCGCGCTCGGCGTCGACGTCGCGGTGCAGGCAGCGAGGAAGCAGAGGGTCGAGGCCCGAAGAATCCCGCTCGCCCGGCGGCGCCAGCAAGAGGTGGTCATGTCAGCGCCCGTGTCCGCGGCTGCCGCGCCAGCTCGGCGAGGAACTGGTCAACGCCACGGTCGGTGAGCGGGTGCACGAGGAACGCGCGAAGTGTTTCCGGCGTGACCGACACTGCGTGCGCGCCAGCGAGCACGCACTCGGCAAAACGCGCCGCGGTTTCCGGGCCGGCCGCGAGAATGTCGCAGGGCGTCGCGTCGGCGTCGAACACCGCGCGAATTTCGCGCACGACGTTGACGCCATGGTCTCCCATGACCTCGAGCTGCTCGAGCGAGGTGCTCACCATCCGCGCACCCGCCTTCGCCGCGAGGAGGGCCTGCGCCGCATTGAAGACCAGGTCAGCGCCGACGTGGATGCCCTCGCTCGACAGCCGGCGGATGGCGACGATGGCATCTTCGACGAGCGGCACCTGGATGATCAGGTCTTCCGAAAGCTTCGCGAGCTCGCGCCCCTGGGTGTAGATGTCGTGAGCATTCACCGCTCCCACGCTGGCGCAGACCGGAAGGCGCGTTGACTGTACCAGCTCGGCGAGCAGCTCGCGCGGCTCGACGCGCGGCGTGCGACCGAGAAGTGCAGGGGTGGTCACTACCGCGTCGATGAGGCCATTCGACTCGGCCCAGCGAACTTCCTCTGGCGATGTCGTCAGCAGAAAGATCTTCATGTCATCCGATAAAGGGCCACGGGGTAATCGACTCGATCGAGGAACAGTGCGTGCGCGGGCGCTGGCGGCGCGACGTCGCGGTTGTCCGGTGCATCGAGCAACGTGCGCATCGATTCCGGCGCTCGACGCCCGCGTCCGATGTCGAGCACGGTCCCAACGAGGAAGCGCACCATGTGATGAAGAAAGCGGTTGGCCTCGATCTCGAACGCGAGCCCCCCGGTCCGGTCAATCCACCGCGCCGAGTGCACGACGCAACGATGATCGTCCGTCGCCGGTGCCGTGCCCTGTACCGCGAAGCCGCGGAAACAGTGATCGCCGACGATCATGTGTGCTGCGTCATCGAGAAGACCGCGGTCGAGCGGATGGCGCTCGACCAGTTCGCGGGTGCGCCGAAAGGGTGACGCCGCATCCTCGTCGGTTCCGACAACGTAGGTGTAGCGGCGCGCAATAGCACTGTACCGCGCGTGGAACTCCGGGTGCATCTCGTGCGCGGCCGCGATCCAGACGTCGCCGGGCAGGGTGGCGTTCAATGCCCGGCGAATCGTCGGAGCCGTCCACTTCTCAGCGAGCCGGACACTGGCAGCCTGCCCGCGCGCATGGACTCCCGCGTCGGTCCGACCCGCTCCCGTCACCGCGATGGGCCCGTCGCAAACGCGAGCAAGCGTAGCCTCGAGCACACCCTGGACGGTTCGCTCGATCCGCTGCCGCTGCCACCCGGCGAAGGCGCCGCCGTCATAGTGCAGAACCAGCTGTATCGTGCGCTCGTCCATCGCGAGGGAAGTTACCAGCGCGTCCCTTCAAGTCAAGCGAAATGCGCGGGTATGACGGGCGCGCGACCGATTGACTTCGCCGGAGCCGCGGCTCATCATTTCGCCTCCCTCGCCCCGCCACCGTTCGCGCTCGTCACGTTGCCGCAAGCGGCGCGCGCGCGTCCCACTCGGATGCCTCCACGCACCCTCGCTTCACTCGCGCACGCACTGAGCGTCGCGCCCGATCTCGACGGCGCCCTCGTCGCGCTGGGCGAGGGGCTCGCTGAGGTGGATCGCGCGTCCAACGTCGCGCTGCTTCGTTACGACGGGCGCCGCGAGATGCTGAGCGACCGGCTGACACCCGCTGGCGGCACCGTCGAGCGCAGTGCCGTCGAGACGACATTCGATCACCTGCCGGCGACGACTCGCCTGACGGTGGCCGCTGGCGGGCAGTTCGTCGACTTGGGCGAGCAGTCCGACGAATACGCTCGGCTCTTCCGCCTGCGCGCCCAATCGGACGGCGGCTGGCTCTCGCTGCGTGGAGTTCGCGCCGACGGTCATCTCGCTGCGGTGATCGCGCTCTACGAACCGCGCAAGATCTTCGGCACGCGCGCCTCGGAGCGTTTCGCCCCGTCGGTCGCTCTTTTCGAACTGGCGTTCGCGCGCTTCGCCGAACGTGAGGCGCGGGAAGAAGCGGTGCGCACGCTCGAAGAGGTGACGCAACGGGTCCATGGCGACTATGTGCGAAAACTCGGCGTGCTCGAGCAGCAGCTCAAGCAGGCGCAGGGCGGGGGAGGCGCCGATCCGGCGCGTGTCGTCGCGCTCGAAGGCGAAATTGCCCGCGCCAGCGAGGAAGCGCGCAAGTCGGCGCGCCGCGCCCAGGCGGTCGAGCAGCAGGTTCTTGCCGCGGTCGAACAGCTGGAGAAGGCGCATGTCGAGCTGCATCGGCGCAGCGAATCGCTCCGGCAGAAGACGCGGACGATCTACCTCATCGATCGCGTGCTGACCCTCGACGCGGCCACCGAGGATCCACAGGAGCTGGTGGACAGCCTGCTCGCGCTGGTAGGCGACGACATGCAGGCGGCCCGCTGTTCGCTGATGCTGGTCGCGCCTGACGGTGAAAATCTCTATCTCGCCGCCGCGCGGGGCATCGCGCCTAACGTGGCGGTGACGTCACGGGTGAGGATCGGCGAGGGGGTGTCGGGCAAGGTGGCTCAGTCGCGCGAACCGCTGCTGGTCATGGATGTCGCCGACGCGCAGACGCATCCCCTCCTCCGAGACCAATACTTCACGACTGGCTCGTTCATCAGCTTCCCGCTCGTCTACCACGATCAACTCGTCGGGGTGGTCAACCTGACGAACCGCGCGCAGCGCGGTGTGTTCGTCGAGGAGGATGTCGAGCGGGTGCGCCTGCTCGCGCTCGTCATCTCGCTGGTTGCTACCCGGGCCCGCCTCGGCGAGCGGCTGCTGCACGCGTTCGCCTCCGCGCGTTAGGCAGTGTCGATCGAGCCGCTTCGCGAGGCACTGCGCGCCCTCGCCGCGCAGCAGACGTTGACTGCCGACGAGTCGCGACGCGCCTTCGACGTGGTGATGAGTGGGGAGGCGACCCCCGCCCAGGTCGCCGCCCTCCTGATGGCACTTCGGGTGAAGGGCGAGACCGCCGAGGAAGTCGCCGGCGCGGCGCATGCGCTGCGGGATGCGATGGTGCGCCTGCCCTGCGTGCGCCCCGATGAGCTGGTCGATACCTGCGGCACTGGCGGCGGCAGCGTCCCGACGTTCAACATCTCGACCGCGGCGGCGCTGGTCGCCGCCGGGGCCGGCGCCCGCGTCGCCAAACATGGCAACCGGTCGTTCACCAGCCGGAGCGGCAGCGCTGATGTCCTCGAAGCGTTAGGCGTGGCGATCGAGGCGCCGGTCGAGACGATGGCCCGCTGTCTCGGTGACGCCGGCATCGTGTTCATGTATGCGCCGCTGATGCATCCGGCGATGCGCCACGTCGGGCCGGTACGCCGCGAGCTGGCCATTCCCACGGTGATGAACATCGTTGGTCCGCTGGCCAACCCGGCGCTCGCCGGGAGGCAGGTCGTCGGCGTCGCCGAGGCGCGGCGGGTCTCACTGATGGCCGGTGCCCTCGAGTCGCTGGGGACCGTCCACGCGATGATCGTCCACGGGGAGCCGGGGATGGACGAGATCTCGCCGTTAGGCGTGACGCAGGTGGTCGAGCTGAGAGGCGGCACACGGACCGAATGGACGATCGACCCACGCGACCACGGCTACGAGCAAATCTCGCCCGCCGACCTGGCGGGCGCGCTACCCGCCGACAACGCACGGGTGATTGAAGCCGTGCTGTCGGGCCGCGGTCCGCGCGGGGCGCGGGGGGCGGTCGTTCTCAATGCCGGGGCGGCGCTGTATGTCGCCGGGCTGGCGGCAACCTACGCCGCCGGTGTGGCCACGGCGGAGCGCGCGGTGGACAGCGGGGCCGGGATCGCCGCCCTGGACCGGCTGCGGGCAGCGACTGCTCCCTGATGGGCGCGCCTAGTAGCGCCGCAGCACCCCGACGACGACACCCTGGATGGTGATGTCGTTTTCGTGGACGTAGATCGGAGCCATCGTCTCGTTCGCCGGCTGGAGCCGGATCCGCCCGTCGCGCTCGCGGTAGTATTTTTTCACCGTCGCCGACGTCCCCTGGATCATCGCGATGACCATCTCGCCATTGTCCGCGCGCTGCCGCTCGTTCACGACGACGAAGTCGCCATCGCTGATGTGGGCATCGACCATCGAGTTCCCGCGCACCTTCAGCGCATAGTGATTGCCGCCGCGGCGGATGAACTCTTCAGGGACGGCGAGCGTTTCACCACTGGACATCGCTTCGATCGGGACACCGGCCGCGACCGCACCGAGTAGCGGAAGCTCGACCGACCGCGAGACCGCTTCCGAGGGAAGGATCTCGATCGAGCGACTCTCATTGTACGCCCGCTTGATGTAACCCTTTCGCTCGAGATTGCTCAGGTGCTCGTGCACCGTGGCCAGCGAGCTGTAGTCGAACTGCGACGCGATCTCCTCGAAACTCGGCGCATACCCGTTGGCCTCGGTATACGATGCGAGATAGGTGAGAATTTCACGCTGACGCTTGGTAAGCGGCATATGACGCACCCGATCGATTAGTTTGCGCCGGTAGTGCATGCAGTCCCGGCACCCGAATATTATCCGAACAACACAATATCCGAATAAGCCCCGAAGTGCAAGCACCAACTTCATGGAATCCCCCGGCGGGGACGCTCGGTCGCATCGTCGACGAGGCGCGGGCGCGAGTGGCCGAGCTTCGCGGACGCCGGACCGCGCTCGAGTTGGCGGCCCGGGATGCGGCGGCCGTGCCCTCGTTTTTCGATGCACTGGCGACTGGAGCCGATGTGTCGATCATCGCGGAAGTCAAACGTCGAAGCCCGAGCAAGGGGACGCTCAATGCCGCGCTCGATGCGGCGTCGCAGGCCCGCGCTTACCGAGACGGCGGGGCCCGCGCGATCTCGGTGCTCACCGAACCAGCGCATTTCGGCGGCTCGAACGCGGACTTCGAAAGTATTCGACGTGAAATTGCTATCCCATTACTGAAGAAGGACTTCCACGTTGACGTCGTACAAGTCATCGAGGCCCGCGCGTTAGGCGCATCCGCGCTGCTCCTGATTGCTCGTGCGCTCGCGCCGGATGCTTTGAGCGCGCTCGCCGCCGAGTCTCGAGATGCCGGCGTCGAACCGCTGATCGAGGTCCGCGATGAGCGCGAACTGGAGGCCGCGCTCACCGCCGGTGCGCGCGTCGTCGGTGTCAACAGCCGCAATCTCGAGACGCTCGAGATGGACGCCTCGGTCTCGGATCGCATCATCCCGCTGATTCCGGCGGACTGTCTCGCCATCTTCGAAAGTGGTGTCCGCGGGCGAATCGACGTCGAAACCGCCGCCCGCCTGGGGGCGACCGCGGTGCTCGTCGGCTCGGCACTGTCGCAGGCCGCGTCGCCCGTTGACGCAGTTCGCGCACTCACCGGCGTCGCGCGATCAGCTCGTGGCTGAGATAAAATTCTGTGGCCTAACGCGACCGGAGGACGCAGCAGTCGCCGGAACGCTTGGCGCCCGATACCTTGGAGTGATCTTCGCGGGCGGTCCTCGACTGCTTGACGCGAGCCGCGCAGGCGAGGTGCTCGATGGATCGAAGACCGACGCCCTGCGGGTGGGTGTTTTCGGCCGGACTGCAGCGAGTGAACTGGGTCGGATCGCTCGAGTGGCGCGACTCGATGTCGTTCAGCTTCATGGCGATCCGACCGTGGCCGACGTTTCGGCGGCCCGCGGGGAGACGGGTGCGCAGATCTGGGCGGTCGTGCGGGTCACTGACGCGTTCCCGCCCGGCACCGACGAGCTGCTGCAGGCTGCGGACGCGTTGCTGATCGACGCGAAGGTGAGCGGGGCGCTTGGCGGCACCGGTGTGCGAGTTGATTGGCACGCGATTCAGGCTGACGTTGCCACCCGGCGCGACCGGCAGCGAATCGTACTCGCCGGCGGCTTGGCAGCGGACAACGTGGGCGAGGCTATTCGGACGATTCGCCCGGACGTGGTGGACGTGTCATCCGGGGTCGAAGCGGCCCCGGGCATCAAGGATCACGCGCGCATGCGCGCATTTGCGGCCGCGGTGGCGGACGCAGCACAGGAGAAACGATGACCGCGACGCAGAGCCCCGACCGCTTTGGAAAATACGGCGGCCGGTACGTGCCCGAGACCCTCATCCCCGCACTCGACGAGCTCGATCGAGCCTTTGCATCGGCGATGGGTGACCCCGCGTTCGTCGCTGAGCTTGACGATTTGCTCCGGACGTATGTCGGTCGTCCATCTCCATTGAGCGACGCGCCGCGTCTCTCCGCACTCGTCGGTGCACCGGTCTGGCTCAAGCGCGAAGACCTCAACCACACCGGCGCGCACAAGATCAACAACACCGTCGGGCAGGCACTGTTGGCCCGTCGGATGGGCAAGCAGCGGATCATCGCTGAGACGGGGGCGGGTCAGCACGGGGTCGCGACGGCAACGATCTGCGCGCGCTTCGGGCTGCAATGCGTCGTCTACATGGGTGAAGAGGACATGCGCCGACAGCAGCTCAACGTCGTGCGCATGAAGCTGATGGGCGCTGAGGTGATCCCGGTGACGAGCGGCACTCGCACGCTGAAGGACGCGACGAGCGAGGCGATTCGCGACTGGGTGACCTCGGTGAACGACAGTCATTACATCATCGGCTCGGTGGTCGGGCCAGCTCCGTATCCGCGCATGGTTCGTGAGTTCCAATCGATCATCGGCAACGAGGCGCGCGAGCAGATGCTCGAGCGCGCCGGTCGGCTGCCGAAGACCGTGGTCGCATGCGTTGGCGGTGGATCGAATGCGATGGGAATCTTCCACGCGTTCGTCGGTGATGCGTCGGTCGAGCTGGTCGGGGTCGAAGCGGCGGGTGAGGGGGTGGACACCGATCGTCACTCCGCATCGCTCACGCGTGGGCGCCCCGGCGTCCTGCATGGCGCGTTGAGCTACCTCTTGCAGGACGAGCACGGACAGGTGCATCCGGCGCATTCGATCTCGGCGGGCCTCGACTATCCGGGCGTCGGACCGGAGCACTCGTTCCTCAAGGATTCGGGGCGCGCCGAATATGTCTCGGTGTCCGACGATGAAGCACTCGAGGGATTCCAGATGCTGTCGCGGCTCGAAGGAATCATCCCGGCGCTCGAGACGTCGCATGCGGTCGCCTGGATCGCGCGCGAAAAGAAACGCTGGGCCGCCGATGAGCCGGTGCTCCTCTGCGTCAGCGGACGAGGCGACAAGGATGTTTCGCATGTGGTCGAACATCTTGCTGCGCGGAGCTGACCGGATTTGATGACTACGCAGGCCCTTCAGACCGCCGCCGCGGATCCCGATCGCGAAGCGCCGCCGTTTCCGCCGGCCGTTGTGGAGGAGCTGCTCAAGCTCCTCGTGAAGGGTATGCGTGCGCACCAGCTGTACCTGCACAACAACCCGATCTACCTGCGTTCGATCGAGATGCTCGGCGACGGACTGGGCGCGGTCTGGCAGCACACTGATGAGATCGCGCTGTCGTTCACTGAGGGCGAGATTCGCTGGAGCGGTCGCGCGGTGCTGAGCGAACCGTCCAAGTCAGCGGACTCGCTGCCGTGGCTGTTCTTCAAGGATGGCATCCGCGAGGTGCGCATCCTGCGCGGGTTCGAGGATGAGGAGCTGGCGAAATTTCTGGACGTCATCCAGCGCGCTCGAAAGGCGACACCTGACGACGACGATTTGCTGACGATGCTCTGGGAGCAGGATTTTCTCTTCCTGCGCTATCGGTTCGTCGATCTCGCGATGGAATCAGCTCCGCCGCTGCTGGATACCACCCCCGCCGAGATGCGGCCGTCGGAGGAAGCGTCACCGGAGCACGTCCAGGAATCGGTGGTCAGCGACAACCGGCCCGGCGTCGTCAGCCTCGAGGATTTCGACACGACGCTGTACTTCCTCGACGAAAAGGAGATCGACTACCTCCGCGAGGGAGTGAAGAGCGAGTACGCGCGCGACCTGCGGCCCTCGGTGCTGGCGCTGCTGCTCGACATCTTCGAAGCGCAGTGGGACGTCGCGGTTCGCGACGAGATCTGCGAGATCCTCGACGGGTTCATTCTCCACCTGCTGTCGGCAAGCCAGTTCCGCGCGGTTGCGTACCTGCTGCGCGAAGTCGGCGTCACGATGGGACGGGCGAAGGAGGTCAAGCCTGAGCAGCGCGCCAAGCTCGAAGCGCTTCCTGGTCGTCTCAGCGCGCCCGAAGCGCTGTCGCAGCTGCTCGAATCGCTCGAGGAATCGTCCGAGCTTCCCCCGCAGGCCGACCTGAGCGAACTGTTCGAGCAGCTGCGTCCGACCGCCCTGTTGACCGTGTTCGGATGGCTCGCACGCTTGCAGAATCCGCAGTTGAAGCCACTGCTCGAAGCGGCCGCGTCGCGGCTCGCCGGCCAGAACACCTCGGAACTTGTGAAGCTGATCGCGTCGAGCGATGGGATGGTCGCCGGCGAGGCGATTCGTCGCGCGGGGGGCTTGAAGACCGCGGCGGCGGTCGCCCCGCTCGCGGCGATCATGACCGACGGCGCGCTCCCGCTGCGGCTACTCGCCGTCCAGGCTCTGAACGATATCGCCTCGCCCGGCGCGCTCCAGGTATTGGAAAAATCGATCGACGATCCGGACCGGGATGTGCGCGTGGCAACGTTGCGCACGATCGCAGCCCGTGGCTACAAACCAGCGTTGCCCCGCGTCGACAGCGCGGTGAAGGGCAAGCGCGCGCGGGATGTGGACCTCACGGAAAAGATGGCGCTGTTCGAGGCATTCGGCGCGCTCGCGGGCGAACCGGGGATTGCCGTGCTCGATGGAATGCTGAGCAGCAAGGGCTTCCTCGGCAAGCGCGAGGATCCCGAGTTGCGCGCCTGTGCCGCGATGGCGTTAGGGAGGATCGGCGGTCCGCGCGCCAACGAGGTCCTCCGCAAGGCATCGACCGAAAACGAGAAGGAAGTTCTGGTGCGCAACGCGATCAACCGCGCCCTGCGGTCGCCCGGTACGTGAGCGCCCCGGGACGCGTTGGCGGCTCGAACGAGACGTTCGGGGAGATGGGCGGCGACTCGTACGTTCGCCGCGCCGGCAAGGTCTACGTGCTCGCTCTCTACGGTGCGTTGCGCTCGATCAAGATGTACCCGGTCGAGAACACCGCCGTGCAGAAGGCGCTGCAGGAGCTGGTGAACGTCACCGGCGACCTGATGAAGCGGGAGGCGGAGCTCGAGATCAAGGTGTCGGGCGAGTTCATCTTCGTGAACTCGACGCGGCTCCGCCTCGACCTCGACAACTACGCCAGCTTCAGCCACCTGCTCTCGCTCTTCCGCGCGAATGGCGTCGGCGTGCTCCGGGTGCACGGTGCCCCGACCGCGCGCGACTGGCTGACGTTCCTTTCGATGATGCAGGCGCCGAGCAAGGAGACATCGTCGCAGCGCCTGCTGCAGCTCACCGGAAAGCTCGAAGGCGCAAAGATCCTCAACTTCGAGCTCGGCGCGGCGAACGAGGCGGAGGAGGACGAGTCGCGCGAAAAGACGAAGGAAGCCGCCAAGCGCACTTACTCGCAGTCGGTCGCCGTCACCAAGGAGCTCGTGCACTCGGTCCGCGTCGGCCGCAGCCCGAACATCAAGAAGATCAAGCGCGTCGTCCAGACCATCGTCGACCAGATCCTCAACGAGGAAACCTCGCTGATGGGGCTGACGACGATCCGCGACTACGACGAGTACACGTTCACCCACAGTGTCAACGTCTGCATCTTTTCCGTCGCACTGGGCCGACGGTTAGGCCTGACGAAGTTGCAGCTGTACGACCTCGGCCTCGCCGCGCTGTTTCACGATATTGGAAAGTCGCGCGTCGCGGTGGACGTGCTGAACAAGGCGACCGGCCTGACCGACGACGAGTGGCGGCAGATCGCGGCGCACCCGTGGCTCGGGACGCTGACGCTCTTCCACATGCGCGGGCAGCAGGAGCTTCCGTACCGTTCGATGGTCGTCGCGTTCGAGCATCACATGAAGACTGACCAGACCGGGTATCCCCGTCCGATCCGGGCGCGCGAGATGAGCATCTACAGCAAGGTCGTCGCGGTGGCCGACGGCTTCGATGCGGCGACCTCGCGCCGCGCGTATCAGACGGAGCCGCTGATGCCGTCGGCGGTGCTGCAGGAGATGCGTGACAACCCGCGCCGCGGGATGGACCCGGTAGTCGTCAAGGCGTTCATCAACCTGCTTGGCGTCTATCCGGTGGGAACGCTGGTCGTGCTCGATACGTTCGAGCTTGCGATCGTGCACCAGGCGAACCCGATCGCGGAATTGATCTCGCGACCAATCGTGCGCGTGGTGAGCGACGCGCGCGGCAACGTGGTATATCCCGGTGAGTTGATCGACCTCGCCGTGCGTGACGCATCAGGCGAGCGCTTCGCCCGCACCATCATCAAGACGGAGAATCCGGACCGCTATGGCATCCGCATCAGCGACTATTTCGCCTGACCTGTTGTCGCAGCGCTTCGAGGCGCTGCGCACCGCGGGGCGACGGGCGCTGGTGCCGTACGTGACCGCGGGGCACCCCGATCCCGAACGATGCCTCGCCCTGATGCAGGGTCTCGTTGACGCCGGCGCCGATGCGATCGAGGTCGGTGTTCCGTTCTCCGATCCGATGGCCGACGGTCCGATCATCCAGGGGAGCTCGCAACGCGCGCTCGGGCATGGAATGAATCTCGATCGCACCCTGGGCCTCATCTCGCGCGCCAAGCTGAGCGTCCCGGTCGTCCTCTTCAGTTATCTCAATCCCCTGATCTCCGCGGGAAACGATGCGCTGATCCGGGCCAGCGAAGCAGGATGCGCCGGTGTGCTCGTGACGGACCTCCCGGTTGGCGCGGACCCGGAACGTGAGAGTTGGCTGGGCGACGGACCTCTCGCGTTCGTGCGGCTCGTCGCGCCGACCACGCCGTCCGACCGGATGCGGGAAATCGCGCGGCATGGCCGTGGCTTCGTCTACCTGATCAGCCGGATGGGCGTGACCGGGATGCAGCAGTCATTGCCCCCCGCGCTCGGTGACACCATGCGGCGCCTGCGCGGCGTGACCACGCTTCCAGTGTGCGTTGGGTTCGGGATCTCGCAACCCGAGCAGGCCAAGGCGGTGGCCGCGGTATCGGACGGTGTCGTCGTCGGCAGCGCGATCGTCCGCGCGGCTGAAGAAAGTGTCGACGCCGCGCTCTCGCTGGCGCGCGCGTTGCGCGCCGCGATCGACGAGTGCTGAGCCACTAGTGCGGATCTTTCTCAAGTACTACGCCCGCGCGGTCGCGGTCGTCGGTTCGGCGATACTGTTCCTCACACTGCTGCACGGTGAGGCGTGGGTGACGCGCACGTGGAGCATCGCGCTGCTGTTCGCGGCCACCGCCGCGCTGCGCCGGTTCCAGATTCCGGTCACCAAGTATTCGGCGCTGAACCTCCTCGGCCTCGTTGCCGTCGGCGGATCGATCATCTCCGGCGCACCGGCAACCGCGCTCGCTCTCTACGGCGGCGTCTTCCTTGCCGACTGGCTGCTGATGGGAAAGCCGGCCGAAGTTGGCTGGATCAATGCCGGGCGCGAAGTGATCGCGCTCGCCGCATCATACGGATTCTTCTCGGCGATCGCCGTGCTCGGCGATGCGACGCAGGGCAGCGTGATGTCCACCGACATCATCCCGGCGGCGTCGGTGTTCGTCTTCAGCTATTTCCTGCTCAGCCGGGCGATGCTGTACTTCACGCTTCTCTTCCGTGACAAGCTGCGTCCGGAGGAGAAGTCGCTCATCCTGCGCTACGAAGTCATCGCGTTAGGCGTCAGCACGACGGCGATCGCCGTGATCGTCGCGACACTCGCCGCATTCAAGGCAGTTGGCTGGCTGGTGGTGCTCACCGTGCTCGTCTCGGCCGGACTGCTCATCAAGAAGATCCTCGAGGAGTCGATCGCCGCCGAGGAGCTGAACAAGATCCACGCAATGGAGCAGGTGGTGTCGAGCGATGTCTCGCTCGGCGAGGCATTCCTTCGCATCGAGCGTCTCGCGCACCGGCTCGTCGACTGGCAGGAGTTCCGCATCTGGCGCCTGAACGCCGACGCGCTCCGGGTGGTCTACCGCGCCGGTCCCGGGCTCCTCGACGAAACGGCCGTCTCGCCTACCGAGGGAAATGAGTTGCGCGCGCGGGTGATCGACACCGGCGAGGCCGTCGTCGTCGGCGATGCGCCGCGTGACGGCCGAGTGCGAACGCCGCGTGCCGCCGCGCGGAGCGTTGCGGTCCTTCCGCTGCGCTTCGGTGACCGGCTGGTCGGGTTGCTCGAGCTCGAACACCACAAGCGCGCCACGTACGGCGACAAGGAGCTGCAACTGTTGCAGCGGTCGGCGAATCAGCTGGCTACGACGCTGCACATTCACGACCTTCGCACCCCCCTTCTCGCCGCGGTCGAGCGGGTCAGTCTCCAGGTCGAGACGCTGAATCAGTCGGCGCGCGCACTGCGCAGCGGCGGCGAGGCGGTAGCCCGCACCGTTGGCGAGATCACGCACGCGATCGCCGAAGAAAGCGAGCAGCTCGGGCGGTCCCTCGAGATGACGCAATCACTGCATCGGGCGACCGCGGCGGTCGCGGCGGATGGTGGGGCGGCCGCCGAGGCGAGCGCGCAGGCGACGCGCATCGCGACCGAGCATCGCGGCACGATCGGCACGGCGATTCAGCGCCTCGTCGGTGCAAAGGGTGTGGTCAGCGACAGTGCGGCGCAGATCAGCGTGCTGGCAGGCGCGACGCGTGAGCTGTTCGAGTTCATCACGGTGATCCGCGAGATTGCCGACCAGACGAACCTGCTCGCCGTGAACGCCGCGATCGAAGCGGCGCGTGCGGGGGATCGCGGCCTTGGCTTCGCCGTCGTCGCCGACGAAGTGCGCAAGCTCGCCGAACAGAGTGGGCGCGCCGCGAACGAGGTGAGCGAGATGCTCGAGGGTTTTCACGATCGGATGCGAAAGGTCGCGGCCAAGGTGAAGGACGGTGAAACGATCGTCGCCGACGTCGAGTCACTGTCGGAAGCAGCGCTCGCCGCGCTCGACCAGATCGTGACAACGACTGCGCTCAGCGCCGATCGCGCCGGCCGGATCGCGGCGGTGTCGCGGGAGCAGGAGGCACAGTTTCAGAAGCTGCGCGATGGCGTCGAGCGGGTGACCCAGATCTCGGCGCGCAATCGCGAAGGCGCGACAGCGGTCACCGACTCCGCGACGCAGCAGGCGACCGCGCTGCGTGAGCTCGAGGGTGCAACGCACGAACTGCGCGATGTTGCCGTGTACCTGAACGAGTTGACCCGTCGCCTGACGAGCGTCAGCTAGGTTGTCGATGTGCGCGCCGATCGTTTGACTCTCAAAGCTGCGACCCGTACGTTGACGGCGTGACAGCCCATGAAGCGATCACTCTCCGCGCCATGCGCTTTCACGCGCGAGTCGGCGTGCTCCCCCATGAGCGCGAGCATCCGCAGCCGATCGACGTGGACCTTACCGTGTGGCACGACCGTCGCGGTCCGGCGACCATTGCCTCGATCGTCGACTATCGCGCGCTCTACGACGCTGCAGCACGCATCGTTGGCGCGGACCTCGAGTTGCTCGAGACCATTGGCGACCAGATCGCCGACGAGGTGCTCGCCAGTCACGCTGTATCGCGCGTCCGGGTGGCGGTTCGCAAGCCGCACGTCGCGCTGCCGGGACCGCTGGCCTATGCGGAAGTCGTGGTCGACCGGCGTCGCGGTGCGTGATGTCGCGTACATCGCGCTCGGATCGAACCTCGGCGATCGCCAGCGGAATCTCGCCGCCGCGCGCACGCGCCTGGCGGGGTTGCCGGCGTCGACCGTTAGGGCCACATCGGCGATCGAGGAAACCGCGCCAATCGGCCCGATCGACCAGGGTCCATATCTCAACCAGATGATTGCACTCGAGACAGAACTGCCTCCCGTGGAATTGCTCGCCGCGCTCCAGCAGATCGAGATCGCCGGTGGGCGCGTGCGCGACGTGCGCTGGGGACCACGGGTGATCGATCTCGACATCGTGACGATGCGACGCCAGCGATCGGACGACGAACGGTGCCGGGTGCCGCACCCAGAGCTGGAATATCGCGATTTCTGGCGGCGCGAGCTCGACGAGCTGCGCGCGCTGGAGGCCGAGTGATGGCGGGCAGGCCGATCACCGTTCGTGATCTCGTCGCCAGGAAGCGCGGGGAGAAGCTGGTGATGGTGTCGGCGTATGACGCGATGTTCGCGCGCATTGCGGACGCCGCTGGTGTCGACATCATCCTCGTCGGCGATTCGCTGGGGAGCGTGGTCGCTGGGCAGGATTCGACGCTGCAGGTGACGCTCGACCAGATGATCTACCATGGTGCTGCGGCGCGGCGCGGCTGCGCGCGGGCGCTGCTTGTCATCGACCTGCCGTTTCTCACGTACCAGATCACCACTGAAGACGCGATGCGGAGCGCCGGCCGCGTAATGCAGGAGACCGGGGCGCAGGGGGTGAAGCTCGAGGGTGGGTCGCCGGCACGAGCCGACGCCGTCTCGCGGATCGTCGAGATGGGCGTCCCGGTGATGGGCCATCTCGGCTTCACCCCGCAGTCGGTCCACGCGTTAGGCGGGGCGCGCGTGCAGGGCAAGAGCGAGCCGGCCGCGGCGGCGATGGTCGCCGACGCGAAGCGACTCGAGGAGGCCGGCGCGTTTGCCATCGTCCTCGAGCTGGTTCCCGACGCGGTCGCCGCCCGGGTGACTGAGGCGATCGCGATACCGACGATCGGAATCGGGGCCGGCGCGCACTGCGACGGGCAGGTGCTCGTGCTTCCCGACCTTCTCGGGCTCAACGGTGATTTCGCACCGCGCTTCCTCAAGCGCTATGCCGAGCTTGGTGCGGCGGCCGAGGATGCCGTTAGGCGGTTCATCGCCGAGACGCGCGACGGCTCATTTCCCGACGAGACGCACAGCTACTAGATGCAGACGGTGGACCAGGTGGTCGAGCTGCGTGCGGCCGTCCGGCAGGCGCGCGCGTCGGGATTGCGGATCGGCTTCGTACCGACGATGGGCTTCCTCCACGAGGGGCACCTCTCGCTGATCGACGATGCCCGTCGCCGTACGGGATTCGTCGTCATGAGCGTGTTCGTCAATCCGCTGCAGTTTGCGCCGGGAGAAGATCTCTCACGCTACCCGCGCGATGCGGCCGGTGACGCAGCGAAGGCGCTTGGCCGCGGCGTCGATCTCCTGTTCACCCCGGCCGCTGAAGCGATGTATCCCCGTGCGCGGCGCGTCGACGTCGTCCCGAGTACCCTCCATGCGCGGTGGGAGGGCGCGGTGCGACCGGGGCACTTTGGCGGAGTCCTCACCGTCGTCGCGAAGCTGCTCAACATCGTGCAGCCGGATGTAACAATCTTCGGGCAGAAGGATGTGCAGCAGGCAACGCTCGTCCGGGCGATGGTCGATGACCTCAACTTCCCGACGGAGATCGTGGTCGCGCCGACGGCTCGCGAGCCTGACGGGCTGGCCATGTCCAGCCGGAACAGCTATCTCGATGGCGCGGCTCGCGCCCGAGCCGCCGTGCTGTCACACGCGCTCTTCGCCATGCGCGAGCGCTTCCGCCACGGCGAGCACCGGGTCGATTCACTGCTCACCACCGGTCGCGCGCTGCTCGACGCCGAGCATTCGGTGATGGTCGACTATCTTGCCATCGCCGACGCGGCGACACTCGAACCGCTGGAAATCGCGACGCCGGCGTCGGTGGCGATGGTTGCCGCACGCGTCGCTGGTACGCGACTGATCGACAACGTGGTGCTCGGCGAATGATCGAGCTCCCGGCGTGGGCCTGCGTGACCGAGAAGCGGCACGCGCACATCGAGCGCGTCACCACGCTCCTCGAGCGATGGGCGAACGAGCTGGCGGTTGGCGCTGACGAAGCGCGGAGCTGGCGAGACGCCGGCCTCCTTCACGATGCGCTGCGCGACGCGCCCGAGGAGCGGCTGCGCGCGTTGGTGCCGCGCGCCGACTTCACGTCGGAGATGCTGCACGGACCGGCGGCGGCGGAAATGCTCGAGCGCGAAGGGGAGCAACGTGTGGCGGTGCTCGACGCAATCCGCTGGCACACGGTGGGGAGTGCGTCGTGGGAACGGTTGGGACGCGCGCTGTTCATGGCGGATTTCCTCGAGCCCGGTCGAAGCTTCGCGCGGGCCGATCGTGCATATCTCGCCGCGCACGTCGCCGCCGATTTTGATGCGACTTTCCGGCAGGTCCTGCGGATGCGCATCGATCATGCACTGCGCGAGGGGCATACCCTCTTTCCCGAAACGGTCGCCTTGTGGAATCGCGTGCGCTGAAGCGGGTGGCGGCGCTGATCGCGTTCGCTGTACTGGTCGCCGTCGGCGGTGCCTGGGCGATCCAGCGCTGGCATCATCGATCGGGGCGCCCGCTCGGCGGGGACGGTGCGCGGGCGCCGGCCGGGGTGCGGATTCGCGTCCAGGTGCTCAACGCCACCCGCACGCGAGGGTTGGCGCGTCGCGCCACGATGCACCTTCGCGATCGCGGCTTCGACGTGGTCGACGTCGGGACCGACCCTAACGGTCACGATAGCACCATGGTCCTCGACCGCTCCGGCCACCCCGAATGGGCGAGGCTCGTCGCCCGCGCGTTAGGCGCTACGCAGGTGCTCTCGCGCCCGGACAGTTCACGCTACCTCGACGTGACCGTCCTGCTCGGCGGGACGTGGCGGCCGCCGGCCGAGCCGTTCTACCCGTAGCTGCCCGCAGGCGGCGGCGATGTCCTTGCCGCGACTCTTTCGAACCGCCACCTCCACGCCGCCGCGCCGCAACTCGCGGGCGAAGCGCACGATCCCGTCGCGCGGAGTCGGTGTGAAGCCCATCGCGCCGCCGGGATGCAGCGGGATCAGGTTCACGAATGCGCGGCAGTCGCGCGCCAGGCGGGCGAGGTTCAATGCATCCTCCATGCGGTCATTGACGCCGCCGAGCATCACGTATTCGAAGGTCACCCGCCGGTCGAACGCCTTGGCCGCCTCGATCACGTCGGCCAGCGGATATTTCGTGTTCACCGGCATCAGTGTCTGGCGGAGATCGTCGGTCGGAGCATGCACCGAGACGGCGAGGCGGAATTGCTCGGGGCGCTCGCCTAACGCGACAATCCCGGGGAGAATGCCGACGGTGGAGACGGTGATGTGACGAGCCCCGATGCCGAGTCCGCCCGGCGAGTTGAGCACGGTGAGCGCGGCGTCGACGTTCTTCCAGTTCATCATCGGCTCGCCCATCCCCATGAACACGATGTTGGTCACCGCGATCGGCGGGTCGAGCAGACGCATCTCCCGCACCTGTCCGGCGATCTCGTGAACCGTGAGGTTGCGCTGGAAGCCCATTGCCCCCGTCGCACAGAACGCGCAGGCGAGCGCGCACCCCGCCTGCGACGAGATGCAGAGCGTCAGCCGCCCATCGTCGGGGATCGCGACGGTCTCGATGCCCTGGCCATCAGCGAGGCGAAAGAGGAATTTTTCCGTCCCGTCGACCGACTTCTGCCTGACGGTCAGCTCGAGCCGCGGCAGGATGAACGCTTCGGCAAGCGCTTCGCGCGTCGCGAGTGGGAGCTCGGTCATCGCCGCGAAGTCGCTCACTGGTGCCTGCCAGAGGCGCCGCACCACCTGCCGGGCGCGGTAGGCCGGCTCGCCGCCGCTCGCGAAGAACGCGCCGAGACGCGCTTCAGCGGCGACCGGAGTCAGGTCGAGCAGATTCTCGCGAGCGCGGACGGGAGTTGTCACTGATCAGCGGATGAGCGTCGTGAGCGTGAACTGGTAGATGCCACCCAGTCCATCGCGGGCCCCCTCACGAGCGACCCCAATGTGGTACCGCCCGTATTGTACCCCGGTTCCCACGCGCAACGACCATTCATGCTCGCCGGCACCCTGATGCAGTGCGACGCCGGCACGCGCCTCCCACCGCTTGCTGCTTGCCCCCGCGAAGACGTAATGCTCGACGGTGCGCTGCTCGACGAGCGTGAGTGAATATCCCGATCGGACGTCGAGGGTCGAGTCGGCGCGGTAGAGCGAACCATCGAGCGCGCCCGCGTACGCCGTTTCCTCGTCGGCACCGTTGGCGGGCCTCCAGAGAAAGGTCGACGCGGCGCCGCGAATCGGCAGGCCGAACACCGAATCGGCGAGTAGGCCCCCGTCGACGCCGAACGCGCCGCGCCGCTCGGTGTCCAGCGTGCCGACCCGGTAACGCACGGCGACGCCGGCCGTGACGTTTTCGCTGCGTCGTGCGAGCCCGGCCGACAGGAGCGACGTGTTGTACGGGATGTCGCCGGGCGTGGTCATCGGATTGTCGATCGTCCGCGGGATCCCGGTCACCGAGCCGCGCACCGCCGAGAGCGCGGCGGCCAGTCCAAGCGGAAATGCCGCGGCGACGGAAACACCCACCAGCGAGATCCCGAGCTCGCTCGGCGTCTCCACTGAGGCGAAGCCGATCCGCCCACGATTACCCCCGGCAGGGGCGATCCCGGCCGGGTTCCACAGCGCGACATCGGCCGGGGCGAACAGCGGGGCATCGGCTAACGCCCCGAGGGGGAAGTCGAGCAACTCGCGCCCCGGCACGCGTTGCGCGCTGGCGGGGACGGCAAGCAGCAGGGCAGCGGACACCAACGCTAGGCGCATCGCGTGGACCTTACAGAGGCGCCGAACCGTGGTCAAGCGCGACCTTTCATGGTGCTTCCAACGCAGCGCGACGCGGGTTAACTTTTGGAATCCCATGCGCTTCAGTCACTCCGGTGCTCTCTGCTGACCTCACGATGAAAGGTCGCAGTCCACGCTCGACCGCACCGCTCGTCCGAGCCGGGACCGTCGCGGTCGCCGAATCGAGTGACCCGATGGCGCGCCGCGCGCCGCGGCGGATTCCCTTCGACACATCCCGGTGACACGCTCGGAACCACTCGCGACCACCCTTCGCACGCATCTCTGCGGACAACTCCGGGCGGCGCACGCCGGCACCTCCGTCCGACTCGGCGGCTGGGTCCATCGCACCCGCAACCTCGGCGGGCTGGTCTTCGTCGACCTGCGCGACCGCGAGGGGATCGTCCAGGTCTCGTTCAATCCCTCGCACACGCCGGCCGACGTGATCACCCGGGCCGGAACGTTAGGCAACGAGACGGTGGTGCTCATCGAGGGTGAGGTTGTCGCCCGACCGAGCGAGATGCGCAATGTGGAGATGGCCAGCGGAGAGATCGAGGTCCGGGCGCGGTCGCTCGAGATCGTCGGGCCGGCAACGCCGCCGGCGATCCCGGTCGCCCGGAGCAAGGGAGAGAATCTCGCCTCCGAGGAGCTTCGTCTCCGCTACCGGCACCTCGACTTGCGTCGGCCCGAGCTCCAGAAGAACATCGTGCTCCGCCACCGGTTGATGCAGCGGACACGCCGCTTCCTGAGTGAGCAGGGCTTTCTCGAGATCGAGACGCCGATCCTCACCAAGCCGACCCCCGAGGGCGCCCGCGACTACCTGGTGCCCAGCCGTGTGCATGCGGGTGAGTTCTACGCGTTGCCCCAGTCGCCGCAGCTTTACAAGCAGTTGCTCATGGTCGCCGGCTTCGACCGGTATTTCCAGATTGCACGCTGCTTCCGGGACGAGGACCTTCGCGCCGACCGGCAGCCCGAGTTCACGCAGATCGACATCGAAGCGTCGTTCGTCGGGCAGGAAGACATCATGGCGCTCGCCGAGCAGCTGATCGGCGCGCTCTGGTCCGAGGCCGGTTTTGAGATCCCGGCGACGTTTCCGCGGATGACGTACGCCGATGCGATGGAGCGCTACGGCATCGATCGCCCCGACCTCCGCTTCGGGCTCGAGATCGTCGATGCGAGCGACGCGTTCCGCGGCCTCGATTTCGCAATCACCAGCCGAGCGCTCGACGCCGGCGGCCGCGTCCGCGGTATCGTCGTGCCTAACGGTGCAAAGCTCTCCCGGAAGCAGGTCGACGACATCGAGGCGGTCGCCAAGTCGGCCGGCGCCGGTGGGCTGGTTCGCGTGAAGCGCACCGGGGACGCTGTCGAAGGCAGCCCGGCCGCGAAGCTGCTCGGCTCCGCTGGCGCGACGCGGCTCGGCGTCAACGACGGCGATTTTGGCCTGTTCGCCGCGGGTGCCGATCGCGTCACGAGCGCGGCGCTCGACCGCGTGCGCCACGAAGTCGCCCGGCTGCTCGACCTCATCGCGCCGGGCAAGCGCGAGTTTCTCTGGGTCACCGACTTCCCGATGTTCGAGCACGACCCGGTCTCGGGAGCGTTAGGCGCGGTGCACCACCCATTCACATCGCCCCTCCCGGAGGACGTCCCGCTGCTCGCGCCCGCGCCGCGGCGCGCTCGCGCCCGCGCCTACGATGTCGTGCTCAACGGCACCGAGCTGGGCGGCGGCAGCATTCGCATCAGCGATCCCGACACACAGTCGGCGATCTTCGGATTGCTGGGCATCGACGAGGAAACGGCACGGGCACGATTCGGCTTCCTGCTCGACGGCCTTCGGTCGGGCGCGCCACCGCACGGCGGCATCGCCCTCGGCTTCGACCGCATCGCGATGCTACTCGCCGATGCCCCGTCACTGCGCGACGTGATCGCATTTCCAAAGACGACCGCCGCGCGCGCCTTGTTCGAGGGCGCCCCGTCGGTAGTACCGGCAGCTGATCTCGAGCAACTCCACGTGCAGGTAGTCGAGGCGCATACATGACCGAGGCAGTCGAGACAAGGCGCGTGCCGGCCGAGGGCGCGGACATGCTGATCCTCGCCGGTGTCAACGACGCCAACCTCGTCGAGTTGGCGCGCGTGGCAAGTGTGAAGGTGTCGCTCCGCGGCGACATGCTGACGCTGCAGGGCCCGACCGACGCGCTCGCGAAGGCCGTCGGTATCGCGCAACGAATGATCGACGCCGCGCGTCAGCGGAGCGCGCTCGACCCTGATGATGTGATGCGCCTCGCCGACGAAGGCCCGTCCGATGGGAACGGCAATGGCGGCGGCGACAGCACGCGCATCGCCCTGCCGGGCGTGCGCCGGATCATCCAGGCGAAGACCGCGGGGCAGGCGGAGTACATGCAGAAGATCGTCGATCACGACATCGTGGTCGGGATCGGGCCGGCCGGAACCGGCAAGACGTATCTCGCCGTTGCCGCCGCGGTCGACGCGCTCGCGAGGAAACGGGTGAAGCGCATCGTGCTCGCCCGGCCGGCCGTGGAAGCGGGGGAGAGCCTCGGATTCCTCCCGGGCGACATGCAGGCGAAGGTCGATCCGTACCTCCGCCCGCTCTACGACGCACTCGACGACATGATGCCGGCGGAACGCGTGCAGCGCGCCCTCGAGACACGTATCATCGAGATCGCACCGCTCGCCTTCATGCGCGGGCGTACCCTCGGCGACGCATTCGTGATCCTCGATGAAGCGCAGAACGCGACGAACCTGCAGATGAAGATGTTCCTGACGCGACTTGGTGTGAACTCGAAGATCGTGATCACCGGCGACAAGACCCAGATCGATCTGCCGAAGCGCGAGGAGAGCGGATTGATGCAGGTGGAACGGATCCTCCCCGGCATCGAGGGAATCGCGTTCCACTATTTCACCGAGGCCGATGTCGTTCGCCACCGCCTCGTGCGCGAGATCATCAAGGCGTACGCCGAGGATTCCTGAGCGCAATGCATCTCTGGCGGCAGATCGAGGGGTTGGCGGATGCGCCGGTGCTGCCCGCCGACGGTGCATCGCGCGTCCGATATCACGGTGCGCGCGTCGCGCTCGCGATCGCCCTGGCCGTCGCCACGCATCTGCTCTTTCCGTCGTCGCCCGCCTCCGACGTTCCGCTCTACCAGGTCGGCTCGGTGGCCGCGGAAAATGTTATCGCGCCATTCGCCTTTGCGGTGAGAAAGGATGCACCGGCGCTCCGGCGCGAGCGCGACGAGATCGCGCGAACCGCGGAGCCGGTGCTGTTGTACGTGAAGCCCGCGCTCGATTCGGCGACGCGCCAGCTCGCCGCGCTCGAGGCCGCGATCGCCGCAGCGGCGCCCGAGGGTTCGCCGGTGACCTCACAGCTCACGAGCGCGATCCAGCGCGGAGCGGCGGCTCAGGGAGTCGTGCTCAGCGCGAGCGAAGCCGGTTACCTCGCACAGCCGCGCCGCCGGGCCGCGGTGACCAGCGCGCTGTCGCGCGCGTTCACACGCTGGCTCGCGCGCGGCATCGCGCCGAGCGGCGCATTGGACACTGTCCGCGGCGACGTGATCATCCGGCGCGGGAGCGAGGAGGAACGTGCATCGGCCGACAGCATCGACACGTTCGCCACCTTCGTCTCGCGTGCCCGCTTGATACATCCGGATCCGACGTCTCCGGTGGGTGACGCCGTCTACATGAAGCTGATCGGGACCCTCTTTCATCCGACGCTCATCGTCGATCAGGTGGCGTCGGAAAAAGCGCGGGCGTCATTGCGCGCGTCGGTGCCTGAAGAGCAATACGCCGTCCGCGAAGGAGAGAAGATCGTCGGCGCGCACGAGGTTGTCGGTCGCGCCGAGTCGGCGAAGTTGCGCGGGTTGCAGTCGGCGATTCAGCAGCGGCGTGGCGGGGAGAACGCCCTTGCCCGTGTCACCGGCGCGTTGCTCTACAATTTCCTGCTGCTGGTCGTCGTCGGGCTGACCCTGCTGCTCTATCGGCCGGCGCTCTACGCGAGCTATCGCGCGCTCATCCTGATTGCCGTGGTCTTTCTCGTCGTGCTCGCCGCGTCAGCTGTAGACGGCCGGATCTGGGGTCGCGCCGAGTTGGTGCCAGTCGCGCTGTCGGCGGTGCTGCTGAGCGTGATCTTCGATTCGCGGATCGCGATGATCGCCTCGACCGTACTCGCGGTACTGATTGGAACGCAGGCGCCGTTTCGTGGAACCAGCGCGCTCTTCGTCGCGGTGGTCGCCGGTGCGGCGGCGGCGTTCAGCGTGCGCGCGTTGCGCCGCCGCAATGAAGCGCTTGTTCCGATCGCGACGATCTCCCTGGCCTACCTCGTCGTCGCGATCGCGTTAGGCCTGCTGCTCGACTGGACCGGGGGGGAGATCATCCGCAGCGCGGGCCTCGGCGCATTCATCGCGATCATCTGTGTCCCGCTGGCGATGGCGCTGCTGCCGCTCGCCGAAACGTTCACCGGAATCGACACCTACCTGCGGCTGCTCGAGTGGTCGGATCTCAATCGTCCGCTGATGCGGCGGTTGAGCCTCGAGGCGCCCGGGACTTATTCGCACACGATGCGCATCGCCGATCTTTCCGAGGCAGCGGCCACCGCGGTCGGTGCGAACGGCCTGCTGGCGCGCGTCGGCGCGTACTACCACGACATCGGGAAGCTGAAGAAGCCGCAGTACTTCATCGAGAACCAGCAGGGAAAGAATCCCCACGAGAAGCTCAAGCCGCAGACGAGCGCGGGCATCATCCGGAGCCACGTCGATGCCGGACTCGAATTCGCCGACAAGGAGAAGTTGCCGCAAGCGATTCGTGCATTCATCTCCGAACATCATGGGACCGGATCGATTGCGTACTTCCTCGAGAAGGCAAAAGAGCGCGACGCGGCCGGAGTCAACGCGGCGGAGTTCGCGTATCCGGGACCGATTCCGCAGAGCGCGGAAACGGCGATCGTGATGCTGGCCGACGGCGTCGAGGCGTCGACCCGCGTGATCAACGATCCGACGCCAGACAAGATTCGTGGCGTGATCGATCACATCATCCGCCAGCGCATCGACGGCGGGCAACTGCGCGCCGCGCCGCTCACGCTCCGCCACCTCGACATAATCAGGGAGCAGTTCGCCCGGTCGTTGATTGGGCAGCATCATCATCGCACCGACTATCCGGCGTCGAGCGGTGGGGTCACCGCTGAGTTCACCGCCTTTGAGCCTCGACGTTGAGGTCGCGGCCGATGGCGTGCGCGTGCCGGTGGCGCGTCATCGGGTCGCCAAGCTGGCCCGCGCGGTGCTGCGCGCCGAGGGGGTGCGCGATGCGGCAGTCTCGATCGCATTCGTGCGGTCGTCGGCCATCGCTGCGGTCAATCGAAAGCATCTCGGCCATGCCGGCCCGACCGACGTGATCTCCTTTCCGCTGGCCCCCGCCGCCGGCATGACGTTAGGCGGTGACGTCTATATCGCGCCCGAGGTTGCCGCCCGCAACGCGCGCGCGCATGGCGTCGGCGTCCGCGAGGAGATCGCCCGGCTCGTCGTCCACTCAATGCTCCACGTGCTCGGGTACGAACATCCGGAACGCGCCGGGCGCGAAGCGTCCCCGATGTGGCGTCGCCAGGAGGCGCTGGTCGTGCGGCTCGGTTCACTCTGGCGAGCGTCGTGATCCACGGCCTGCTCCTGCTCTCTGCGGCGACGAGTTCCGCGGCGTTGCTTGCGGCCGCGGATGCGGCCTTGATCACCGAGGCGCCCGCCGAAGGCGATGAGCCTCCGTCCGCGCGTGCCACGCGTGAGCATGCGCATCGATCGCTGTCGCTGGCGCGATTGCTTTCGCTGCTCCTCGCCGGGGCGGCCGTCTGGCTGACAGTCGGAGACTTCGACTCGCACGGTGTGCGGGTCGCGGTCGGCCTCGTGCTCGCGCTCGTCGTCGTGGCCCTCGTCGAGGGTGCGGCGCGCTCCATCGGCGACTCGCTCGGCAGCGAAGCGCTCAAGCCGCTCCGTCCGATCGAACGGCTGCTCCGCCTGCCGGTTGCGCCCGTCGTGATACTCGGTGCGCGGATCGATGCGCTGCTCGAGCGCGCGCTTCCTCCGCATCGCGACGATGGCGAGAATCGGGCGGCGACGGCCGAGCAGTTCCGCGAAATCGTGTCAAGCGACGCTGAAGTGACGCGCGAAGAACGAGTGCTTCTCGACGGCGTGTTCACGCTCCGCGAAACCGCGGTGCGCGGCGTGATGGTTCCGCGGGTGGAGGTGGTCGCCATCGATCGTGAGACTCCGTGGTCGGAGGTGGTCGACCGTCTGCGGAGCACCGGGCACGCGCGTCTTCCAGTGTTCGCGGAGGAGATTGACGAGATCATCGGAATCCTCTACGCAAAGGACCTGCTGCCATCGATCGTTCTCGACGAGGAACCGTTGGACGGATGGGCTGCACACGTTCGCCCCGCGATGTTCATCCCGGCGACGAAGACCCTCGATGCGCAGCTCCGCGACTTCAAGGCGAAGGGCACCCACATTGCGGTGGTGACCGACGAATACGGCGGCACCGCGGGGATTGTCACCATCGAGGACATCCTCGAGGAGATTGTCGGCGAGATTCGCGACGAGCATGACGACGAGGACGCGGAGCTCGAACGTGAGGGCTCCGATCGCTTCTGGGTGTCGGGTCGTCTCTCGATCGACGACCTGTCGGAAGCGACCCGCCACAACTTCGTCGAGGACGATGTCACGACCGTCGGTGGGCTGGTCTACGCGCGGCTCGGCCGCGTGCCGCGCTCGGGAGAGTCGTTCGTCCTCGATGGATTCCGCGTCGTGGTCGAGCGCGTCGTCAGGCGGCGGATCATCCGCGGGTATTTCGAGCGGCTGCCGATCGCGCGCGTCTCCGGACCGCGCCCCCTCGTCGAGGGCGAGGAGTGAGAATGCCCGGCGCACTGACCGCGCTCATCGCCGCCACGCTCGTCGTTGCCTGGCTCACCGCGGCATCGATCGCTGTTCGCGCGGCGAGCCGCATCTGGCTGCGCCACTGGATGGAACGGCGGCCCGCCGGGTTCGAGGTGGCGGAACGCTACATCGAACGCCCGACGCGCCTCGTAATCGCGGCAGCCGCGGGCAGCGCGCTGGCGATCGTGCTCGGCGGAGTTGTGGTCACGGCGCGCGCCCCGCGAGGTACGCCGGTCGCGATCTACCTTGGCGTCGCGGCGCTGTTCATGATCGTGTTTGGAAAGATCATCCCGCGTGCGATCGCACGGCGCTGGCCCTCGTCACTCATCCCGATCCTGCTGCCGCCGCTGCGACTGATCGAGGTCGCGCTCTGGCCGATCGTCGCGCTCAGCCGCTCGGTCGAGCGACGTTCGGTGCGAAAGCGGCGGACGGGCCTGCCGCACGACGCTCGCGATGGCATCGAGGACCTGCTGCGCGAAGGCGAGCTCGAAGGCGTCGGCGCGCGTGACGAGATCGCGATCATAACGGGAGTCGTCCGCTTCGGTGAGAAGACCGTGCGCGACGTGATGACGCCACGCGGCTCGGTCTTCGCGCTCGACGAATCGCTGAGTGCCGCCGAACTTGCGAAGCGAATCGCCGACTCCGCCTACAGCCGCGTTCCGATCACCAGGAACAATTCGCTCGACGACGTGGTCGGCATGGTGCACGCGTTCGACGTGCTGCGTGCCGACGGCGAACGTCCGTCGGTGAGGGCCGTGCCCAGTGCGCCGTCGGAGACGCGATGCAACGACCTGCTGTATCGCATGCTGCGCGCGAGCGCGCATCTCGCCGTCGTGAGCGATGCCGACGGACGCACCGCCGGAATCGTCACGCTCGAGGATCTGCTCGAGGAGCTCGTCGGCGACATTCGCGACGAGCACGACGACTTCACGCCCGCCGCGCGTCCCATCCCGCAACTGTGACCACCGTCGCCTCACGCGCCGAGCTGACGGTCGCGCACCGCAAGCTGCTCGTTGAGTTCGACGCGCGACGGCCGGTTGCACTGGCCCGCGCGGTGAGCATTGTCGAGAACCGGCGCGCGGGCTTCGAGGCACTGCTTGCGGCGCTGCACCCCAGGCTCGGCCGCGCCTGGCGTGTCGGCTTGACCGGTCCGCCGGGGGCGGGAAAGAGTACGCTGACCAATCAGCTGACGCACGAATATCGCAACGCCGGGAAAACCGTCGGGATCATCGCCGTGGATCCGACGTCGCCGTTCACCGGTGGTGCGCTGCTCGGCGACCGCATCCGGATGGAGTCGGTCGCCCTCGACCCGGGCGTGTTCATCCGGTCGATGGCCACCCGCGGGTCGTTAGGCGGCTTGGCCGCGGCCACCCGCGAGGTGGCCGACGTCTACGACGCATTTGGTATCGATGTGATACTAATTGAGACGGTTGGCGTCGGGCAGAGCGAGCTCGATATCGCCCGCACCGCTGACACGTCGGTGGTCGTCCTGGTCCCCGAGTCAGGGGATTCGATCCAGACGCTGAAAGCGGGGCTGATGGAGATTGCCGACCTGTTCGTGGTCAACAAGGCCGATCGGCCGGGGGCCGACCGGATGCGCAACGAGTTGGAACTGATGCTCGGGCTGCGCGCCGGGAGCGCGATGCGCGACATGCCCGCCCACCATGGCATCGACCTGAAAAGCATCATCACCCCCGAGCAGCGCCGGGCGCAAAACCCGGCACGCGTCGCGCGGACGATGGCGGCCGACGACGAGGCCTCGACGTGGACGCAGCCCGTGCTGGCAACGATCGCGACCGAAGGCAAGGGTGTGACCGAGGTCATCGACGCAGTTGCCCGCCACATGCGATTTCTCGAGCGCACGGGCGAGCTGCGCCGGCGCCGCGCGCGGCGCCTGCGTGAGCGCGTCATTGAGGTCGCGGAACGCCTCGTGCGGTCGCGGTTATGGGAAGATGATGCAACGTGCGCCGCGCTCGAGAGTGCCCTCCCCGCGCTCGAGCGCGGTGCAACGTCACCGTTCGCCGTGGCAGAAGCGCTGCTGGCCAATGCCGCGCAAGTAGTCGGCGGGAACGCCCACCGTTAGTTTGTCGGGATCAGCGGCATCACCGCTGATCCGGTTCACCAAGGAGACCCGCATGACTTCCACTTCGCAGCTGCCGGGGACCACTGGCGACGAACGCGAGGAGCTCAACCGCCTGCGCGCTGAAGTAGCTGCGTGGCGCGCCCGCTACGAGAAGGGGCAGCTCCGCGACATCGGATTCTCCAACTCCGCGCGCGAGGTCGCGCCGGTGTACACCGCGCTCGATCGCGCCCATGTGATCGCCGACGAGGGGGTGCCGGGCGAGTATCCATACACGCGGGGAATCCACCCGACCGGCTATCGCGGCAAGCTGTGGACGATGCGCCAGTTCGCCGGCTTCGGCACCGCGGCCGAGACGAACCAGCGCTACAAGTACCTCCTCTCGCACGGGCAGACCGGCCTCTCCGTCGCATTCGATTTTCCGACGCTGATGGGCTACGACAGCGACCATCCGCGCTCGGAAGGCGAGGTTGGCAAGTGCGGCGTCGCGATCTCGAGTCTCTCCGACATGGAAACGCTGTTCGACGGGATCCCGCTCGATCAGGTGTCCACCTCGATGACGATCAACGGCCCGGCGATCATCCTCTGGGCCTTCTACATCGCCGCCGCCGAGAAGCAGGGTGTCTCATCCGAGAAGCTGCGGGGGACGATCCAGAACGACATCCTGAAGGAGTACATGGCGCAGCACGCGTGGGTCTATCCCATCGAGCCCGCGCTCAAGCTCATCGTCGATTGCATCGAATGGGGTGCGACCCACGCGCCGTTATGGAACACCGTGTCGATCAGCGGCTACCATATCCGCGAAGCGGGTGCAACCGCGGCGCAGGAGCTCGCCTTCACGCTGGCCAATGGCTTCACCTACGTCGAGCGTGGCATTGCCCGCGGTCTCGACGTCGATGAGTTTGCCCCGCGGCTCTCGTTCTTCTGGGACGTACACAATGACTTCTTCGAGGAGATCGCCAAGATGCGCGCCAGCCGTCGGATCTGGGCGCGCCACCTCCGCGAGCGGTATGGGGCGAAGGATCCACGATCGCTCGTGCTGCGCTTTCACTCGCAGACGGCCGGGGTCACGCTGACCGCGCAGCAGCCGATGAACAACGTCGTCCGCGTTGCCTACCAGGCGCTGGCTGCCGCGTTAGGCGGGACGCAGTCGCTGCACACGAACTCGATGGACGAGACCCTGTCGCTGCCGACCGAGTCGGCGGTGCAGGTCGCCCTCCGCACCCAGCAGATTCTCGCCTACGAGACGGGCGTGCCTAACGTGATCGACCCGCTTGGCGGCTCCTATTACATCGAGGCGCTCACCGACCAGATGGAAGCCGATGCCGAGAAGCTGTTCGCCGAGATCGAGACGGTGGGCGGGGTCGCCCGCGGCATCGAGATTGGCTGGTTCCAGCGGAAGATCGCCGAGTCGGCCGCGCGGCAGCAGTGGGAGATCGAGCAGCACCGGCACGTCGTTGTTGGAGTGAACGAATTCGTGACCGAAGAGCCGGAGCTGACCATCCCGCTGCTCAAGGTTGGCGCCGAGGCGGAGCGCGATCAACGCGAGAAGATGGCGGCGATGCGCTCGACGCGCGAAAACCCCCTCTGCACCGCGCGCCTCGAAGTGCTGCGTCAGGCCGCGCGCGCGGGAGAGAACGTGATGCCGGCGCTGCTCGGCTGCGCCCGCGTCTACTGCACCCTGTACGAGATCCGCGCCGCGATGGAAGACATCTTCGGCGCGTATCGCGAGCCGGTGTTCTTCTGAGCCGTAGCGGATCCGCGCGCTCGGCGCGAGGAGCGGGAGCGGCGCGCAGCGCCGCGATTTCAAATGAAATGCGCCACTCGCCGGCCCCAGCCGGCGAGTGGTGGACGTCGTATTTCGACGCGCAGTACCTGCTCGAGTACGAGCCACTGTTCACCCTCGAGCGCGACCGGCACGAAGTCACACGGTTAGTCGACATCCTCGGCGCGCCCGCCGGGGCGAGGATTCTCGATGTGCCGTGCGGGCAGGGTCGGCACGCACACCTCCTCGCCGAAGCGGGCTTTGATGTCGATGGCCTCGATTATTCGGAACCGCTGTTGACGAAGGCGCGCGCGCGAGGCACGGGAAAGCGCCTCCGCTACACGCGCGGCGACATGCGCAAGCTTCCGCCGCGGTGGACGGGACGGTTCGACGCCGTCGTGAACCTGTTCACGTCGTTCGGGTTCTTCACCGATCCGGCCGACGATGTCCGCGTGATCGAGGAATTCGCGCGCGTGCTGAAGCCGGGGGCACTGCTCGTCTGGCACGGCGGAAATCGCGACGGCGTAATGGCCCGGTTCCTCGCCCGTGACTGGTGGCAGACCGACGATGGCACACTGATCGCACATGAGCGTTCGTTCGACGGACTCTCCGGGGTGCTGACGATCCACAGCACGTGGCGCGGGGAAAAGACGTCGGGTGAGCGCGAGCACCGTATCCGGCTCTACACGCCGAGCCGGCTCGCCGAGCTGTGCGCCGACGCCGGGCTCGTTGTCGAGCAGGGGTTCGATGGTTTTCATGATCGGAGCCTGCGACGTCGTTCCAGCGAGATGTTGCTCGTTGCGCGCAAGGAAACATTGCCGCATCGCAAAGCTCGGCGGTAGCTTTCGCGGCATGCGCGCGGACGATGATTCACTATCCGCCCCACTGCCGGTCCGGAGTCATTCACGATCGCTGCACCCATCTTTCGTCGCTATAGAGTGCCTTCATGGCCACACCCAGCCATCGCCCGATTCGCGTCCTGATCGCCAAGCCCGGCCTCGATGGCCACGACCGGGGGGCAAAGGTCGTCGCTGCCGCGCTGCGCGACGCGGGCATGGAGGTCATCTACACCGGCCTTCACCAGACGCCGGAGATGATTGCAACAGCGGCGGTCCAGGAAGACGTCGACGTCGTCGGGCTCTCGATACTCAGCGGCGCGCACATGACGCTGTTTCCGCGCGTGCTCGACCTGCTCCGTGAGCAGGGCCGGGAAGATGTGCTGATCACCGGGGGCGGCATCCTCCCGAAGGAGGACATCGACGCGCTGCAGAAGCTCGGCGTCGGCAAGCTGTTCGGACCGGGTACGGCGACCACCGACCTCATCGAATACATCAAGGAATGGTTCGTCGAGCGCGAACGTCAGGAAGCCTGACGTGAGCGAACGGCTACGCAAACTCGCGGCGGAATCGCGCCAGCTTGAGACGCGCCTCCGCGAGGGTGGAGGGGCCGACAAGGTGGACAAGCAGCACGCGCAGGGAAAGCTCACTGCGCGCGAGCGCGTGGCGAAACTCTGCGATCCGGGTTCGCACTTTCTCGAAGTCGGGCTGCTCGTCGCCTGGGACCGTTATGACGGACAGGCGCCGGCTGCGGGCGTCGTCACCGGGATCGGGATGGTCGACGGCCGGCACGTCGTGATCGTCGCCAACGACGCGACGGTCAAAGCCGGCTCGTGGTGGCCGGAAACGATCACGAAGATTCTCCGCGCGCAGGAGATCGCGATGCGCTGTCGCATCCCGATCATCTACCTCGTCGATTCATCTGGCGTGAATCTGCCGTATCAGGGTGGCGTCTTCCCCGGGCAGTACGGCGCGTCGCGGATCTTCTACTACAACTCGATCATGCGCCGGTACCTGCGCATCCCGCAGCTCTCGGCGGTAATGGGGCCCTGCATTGCTGGCGGCGCCTATCTGCCCGCGCTCTCCGATTCGATCATCATGGTCCGCGGAACGTCGTTCATGGGACTCGGCGGCCCCAATCTGGTGAAGGGCGCGACCGGCCAGGTGATCGATGGTGAAACGTTAGGTGGCGCCTCGGCGCATACGCAGATCAGCGGCGTCGCGCACTATACCGCGGCCGACGACGACGACTGCCTGCGGCAACTCCGCGCCAACGTCGCGCGGCTGCCGCGCCGCGCCACGCTCGAACGCGGTGCCAATGACGTTGCCGCGCCGGTTGACGGGGACGCGGCCGCCGCGCTCTACCAGCTGCTCCCCACCGACCACCGGATGTCGTACGATGCGCACGCACTGCTTCGCGCCATCGTCGATGATGGCGCGCTGGCCGAGTTCCAGGGCGAGCTCGCGCGCGAAATGATCTGCGGCGATGCAACAATCGGCGGTATTCCCGTCGGCGTGATCGCAAATGCGCGCGGCCTGATCAAGGGGCGCCCCGGCGAACAGCCGCGCTCCGGGGGCATCGTCTACGCAGAGAGCGCGGAGAAAGTCGCCTTCTTCATCGACCGTTGCGACCGGCAGCGCATCCCGATCCTGTTCGTCCAGGACGTATCGGGGTTCATGGTCGGCGCCGAGGCCGAACACGAAGGGATCATTCGCGCCGGCGCGCGCTTCGTCGAGGCGATGGCGACCGCTCGCGTGCCGAAACTCGTGCTCACCGTCAATCACGCGTCAGGAGCCGGCTACTACGCGATGGCAGCGCAGGGGTTCGATCCTGACTTCATCTTCAGCTGGCCGACTGGACGGATGGCCGTGATGGAGGGCGAGTCGGCGGTCCAGGCGGTGCACGGCCCGTCCATCGAGAAAGCGAAGAAGGCCGGCAAGCCGATCACCCCCGAGCTCCAGTCACAGCTCGAGGAGATGCGGGCCGATTACGAACATCAGCTCGACGCGCGCTACGCCGCTGCACGCGGTTTCGTCGACGCGATAGTTTATCCCGAAGACACGCGCGCCGTACTCTCGATGGCACTCCGCGCATCGCTTCAAAACGATGGCCCGCACCTCGGCGCCTTCGTCCTTCCCGCACATCTCGACGACGCATGAGCAGTCGCACAACGACGCATCGCCGGTTCGCCTGCCCGCGGTCGGCATGAAGAGCATCGTCAGGGTCGCCGCAGGGCAGGGCTTCTGGGGGGATTGGCTCGACGCACCGCGCCGTCAGGTTGAGGGCGGGCCGATCGACTACCTGATGCTCGACTATCTCGCCGAAGTCACGATGTCGATCCTGCAGAAACAGAAGGAACGGGATCCGCGGATGGGCTATGCGCGCGACTTCATCGGCGCGATGGACAGCGTCATGCCCGCGGTCGCTGACCGCGGGGTCAAGGTCATCGCGAATGCCGGCGGCGTGAACCCGCCAGCCTGCGCGGATGCCGTGCGCGACGCCGCTCGCGCCCGCGGGGTGGCCACCAAGGTGAAGATCGGCGTCGTCACCGGCGACGACCTGCTGCCGCGCCTCGACGAGCTGCTCGACGCCGGGCACAAGTTCGCCAACATGGAGACCGGCGCCGCGTTAGGCAGCGTGCGCGACCGCGTCCTCTCGGCCAACGCCTACATCGGCTCGGAGCCGATCGTCGAGGCGCTGGCGCAGGGCGCGAACGTCGTCATCACCGGACGCTCGACGGACACGGCACTGACCATGGCGCCGCTCCGCCACGAATTCGGCTGGGGCCCGTCCGATTGGGACAAGCTTGCCGCCGGGATCGTCGCCGGCCACATCATCGAGTGCGGTGCCCAGTGTTCGGGCGGAAATTGCCTCTACGACTGGCGATCGATTCCCGATCTCGCCGACGTCGGCTATCCGCTGGTCGAAGTCTCGCCTGACGGCAGCTTCGTCGTGACCAAGCACCCGAACACCGGCGGCCGCGTGTCGGTACCGACAGTCACCGAGCAGCTCGTCTACGAGATGGGCGATCCGCACTCGTACATCACGCCGGACGTGATCGCCGACTTCACGACCATCCGGCTCGCCGCGGCCGGCGAGAATCGCGTGAAGGTCCATGGCATCAAGGGGAAGCCGCCCACCGACAAGCTCAAGGTGTCGATCGCCTATCGCGCCGGCTTCAAGGCGGTGGGCACGCTCGTCTACGCCTGGCCCGAGGCGTTCGACAAGGCGCGCGCCGCCGACCAGATCCTCCGCACGCGACTCGATCGCATGGGTCTCAAATTCGACGAGATCCTCACCGAGTTCGTCGGCGTCTCGGCGACGCATGGTCCGCTCGCCGGTGAGCTGCGCGACGTTCCCGAAACGCAGCTCCGCATCGGGGTTCGCGGCAGCGATCGCGCTGCCGTCGAGCGCTTCACCCGCGAGCTCGCGCCGCTCGTCCTCAACGGTCCGCCGAGCGTGACCGGTTTCGCTGGTGGCCGTCCGAAGGTCGAAGAGGTCGTGGCCTACTGGCCGGCCCTCGTTGACAAGACCGTGGTCCGGACCAGGGTCGAGGTGCGCGCATGAAGATCCGGCTCACCGAACTCGCGCATGCCCGCTCCGGCGACAAGGGCGATACGGCCAATGTTGGTGTCATCGCCCTCAAGCCGGAATGGTATCCGCTGCTGGCGAAGACGTTGACGCGTGACCGGGTCGCGACGCACTTCCGCGGGGTGATCACCGGCGGCGTCGAACGCTTCGAGCTGCCCAACCTGAACGCGCTGAATTTCCTCCTCCACGGCGCGTTAGGCGGTGGCGGCACGGTGTCGCTGAAGACCGACGCGCAGGGGAAGGTGTTCTCGACGGCGATGCTTCGGATGATCATCGACGTCCCCGATGCCGAAGCGCGCGAGCTCGGCCTTCCGGAGCCGCGATGAGCGAGGAGACGCGCGTCCGTGTCGAGCGCCGCGACGCTGTCGGGCGGCTGACGATCACCCGGGCCAGCAAGCGCAACGCGCTCGATCGCCAGACGGCCGAGGAGCTCTTCCTTGGCCTCGGCACGCTCGACGCCGATCCTGCCGTGCGGGTGATTCTCGTCCGTGGCGAGGGAAAGGACTTCTGCTCCGGCGCCGATCTCGAGGCGCTGGCGGCTATGCTCGATGCCCCGGCCGAGATTCATCGCGAAGACGCCGAGACGTTAGGCAGGGTGTTTCTGGCCATGCGAACCATCGTCAAGCCGATTGTTGCCGCGGTGCAGGGCAGGGCGCTCGCCGGTGGCGCCGGGCTCGCTCTCGCCTGCGACCTCGTGCTCGCCCATGAGGACGCGAAGTTTGGCTTCCCCGAAGTGCGCGTCGGATTCGTGCCGGCGATGGTGATGACACTCCTCCGCCGCTCCGTCGGCGAGAAGCACGCGGCCGACCTTGTCCTCACCGGACGCGTCGTCGGCGCCGAGGAGGGCGCACGGCTCGGGCTGGTCAGCCGGATCCTGCCCGGCCGGACCTTCGAGTCGGACGTCGACCGGATCGTCGAGGAGATTTCACAGTCCCCGAAGACGGCGATGGCACTGACCAAGTGGCTGTTCAACAAGCTCGACGAGCTCTCCTTCGCCGACGGCATCGCGGCCGGGATCGTGACCAACGTCGAGGCTCGCCTGACCGAGGACTTCCGCGAGGGCGTGCGCGGCTTCGCATCGCGCGGGAAGGGCCGGAAGTGACCGCCAGCGGCCTTCTCCGCCTCCGCCTAACGCTGACCGCGTTCGGCTTCGCGATCTGGGCATATGGCGCGCGGAGCAACCAGCGGCCGGTGCTCTGGGTCGGCCTCGGCATCATGTCGCTCGCGCTCGTTGCGCGGTTTATCCGTCCCTCCGACCGTACACCCAGGTAGCATATCGGCAGGGTACGGCGGGAGATCGCCGACGAAAGTCGCATTCGCCCGGGAAAGCGGCTAAATTTCAGCGCTTATGCAGCTCAAGCGCGTCCCCGAACTTCTCGCACCCGCCGGCTCCCTCGATGCCGTCCGCGCCGCCGTTGCCAATGGCGCCGACGCGGTCTACCTCGGTGCCGAGCGGTTCAACGCCAGGGATGAGGGCGCGCAGCTGACGATGGACGAAGTGGAAGAGGCGTGCCGGATCGCGCACCAGCGCGGACGCCGCATCTACCTCACCTTCAACATCCTGTTCAAGCCGACAGAGCTTCGTGATGCGCTGCGCTTCCTCGGTGGCGCGGTCGATCGCGGAATCGATGCGGCAATCGTCCAGGATATCGGCATCGTCAGGCTGATTCAGCGCGTCTATCCAGCGCTCGAGGTTCATGGATCGACGCAGATGACGGTGCACGACGCCACCGGCGCCGCAGTGATGCAGCAGCTCGGTGTCGAGCGCGTCGTGCTCGCCCGCGAAAACACCCTCGACGACATCCGCGCGATTCATGCGGCGGTGCCCGCGCTCGGACTGGAGACGTTCGTTCACGGCGCGCTCTGCATCGCCTATTCCGGCCAGTGCTACATGTCCGGGATGATCTCCGAGCGCAGCGCCAATCGCGGCTCCTGTGCGCAATCGTGCCGGAAGGACTACGTCCTCACCGACGCGGCCGACGGCCGCGAGCTCGATCGAGGCTACCTCATCTCGGCGAAGGACCTTGCCGCGTACGAGCACCTTGCCGCGATCGCCGACGCCGGCGTCGGCTGCCTGAAGGTCGAAGGGCGCAAGAAGAAGCCCGAGTACGTCGCCACCGTCACGCGCGAGTACAAGCAGTTCCTCGACAAGGTCGCGCATGGCGAGCCACTCCCAGCGTCCGGCGACGAGGTCGCGCCACTGGTACAGATCTTTTCGCGCGGCTTCACCGGCGGGATGTACGGCGGCCGGGCAGGTCGCGACTACATCACGCGGAACCAGCCCGACAATCGTGGCCGCGAGCTGGGCAGCGTGGTCGGCTACGAGCGCGGTGAGCTCATCATCGACGTGCGCGACCCCATCCTCGTCCGTGATGGTCTCGGATTCGAGGCGCCTAACGGCATGACCGCCGAGTCGATGGGCTTCCAGGTCGGCGAGATCCGCACCCTCTGGTCGCGCAACGGCGTGCATCGTCAGGCGATCGCCACCCGCGTCCGGGTTGCCGAGGGTTGGCGCGTAGTGCGATCGAGCGAAGCGGCTCTCCTCGAGCGAGCGCGGGCCAGCTATGCCGCGCTCTCGGCACCGATTCGCCAGCGCAAGACGCGGATCGACGTCCGGGTCTTCGGCGCCGCGGGCGCGCCACTCAAGGCGGCGTTCACCGCCGACGGCGAGTCGGTCACCGTCCGCTCCGAGCTGACGCTCGCCGCGGCAAACGCGCGCGCCCTAACGGCGGTGGCGCTGCGCGAGCAGCTCGGCCGGCTCGGCGACACGCCGTTTGTCCTCGGTGGGCTCGACGATGCAGCGTTAGGCAGCGGGCTTTTCCTGCCGATCAGTGCCTTGAACCGGTTGCGCCAGGACGCTGTCGCCGAGCTGATGATGCGACGTGACTGGGCCCGCGCCGCGGCTGCTGCGGAGCGTGATTCGTCGATCGACGCGGCGATCGCTGCCATCGACACACAGCGCGCGGTCGAGATGCCGAGTGTGACGCCATTCGCCCTCCGCGCCACCGTGTTCACCGCGGACGATGCGCGCGCGGCGGCGGATGGAGGAGCGACCGAGGTCGTATTCGATCCGTTCCTCCGCCACCCGGCGCCGCCGCGCGCGCGCGTCGTCGCACTCCGCGATGAACTCGCGGCCCGCGGCGTCGGCCTCCGGTTGCGCACGCCGAGCATCGTCCGCCCCGAGGAGCGGCGGCAGGTCCAGAAGTGGCTCGACCTCGGCATGCCGCTGCTCTCCGGACACCTCGGGTTGGTCGCGGAGTTCGGGAGCATCGGGCACGACGTCGTCGCCGACTACGCCGTCAACTGCTTCAATCAACACACCGCCGCCGAGCTCTTTCATCTCGGGGCGCGCCGCGTCACGCTGTCGCTGGAGCTGACCGCCCAGGAGATGTGCGCGACTGCCGAGCCGTGGAGCGGGGCGGGCTTCGACGTGTTTCTCTACGGCCGGCCAGAAGGGATGACCATCGAGCACTGCGTGCTGTCGGCAGCGTTTGATCGCGAGCCAACCACCTGCCGCGACCTCTGCGTGCAGAAGCACAGCAACGTTGTCCTCACCGATCCAGCGGGCTATACCTTTCCGGTCGCGACCGATTCGGCCTGTCGCAACCGGTTGCTGCATTCGCGCCCCGTGGACGGGAGCGAGTACCTGCCGCGTCTCTGGTCCGACGGCATTCGCGGGTACCAGCTGGTGTTCAACGTCGCCGGTGACGCGGTCACTGAAATCGTCAGGCGCTATCGCGCCCAACTCGACGCGCTCGCTGGCGGCACCGGCGACGTGCGCGGCGCGATGCGCGAGCTCCTCGGCTCGGAGTTTACGCGAGGGCACTTCGCGCGTGCGGTCTAGCGGTACCCGGGGCGACGGTTCGATGCCGTGCCTGACGCGTCTCGGCGCAAAGGTCCGCCGATGAGTACCCGGCCGGTCATCGAGGACGCGCGCGCCGCGCTCAAGACACATTTCGGCTACGCGGATTTCCGCCCCGGCCAGGCACGCGCGGTAACGTCGGTGCTCGAGGGACGGGACACGCTGGTGATTCTTCCAACCGGCGGCGGCAAGTCGATCTGCTACCAGATCCCGGCGCTGCTGCTTCCCGGCCTGACGGTCGTCGTGTCGCCGCTCATTTCCCTGATGAAGGACCAGGTCGACGCGCTGACTGCGCGTGGGTTGCCGGCGGCCTTCGTCAACAGCACCCTGTCGAGCGGCGAGGTGTCCGACCGGCTCGCCAGGGCGCAGCGCGGCGAGATCAAGCTGCTCTACGTCGCACCGGAGCGATTCGACTTCGCGAGTACCGCCGAGCGCATCGCAAAGATGGGCGTGTCGCTGCTCGCGCTCGACGAGGCGCACTGCATCAGCGAGTGGGGACACGACTTCCGACCAAGCTATCTCCGGATGGCCCAGGTGCGCGATCGGTTAGGCAATCCTCCGGTCGTCGCGCTCACCGCCACGGCAACGCCGGAAGTCCGCAAGGACATCGAACGCCAGCTCCGCCTGCACAGCCCTGAAACCGTCATCACCGGTTTCGATCGCGTAAACCTGCGCTATCACGTAGTCCCGACGCGGTCCGATGACGAGAAGGACGCGGCGCTCGTCCGCGCAGTGCGCGAGGCAGAAGGGCTGGCCGTCGTCTACGCATCGACCCGCCGTGCTGTGGAACGCGTCGCCGCGGTGCTCGAGAAGGCGCGCATTCCCTCCGTTGCTTACCACGCCGGGCTGGACGACCGCCATCGCAAGGACGTCCAGGAAGCGTTCATGCGCGAGGACGTCCGCGCGATCGTCGCCACGAACGCCTTCGGGATGGGGATCGACAAACCTAACGTGCGGCTGGTGCTCCACCACGCGATGCCGGGGACGCTCGAGGCATACTACCAGGAAGCCGGTCGCGCCGGTCGCGACGGGCTGCCCTCGGACTGCGTGCTGCTGCACAGCTTTCCCGACCGCTTCACGCACGAGTTTTTCATCAAGGGCGCATACCCGGAGCGCGCCGTGGTCGAGCGGGTCTACGGCGCGATCAAGCGCGACGCGGATCCCGACGGCAGGCTCGACGACCTCGACAGCGACCGACTGGCGCTTCGCGCCGCCGGTAAGACCTCTTCGCGCGAAGTGGAGTCGGTGCTTCGCATCCTCGTCGCCGCCGGCGCGGTCCTCCGCGAGAGCGAGTCGTCGAGCCGGGTGGAACTGCGCTTTCTCGCAACCGCCGATCGCATCACGCGCGAGCTCGGCGCCGAGAATGGAATGGAGCTCGCTGTCCTTCGTGCGCTCTGGAAATCGGGTGGGGGCGATCGTGTCTACTCGGGAAGCGCGGTGGATCTCGATGCGCTCCCCCCCGGACTCGGCGGATCGCAATCGGTGCTTCCGCTGCTCGACGCTCTGCAACGGCGACAGTTTCTCACCTTCGAGCGCGACGGTGGCGGTGCGCGGCTCGCGCAGCCCGGCGCACCGCTCGCCTCGATTGCGATCGATTGGGAGACGCTCGAGCGCCGCCGCCGCGGCGACCTCGCGAAGCTCGATGCGGTGCAGCAGTACGCGTACACGCGCGGGTGCCGTCGTGGGTTCGTGCTCAGGTATTTCGGCGATCCGGCGGCCCGGCCGACCTGTGGCGCGTGCGACAATTGCATGGGTACACACGTCCCCGCGGCGAGTGCGGCGCCCGCGATCGGCCGGCCGAAGCCGCGACGCCGATCGGACGCGCCGGCGAGGGGTCGTCGCAACAGCGGCCGCGTGGTCGGTACCGATGACGTTCTCGTGCGGTTCGACGAACCCGGCGTCGCCGACGCGCCCTCGCTCGATTCGGTGGCAGAAGCGATGTTGGGACGCCTGAAGGCACTGCGCACGTCGATCGCGCGCGAAGACAAGGTGCCGCCGTACGTCGTCTTTCCCGACCGTACGCTCGCCGAGTTGGCCGTCAGGCGCCCGCGGTCGGCGCACGCGATGGCCGATGTCCGTGGAGTGGGACCGATGAAGTTGGAAAAGTATGGCGAGCGTTTTCTCGCCGTGCTTCGTGACGAAGAAACTGAAGCCGCCTGAGGAATGGACGACTCGCTGTATTTTTCCGAGCAACACCTCGCCGTTCGCGACATGGTTCGCGATTTCGCGCGATCTGAAGTGGCGCCAATCGCACGCGAGTGCGACGCGGACTGCCGCTTCCCCTGGGCAAACGTCAAGCGGATGGGCGAGCTCGGCTTGCTCGGCATTCCGTGGGCCGAGGAGCTGGGCGGGTCGGGGCTCGACCTGCTCAGCTACATGATCGCCATCCACGAGATGGCCAAGGTCGACGCGTCCCATGCGATCACCATCTCCGCGCACACCACGTTAGGCACCTCGCCGATCGTCAACTTCGGGACCGATGCGCAAAGGCAGCGCTACGTCCCCTTGCTCGCGTCTGGCAAAGTGCTGGGCGGGTTTGGCCTGACGGAGGCCAGCGCCGGCAGCGACGCCGGCGGGACCAAGACCACGGCGGTGCGGAAGGGCGCCCACTACGTGCTCAACGGGAGCAAGATCTTCATCACGCACGGTGGTGTCGGCGAGATTTTCGTCGTCACCGCCGTGACCGATCCGTCGCAGGGCACAAAGGGCATCAGCTCGTTCATTCTCACCAAGCAGACCACCGACCTCGAAGCGACTCGCAGCGTCGGCATCGGGCACGACGCGTCGCTCCCGGCGATGGCCGGCTTCCGATCGGGAAAGAAGGAAGACAAGCTCGGATGGCGCGCGTCAGATACCCGTGAGTTGATCTTCGAGGACGTCGAGGTGCCTGCCGAGAACATGCTCGGCGAGGAGGGGAAGGGGTTCGTGAATTTCATGCGGACCCTCGACTCCGGGCGTGTCGGGATCGCCGCGCTGTCGTTAGGCATCGCCGAGGGTGCCTATGAAGAGGCGGTGAAGTATGCCGCGCAGCGGAAGCAATTCGGACAGCGGATCGCCGATTTCCAGGGGATCAGCTTTCAGCTCGCCGACATGGCCACCGAGATCGAAGCCGGCAAGCACCTGACCTATCACGCCGCCTGGCTGGCCATGCACGGAAAGCCATTCGCGAAGCAGGCCGCCCAGGCGAAGCTGTTCTGCTCCGAGCTGGCAATGCGCAACACGATCAAAGCCGTCCAGGTCCATGGCGGCTATGGCTACACCAAGGATTACCCAGTCGAGCGCATGATGCGCGACGCAAAGATCTGCGAGATCGGCGAGGGAACGTCCGAAATTCAGCGGCTGGTCATTGCACGCCACATCCTGAAGGAGCTCGCCGAGTGACCGGGTCCGAACTGGCCAAGAAGCTGCGGTTGCCGCTCGGCTTCATCCTGGCCGCGCTGTACGTGATCTTCGCGCCGACCCTGCACACCTTTACCGGGCAGTCGCTCCTCATCGGCGGGCTGGTCGCGCTTCTCGGAGTGCTCGTCCGCGGGTGGGCGTCGGGGCACATCATGAAGAACGACCGGCTGGCGACGAGCGGGCCCTACGCGCACACCCGAAATCCGCTCTACTTCGGCAGCTTTCTCATCTCCGTCGGCTTCGCGGTCGCGGCGCACTGGGGGCTGGTGTTTCTCGTCGCGCTGTTCTTCCTGATCATCTACGCGCCGACGATTGGCCGCGAGAAGGCCAACATCCGCGGCCGTTTTCCGAGGGACTACCCGAAATACCAGAACAACGTCCCGGCGTTCTTTCCGCGCCTGATGCCCTGGCGCGGATCGGGATCGGAGGACGAAGCCGTCGGATTCAGCGTGCCCCTCTACATGAAGCACGGTGAGTGGAAGGCCGCGTTAGGCTATGCCGGCGCGATGGCCTACCTCGGCATCCGGCTCTGGTTGCAGACCCGCAGGGTATGATGATTCGCGTTGCGTCGCGAACCGTTAGTCGTTACATATCAACCAGTTGGCATTTCTGCTCCGCCTGTGCGACGTTCCGCGACTCGGCTCGCCATACAGGCTTTCCCGCGACTGGACTCGGCCGAAGCACCATCGGCGCGAGTCCGGCGCGACTTCTCCTCGGCGCGTCCGGTGATCCTGTCACCAACTGATCGTACGTCCACCGTCCTTATCCCGACGCAGGCGCAATCGCGCACGCGCCGGACGGAACCGACGTGCACGATCGCGCGCCAGCTGGCGAAGACTCCGATTGCGACGTTGTGCGTCTCGGGTTCCGAGGCGCCGGCGGCCGTTCACCCCATTTCTCCCTTCCGTCCCCCGCGCCCCGTCGAGTCGCCGGGCGTGCGTGCGTGGACGGGCCCAGATGAAACGCGAAATACTGATCAACGGCAATCCGCGCGAGACGCGGGTCGCCATCATCGAGGACGACCAGCTCGTTGAACTCCTCGTCGACCGCCCGGAAAACCGGCGCATGGTCGGCGACATCTACTACGGCCGCGTTGAAGCGGTCCTTCCCGGCCTCCAAGCCGCGTTCGTCGACATCGGCACCGACAAGGCTGCCTTCCTTCACGCCTCCGACCTCGTCTACCCCGAGGCGGAAGCGCCTGACGATGACGACGATGCCGAGGACGAAGAGGAGGGCGACGACGAATCGCCTCTGCCGCAGAAGCGGCGCGGCGGTGGCCGAAACGGTGGGCCCGAGCGCGAAGCGCAGCCCATCCAGGACCTCCTCAAGCGCGGCCAGGACATCATCGTCCAGGTCTCCAAGGAGCCGATCTCCACGAAGGGACCGCGCGTCACGGCTCAGGTGTCGATGGCGGGTCGGTTCCTGGTCTTCATGCCCTTTGCGTCTCGCGTCGGAGTCAGCAGGAAGATCGGTGAACGCGACGAGCGAAAGCGCCTCCGCGACCAGGTGCAGGCGATCCTCCCCGAAAAAAGCGGCGGCGTCATCGTCCGCACCGTTAGCGAGGACGTCACTCAGGAGACCTTCCAGCGCGAGCTGAATACGCTGATCAGCCAGTGGAAGCGCATCAAGAAGAAAACGAACTTCACTCGCGCGCCCATCCTCCTCCATCGCGAGACGAGCCTGACGCGGGGGATCATCCGCGACCTGTTCAGCACGAAGGTGGACTCGCTCACGGTGGACTCGAAGCAGCTGTTCAACGAGATCACCGAGTACCTCAAGGGCGTCGGCCCTGAGCTGCTCGAGCGCGTGAAATTGTACGAAGAGCCGATTCCGATTTTCGACAAGTTCGAAGTCGAGACGGAGATTCGCGACCTGTTCAAGCGGCGCTGCGATCTTCCGTCGGGCGGCTACCTGATCATCGAGCCGACCGAGGCACTCGTCTCGATCGACATCAACTCGGGTCGGTACACGGGCAAAAAGGATGCGGAGAAGACGATCTTCAAGACGAACACCGAGGCGGCGCGCGAGGTCGCGCGACAGCTCCGCCTGCGCGACGTCGGCGGCATCATCGTCTGCGACTTCATCGACATGGAGACCAAGTCGAATCGCGACAAGGTGCTGCAAGAGCTGCGCACCCACCTCGGCCGCGATCGCGCGCGGACAAAGGCGTTCGCCGTCAGTGATCTTGGGCTGATCGAGATGACTCGCCAGCGCGTGCGGCAGAGCCATCTCCAGAGCATGACCGAGGCGTGTCCGACCTGCCACGGCACCGGCCGCGTGTTCACCCCCGAGACGATCATCCGTCGCGTCGAGCGGTCGGTGAAGCGGATCGCAGTCGAGGGGAAAAAGGACAACCTGGTCGTCCGGCTGCATCCCGAAGTCGCGATGTACCTCCTGCAGGAGGAACGCGATTTTGTGAAGAAGCTTGAGAAGGGACTGCCCTTCAAGCTCGACGTGCGCGACGATCCGCTGCTCCGGCCGGACGAATTCAAGCTCGTCGTAAAGTCCGCCGGGCGGGACGTAACGCACCAGTACGCGGTGGCCTGAGTACAGCTGTTAGCCTTTAGCCATTAGCAGGGAGAAACTGCGGTGGTGCGGCGGCGGTCCAACGCAGTCGTTCAACGCTAACGGCTTGTGGCTCATCGCTGATGGTCCACGCCCCAACGAATTGCAGCTCGGGGGTTTACAGTCCTTCGCCTCCCGTGTAATTTTGAAGGCTTACAGCGTTTACCCGCATAAAATCATGTCTTACGCAATCATTCGCACGGGCGGCAAGCAGTATCGCGCCGAGCCAGGCAAGACCCTTCGTATCCCGACGCTCGTCGGCGACGCAGGCAGCGCCGTGGAATTCAACGAGGTGCTCTTCGGTTCCGATGGGAAGGCTGCGAAGACCGGCGTCCCGATGCTCTCGGGCGCGAAGGTAACCGGCACGATCGTGAAGCACGGTCTTGGCGACAAGATCGTCGTCTTCAAGTTCAAGCGCCGGAAGAACTACGCGAAGAAGCAGGGTCACCGGCAGGGCTTCACCGAAGTCCGAATCAACGACATCTCCCTCGGCTGACCGAGGAGGGTACAATGGCTCATAAAAAGGGCGTAGGTTCCTCGCGCAACGGCCGCGACTCGAATCCGAAGTACCGCGGCGTGAAGCGGTTCGGCGGTGAGAAAGTCACCGCGGGAACGATCATCATCCGGCAGTGCGGCACGGTGTTCCATCCGGGCACGAACGTCGGACTCGGCACCGACTACACGATCTATTCGCTGATCGATGGCGTCGTGAAGTTCGAGCACAAGAGCAAGACGCGGCAGAAGGTCAGCGTCTATCCGAAGGAAGTCGCGGTCGCGTAACGACCAGCGCGGCCTGTTCGGAGGCGCTCGGTAAAGCACGGCCACGGCATCGCGTCGTGGCCGTGCACGTTTCCGGCCGATTAGCTTTCACGCGTGGCGTAACCATGAAACACCACAGCGCTCGAGCCGTATTGCCAATAGCGGAGGTTCGCCCGCGAAAATCAGACCTCGAGGACACCATGCCAATCTGGGACCGGCTGAAGTCAGAGCTCGATCGCGCGGGACGTGCCGCGCAGGGCGCGCTTGACGAGGGACGCATCCAGCTGGAAGCGTTTCGCGCCAGGCAGCGCATGGACAAGGCGGCGCAGTCGCTGGGCTACGCTGTCTATCGTGCCCGAACCGCGGGAACCGACGTCGACGCTGAGAGCTACGCGCGCCTCGCCGCCGAGTTGACGGCCGGCGAAGCCGAGCATACGAAGCTCGAGCAGGACCTGCAGGCGGCCCGTGCGGCGCGCGGCGGCCTGATCGAGGATCCGCCGGCGCCGGACGCTCCGGTCAACCCGAGCTGACCGCGTTAGGCAGATCGCTCGTGGCAGTGTTGCAGCAATACGGAACGGAGCGGCTCGGGACCTTCGAGCCGCTCCGCTGCGTTCTGACGTCGGGCTTGACGCTCCTTGCGGTGCTGCGGAGCTTTCCCACGTCGCCCCCCCCAACCCCAGCCATTCGACATGTCGCGCATTGCCCGTCTCGTCGCCTCGCTCGTCCTGGCGACGTCGCTTGCTCCCAGCGTTGCGGTCTGCCAGCGGAAGCAGGATCTGTCGACCCTCGCCCGCGAGGTGTCGAATCTCGGCGTCACGACACGCGTCCTCATGATCGGCGCCCATCCCGATGACGAGGATTCCTCGCTCCTCGCCTGGCTCGCCGCGGGTGGCCACACCGACGCCGCGTATCTCTCGCTGACACGGGGAGAGGGGGGGCAGAATTTCATCGGAGACGAGCGCGGCGACCTGCTCGGCGTCGTTCGCAGCGAGGAACTGCTCGCCGCGCGCCGCATCGACGGAGCGCATCAATTTTTCGCGCGTGCGTACGACTTCGGCTTTTCGAAAACCTCCGACGAAGCGCTGCCCAAGTGGGGGCGCGACTCGGTGCTGCGCGATGTCGTCGCCGTCATCCGGGCCTACAAGCCGCACATCATCATCAGCGTCTGGCAGGGTACTCCCGCCGACGGACACGGCCATCACCAAGCCTCGGGAATTCTCGCCCGCGAAGCGTTCAAGCTCGCCGGCGACGCGATGGCGTTTCCCGCGAGTACCACCGAGGGCCTCGCGGCCTGGACACCGGCGGCGATCTATTCGCTCATCTTCCGGCGTTCGCCCACGCCGGTGACGGTGGAGGGAGCGGTTGCAATCAATACCGGCGAGTACGACCCGGTGAGTGGCGAGTCGTACGCGCAACTCGCCGCGCGTGGCCGGTCGATGCACAAATCGCAGGAGCAGGGAACGCCGCAGCGCCGAGGCGCTGAATGGCACGTGCTGCAGCGGGTCGCCACGAGCGCAAACGTGCGGTGCATAACTGGCGCCGCGCCCGGGCTGTTCGACTGCGTCGATACCCGCTGGACGCGCCTCCGGCCGGCGCTGCCGGCCGCCGCGCGCGCTCCGCTCGATTCGCTCGAGCCGGCAATCGCAGCAGTTCAGCGCGCGATCGGTGCCGCGGCGACGGCGTCGCCTAACGCGCTGGTCGCCGGCCTCGCCCGCCTCAATCGGCTCGAGCAGCGGGTCGCCACGATGGCGCGGGGAGCCGGCAACGCCGACGCCACCAGCACGCTCGAGATTGCGCTCCGCCGCAGCGCCCGTGCGCTCGCCGCCGCGGCGAGCATCGAAACCGACGCGACGGCGGCGGCCGACATGGTGTCGATCGGCGACAGCGTCTCCGTGCGCGTCGTCGTCCGCTCGCGGGATGGGATCCCGGTACGGGTGCTTGCCGCACGGTTAGGCGGGTCGGATGTCGCGGCCCGCGCACTCGACGTACCCGCGACCTCCGTTGCCGCGCGCGATTCGTTGGTTGTCGAGTCGCAGGTGGTGGCTGCCCGACCAACGGAACCGTGGTGGCTTGCCGCCGGACGGACGGGCGACCGTTATGCCGCGCCGCTGGCGACCGTCGCCGCGGACCTCCGAACGCCCAGCGCGTTGGCGACCGTTTCGCTGGCCATCGGCGGCGATTCGATCGACGTCGACTTGCCCATCGTCAGGCGACGCACCGATCCCATCGAGGGCGATGTCGAGCGCCGGCTGGCGGTGGTGCCGGCCGTCAGCATCGGCTTCGAGCGACCGATCGAATACGTGCGCAGCGGCGTCCCGATCGATCGGAATATCCACGTTGTCATTCGCACGGCACGGCCGAGCGATGCGACGATCGCGGTTCGCCTCGAGCTGCCGGCGGGATTGTCGAGCATGCCCGTATCACAGAACGTTCTGCCCGCGGGCGGTGGCCGCGCCCGTGTGGCAAGCTTTCACGTCACCGGGACCGCGACTGCCGGCACGATGATCGTTCGCGGTGTCGCTACCTCCGACGGGCGTGAGTATCGGCGCGGCTACGTCCCGGTCGCCTACTCCCACACCGAGCCACGGCTCGTGTATAGCGATGCGCAGCTTGCCCTCGAGGGCGTCGCGTTGAAGCTGCCTGCCAACACCGCAATCGGTTACGTGAAGGGTTCGACCGATGACGAACCTGCTGCACTCGGGCAGTTCGGGTTCGACGTTCAGCTGCTCGACCCCGACACGCTCACCGACGCAACGCTCGATCACTTCGGCGCTATCGTCGTCGGGCCTCGCGCGTACGCTCGACAGCCGGCGCTGGTCACCAACAACCGCTACCTGCTCGACTATGTCCATCGCGGAGGAACACTCGTCGTGCAGTTCGGGCGTGAAGAGCTTCGCGCGCCGGGGATTTTCCCCTATCCGCTGACGATCAGCGTTGGCAACGCCGATCGGGTGACTGACGAGACGTCACCGGTCGTGATCCTCGACTCCGCGGCGCACGTGCTGAGCTACCCGAACCAGATCACCAACGCGGATTTTGCCGGGTGGGCGCAGGAGCGTGCGACATACATCCCCCGCGAGTTCGACCCGCGTTATCGCACGGTGCTCGCGCTGCACGATCCCGGCGGCGAGCCGATGCCCGGCGCGTTGCTGGTCGCATCGTACGGACGCGGTACCTACATCTTCTGCACCCTCGCGCTGTTCCGGCAGCTCCCGGAAGGGGTGCCCGGGGCGGCGCGGCTGATGGCGAACCTGCTGGCTGCGAGCGAGGTTCGCGCGGCGGCGCTTCCCGCTGCCCGACCGGCGAGGCGTTAGGCGCCGAACGTTACGTTAGGCCGTTGCGGGCGTTCCGCCCGCCGCCGAACGAGGCCACGCCATCAACGCGCAACGGGCGGGCGTCACGTGACGCCCGCCCGTGCCTGACGCGCCGGGCGCGGACTATGGCTGGTGTTCGTAGTCGGGCGGCAGCTGCTTGTAGCGCTTCGCGAGCAGGTCCTGCCTCGACACGTCGCGATACTCCCGGCCGCGGACGATGACATGCTCCGCCCGCGTCGAGAACTCGAATGGATCCCCGCTCCAGACGACCACGTTCGCGTCGCGCCCGGCCTGCAGCGCGCCGAGCTTATCGCTCACGCCGAAGATCTCGGCGGGCGCCAGGGTGATCGCCCGCAGTGCGTCCGTCCAGCTCATCCCATACGCGACCGCGTTCCCCGCCTCGTAGCGGACGTTGCGCACGTTGAACTGATCCTCGCCCCCGCCGCCGGCATTCCCGATCAGAGCGATCGCCACACCCGCCGCGCGAAGTAGTGCCGCGTTCTCCTGGCGCGCGCCGAGTGCATTGAAGTTTCGCGGGATGTTGTCCATCGCCCCGGTCAGTACCGCCGCCTGCGCCGCGGCCAGTTGGCCGGCGACCATCCACGCTTCGGCGCCGCCGCCGATGATCAGCCGGATCCCGAACTCGCGCGCAATCCGCAACGCGGCCTCGATGTCGCTCGCCTTGTCCACCACGACGAGCAGCGGCAGCCGGCCCGAAAGTACCGGCTGTAACGCCTCGAGATCGAGCCGGCTCGCCGCGAACGGGCGGGTTTGCGCGCGCTCGAAGTCGGCGCGGCGCCGTGCGTAGCTCCGCGCATCGTCCAGAATTTCGCGAACGCGCAGCAGCATCTCGCCGCGCGACCCGGCGCCGACCGCGCGTGCGTCGCCGAGGTTTGCCACCATCGCGACCGAGAGTTTGACGATCATGCTCGTCGCGCTGCCGTCGACGATCTCGATCACCGCGCTCTGCCCGGCGAACAGCCCACGATCCGGATGCACGATGACAGTGGTGATTCCATCCTCGCGAGTGGCGCTGAGCAGCACCGACGCGGGATTCAATCCGTCGGCTGCCTGAAATGCCGCGGCGATGTTGTCGCGACCCTGCGCGCTCGCATCGTTGGTTCCCGCGATCGCGCCGATTTCGGATAGCCCGAGGATCGTCGAGGCATTGACCAGTCCGGGCGTGACCCACTTGCCGGTCGCATCGATCTGCTGCGCGCCAGCCGGAACGGTCAGGCCGGCACCGACCGCGACGATCTTCCCATCGCGGATGATCACCGTGCCGCCGTCGATCGGCGCACCGGACACAGGGAAGACCTTGCCACCGGTGATGGCGATCGTCTGCGCGCCGATTTCGAGCGGGACCAGCACGGTGGTGCCTAACGCGAGGAGAAGCGTCGTACGGCGCATCACTTGTTTCCTCCCACCGTCGACGCCGCGGGGACGAAGCCGAGCTCGAAGTCGGTGCGCCACCGCTCGGCAGGATCGGACCGGTCGAAGACCATCGCGCCGTCGATCCAGACCTTCTCGGTCCGGGTGTACACGCTAAATGGGTCACCGGACCAGAGAACGACGTCGGCGTTTTTCCCGACCGCGATCGAGCCTATCTTCGAATCGAGATCGAGCGCCCACGCAGGATTGATTGTCAGCCACTTGATTGCCTCGTCCTCGCTCACCGGAACACCGATCGCGCTGCCCGCGGCCACCCCTTTCGCGGCTTCCTGGTTCAGCCGCTGGATCCCCGACTCGTCGTCTGAGTGGACGATCGTGTGCGCCCCGGCCTTGTCGATGAGCGCCATGTTGGCACGTACCGCGTCGGCCGCCTCGAGCTTGAATCCCCCCCAGTCCGCCCAGACCGCTGCGCCGATTCCCTCGCGCGCCAGCACGTCGGCGATCTTGTAGGCCTCGACCCCGTGATGGAACGCGCGGATCTTGTAGCCGAACTCCTTCGCGATGTCGATCATCTGCATCATCTCGTCGGCGCGGTAACAGTGGTTGTGCACGAGGATGTTGCCTCGGAGCACTTCGGCCAGCGTCTCCATGCCGAGGTCGCGTGCGGGCGGCTCCCCCTGCGGGTTCGCGTTCCACTTGTCCCACCGGCGACGGTACGCTTCCGCCTGGATCCACGCCGTGCGGTAGCCGGCGACGTTGCCCATGCGCGTCGACGGTCCTCGTTGCGCGTAGACGCGCTTCGGGTTCTCGCCGCACGCCATCTTGAGCCCATACTTCGCGCCCGGGAACTTCATCCCCTGCACGCTGCGCGACGGCACCACCTTGAGCACGACGCTCCGGCCGCCGATCAGGTTCGCCGAACCGGGGAGCACCTGGATCGTCGTCACCCCGCCGGCCAGCACGCGGGGCAGCTGCGGATCCTGCGGCCAGACCGAGTGCTCGACCCAGACGTACGGCGTCGACGGATTGGTCGCCTCGTTGACGTCCTCAGTATTCGCGCCCCGATCGTTAGGCGCGGCGTTGCCGCCGACATGCGAATGGATGTCGATGATGCCGGGGGTCACGTACATGCCGGCCCCGTCAATCACCAGCGCGCCGGACGGTGCCTCGACCGTCGCGCCGAGCGCGGCGATTTTTCCATCGCGCAACAGGAGCGCGCCGCCGTGGATGGTTGGCCCGGCAGCCGTGAGGATCGTGACGTTGCGGATGACCGTCGGCTTCGACGGCAGCGGGTGGTACGTGCTGGGGAACGGATCAGCATTGGGTGTCGACATTCCACCGAGTCCGACGGTCGCGGTCGACTTCGATGTGCTGTCAGCTGCGGCGCGCTGCGGCGCTGGGGCCTGCCGGGCAGTCGCGGCGCTGCAGGCGGCGGTGACCATCACGGCGGCGAGTGCGGCGGTGCGCATCGAGGGAGTAGCCCTCCAGGTGGGGTGAATCGCCGGCGGTGCGCCTGCGAACGGGCGAAGCTAAACGCGTGTGCTGCGCCAAGCCAGCGGCGCATGCATCGAACTGCGGGATTGCGTGAAGATCGGACACTCGCGAGCGTTCGTGATCTCATGCGAACTCACCCCCGCCGTACCTTCCTCCGATCAGCCGCTGTAGTATCGGCCCACAGCGCTGCTGATGAGCGGCACGTCGTCGGTGCACAGCCCATCGATGCCAAAGGCGGCGAGTTGCCCGGCCCGCCGGGGATCGTTGACGGTCCACGCGATCAGGCGCATCCCTGCGCTGTGGGCCGCATCGATGAGTGCCGCATCGACGATCCCGTTCTCGGCCCAGAGGTCCCGCGCGTCGTGTGCGCGCATCGCCTCGACGATTCCCTCGCGTTCGCCGCGCTCGAAGAGCAGCCCACGCGGGATCTCCGGGGCGAGCGCGCGGACCCCGGCGATCGCCGTGTGATCGAACGAGTGGACCGCGCAGCGCGCGCGATTTCCCCGGATTGCCTCGACAACCTGCCGCTCGATCCCGACCCCCTTGATCTCGACGTACACCGCGGCGCGGTCACCCATCAGCGCGAGCGTGTCGCGCAGCGTCGGAACCGGCTCGCCGCCGATTCGGATCGTCGCCAGTTCGACGTAGCGCAACGCCGAGATAGGCTGCCGCTCAGATCGGCCATCGCCGTGGACGCCATGCGGCACGGGATCGTGATGCACCACGACTACTCCGTCCGCGGTCGCGTGTACGTCGAGCTCGACGGCATCCGCGCGTTGATCGAGCGCGACGGCGAACGCCGCCAGCGTGTTCTCGATCCGCACACACGACGCGCCACGATGCGCGATGAGCTGAACGCCGCGGCGCGGTACGACGGACCGATCGGGTGGGGGCGAGGGGTAAGCCGGCATATCGACGGCGAAGTTACCGTCGCCGCGCCAGCCCGTCAAAGCCAGCATGGCGTTAACGCCGGGGCAAAAAGAGCGTCTTACCCGTGACCGAGATGACGAATCCGACCGAGGACCTCGCATCGGACGCCACGCTGCTACTGCGATGGCGGTCCGGCGATGAGCGGGCGGCGACGGAGCTCGTCGAGCGACACGCGCCGTCTCTCGCTCGCTTCGCGGCGAGCATCGGGGCGCGAACGGACATCGAAGAGCTGGTGCAGGACACGTTCGTTCGCGCGTTCGGATCGCTCGACGGGTTTCGCGGTGACAGCACGCTCCGCACGTGGTTGTTCACGATCTTGCGCCGGCTCGTGCTCGATCAGCGGCGAGCACGGGCGCGACGCCCGGTCTCGGTCCCGGTAGCGGATGATGACGCGGTGACGGGATTCGATGCACTGGACGGAATGGTCGCAACGGAGACGGAGCAGAAGGTTCGCGACGCGGTCGCCGGGCTGACACCGACGCAGCGTGAGGTCTTCACGCTCCGGGTGACGGAAGGACTGTCATACAAGGAAATCGCCGACGTCGCTGGCACGACCGAAGGCGCGGCGAGGGTTCACTATCACAACGCGATGCGCGCGGTGAAGGAGTTTCTCGATGGCTGACTGCTCAAACGTGGAGATTCGCGAGATGTTGCCGGAGCGGGCAGGGGGGGCGCTGTCGGCCGCCGACACGGCGCGCGTCGACTCACACCTCGGCACCTGCACGCGCTGCCGGGCGGAGCTCGCGATGATCCAGACCGCACGCCGCGCGTTGCGCGTTTTGCCGGCGATCGATGTGGCACGCATCGCATCGGCAGTCGTCAGCGCGACCGCGGCCCCGTCGCGGCCGCAGCTCGTCGCGTCAGCGATGCGCGCGGCGCCTTCTCCTGTCCCGACGCGGTTGCGCTGGGTCGGATGGAAGGCCGCGGCCGCGATCGCGATGGCCGCCGCCGGCGCGGGCACGTTCGCCACCTGGCGCTCGGCCAACGAGCCGGTCGCGGTGCCTAACGGCGTCGAGGTTGTCGCCCGGGCGGGGCAGTCGTCGCCGCCGACCTCGGCAACTGTTATCCCGCACCAGGATACTATGACAGCGAGGGTACCGGCGATGACCGCGTCTTCGCCCCGTCCCAGGACCGCCGCTGCCGAACTCGTGATAGGCGGAGCATTGAGCGATTTGTCTGACGGCGACCTCGAGACCCTGCTCGGTGATCTCGGCGATCAGGGCGCAGTCGCCCCCGACGCCGCCTCGTTCGAGGAGCCGGATGTCACCGAACCAGGCGTGGGGATCAGTGCTGCCTGGGAGGGTCTCTGATGCGAATCCGTACTCTTGCTCTCCTGCTTGCTGCAAGCGCCGCCTCGTGGTCAGACGCGTCGGCACAGGAGGTCGCCTCCGGGGTGTCGGGGGACAGTGGCCGCACTGCACTTCAGGCGCGCGTCAGGCAGCGTCTGGCCGTCGTCGTGAGGCAGCGGTTGAAACTCAACGACGACCAGATGCGCCAGTTGACAGCGGTAAACGCGAACTACGAACCGCGCCGGCGCGCGCTGGTGATGCAGGAGCGCGATTCGCGCATCGTCGTGCGCGGCGAACTGCAACGGGGCGACCTCGCCGATCAGCAGCGCGTCGAGACCGCGCTGTCCGAGCTGTTTCGCGTGCAGCACGCACGGCTCGATCTCGCAGAGCAGGAACAGCGCGACCTGGCAAAGTTTCTCAAGCCGTCGCAGCGCGCGGGATACTTCGCGCTGCAGGAGCAGCTGCGACGTCGCCTCGAACAGATGAGAGAGCGGGGCCCCGGTCGGGGGCGGCGACCGGGCAGCGAACGTGGCTTTTCAGGACCGCCGCGGCGCTGATGGGACCGCGAAGCGCCTAAAGGCTGGTCGGATACGTGTCGGGGGCGTCACGTGTCACGGAGGATGCGATGCCCTCGAGCGCGGTTACGGCCGTCGTTTGATCGACGTGGATCACGGCATCAAACTGATCGGCGACCCGCGCCTTGAAGTAGTGCGTTGCCCGCTCGGTCTCCGGGCGATATATGACCCCCACCGCGCGTTCGAGCAGTGGTTCGCGCAATCGTCGCCTGACGTCCGCCGACGCGAGGTCGAGATAGAAGCACGGCAGCCCCGTGTCGTGAAGTAGCCGCTCGACGCTTTCTGGCAGCGATTCACTGAGCGACCAGCGGCTGCCCACCGTGTTCCAGTGCGCCGCCGCCGTCAGTTCACCGGAATCCGTGGTGAACCCGACGGACAGCACGCGGTCGCGGTAGCGTTCGCGCAGAATCTGCCCGAGGTTGACCTCCCCGCGCGCGCCCATCTCGGTCGCGCGCGCGTCACCCAGGTGAGAATTGTGCGCCCAGACCACCAGCTTCGACTCGTGACCGTCGCGCCCGAGATGCTTCAGTAACGCGTCGATCGTATCCGCCATGTGAGTATCGCGGAGATTCCAGCTGGCAACGCGGCCACGAAACATCGCGCGGTAATAGCGTTCCGCGCTCTGCACCAGCCGCGCATTTTGCACCGCCATGAAATGATCGTCGGCGCCGGTTGCCGGTGATCCGTCGACGTAGCGACGCGTGTTGCGTTGCAGTTCGCGAAGCTGCCGGACGACGCCGTCCTCACAGTTCTCCGCGCCGAGCGACGTGGCGTATCCATACTTCTGCGCATCGCGGCCGACGCTGTCGAAGCAGGAATAGCGTTCGCGTGCGCGCGCGGAAGCCTCTGGATCGACCGTCGCGAGGTATTGGAGCACCTGCTCGATCGACGAATGCAGGCTGTAGAGATCAATTCCGAAAAAACCGGCGTGCTCGTAGGCGGGGAGTGAGGCGTTTCGGCCGCGCATCCATTCCAGCAGCCGTACCACCTCGTCATTTCGCCACATCCACTTCGGGAACCGCTGAAAGCCGCCAAGCCCGCGATCAGCCGTGGGCGTGCTGGTGTCGCCACGCACGAAGCGGTTCACGTGGGAGGCATCCGGCCAGTCGGCCTCCACGGCGACGGCATCGAACCCCAATTCGTCGATGAGCCGCCGGGCGATGGTGTCACGCTGCGCATAAAATTCGTGCGTGCCATGCGACGATTCGCCGAGGAGCACCAGCCTCTTTCCGCGGGCGCGGCGAATCAGCTCGTCGTAGTCATCAGCGCTCTCGAGGGCAACCGCACTATTGCGAATCGTCCGAACCGTCGTGTCCCGTTCGGTCATTGCCGGAAAAATTGCATGGTGCGCGCCAAGGCGCTCGAACCGGCGCGAACGGCGCGTTGAGTGATCAGGGGCAGGACGCTAGATTGGAGGCGAGTCAGCCCTGCCCGGGTGGCGGAATCGGTAGACGCAGGGGACTCAAAATCCCCCACCACGAAAGTGGTATACGAGTTCGAGTCTCGTCCCGGGTATTGTGCGCACATCGGTGCGCGCGAGAGTCGTCATAGCCACCGTCGGCGTTCGCGCCGTGCTCGAGGCGCCAGGTCTGCCGCACCCGATAAATCGACTCAAGACGTCAGGCATCGCGCTCGCGGTCGCACTTCTTGCCGCGCCCACCGCCCACGGCCAGCAACCGGCGGATAGCGCTCGCGTTGACACCACGGGCAACGCGCGTCCGGCGCCCGCGCCGGCCGGCCGACGCGACGCCGCCGCGTCGCGCCGGTCCGCGAGCACCCTCGCGCCGGTGAACATCACAGCGTTAGGCGGTTCGCTCGCCGAGGCGCGGGTGCCCTACGCCGCGTCCGTCGTCATCCCCGCTGACGCCGCCCGATTGCGCGCGCCGCTGGCGCTCGACGATGCGTTGCGCGGCGTGCCGGGGCTGGCGGTCGATAATCGCTACAACATCGCGCTCGGTGAGCGTATCACCATTCGCGGCTTCGGCGCGCGGACACAGTTCGGCGTTCGCGGCGTGCACGTCGACGTCGACGGTGTACCGGCGACCATGCCGGACGGGCAGACGACGCTCAGTCACGTCGATCCGGGCGCGGTCGCAAGAAGCGAAGTGCTGCGGGGGCCAGCGTCGTCGCTCTACGGCAATGCGGCCGCCGGCGTCGTGCGACTCTCGGCCGCGTCGCCATTCGATCTCGGCAACGCTGCTCGTCTTACCACGAGCGTCGCCGAGCGTGGCACGGTCACGACGCGCGCCGACCTCAGTGGCGTTGCCCGACGATGGGGTGCCGAGGCGCGGGGAAGCGCGCTCGATTACCGCGGCTTTCGCGATCACTCGAACGCCCGCGATGTTCGCGCTGGCGGGCAGCTCGTTCGCGCCAGCGAGCGCGACACCGTCCGGCTCACCGTCGCCACCGCCGACTACGACGCCGACAGTCCCGGGGGCCTCACCGGACCGGCGAGCGTGACAGCGCCGCATTCAGCGTCAGCGACCAATCTCCGGTACCGAACTGGCGAGACCGGCCGCCACCGGCAGGCGGGGGTCGCTTGGCGCCGCGCGGGTGCCGCAGGCTCGCTCGACGCCACCGCGTGGGGACTCGAGCGCAAGGTCAACAGTCTCGTTCCGCAGCGCATCATCGATCTCGAGCGTCGCGCGGCCGGAGGACGCATCGTTGTCTCGCGCGGTGAGAATGACGATCGCCTAACGGTCGGTGTCGGTGTCGAGCACGGCTCACAATGGGATGACCGACGCTCGTTCAATAGCCTTGACGGGGTCGCGGGAGCGCTCGTGCTCAGCCAGAAGGAACGCGTGTCGTCCGACGGCGCGTTCGCGCGCGCCGGGCTCGCACTCGGCTCTACGCTGAATGCGCTGGCGGCGGTCCGCGCCGATCGAATCGCGTTTCATGTTGACGATCGACTGGTCACGCCGACCAATCCTGACGACGGGGGCGGTCGGGTGATGCGCGCGCTCAGTCCGTCGGTCGGGCTTGCATGGACTGTCGCGCCGCGACTGTCACTCTACAGCAACATCGCCACCGCCTTCGAGACGCCAACCACCACCGAGTTGGCGAATCGACCGAGCGGGGCGGGGGGGCTCAACCCGGACCTCGCACCGCAACGGATTGTTTCCACCGAGGTGGGAGGCCGCGCACCGTTAGGCAGCATCGGCTCGGCGACCGTCGCGGTCTTCGATGCCCGCGTCCGCGACGCGCTGGTTCCTTTCGAGGTTCCCACTGCGCCCGGGCGGCAGTTCTTTCGTAACGCGTCGCGTGTCAGGCAACGCGGCGCCGAGGCCAGCGTATCGGCCGCGATCGGTCGATGGAGCGTGGCCCGGATCGCTGCGACGCTCGTCGATGCGAAATTCGCCGCCACGGACTCGGTGGCTGGGCTGAAAGCAGGAAATCGCGTTCCGGGAGTATCGCCGTTTCGCACCGATATTACGCTGGCGACCGCGGGTGTCAGCCGCTTTCGGGCCGAAGTGCTGGCGATGACGCAATCACGCACCCCTGCCGACGATGCGAACACCGCGTGGGCGCCCGGATTCACGCTCGTCGACGTCACCGCTGCCGTGGCGCCGCGCGCCTGGGGCGGTGTTGCGATCGGGGCGGCGGCCTCGCTGGCCAACGTGTTCGATCGGCGATACGACACCTCCGTGGTACCCAACGCGGCGCGCGGGCGGTATTTCGAGCCCGGCCCTGGGCGCACACTCACGATCACGATCGACATCTCGCGGCGAGACACACGTCGTTGAGCGATGCGCGCCACGCCGTGCGGAGTTGCCTGCCACGTTGTCGTCGCACGCTGCGAGACGCCCTTTCGCGAAACGTATGTCGGCCCTAAGTTGGCCTCGGCGAGTGACGCCGAAGCCGGTGAATTCGCCCGAGCACACAGAATTGGAGATTTCCGGATGATCGTCGGACGCATCGACTCGGCTGCTTGCCGGAATCAGGTCGCAACGCGCGCGGCGGGTTCGCGAACAGTGCGCGCGAGTGCGGCGCGACCCAGCCGATCCAGCACCTGCGGCGCATGACGGTGCCGGCAACCCCCGCGCGCGGCGGAGCGACACCGGCGAAGGATGCGCAGAGCGCTGTGCCGTCGCCCGTCTGGTCCACAGAAGAAGCCGAAGCACTGCTCCGAACCCTTCCGGCGATCGCGTCCGCCCGTCTGCTGCGCGACGCCGACGGTACGGTGCGCGATGTCCACGTTCTCGCCACGACCGATCTCTCCCCGAAGCAGGTCGTTCGAAATGTCGAGAGCGCGCTGCTCGCGCGGTTCGGCATTCGGCTCGACCATCGTGCGATCTCGGTGGCGCAAAGCGCGACTGCGAGGGTCGCCGAAGCGGCGCGAGCGCCGGCGCCAGCGGCGGGCGTTGCCCCGGCAACCCAAGCGCCGATAATCAAGCCGGCGCCGGCGCCCGGTCGTGGGATCTATTTCGAGGACGTCGAGGTGCGTCGATCGCGCACCGCCGGACTCGCATGCACGGTCACCCTGCGAGCTGGGGCGGACCGCCACACCGGCGAAGCGTCAGGCGTCGAAACCGCCCGCGCACGCGGCGAACTGGCCGCGACGGCCGCGGTGCGCGCGCTTTCACCGGTGCTGACCGACGGCGTCACGCTTGCCTTCGAGTCGTGCATGGTGATCACCGCCGCCGATCGGGAATTCGCGTTCGTCGTCGTCAGCGGTCGCAGTGGACGCGAGACGACGATTCTTTCTGGCAGCTGCGAGGTGCGGGACGGAGTCGAGACCGCAGCAGCGCTCGCGGTGCTCGATGCCACTGAGCGCTGGATGGAGCGGGGCGGAGCGCGCTGACAAAGCCCGCGACGTCGGTTGTAGCTCGTCGCGCGCGCTCGGCGGCGGAGCGAATTGATTATCGCCGCACTGCCGACTCGCTTGCCGCGTTCCGGGAGCCCAAATAGCTTTCTGCCCCACGCTCTGACGCGCCGCGCGGCGTATCAGGGCTAGCCGTGCACTTACGACCAACAGGTCTCATGGCGAGCTACAAGTTCGCGAAGGTCCCGTCGGCCGGCGAGCGGATCGAGTTCAGCGGGAAAGCGCTGAACGTCCCGAACACGCCGATCATCCCGTATATCGAGGGCGACGGCACCGGTCCGGACATCTGGCGGGCGTCGGTTCGCGTCTTTGACGCGGCCGTCGAAGAGGCGTACGGCAGCGAGCGAAAGATCGCCTGGATGGAAATCTTCGCCGGCGAGAAAGCATTCAAGCAGTACAACGACTGGCTTCCGCAAGAGAGCGTCGATGCGTGTGCCGAATTCCGCGTCTCGATCAAGGGACCGCTCACGACGCCAGTCGGCGGCGGCATTCGATCGCTGAACGTCACGCTGCGGCAGGTGCTCGATCTCTACGCCTGCATCCGCCCGGTGCGCTGGTTCGAGGGCGTCGGTGCTCCAGTGAAGGACCCGGGAAAAGTCAACATCGTCATCTTTCGCGAGAATACGGAAGACGTCTACGCGGGCATCGAATGGAAAGCCGGCAGCCCCGAGGCCAACAAGCTGCGCGACTTCATCGGGCGCGAGTTCAAGAAGGAGATTCGCGAGAACTCGGCGATCGGCATCAAGCCGATGTCGGAATTCGGATCGAAGCGGCTGGTCGACATGGCGCTCGAGTACACGGTGAAGAACAAGCGATCGTCGCTGACGCTCGTTCACAAGGGCAACATCATGAAATTCACCGAGGGCGCGTTCCGCGACTGGGGGTATGAGGTCGCGAAGGCGAAGTACGGCGCGACGGTGATCGACAAGGGCCCGTGGTGCAAGCTGCCCGGCGGTGCCGTGGTGAATGACGTCATCGCCGACGCGATGTTCCAGCAGCTGCTCCTCCGTCCCGACGAGTACGCGGTGATCGCGACGCCCAACCTCAACGGCGATTACCTCTCCGACGCGGCCGCGGCACAGGTCGGCGGACTCGGCATCGCGCCCGGTGGCAACGTTGGCGAAGGCGTCGCCGTCTTCGAGGCAACGCACGGGACCGCGCCGAAATACGCGGGACTCGACAAGATCAACCCGGGAAGCGTGATCCTTTCCGGTGTCATGATGCTGGACTACATGGGCTGGACCGAGGCGGGGGCGCTGATCGTGCGCGGTCTCGAGAACGCGATCAAGTCGAAGAAAGTCACCTACGACCTCGCGCGGCAGATGCCCGGCGCGACCGAGATATCAACCTCCGCATTCGGCGACCAGATAATCGCCGGCATCCGCGCCTAACGCTCGCCGCGACCCACGCCAGCCCAGCCGATGTCACTGACCTTGTCCGTTCGCCGTGCCGATCCCGGTTCGGTGGAGACCCCACTGCTCATTGTCGCGCTCCCCCCCGATGCCACCATCGGCGCCGATCTTGCCGCCCTCGATCGCGAGTTGGGCGGAGCGCTCGGCCGCACGTTGTCCCGGCGCGATTTCCGCGGCGGGCGCGATGAGTCGCTGCACCTGGGCGGCGGTGCGCGCGGGCCGCAGCGGGTACTCCTCATCGGCACCGGCAAGGACGCCGATCGCCATTCCGCGCTCCGCCGCGCCGCGACGCTCGGCGGACGGCTCGCCCGCAAGCTCGGCGCGGCATCGCTCGCCTGGTACTCGGGGCCGATCGACGAACGCGGGGTCGAGGTCGTGATGGCGGGCCTGTCAGGGGGCAGCTGGGAGTTCGCCGAGACGAAGACGGCCCCCGCCGAGGATGAGCGTCGACCAGCGTTAGGCGAGGCCGTCATTCTCGTGACCGACGAGAAGGCGGGCGAGCGCGGGCTACGCTCGGGGCGCGCCGTCGCCAGCGGCTATGCGTTGGCGAAGCGGCTCGGGATGATGCCGGGCAACCTCTGCACTCCCGACTACCTCGTCGAGACCGCGCGCGAGATCGGCGCACGGCATGACATGAAAGTCACCGTGCTCGGTCGGGCCGAGATGGAGCGCGAGAAGATGGGCTCCTTTCTCTGCGTCGCGCAGGGAACGCCACAGGACCCGAAGCTGATCGCCGTCGAGTATCTCGGCGGGAAGGCTGGTGCGGCACCGGTAGTCCTCGTTGGCAAGGGACTCTGCTTCGACAGTGGCGGGATCTCGATCAAGCCGGCACAGGGCATGGAGTGGATGAAGTTCGACATGTGCGGCGCGGCGGGGGTGCTCGGCGCGCTCGAAGCGATTGGCGCGATGAAGCTGCCGGTGAACGTCGTCGGCCTCGTCGGTGCGACGACCAACATGCCCAGCGGCACCGCGTTCAAGCCCGGAGACGTCGTCCAGGCGATGAACGGCAAGTTCATCGAGATCATCAACACCGACGCCGAGGGCCGGCTCGTTCTCGCCGATGTGCTGTCCTACGCCTCGCGCTACAAGCCAGCGGCGGTGATCGACGCGGCGACGCTCACCGGCGCCTGTGTCATCGCGTTAGGCCACACCGCGACCGGTGTCTTCGGCGTCGACGAGGCGCTGGTCGACGAGGTGCTGACGGCCAGCCGCCGCGCCGGCGAGCCGGGTTGGCCGCTGCCGATGTG
>JANMBU010000063.1:0-39638 GCA_031360575.1 Gemmatimonadaceae bacterium
CCTCACGGCCAGTGACTACAGCGAGGTGCTCGCCGGACTGACCGCCGGAGCGCGTGTCGTCACCTCGGCGCAGTATCTCATCGACTCGGAGTCCAATCTCGCCGAAGTGATGCGGAGCATGGTCGGCCAGGGCGGCGCCACCAACCTGGCGGATACACCAGCGATGCCCCTGCCGATCGGGCCCGATTCCGGTGCCACCGCGAAGGGCGCCAGCATGAAGGGAATGCCAATGCCGCCGGAGAAGAGATAGCCATGCTCAAGCGCATCATTGCATGGTCGGTTGGGCATCGCATCGTCGTGCTGCTCGCCACCGCGGCCATCTCGCTCGGCGGCTTCTGGGCACTGCTGCGCACGCCGATCGACGCGATTCCCGACCTCTCGGACGTGCAGGTCATCGTGATGACCGAGTGGCCGGGCCAGGCGCCGCAGCTTGTCGAGGATCAGGTGACGTATCCCCTCTCGGTCGAGCTGCTGAAGGTGCCGCATACCAAGGTGGTGCGCGGCGCGTCCCAATTCGGGTTATCCGCGGTCTACGTTGTGTTCGACGACGGAACGGACCTCTACTGGGCGCGGAGTCGCGTGGTCGAGTACCTGAATGGCGCGCGCGAGAAGCTCCCGGTGGGTGCGACGCCCGCACTCGGCCCCGACGCGACCGGCGTCGGCTGGGTGATGCAGTACATCGTCGCCGACACCACGAACCGGCTCAATCTCGCCGAGTTGCGCGCGTTGCAGGATTTCACCATCCGGCCCGCGCTGACTTCGGTGCGCGGGGTGAGCGAGATCGCGTCGTTCGGCGGATTCGAGAAGCAGTACCAGGTCGAGGTCGATCCGCAGAAGCTCGCGGGTTACGGAATACCGATTACAAAGGTCACCGCCGCGGTACGGGCATCCAATCAGGATGTCGGCGGGCGAGTGATCGAGATGAGTGGCAGCGAGTACGTCGTGCAGGGATCAGGACGGTTCGCCAACGTCGCCGACATCGCCGCGGTCGCGATCGGCAACGGGCCTAACGGTACGCCGGTCACCGTCGGAGACGTGGCAAACGTCCAGCTCGGCCCCGACATCCGGCGCGGCATCGCCGATTTCAGCGGCAAGGGTGAGATCGTCACCGGGTTCGTCGTCATGCGCTATGGGGAGAACCCGCTGGCGGTGATCGACCGGACGAAGGAAAAGATGGCGGAGGTGCAGCGCTCGCTGCCGGCCGGCGTCACGCTGATGACCGGCTACGATCGCTCGGGGCTGATCCATCGCGCGATTGCGACGCTCCGCGAGAAGCTGGTCGAGGAATCGATCATCGTCGCACTGGTGACGATCCTCTTCCTGCTGCACGGGTCGAGTGCGCTGGTGGCGATCCTCACCCTGCCGATCGGGATCCTGATGTCGTTCCTCGCGATGCGCGTGCTCGGACTGAGCGCGAACATCATGAGCCTCGGCGGGCTGGCGATCGCGATCGGGGCGATGATCGACGCAGCGATCGTGATGATCGAGAATCTCCACAAGCACATCGAGCGCAATGAGCGCGATGGGTCACCGCGCAATCACTGGGAGCTGGTGGTCGAGTCGGCGCAGGAGGTGGGACCCTCGCTGTTCATTTCGCTGCTCGTCATAACGCTTTCCTTCGTTCCGGTGTTTGCGCTTGAGGCGCAAGAGGGCCGGCTCTTTCACCCGCTCGCCTGGACGAAGACGCTGGCGATGGCGTCGGCAGCGCTGCTCTCGGTGACGCTCGTGCCGGTGATGATGGGGTTGCTCATTCGCCGCGGTGTAAAGCCGGAAGCGGCGAACCCGGTGAGCCGGTTGCTCATTCGCGCCTACCGGCCGGTGATCCGCTTCGTGTTGCGGCATCGCTGGCCAACGATCGCCGCGGCCGGGCTCGCCCTGCTGGTCACGCTGCTGCCCTGGTCACGGTTAGGCAGCGAGTTCATGCCGCCGCTCAACGAGGGGAGCGTGATGGACATGCCGTCGCTCTCGCCGGGAATCGGCAGCGCGCAGGCGAAGCAGATCCTCCGCCAGCGCGACTCGACGCTGGCCGGGTTTCCGGAAGTGGAGATGGTGCTCGGCAAGGTCGGCCGCGCCGAGACGGCGACCGACATGGCGCCGATGTCGATGATCGAGACGACGGTCATCCTCAAGCCGGAAAGCCAGTGGCGGTCTGGCGTCAGTCACGACTCGCTGGTGAACGAGTTCAACGCGCGCGTGCGGACACCGGGCGTCGCCAACATGTGGTCGATGCCGATCAAGAACCGGCTCGACATGCTGGCCACCGGCATCAAGACGCCGGTCGGCATCAAGCTGTTCGGGCCGAGCCTCGACACGCTCGACCGGATCGGCAGTGAGATCGAGCGGCTGTTGCCATCGGTGCGCGGGACGAACTCGGTGTTCGCCGAGCGTTCCGTGGGCGGCAGATATGTGCAGGTCGCGGTGGATCGCGCGGCGGTCGCACGGTATGGGATGCCGGTGGACGACGTGCAGATGGCGCTGGCGACCGCGGTTGGCGGGATGGACGCCGGTCAGATAATCGCCGGGCGCGACAGGTACAGTGTGTTGGTGCGCTATCCGCGCGAGCTGCGCGACGATCCCGAGAAGCTGCGCGACGTACTCGTCGCGACGCCGTCGGGGGCGCAGGTGCCGCTCGGCCAGCTCGCCCGGATCAGCGTGGTGAAGGGCCCGACGATGATCAAGTCGGAGGATGCGTACCTGAACGATATCGTGTACGTCGACGTGCGCGATCGCGACGTCGGCGGGTACGTGACCGAGGCGCGCCGGCTGCTCGACCGTCGCCTGGTGCTGCCGGCCGGCTACCGGCTCGAGTGGTCGGGGCAGTTCGAGGCGATCGAGCGGGCGGGGAAGCGGTTGCGCATCGTCGTACCGATCACGTTGCTGGTGATTTTCCTGCTACTCTACTTCAACTTTCGGAGCGTGGGCGAGAGCGCGCTGGTGATGCTCTCGCTACCCTTCGCGCTCGTTGGCGGGGTGTGGCTGATGTGGCTCCTCGGCTATAACCAGAGCGTCGCCTCGTCGATCGGGTTCATCGCACTGGCCGGAGTGGGCGCCGAGACGGGGATCATCATGCTCCTCTACCTCGATCACGCGTTAGGCGACCGTCGCTCGGCCGGCACCTTGCGGACGAGGGACGACGTTGACGCGGCGGTGGAGTACGGCGCGGTCGAGCGCGTCCGGCCGAAGCTGATGACAGTGACGGCGATCATGGCGGGGCTGGTGCCGATTCTCTGGAGCCAGGGCAGCGGCGCCGACGTGATGAAGCGGATTGCCGCACCGATGGTCGGCGGGATGCTGAGCAGCACCGTGCTCACGCTGATCGTGATTCCGGCGGTGTACTCGCTGTGGAAGGAGCGGTCATTACGTTAACGTTAGGCGGCGCTGGCGCGGCCGCGTAGAGCTCGTACTGAATCGCGATCCAGACCGGGAGGCAGAGCGCACTGTGCATGCCGAACGCGGCGAGGATGGCGAGCGCTGTGCGCCACCTGGTCGGCTGATGCGTCGGGCTGACGAACCACAGCCCGATCCCGGTCGCGGCGATCACGAAGCTGGCCCGCTCGGCCTGGTGGTTGAAGAGCACCGCGTAGACGAGCAGCGAGGCGAGAACGAGCCGTCGGAACGCCGGATCACTCCAGCGCGTTCGACGGATCAGCAGGGGCAGGAGAAGTAGCAGCGTGCCGGCGACCTGGAATGGCCAGTTCGGCCAATCGACGCCGAGCATGCCGTGAATGAGCTGCATCACCGACGATCCGCGGTCGAGCGCGTCCACCTCACCGACGCGGTGCCACGATGCGTAGAGAAGCTGCAGCTCCGACGGGCGAATGACGACGAGCGGAAGGAGGATTGCCGTGCTGCCTAACGTTGCGGCGGCGAGCGCCGCGCGCCAGCGGTGCGGGCGGAACACGGCGAAGGTCAGCGCTGCCAGCGGAAAGATCTTGACCGATGCACCGGCAACGACGGCGAGTGTGGCGCGCCATGGACGCTCCGCTTCGTAGGCGAGGAAGCCGGCGATGATCAGTGCCGTGACGAGGGCGTTGGTCTGGGCGCTCGCGGTGGCGACGGCGAAGGCAGGCAGTGCGAGCGCGAGGACGATGACGGCCAGGTCGGGCACGAGCAGGCGCCGAACCGCCGCGACCAGCGCCACCATGTTGAGCAGGTTCCAGAGAACGAGTGATGCGGTGTAAGGAATCAGCGCGAACGGCAAAAAGAGCAGCGCGAAGGTCGGACTGTACTTGTACAGGTCGTAGTGCTGCGCGGGGTGCGGGGCGTAGAGATCCTGGCGAGCGAGCAGCGTCGCGACCGCGGTTCGAAAGATGATGTAGTTGTTGGATGGCCGGCCCCAGACGTGTGCCGCGGTGACCACCAGCACGGTCCCCACGTACAGCGCCAGCACGATCTTCAGGTGGCGGCTGGTAGCCGGCGCGATCCCGCGGGAAATCATCCCCCCCCCGTGGTCACGGAGCCTCGCCCCTTCCGCGGCTTGCGACGCGTGGCCCGTTCACTGCAAGGTTGTACTGAGATTGGGGTATCACGGACCTCGATGGTCGCTCGGGATTCACGGGAGGAGTGGGTGGAAAGAAATGGCTAGGCGACAGGGCGCGCAACGCGGCAGCTTTCGGGTGCGGACGTTCACGCTCCTCGCGGTTGGCTGTGCCGCGGCGGTCGTGAGCGCTGCCCGGGCGGCGCGACCATCCGTCGGGCCCAGCGGGCGCAACGCTGCGGCGGCCACGATCGCCGACAGCGCGTCGTTCGTCCCCGACGACAATCGCGCCTTCCAGTTCGAGATTGCCCGTGTCAATCCGCGGCGGCCCCGCGCCGCGGCGATCGCCCTGAGCTGCGGCTTTTACGACCGGGGCGCCAGCGCCGTCGAGAAGCGGGTCGTGATCTATCGCGAGGCACCGGCGACCGCGCTCTTCGGCATCATCCCCAGCGGCCGCTGGTCGCCGATCGCGATGTGTACCTTCCCCGAGCGTGGATCGGCTGCGGCCAAGGTGGCCGGACCGTCCGAGCGCGTCGTCGTCGAGCCGTCGCTGACGATTCCGATCGCCCGCCTCACGAACGGACGCGCGGGCGAGCGCGCGCTCCTCATCGTCGCCTGGACACGACGCCCCGATGGGCGATGGGCACAGCTGGAACGCTATTCGGTGCTCCGACAGCGCGCCGGGGTGATGTACCAGTTCGGCGATTTCCGCGTCCGCTGCTGCCTCAATGGTGCGAGCGCATATGTCGCCACGATTCCGGCTTCGGCGGAATGATCGCTCGGCGCCGTTAGGCAGTGGCCAGTTGGTTTCGCGCGATCGCTTCGCCGGCCGGACGCTTTCCGCCCTGCGAACGGCGCGACCGTTCATTCTGACGATAGCTCTGGACGCTACACTCTCTGGACTGGCCACTATCAGACGCCAAAGCCAGCAATCGCGGTTAGTGCGATGCGAAAAAGGCGGGCGTCCATCCTGACTTTCCTGACTCGTGACTGGAACCAAGCTGTCGGTGATCGTGCCGATTTACAACGGCGCCGGGCGCCTGCCGGCTAGCCTCGCCGAGCTGCGCGATTTTCTCGCTCCCGACCGCGACGCGTCGGAGCTGATCCTCGTCGATGACCACAGCGCGCCGGCGACCGCGGCGATCCTCGAGCGGTTCAGCGCCGAAACGCCAAATGTCCGGCTGCTCCGCAACGAGCGCAATTCCGGAAAGGGTTTCGCCGTTGCGCGTGGGATGCTCGCTGCACGCGGACAGCATCGCGTCTTCACCGATGCCGATCTCGCTTACCCCTCGACGCAGATCGCGCGAATCGTCGGCCAGCTCGAAGCGGGCGCTGATGTCGCTGTCGCCTGTCGGGTGCTTCCCGAGTCGCGCTACATCATGAGTCCGACTTTCTTTTCGTACCTCTACACGCGGCACCTGATGAGCCGCGCGTTCAATCTGGCCGTGCGCTGGACGCTCGTTCCCGACGTACTCGACACGCAGGCCGGTCTCAAGGGATTCTCGGCCAGTGCCGCCGACCTGATTTTCCCGCGATTGAAGACGACCGGCTTCGGCTTCGATGTCGAAGTGCTGCACCTGGCGCGGCGTCGCGGCCTCAAGATTGTACAAACCCCCGTCGAATTCCGCTACGACGAAGAACCGACGACTGTGCGGTTCGCCAGCGACGCGCTGCGTATGGCGCGCGACCTGGCGCGAATCCGCTGGAGCGATTGGCGCGGCTACTATGACTGAGCTGCGCCGGCTGATCGTCAATGCGGACGATCTCGGCATCGCGGAAGGAGTGGATCGTGGAATACTCGAGGCGCATACCGCGGGCGTCGTCACTGCGGCGTCGCTGCTCGCCAACGGCGCGTCGTTCGCACACGCGGTCAGGCTCGCCCGCGCCGCGCCGGCACTGAGCATCGGCGTCCATCTCGACTTCGTCGCCGGACGCCCGCTCACGAAAGCACGGTCGCTGGTGGACGCGCGGAGCGGACGCTTTCACTCGCTGGCGAGGCTCGCGTGCCTCGCCGCGCTCGGTCGCGTTGCCGAGGATGACGTGATCGGCGAGACGAGCGCGCAGATCGCCCGCGTGCGAGACGCGGGCGTGCAGGTCACCCACGTCGACAGCCATCGCCACGCGCATCTCATCCCCGGAATCTGGACGGGGGTCGCGACCGCCACCGAAGCCGCGCAGTGCGGACCGCTTCGCATACCCGTCGAGCGCCTAACGCTGAGGCACGGCCGGGTCAGCGCGGGTGCCACGTTGAAGATCGCCGCGCTGCGCGCCGCGGCCGCAATCGCAACGCGCGGCCGCATGCTCCCCGTGCACTCGGATCATTTTGCCGGCCTCGCCCTCCAGGGGCGGCGCGACTTCGCCGCGCGGCTTCTCGCGCTGCTCGACGGGCTGCCGTTAGGCACGACCGAGCTGATGGTCCACCCCGGCCGGGTCGATGCCGCGCTCAGCGCCGCCGACCCGTACACCGCGCCGCGCGAGACGGAACTCGCCGCACTGCTCTCGGGGCCGATTCGCGAGCGGGTCCGGCGCGGCGACTTCCGACTCGTTGGCTTCGGTGAAGTCAGCCACCACTAAACGACGACGCGGCCCGAAACGCGCCGTGAGACTATGGCGTGGCGCGAATCGAAAAGTACACACTGCGCCCGATCGCCGGGATGATTCCCGGCCCCGGATACTCGTCCGTGCGGCGGGTGAAGTAGGCGCGGTCCGCCGCGTTGTTGACGCCCGCCTGCAGTCGCCAGTGTTCGCCAACGCGGGCTGACGCCGACCAGTCGAGCACCGTGTAGCCGGGAATGCGTCCGACGACCGCATCGTCGCTCGCCTCGGTGTTGTTCGCGTCGCCATACGCGCGGCCGATCACACTGGCCAGCAGCGTCGTTCCGATCGGGCCAGCTCCGATCGTGAGCCCGCTGCGTTGCACGAAGCGCGATGCGTACTCGACCCGCTTGCCATCGAACTCTCCACCGGTGTAGCGGGCGTCGATCAATGCGAGCGAGTTGAACACGGTGATCGAGCGCCGCGCGGCGCCGGCCGCGTTGCGCATCGCGAAGGGTGTGACTTCGACATAGCTCTCGAGGCCCTGGTGCAGGCTGTTCGCGACGTTCGTCCGCTCGGTGAACGTTAGGTGGTTCGCGTCCGTTCGCGAGACGAGTCCGACGCGGCCGTCGACCTGCAGCCGGAAGACGCCGACATCAAAGCGCACGCGATCGTCGGCGAGCGTACCACGCCAGCCAAGATCGCTGTTCACCCCGCGCGTGTCGTGCAGCCGCGGATCGATCCGCGATACGCTGCCGACCGGTGTCAGCGACGAGTAGTCGATGGGGCGATAGGCCTGCGTGACGTTGGCGTAGAGTCCCGTCGTCGCCGAGGCGATCCAGCTGGCGCCCATGCCGGCGAGGGGCACGGTCCGCCGCTTCGTCTGCGGTGCGAAGGTGGTGTCGGTGTAGCCAGCGGCGCGCGAGGCGAGCGTCTCGAGCCGTACCCCGGGGAGCAGCGTTAGGCGCTGGCCGAGGTGGATCGCGTTCTCCGCCCAGGCCGCGACGTTCGCGTTGTCGAAGCGGATGTCGTACTCGTAAGGTGCATCGGTGAGCGAGAGGTCAAAGTCCGAGCCCGTCGTCCCCGGTCCACCGCCCTGGCGATGCATGGTGCCGTTGAACCAGCGCACTCCGGTGGCCAGCGAGCTGCGCGCGCCGAGCACGCTGTAGTCGGCGAGCATGCGCAGCTCCTCGGTGGCGTTGCGGAATCCCTCGCGCTCGACTTCGCGCGCCGAGTACTGGCCAGTGGCTGGGTCGATCTCGTCGAGCGCACCGGGACCGCCATCCTCGTTGCGCCAGACCAGTGAGCGCGAACTGCCGAGCACCGAGGTCACGCTCTGCAGCCGAACGTTAGGCACTGGCCGCCAGTCGAAGGAGACCGACGCGACGTTCCAGGGAGTGGTCAGCCAGTTGCGCGCGCGGAACGATTGCCGATTCCCGCTGGCGAACTGGGCGTCGGACAACCCGCCCGGCATCTGGATCCGGTTGCGGAGCAGCGAGTAGTTCGCTGATGCGGTGAGCGTCGGCGTGAACGCAAACTCGAGTGCCGCATAGCCGCTGGTCTGCAGGTTGGCCGAGTTCGGCCGCCATCCGTCCTGGGTGTGCCGCTGCGCATAGCTGAACCAGCGCGCGCGCCCGTTCGCACCGCTGACCGACGCATAGGTATTGGCAAGACCGAAGCTGCCGGCGGTGTGCTGAACGTCGACCGCGACCGCGCGCTCGAGGGCGCCGCGACGCATCACGTAGTTGACGACACCGCCGAGCTGCGGCCCGAACTGCAACCCGCCCGCGCCGCGCACGATCTCGACGCGCTCGACCGCTTCCATCGGCGGGACGTAGTATGTCTCCGGATAGCCGTAGGGGTCGGCGGCGATGATCACCCCGTTCTGTCGTACATTCATCTCGACCGACTGCGTCGGATTGAGCCCGCGCACGGCGATCCCATTCGACGGAAATCCGCTCCCCTCCGTCTCGGCCACCGTCAGCCCCGGCACCCGGCCGAGCACCTGGCGAGCGACGTTCTGCGCGGTGTTGGCACCGACGCTGTCGACGAGCACCGCCTCGGTGCGCGCGCCGGTGAGGAGCACGGTTCCGTGGCGATCGGGAAGGAAGGTCACGGTGCGCGGTACCGCCCGCGCGGTAACGCGGACGGTGTCGAGCTGCCGCGGTTTCGTGCTGTCGCGATGGGCGATACTGTCAGCGGCGGGTTGCTGGGCGGCCAGCGGCAGCACGCCGAACGAGAGCGCGATCAGCAGCGCCGGGACACGGGCGCGGCGAGTGGATCCGGGGAGATCTGACGAGCGATTCGGGTGCATCCGGGCGAGCGCGGAACTGGTGAGTCGGTGCGGTGAGGACGAGAGATAATTTGTAATCCCGACAAAAGCAATCGGGATTGTTGGCGCTTCAGGTGCACCGTCGTCCAGGATTGGTTGGTTTGTGATGGGTGCGGGACAAATCCCTCCACACCGGGACGCATTGCATAGATGCGGAAGAGCGCCGCGATCGGGATCGTAACCGCCTGATCGTCAACGGCGATGTGGATCGCCTCCGCCGCGAGCCGGCGAATCGCCGCCGGGTCGCTCGTCGCGAGTGCGGCGGCGACGACGCTGTCGAAGGGGGCGCCCACGTGCAACCAGCGAGCGAACGGGCGCGTTGACTTCGAGTAGAACAGGAGCGCGGGGAGGAAGATCGGATCGGCATCGTTCTGGTTCGAGAGCGCGAGGTTGATATCGAACCGCCCAGCGCCGATCCGCGCGCTCAGCGAGGCGGCATCGGGGAGCCGCACCCAGCGCGCATCGATCCCGACCTGGCGGAGCTGCGCCTGAATCAGCTCGACGGCGCCCGCGTCGATCTCGACGCTGGCGAGAAGGTCGAGTTGAAGCCGCCGCCCGGCGCGCGTGCGGATCAAGTCGGAGCCTCGATGCCAGCCCGCCGAATCGAGCAGCCGCGCGGCAGCCGCCGGGTCGTGCACAAAGCCGTGCACTCGCGCCGAATCGGCGCCGAGTATTGCCGGCACCGTCATGTTCTGGACGTCGGCAGCCTCGCCCTTCCAGACATCGCGAATCAACTGCCGTCGATCGAGCGACACCGCGATGGCCCGGCGGATTGCCGGCTCGGCGAGCAGATCGTTAGGCAGCGTCCCATGAACGTTGAGCTGCAGCGCGAGCGCCTGCCCTGGAGCGGCGCGGGCGACGGTGAATCCGCGCCCCGCCAGCTCGGCCGCCTGTTCCCGCGGAACGTCAAGGATGACATCGACCTCCCGAGCGCGAAGCGACAGCACACGCGTCGTCGCGTCGGGGATGAAACGAAAGGTGATCCGCTCGAGAAGCGGCTTGACCCCCCAGTACTTCGCATTGCGCCTGACGACGACGCGCTGGTACGGCTCGTACTCCATCCAGACGAACGGCCCGGTGCCTACCGGGTGTTCACCGGGTCGCGAGCCAGGCGCGAAGATGCTGTAGTTCGGATGGGAGATCTGCTGGGGGAGATGAAGGTTCGGCGTGGTCGGCGTGATGTCGACCGTCGAATCGTCGATCACGCCGACGGACTGCTCGCCAAGTCCGCTGTACCCCATCCGCTCGCGCGCGACCTGCTGCATCGATTCGCGCACGGCATTCGCCCCGAACGGCTGCCCGTCGTGAAAGAACACTCCGCGCCGCAGGTGGAAGCGCCAGGTGTTGCCGCCGCGGAATTCCCACCGCGTAGCCAGCAACGGCTCGAGCTGGAAGTCCGGCGTCATCCGCGTCAGCGTCTCGGCGACGTTGGCGTTGAGCGGATAGACGCCAAGCCGCGCCTGAAAGGCACCGGACGGACTGACGTCCGCGCCGGCGCCGACGACGAGCGCGGTGTCGGCGGCCGCCTCCTGCGAACGTTCACTGCAGCCGCCGATCGAAAGGGACAATACGGTGCCCGCGCACATCGTCCAGCTGCCGACGATGTGGCGGGTGTTCAACGACATGTCAGAAGTCCACCCGGACGCCGCCGTAGGCGTTGGTGCCCGGCAGCGGATTGTAGAAACGGCGACCGGCGTCGTTGATGAGTGCAAATGCGGAATATTTCTCGTCGAATAGATTGTTGACGCCGAGAAACGGCGCGACGTGACGCCCTGCGAATTCCGCGTCATAGCTGAGGCGCGCGTTGGCGACGGTGTACGCTTCGTTGAATGCGTCGTTCACGTTGTTGAAGGGGAAGCGGCCGGTCCGCTGCCCCTCGAATGCCGCGAGTATGCCGTGACCGCGATAACTCAGCTCGGCGAATCCGGTATGTCTCGGTACGCCGGGGAGATTCTTCCCGCGAAAATCGACATTGTTCGCGACGTAGTCGCGGAAGGTGAAGTCGGAATAGGTGTAGGTCGCCGCCAGCGCGAGCCCGCGACCGATCTGTGCGCGCGAGCCAACCTCGAGTCCCTTCTGGTCCACCTTGCCGACGTTCCGGAAGCTGTTGTTGGGGAACGTTCCGACCGGATTGATCTGGTTTTTCACGAGTTGCTTGAACAGTGCGACTTCGAAGTTCACTCGATGCAACAAGTCACCGCGCGCCCCGATCTCGTAATTCGTGGAGGTTTGCGGGTCGAGCGCCTTGTTGAATCCGAACGAGCCTCCGGGAATGACGCGCAGCTCGCCGATCACTGGCGTCTCGAAGCCCTTGCTGTAGCTGCCGTAGAGTGAGAGGGCGGGCGTCGCCTGCACAGTGATTCCTGCCTTCGGCGTGGTTTTGGTGAAGGTGCGCGACGCGTGCGTGCCGGGCTTCGTGAGATCGCGCGACGCGAAGCGAATGCGATCGTTCCGCGCACCGGCTGAGAGGCGGACGCTGGGCAGGACGACCAGCTCCTCGAGCGCGTAGGCACCGAACGTGGTGGCGTTCTCCTCGGTGAATGCCGACGCCACGCCGGTGGTAGCGTTGAAGGTGCCCGTGTTGATCGGCGTATCCTGGAAGTCGGCCCCGACGGTCAACCTGCTCTCCATCCCGCCTAACGGCCGGCCGGTCACGTAGCGAACGTTGCTGCCACGGTTGCTGAAGTCCTGCGGGATTCGTACTCCGATCTGCACGAACGGACCGAGGTGGCGGGGGATGTAGTAGCCGCTGAACTGGAACTCGTCGCGGTCGAATAGCTGGCGATTGTAGATGCCGGCAAAGCGCAGCTCGTCCACATACGAATGCACGTCGTTGGTTGCGAACGTCGGGCTGGCCTGCTCGCGATTGGCCGCGTTCTGCGCCGCGGTGAGCGGGCCAGGCGACTGCTGGAAGGAGCGATCGTAGGCGAGCAGCATCGTGATGCGCGTACGGTCATCGACGGTGAAGACGAACTTGCTGTCGAGCCCCGTGTCGTCAAAGCGGGACTGCTTGCGGTAGCCGTGGAGGTCGGTGCGGAAACCACTGATGCGATAGCTGAGCGGTCCAGTCTCGCCGCTCACCTTGGCGTGTTCGCGGTAAAGGCCATACGCTCCGACCGTCTGCTGCAGGCTGGCGGTCGTCACCGGTCCGCCTTCCTCGGTGATCAGGTTGACGACACCGCCCGACTGATTGCCGTAGAGCGCCGACGACGGCCCGCGGAGCACCTCGATCCGCTGCACCGAGTTGAGGTCGATGTTGATCAGGTCCTGCGCCGATCCGCCGGCGTTGTTTTTGGGAATGCCATCCACGAGAATCTTCACGCCGCGCACGCCGGAGCCGGCCGGACTGTTGGCGCGTGTGCCGGTGCCGCGGATGATGATGCGCGTCCTGCCTGACGAGCCCAGCTCGTCCTCGACGCGGACGCCGGGAACGCGCCGCAGCGATTCCTCGAGGTTGATCCCGCGGCGCGCGCTCTGGATGTCGCTGCTGTCAACGACGGTAACGGCCGCTGCGACGTCGGCCAGCCGCTGCGCCGACCGCGATGCGGTGACGACGACGTCGGTCAGGGTGTTGATGCCGAGTACGACATCGACGATACGATCCTGAGCGGCGACCGCGCTGACTGGCGCGGCATATCGCGGGAGCGGTTCCTTGCTCACGACGAGCGTGTAGCCGCCCGGCGTAACGGTGGCGAAAGCATATCGGCCAGTGGCGTCGGTCTGGGTCGTGTAGGCCGCGACACCACCACGTCGAAGTGAAACCGCGGCCGCAGCTACGACGGCGCCGCCCGGGACCGTGACGGTGCCGGCGATGCGCGCCGTCGCCTGAGCGGCGAGCGCTGACGGCGCGCTGAGCGCGACGGTGAAAGCGGCAAGTGCGACGGCGAAGAGTGGAATGCGACGGTGCAACGGCGCGCGATACTTCCGCAGGGTCGCCAGACGCACGGCGTACATCAGCAACGGCATGGCCATTCTCCGATCGAGTAGGAGCGCGCTGGCGAGGTAGATGTTGTTGTGCGCCAGCTTGGATGGACTTCAGTTCGAAGAATTGATGGTGTGTGCAGCGATCTGCAAGGCTGCGTGCGTGATCGTTCATGCGCGGCGCAAATCGATCCGATCGGGGTTGCGCAAGCTGTTGTGTCGAGGGTGGTGACGGTGCGCCGGTTCTCATCGGCCACCCTTCCGAGGAGCCCGCACACGCGCGCATCTTGCCGCATGCGACGACTCCTCGCACTGATCGCCCTCATCGGGTGCGGGAGTCACGGCGCTGACGCCGGCACCAGGCGGCGCAGCATGATCGTTGCCATCGGCGCTGACGAGTCACCGCTCGCCCTCAATCGCGAGCGGCTCGGACGCTATCCGGTCAACGCCGGAATCTGCGAGCCCCTCGTCCGCCTCGCCGCAGACTTCACCATCACTCCCGCACTCGCCGTTCGCTGGGAGAATCGCGACGGCGGCGCGGTGCGCTTCACGCTGCGCCACGGCGTCACCTTCTCCGACGGTACGCCCTTTGACGCTCGCGCGGTGGTGCACACTCTCGCCCAATCGGCGCGTACGCGCGCCGAGTACAGCTTTCTTTCCGACTCCTCGGCGCAGGTGATCGACGACTCTACCGTCGACATCCGCCCCGAGCGCGTGAACCGCCGGCTTGTCGAGCAGCTGGTGCATCCGACCTACGGCATCTTTGCGCCGGGCAGCGACCCGGCGGTGCGTCCGCTGTGTACCGGCGCCTTCCGTCTCGCCGAATATGTCGCGCACGATCACCTCACCGTCGTACCTAACGCTCGGTACCGCGGCGTACCAGCCAAGCTCGATACGCTCACCTTCCGCTTCATTCCCGACGAGACGACCCGAACGCTCGCCCTTCGCTCGGGCGAGGTGGACATGATCGTCGACGTCGGCCGCTCGAGCGCCGCCGCGCTCGCACACGCGGCAGGCATGCGCGTCGTGACCCCGCCGCCGGGCGCAGTCATCGTCATGTACATGAACCTCAACGGCGCGGGACGCTACGCGACGCTGCGCGATGCGACGTTGCGGCGCGCGATCGCGATGGCCATCGACCGGCCGACGCTGGTGAAGAGTGTGCTCGGCGGTGGCCGCACGTCCGTCGTTGCCACGGTGAACCCGCCCAGCGTCCTCGGTCAGTACGCGACGATGGTGCACGGCATTGCCTTCGACCCGGACGGCGCGCGACGACTGCTTGGCGGCCGTCGTCATCCGCTGTCGCTGATCGTCCAGGGAGGGCCGATCGACCGGGCGACCGTCGAGTACGTACAGGCGCAGCTCGCCGCCGTCGGGTTCGACGTCGCGATCGATCAGCTCGACGCGGCGGCGTTCGAGACGCGCCTGAACAGCGGTGCGTTCGACATCGACCTCGAGCTGCCGAACCAGAACGATGCAAATCCAGCGTTCCTCCTCGCGCTCCGCTGGTACTCCAGGTCGAACACGCGGAGCGCGCATTTCACGCACGGGAGCGCACGCTTTGACTCGCTGGTCGAGGTCGCGCTCGGCGCCACTTCGGATGACGATGCACGCCGAGCGGCCGCCGAGGCGATGCACCAACTGGTGGACGTCGAAGTCGGAGCACTCCCACTGGCGGGGATCTCGCGCATTTACGCGATGAACGACCGCGTCCGCGGCTTCGTCCCGCATCCATCGCGGCTGAACCAGGACTGGAGTGCGACGTGGCTCGCACGTTAGGCAGCGTGGGCTGGCTGGCCCGCCGGCTCGTCGGAATGGTGCTCGTCTGGCTGCTCGTGTCGATCCTCTCGTTCTCGCTGGGGGCGCTGGCGCCGGGCGATCCGGCGCAGGTGATGCTCCTCCGTCGCACCGGCGACGCGCCCTCCGAAGTCGAGGTGCGCCAGCTGCGGCACGAACTCGGACTCGACCGGCCATTCGCGACCCGCTACGCGAGCTGGCTCGGCGCGGCCGCACAGGGGGACTTCGGCCGTTCGTTTCGCACCGGGCAGCCGGTGGTCGGGGAGCTGCGCTCGCGTTTCATGGCGACGCTCCAGCTGGCGGTGGCGGCGCTCATCATCGGCCTCGTCATCGCGGTGCCACTCGCCGTTATTTCCGCGGCGACCCGCGACACCGCGTTCGATCACGCTGCCCGACTGGCCGCGCTCGTCGGCGTGTCGATGCCCGGCTACCTGCTCGGCTACCTGCTGATGCTGCTGTTCGCCGTGACGTTAGGCATCCTCCCGGTGTCCGGCGCCGGCGGCGTCCGTCATCTGATACTGCCCGCGTTCGCCCTCGGACTCGGCGCCGCGGCGAGCGTGACGCGGATGCTCCGCGCCAACCTGCTCGACGAGCTGGGCACCGACTACGTGCGAACGGCGCGCGCCAAGGGGCTGTCCGGGTTTCTCGCGCTGATACGCCACGCGCTGCGCAACGCACTCAACCCGCTGGTGACCGTCAGCGCGCTCCGCTTTGGCCGGCTGCTCGGCGAGGCAGTAATCGTCGAGACGGTGTTCGCGTGGCCGGGGATCGGTCGCTGGATGGTCGAGTCGATCTACGACCGCGACTATCCGGCGATCCAGGGCTTCGTGCTCTATATCGCCACGATATTCGTCGTCGTCAATCTCGTGGTGGATCTCTGGTATCGCGTGCTCGACCCGCGCGTGCGACTTGGCGCGGCAGCATCGAGCCGGTGATGAAGCTACGGTTGCTCGAGCGGCGCTCGACACGCGTTGGGCTGGCGATTGTTGCGCTGCTCGCGGTGATCGCGCTGCTCGCGCCGTGGCTCGCGCCGCATGACCCGGCACTGATCGACCCGGCGCGCGGGTTTGCCGGGCCGAGTGCGGCGCACTGGTTGGGGACCGACAACCTCGGACGCGACCTGCTCAGCAGGCTGGTCTGGGGCGCGCGCTGGTCACTCGGGCTCGTGCTCGTCGCGACGGTGCTCATCATGTCGTTAGGCATTGCCGTCGGCGTCACTGCGGGCTACGTCGGCGGGATCGTTGACGACGTGTTGATGCGACTGGTCGACGCGGTGCTCAGCGTTCCCAGCCTGTTGCTCGGCCTCGCGGTCGTCGGGACCCTTGGTCCCGGGCTGAGCAGCCTGATGGTTGGCCTGGCGAGCATCTGGTGGGTGAGCTACGCGCGAGTCGTGCGCGGGCTGGTGCTCGCGCTGCGCGAGCGTGGCTTCGTCGACGCGGCCCGCGCACTGGGCGCGACCGACCGGCGCATCGTCGCGCGGCACATACTGCCCGGTATCCTGCCCGCGGTGACGGTGCTGGCGTCGCTCGAGATGGGTGAATTGATCCTCGCGATTTCCGCACTGAGCTTTCTCGGACTCGGCGCGCAACCGCCAACACCGGAGTGGGGCGCGATGCTGAACGACGGCCGCACCTTTTTTTTCACTGCACCGCAATTGATGCTCTACCCCGGACTGGTGATCAGCGCCGCGGTGCTCGGCTTCAACCTGCTCGGTGACGGACTGCGCGACGCACTGGATCCAATCGATGCGTCGCGGCTGCGGGGAGTGGGATCGTGAAGATCGTGAACGCCGCGCGCGGCGCCATGCTGCCAGTGCTGCTGCTCGCCGCGAGCTGCGTCGGCGGATCGGCGGCCTCCGATGCTCGCGCGCGAAAGACGCTCATCGTCGCCGCACCGGGCGACGGTTACGGCCTCGGTGGCGACGCCGAGGTCGGGCTCTATCCGGTGAACGCAACCATTTACGAGCCGCTGGTGCGTCTCGCGGCGAACTATCGGCCCGAGCCACTGCTGGCGACGCGCTGGGAGCTGCTCGCGCCTAACACCTGGCGTTTCCACCTGCGTGCCGGAGTGCACTTTCACGATGGATCGCCATTCACCGCGGAAGCGGTGCGCTGGTCGATGGACCGACTGGCACGGAAGCGTCCCGGTGCAACGGGCATTGTGCCGGGCGCGACGCGCGTCGTCGATGATTCGACGGTCGATATCACGCCGGTGTTCGCCAATCGCCGCTTGCCCGAGCAGCTCGTACATCCGGTGTACAGCATCATGGCGCCCGGGAGCGATCCGATCGGGCATCCGGTCGGGACGGGTCCCTTCCGCTTCGTCGAGTATCAGGCGGCGGATCACATCACTGTCGCGCGGTTCGACGGATACTGGGGCATGCATGCGCAGCTGGACACGATCACCTTCCGCTTCATTCCCGATCCGGCGACGCGCGTGCTCTCGTTCCGCGCCAGCGAGTCCGACGTCGTCGAGGAGTTTCCTCGCGAGACGCGCGATTCGCATGTGATGCGCTCACCGGTGGGGGGCTACGAGGCCCTCTACGTGACGGTGCACGGCCGCGCGCCACACGATCTCGGCAGCGAGCGCGCCGTGCGCCGCGCGATCGCCGCGTCGGTCGATCGGGCACGGATTGCCCGCGACGTCTGGTTTGGCGCCGCGGATCCGACGCCGACGGTGGTCCCGGCCGCCGCGTTAGGCGCCTTTGCGTCGCGCGTCAAGGGTGCCGGGTACGATCCGGCGGCGGCGCGAGCGATCCTCGACTCGGCGGGGTGGCGGCTCGGTGCCGACGGCATTCGCGCACGGCGTGGCCGCCGGCTCGAGCTCACGCTGGTGGTCGGCTTCCCCAACCCGTTCATTCACCGCCCGATGCCCGAGCTGGTGCAGGGCGCGTTGCGCGAGGTTGGCATCGACGTTCACATCGCGCAGGTGCCTGACGATGCGGCGTGGCAGGCCCGCGTCAACGACGGCGATGGCGATCTCTGGGCGGAGGCCGGTGGCCAGAATGACGCGAACCCCTGCTTCCTCGCGCAGCTGCTCTTTTACTCGGGACCGCGGTTACGGCCATCGGGGTACGCACGCCTCTTCGCGCCCGGCCCGTCACTCGACCGCTTCATCGACGTCTGCCGCGAGGCGCAGACCCGCGACGACGTTGAGCGGAGCGCAGCTGACGCCGAGCATTTGCTGGTGGACGAGGAGTCGATCGTGATTCCGCTCGCAGCGACGCGGCGGGTGTGGGCGGTGAGCGATCGCGTGAAAGGGTTTGTTCCGCACCCGTCGACGCTCAGCCAGCGCTGGGAGGGAGTGTCACTACGGTAGCGCGTGCGGCGGATTGCCACGAGAATTTATCACCCGCCGCGTCGCGCCGATGTTATAGTTTCCGGTCCGGTAATCGGTCATCAGGGGTCGCACATGTCGCGCAGTGCACAGTGTTGGCGGTGGATCGGTTGCACGTTGACCGTTATGATCGTCGCCTGCACCCGCGACGCCGACCGCCGCGACCCGGCGACGCTCGTCGTCGCGCTCGCCGGCGATCCCGGACAGCTCAACCCGGCGATCACCACCAACGGCAGCGTGAATACCGCCGCCTCGCTGCTCTACGACGGCCTCGTCGCGCTCGACGATTCGCTGCACCCCACTCCCGCACTCGCCGAGCGATGGGAGATCGAGAACGGCGGCGCGCGCTACCGCTTTCACCTGCGCCGAGGAGTGCGCTGGCACGACGGAGTCACGTTTACTGCGGCCGATGTCAAGTTCACCTTCGACCAGCTGCTGCTCCGCTTCCACGCGCGCACGCGCGCATCGCTTGGGCCCTCGCTGGCGAGCGTGGACGCGCCTGACGACTCGACGGTGGTGTTCAATTTCCGGCGGCCGTATGCACCGCTGCTCCAGCAGCTCGACGTCAGCGAAGCGCCAATCGTGCCGAAGCATCTTTACGAAAAGGGCGATCCGCTGCGCAATCCGGTGAACATCGCACCGGTCGGCACCGGGCCATTCAAGTTCGCGTCGTACACGCCGCACAACGAGATCCGCTACGTCGCGAATCGCGATTACTTCCGTGGCGCGCCGGCGTTGAGCGCGGTCGTGCTGCGCATCATCCCCGACAACGACACGCAGGTTGCCGCGCTCGAAGCGGGCGAAGTTGACTGGCTCTACTCGGTGCCCGGTCCGGCGCGTCAGCGGCTCGCCGCCAATCCGCGCGTGCACGTCATCCACACCTCGATGAGCCTCGGTGGCAGCAACTGCATCAGCACCCTCGGCTTCAACCTCGACCGGCCGTGGGCTCGCGACCTTCGCGTGCGCCAGGCGATCGCCCATGCGGTCAATCGCCCGCAGTTCGTCGAGCGCGTCTCGTTCGGCGAGGGACGCGCTGCTGATGCGCCGATCTCGTCGGGGATCGCCTTCGCGCATGCGAGCGACCTTACGGTACCGGTCTACGACACGGTAGCGGCCGCGCACCTGCTCGACGCGGGCGGGTGGACGCGTCGTGACAGCGACGTGCGGACCGCGCATGGCGTGACGGGGGTGCCTGACGGCACGCTATTCACGATCGGCTTCAAGGGAATGCCCGGGCAGATGGTGTACGGCGACCTGCTCCGCGCGCAGCTGCGCAGCGTCGGAATCGACGTCCGGCTCGAGCCACTCGAGTCGGCGGTGTTCGCCGACGCGGTGTTCACGGCGCGCGACTTCGATACGGCGATCGGGTCGTACTGCAACGGCACCGACCCCGAGATCGGCGTCCGGCGAATGTACGTATCGTCGAGCATAGCGCCGGTGCCGTTCTCGAACATGGCCGGCTACCGCAATCCGATCATGGATGCGCTGTTCGATAGCGCTGGTGCGGCGATGAACCTCGATGAGCGTCGCCGGCTCTATCACCAGATCCAGTCGCTCGCGGTGCACGATCAGCCGTATGTCTGGCTCGTCGAGACCACGAACACCCAGGCGTACTCGGCACGCTGTCATGGCTTCAGCGGCACGGCGCACTTCGCCGCGACCGCGGAATGCGGCAGGTGAACTCACGCTTCGTCGCTGGACGGCTGCTGCAGGTCGTTCCGACGGTGGCGGCGATCCTGTTGACCGGGTTCGTCCTCGTGCACCTCGCACCCGGTGATCCGGTACTGGTGCTTGCCGGCGAGCACGGCGATGCCGCGTACTACGCGTTCATGCGGCATCGTTTCGGTCTCGACGAGTCGCTTCCGCGACAGCTCATCGTTTGGCTCGGTCACATTCTCCGCGGCGACTTTGGCTTCTCGTATGTCTATGGACGTGCGACGTCAGTGGTGATTCTCGAGCGGGTGCCGGCGACGATGCTGCTCACCGGCAGCGCGCTCGTCATTTCGCTCCTCGTCGCTATACCGTTAGGCGCGATTGCAGCGACGCGGCCACATGGTGCGCGCGACATCGGGATCAGCGCCCTCGCGCTCGGTCTCTACTCGACGCCGGCATTCTGGATCGGGCAGCTGGCGATCATCGGCTTGGCGCTCGGTCTCGGATCGTTCCCGGTCCAGGGGATGACGTCGGCCGGGAGCGATGCCACTGGCTGGTCGCACAGCTGGGACATCGTCAGGCACCTGATGCTTCCGGCGCTCGTTCTCGCGTCGCAGGAGATCGCGGTGCTCGTTCGGGTCACGCGCAGCACACTGCTCGACGAGCTGTCGCGTGAGCATGTCCGCGCCGCGCGCGCCAAGGGCCTTACTGCACTGCAGGCACTCGTCCGCCACGCGCTGCCGCGCGCGTTGCTCCCGGTGGTGACCATCGTCGGCGCGCGAATCGGCCATCTGATCGCCGGGGCCGCCGTCGTCGAGATCATCTTCGGGTGGCCGGGCATGGGCCGGCTCCTGCTCGGCGCACTGCAATCGCGCGACACGCCGATCCTGCTCGGACTTTTCTTCGTCGTCTCGTTCACGGTTGTGCTGGCGAGCCTTCTCGCTGATCTGGCCTATGCCGCCATCGACCCGCGCATCCGACTTCGCTGAACTGGCCCCAGCGGCCGAGTCGGGGCCGCCGTCAGGCTGGCGGCGCCCGGTGCGCGGCCTCGTGTTGCGGCGAGCGTCGGGGCGCATCGGCTTCGTGCTCGTCGTGCTGGTGGTTGCGATGGCGATCATCGGTCCGACGATCGCGCCGCACGACCCGTTCGTGATCAGCGGTGGCTCGCTCGCTCCGCCGTCTGCTGCATTTCCCATGGGAACCGATGCACTTGGACGCGACGTCCTCAGTGGACTGCTCTACGGCGCGCGCACGTCGTTGTCGATCGCGAGCGCGGTCGCTCTTATTGCGCTCGCCTGTGGGGCAACGATCGGCGTGTTGTCCGGATATCGCGGCGGCTGGACGGATAACCTCCTGATGCGCACGACCGAACTGTTTCAGGTGATTCCGCGATTCTTCTTCGTCATCATCGCCATCGCGCTCTTCGGGCCCGGGCTCAGCCGGATGGTGCTCGCCCTCGGGCTCACGTCATGGCCAACGCTCGCCCGTGTCGTGCGCGGCGAGGTGATCGCGATGCGCGACCTCGATTTCGTCCGCGCCGCCGAGGCCGCCGGAGCGACGGCGAGCCGCATGGCCTGGCGACAGCTCCTGCCTAACGTGACCCCGAGCATCGTTGTCGTGCTCGGCCTGCTCGTCGGCCAGGTGCTGCTGCTCGAGGCGACGCTCGGCTTTCTCGGGCTCGGCGATCCTGGCGCGATCAGTTGGGGGACGATGGCCGCGCAGGCGCAGGGCTTCCTCCGCGTCGCCTGGTGGCTCGCACTCTTCCCGGGATTGGCGATCACGCTGACGGTACTCGGCGTCAACCTCCTCGCCGATGCATTTTCGTCAGCGCGCGCAGCGGATGGCGGCGCCCCGTGAGCTCGGCTGCTGGCGGGATCGCTCGAACAAGTCGTAGCTTTGGGCTCAGCCCGAACTGCAGCTCACCTCAACCTCAAACACCGCCGATGCGTCACTTCAGCATTCTCTCGATTGTCGCGCTGTCCGCAGCCGCTGCTGGATCAGTCCGCGCCCAGGCCACGCCAGCCGCCCCCGCAGTACTCCGCCCGGGTCCGAGCGGTCGCGCGACCACGCAAGTCACGCTCTCCTACCCCCGCCCCGCCGCTGCAATGCCGGCGATGGCAATGCCGGCGATGGCAATGCCCGCGATGGCAATGCCCGCGAAGCCGGCAACCGCCGCAGCACCGGCACCAGCCGCGAAGCCAGCGACACCACCAGCTTCCGGAATGGCCGGGATGGCCGGGATGTCGGGAATGACGCCGGCACCTGCCGCTGCGATGGCACCCGAGCCGAAGCCGCTCGTCATCCAGATCGACTACGGCCAGCCCCACCTGCGCGGACGCGTGTTGCACACCGACAGCCTTGTGCCGTACGACAAGGCGTGGCGCACCGGCGCCAACGGCTCGACCACACTCACGACAGACGTCGACCTCGTCGTCGGTGGCGTCACGCTCGCCAAGGGGAAGTATGTTCTCTACACCATTCCCAGCCGTACCACCTGGAAGCTGGTCGTACAGCGCGACGCGAACCAGACGCCGATGCAGTACAGCGACTCGAACGATGTTGCCCGCATCGATCTGCGCCACACGACGCTCGCGTCGCCGGTCGAGAGCCTGACGATGTGGCTGATCCCGTCACTGCAGCCGGGACCCGCACGGGGCGAGTTGAGAATCGCGTGGGGTAACGACCAGCTGGCCACGGACTGGGCGATCAGGTAGGCCTAACGCTCTGGCAAGTCGACGAGGGACGAGGAAGAGGACCGCGTACCGCGACGGTCAGGGGTTCGATGCCTCGCGGGCGCGTAGCGCTCCACGTTGCAGCTTGCCTGACGCGGTGCGTGGCAACGGCTCACTGACCACGCGAATCTCGCTGGGCACCTTGTAGCCGGCGAGTCGCGCTCGGCAGTGGGTGCGGAGAGAGTCGATCAGACCAGCGGCGGGGTCGGCGTTCACGACACCGCTCGCGGGCCTGACGATGGCGACGACGCGTTGGCCCCACTTCGGGTCGTTGACGCCGAAAACTCCTGCTTCGGCGACCTGCGGGTGTGCGAGCAGTGCCGCCTCCACCTCGGCGGGGTAGACATTCTCGCCGCCGGTGATGATCAGGTCAGCGCGGCGGTCGAGCACATACAGATACCCCTCGGCGTCGAGATAGCCGATGTCGCCGGTGCGGAGCCAGCCGTCCGGCGTCGCACCGTTAGGCACGCCGGCGTAGCCGGCCATCACCACGGGTCCGCGGACGAGAATTTCGCCCGGGTCTCCCGGAGCGGCCGCGCGGTCGCTGCCGTCACCCGCCGCGATCCGGATCTCGTTCGGATAGAGCGGCCGACCGGCCGAGCCGAGGCGGCGCAGTGCGTCGCCGGGCGCGAGCGTCGCGACCTGGGACGCGGTCTCGGTGAGGCCGTAGGTCTGTACCACCGGGATCGCCAGTGATGCGCACCGCTCGAGCAGCGCGCGCGGCGCTGGACCGCCGCCGAGCAACACGCAGCGGAGCGTCGGTGGATACGGCCGGTCGCCGCGCGCGTCGAGCATGCGCTGGAGCATCACCGCTACCACCGAGACGATGGTGACATGATCCTCATCGATGGCGCGGTTGACCGCGTCCGCATCGAAGCCATCGTGCACGACCGCGGCGATCCCGTAGATCGCGGCCCGGAACACGATCGACAGTCCGCCGACGTGGAACAGCGGCAGGCAGGCCAGCCAGCGGTCGTCGGCATGGCTCCCGAGGTTGAGCGCCGAGCCTAACGCGCTCCACCAGAAGTTCCCGACGGTGAGCATCGCGCCCTTTGGCTGCCCGGTCGTGCCCGACGTGTAGATGATCGCGAGGACATCGGCGGCTTGATGCTCGAGCCGGAGCGTGACGCTGCCGGTGGCCGCACTGCCAAGCACCGCCGCATCCACGCTCGTCACCGCGACACCGCCGCACTCCCGTCGCGCGCTTTCCCCCAACGCCGCGGTACGCGCCTCGACGACGAGCAAACGCGGCCGTGCATCGTCGAGCGACACTGCCAGTTCGGCGCTCGTCAGCCGCGTGTTCAATGGAACCAGCGTCGCACCGAGTCGCAGTACCGCGTGCGCGACCACGACCGCCCGCTCGCCGTTAGGGAGCAGCGTCGCGACCCGATCCCCCGCCCGTACCCCGCGCCCGGCGAGCCCCGACGCCGCCCGCGTCGCCTCGGCGTCGAGCGATGCAAAGGTCCACGAGTGCCCGCCAGCGACCAGCGCGATCCGGTCCGGCGTGGTGCCCGCCCGGTGGGTGAGCCAGTCGGGGAACATGCCTAACGTCCAGGCGTGAGTAGCAGCCCGGCGGCCAGCAGCACACCGAACGCGAGCAGCAGCTGCCCGCTCCGCTTGAGCATCGGGTTGAGCTCGCGGCCGGCCAGGCCGCCGAGCACCCGCCGGACGAGCATCACCGCCAGCGGCGCGGCGAGCCAGGGGAGAAGTATCCAGCGCGACCGGCCATTGCCTGACGCGATGACTGTCGGGGCGAGGAATGCGAGCGCGGCGAACAGCGCATACTGCCATCGCGTCGCGCGGTCGCCGAGGCGCACCGCGAGCGTGCGCTTCCCCGCGCCGCGATCGGTCGGCAGGTCGCGCAGGTTGTTGATCACGAGGATGTTCGTCGTCAGCAATCCAATCGGCACCGACACCGCGAGCGCGAGCGGGCTCCACGCGCCTTCCTGCAGGTACGCCGTCCCGGTGACTGCGATCAGCCCGAAGAAGACGAACACGAACACGTCGCCGAGCCCGTGATAGCCGAACGGCCACGGACCGCCCGTGTAGGCGAGCCCGCAGATCATCGAGAAGATGCCGATCACGATGATCGGCCAGCCGCCGATCCACGCGAGGTACGCACCGAGCAGCACCGCAAGTCCGAACGCGACGACGATGCCGCGACGGACCGCGGCGTGCGCGATCAATCCGCTCTGCGTCACGCGCACCGGACCGAGTCGCCCCTCGTGATCGGCGCCGCGATGAAAATCCGAATAATCATTGGCGAAGTTCGTCCCGACCTGGATCAGCAGCGCCGATGCGAGCGTCGCCGCAAAGACCAGCGGGCGGAACACAGCGCCATCATTCACCGCGGCGGCAGCGCCAACGATCACCGGCACCGCCGCCGCGGGCAGCGTCGCCGGCCGCGATGCGAGCAGCCACGCGCGCACCGGCGATGGTGCTGGTGTCGGCGCCGCGGCGGCCGCGCTCACGGGAAGCGCGGAAACTTCGACCAGTCCGGCTTCCGCTTCTCGAGGAATGCGTTCTTCCCTTCCTTCGCCTCTTCGGTGAGGTAGTAGAGCAGCGTCGCATCACCGGCGAGCTGCTGCAGCCCGGCGAGTCCGTCGGTGTCGGCGTTGAACGATGCCTTCAAGAACCGCAATGCCGTCGGACTCTTCTCGAGAATCTCGCGCGCCCACTGCACCGACTCGGCCTCGAGCTGCGCGAGCGGGACTACCGTGTTGACGAGCCCCATGTCGAGCGCTTCCTGCGCGCCGTACTGGCGGCAGAGATACCAGATCTCCCGTGCCTTCTTGTGGCCGACCACTCGCGCGAGATAACTCGTGCCGTACCCGGCATCGAAGCTCCCGACCATCGGCCCCGTCTGCCCGAACTTCGCGTTGTCGGCAGCGATGGTGAGATCGCAGACGAGATGCAGCACATGTCCGCCACCGATCGCATAGCCAGCGACCACCGCGATCACCGGTTTCGGCAGGTACCGGATCTGCTTCTGCACGTCGAGAATATTGAGCCGCGGCACCTGGTCTTCGCCGACGTATCCGCCGTGACCGCGCACGCGCTGGTCGCCGCCGGAACAGAAGGCGAGATCGCCTTCCCCCGTGAGCAGCACGACGCCCGTCGTCATGTCATCGCGCACATGATTGAACGCGTCGATCAGCTCCGACACCGTTTGCGGACGAAATGCGTTGCGCACCTCGGGACGATTGATGGTGATCTTTGCGATCCCCCCCCCCTCGTCCGCCGCCCGCTCGTAACGGATGTCCGTGTATGTCTTGATGCTCTTCCACTCGACTGTCATGCGATCTCCTGAATTTCGTTCGCCGCGCGGTGCCGAAAGCTATCGTCCAGCGCCGAGGAATTCCGCCACCAGCGCCGCGAACTCGGCCGGCCGCTCGACGTGCACCGCATGCCCTGCACTTTCGACGATGCTCAACCGCGCGCGCGGTATCGCCCGTTCCATCGACCGGCCCAGTGCGACGTATTTCGCATCGAGCGCACCCGCAATCAGCAGCGTCGGTACATCCATCGTCGCAAGCCGCTCGGTAACATTGGCCTCCGCGCCAGCCCCCGCCCCGCGCAGGCTGTTCGCCAGTCCGCTCGGAGTGTTCGCCAGTCGCTGCGCACGAAGCTTGTCGCGCACCGCCGTCGGCAACGCGTGCTGCGTCGCCCAGAGTGGCAGCGCTTCCCACCGATCCACGAAAGCAGCGACGCCGTCGCGCTCGATTGCATCGGCGAGCGCGGCGTCGGCTGCTCGGCGCGACTCGCGCTCGGCGGGATCCGCGATCCCGGGCGAGCTGCTCTCGAGCACCAGCGCGGACACCCGATCCGGATGCTCGAGCGCGAAACGCAGCGCCGCGCGTCCGCCCATCGAGTAGCCGAGCAGCGCGGCACGCGCGACGCCAAGCCGGTCGAGAACACACGCCAGGTCATCGGCCAGCCTGCCTAACGTGTAACGCGCCGGGTCAGCCGGCGCGCTGGAGGCACCATGCCCCGCGAGGTCCAGCGCGATCGTTGCGAAGCGATCGCTGAGCGCCGCGCGCAGTGGCGCCCATGTCGCAGCCGAGCCAGTGAAGCCATGCAGCATCAGCACCGCCGGCCCGCTGCCCGAGCGGACGACACGCAGCCGCAACCCGTCGCCGACGTCGATGTCCACCCCCGGTTCGACCTTCGGCGACAGTCTGCCCGTCACACGCTGCCGGTAAGCGCCGCCGCCACCGACGCCCACGCCTCACGGTGCAGCGCGACGTTGCGCTCACGATCGGTGCGCAGCTCGACGAGGTGCAGCCCGCGCCCCGCAACACCCGCGGCAACGCCGGCGCGCAGCGACGACCAGCTGTCGGCGCGGGTGTACCGCGCTCCGTACAGCGTAGCCACCGGTGAGAACTCGAGTCCGTGCGGCGTCCCGAACAGTTGCTCGAAGTGCCGCGGCTCGGCCGCCTGCGGAAGGAAGGAAAAAATCCCGCCGCCATCGTTGTTGATTACCACGATCGTCGCGTCGAGGGCGTAGAGCTTCGCCGCGAGCAGCCCGTTCATGTCGTGATAGAACGCGAGGTCGCCGATAACCAACACGAGCGGCGCACCGCCAGCGTCGCGCGCCGCCGCGGCAGCGCCTAACGCGGTGGACACCACGCCGTCGATTCCGTTCGCACCGCGATTGGCCAGCACCCGCAGTGGGCGGGCGTCCCCGCGTGCAAAGGCATCGAGGTCACGCACCGGCATGCTGCTGCTGACGAACAGCGTACCGTTCGCCGGCACCAGCGCCGCGACCTCGGCCAACGCCCGCCCTTCGAAGGTTTCGTCGACGGCAGCGACGTATGTCTTCAGAGCGGCATCGGCCGCTGCGTCGATCGTGCGCCACTTCGCCAGCCACGCCGGGTCGGCGCGGGGCGTCGCACCGGCGACCGTCAGGCGGTCAACGAGCAGCTCGCAGAGAGCACGCGGATCGGCGTGCACCATCTCGGCCGCCAGCAGCGTCGGGTCAGGCCACCCGGTGGCTGCGACCACGATCTGCCGCGTGGCCGAATGACGCTGCAGGTACTGGAGCAGTGGCTTCGATGTTGGCAGTCCGCCGATGCGGACCACGACGTCGGGTACGAGCGCACTCGCGGCCGCGGTTCCGCGCAGCACCGCGTCATAACGGTCGATCACCGCGCAGCGGTCGTGCGCTCCCCACCGCGCCTGCGACAGTGGATCGGCGAGCAGTGGCGCGCCGAGCGCTCGGGCGAGCCGGCCGAGCGGGGCGGCGAGCGCAGCGTCAAACTGCGGGCCGCAGACGATCAGTGGCGCCCGTGCGGCGCGCAGCCGCGCCGCGAGGAGCTCGACCGTTTGCGAATCGATAGCGGCGGCACCATCCGCGACGCTGACCCACGGCTCGTCGCCCGGCCGTCCCCGCCAGGCGAGTGCATCGGCGTCGGACATTGCCGGCGGCACATCGGGCGCCACCGGCACGAGCGGCTCGCGGAAGGGAAAGTTCAGGTGCACCGCGCCTGCCGGCGTGGCCGCGGCCGTCGCCGCCGCCCGACAGGCGAGCGTTCGTGCGTAGCGCAGCATGTCGGCGCTCGCTTCAGGCAGCGCCACTTCGACAAACCACTTGGCGTGGACGCCGTAGAGCCGATTCTGGTCGATCGTCTGCGCCGCTCCGACGTCGCGAAGCTCCGGTGGACGGTCGGCCGTCAGCACGAGCAGCGGAACACGGCTCCGGTGCGCCTCGACCACCGCGGGGAGGAAGTTCGCCGCCGCGGTCCCCGAAGTGCAGAGCAGCGCGACGGGCGCGCCGAGCACGCGGGCCATGCCTAACGCGAAGAAGGCCGCCGACCGCTCGTCGACGTGAACCCAGCTCCGCAGCGACGGGTGCCGGGCGATCGTCAGCGCGAGCGGGGTCGACCGCGACCCCGGCGCGATGCAGACGTGCCTGACGCCGGAGCGTGCCAGCTCGTCGACGAACGCTCCGACGTAGGCGGCGGTCGCCTGCTCGGGTGAGATCGTCATCGCGCTGGCCGCCCGCCGCTCGACAGCGGCGCTGGCTTTGTCGCGGTCGCGCGCTCGCTCTCGACGGTCACCGACTGCGACAGCGCCACCTCCATCGGCCGCAGCTTGAGCAGCGACTCGGCGAACTCGTCGTCCGGATCCGAGTCGCCAACGATCCCGCATCCGGCAAAGAGCAGCGCCTCGTTTCCAGTGACCAGCGCCGAGCGGAGCGCCACCGCGAATTCGCCGCGCTCGCGCTGAAGCCAGCCAATCGGGGCGGCATACCACCCCCGCTGCAGCTGCTCCTCCGCGCGGATAAACTCGAGCGCTGCGCCGCGTGGCGCGCCGCCGACTGCCGGCGTCGGATGCAGTTGTCCCAAGACGTCGAGCAGCGAATGGTCCGGCCGCAGCCGGCCGCGTACATCGGTGTGCAGGTGATGCACCTGCGGCAGCGTCAGCAGCGATGGTTCATCGTCGGCAACGACATCGTCGCAGAACTCTGCCAACCCGTCACGGAGTTCGCGGCGCACGATCTCGTGCTCGATCCGATCCTTCGCGCTGGCGAGCAGCCCCGCAGCGAGCGCGCCATCTTCGTCGTCGGTGCGCCCGCGCGACACCGAGCCGGCGAGGCTGCTCGCACTGACATCGCGGCCCTCGTTGCGCACGAGGAGCTCGGGGCTGGCGCCGACGAACGCGCTGCCCGGGCGCCAGCAGCCGAAGACGAAGCTGCTGCGGTTCGCCGAGCGAAGGTGGCGCAGCGTCGCCGCGATGTCGAAGTCGCGGGGCGCCGTCGCGCGGACCTCACGCGCCAGCACGACTTTCTCGAGCGCTCCGGCGCGAATCGCGGCGACCGCGGCGACGACTGACGCGCCCCACGATGCGGGCGCGCGCGAGTCTTCGTAGGCCAGCGGTGTCGAGGCACTCGAAGCCGACGACGGACGCGCCTTGCCGTTAGGCGCGGTCGCACCGGTGACTACATCGCACAGCGCGATCAGCGCAGCGAGATCGACGTCCGGTTCCCCACTGCTCGCGACCATCACGTTGGTCGTCAGCCAATGCGCACCGTCCCCGCTCGCCAGCTGGATGCGCGGGACGACCATGCGCGCCGCGGGAAAGTCGCGCCATTGAGCGTCAGGCAGTGGGTCAGCGTCGAATGCGAAGCCGCCGATGAGCAGCGGGCCGGCTCCCGCTGAACCGCCCGACGGGTCGTCGACGAGCGCGCCGTCGCGCAGGGCGCGCCAGTCGACGTCGATGCTCGCGAAGCGTGTCGCCCCGGTCGCGGTCACCACCGCCACCGACCCGAACGCGGCGAGCGAAAAGCCATCGGCCGGACGGGACCAGTACATCCGATCCGCCGTGGCGCCGGCAAGAGCGCGTCCCTCGGGCGAGCGGGCCAGCGCCTCCAGCGCGGCGAGACCGTCGATCGCCGGCATCGGCTCGACGACGCTGACAAGCAGGCCACGTCCCGCTGCCCGGGCGCGCTTGCGCGCGTCGGAGCACAGCGCGTCGAGGCGCGCGAGCGCGGAGGGAGCCAGGGACATGCGATCGAGACCGGTTGGCGGAGGGAACTGAAGCGAATCGGCAGGTGAGTCCCGAAAGATCGCCGATCGCACCGGACTGAGGGTAGCCCGGTAGTAGACGAGCGCCCGGGAACGGCCGAAAGTGCCCGGTCTCAGCTCATCGGCCCATCACTCGCCAGCGGTCCGGTGAGCTTCTCGATTCGGTTGTTTCGGCATCTGGGAAGAACAGCGCCTCGCGATCACCGCGTTCCATCAATCCGACTTCAAACTCTACCGATGTCCGACGCCGACGTTAGTGGCGCGCCTCGCGCCCGCGCCATAATCTCCCGCGTGCCCCATCAGAACCATTTCTCCCCCGGCGATGCCGCCGTCAGGCTGCGCGCGCTGGCCGGCCGCTGGGCGGACAGCGACGCCAGTGAGCGTTCGAGCTTCCAGAGCTGGCTGCTCGACTTCTGCGAAGCGTTAGGCGTCGGTGCGCCTGTCCCGCCGACCGGAGACTTCTGCTTCGAACTGCCGATTCACGTCGTCGACCGCGAGGGTCGCGAGTCACCGAACTACATCGACTGCTGGAAGGCGGGGCACTTCGGTGTACAACTCCTCTCTGGGCTTCGAAGCTTTCCCCTTCCCCGTCGCCTAACGCTCCGCTCCGCGCCCGCATCGCCGACCTTGCCGAGCGCCTCGACGCCCATCGCAAGGCCGCGATCGCGCGCGACGAGCGCGTCACGATGACGGGGATGTACAACGTCGTCGAAAAGCTCCGCTCCGGCGAGGCGCTCACGCCGAAGGAGCGCGCGGTCCACGAGATTGCCGCCTGCGGCGTCCTGCGCGACCTGCACGACGAGCTCGATGCACTCGTCGCCGAGGCGTACGGCTGGCCATGGCCGATGGCGAAGGAGGAGATCCTCGAGCGTCTCGTCGCGCTCCACGATGAGCGCGTCGAGGAAGAGAAGCGCGGCCTCGTTCGCTGGCTTCGCCCCGATTACCAGATCCCGCGCTTCGGCGCCGATCTTCCGGCCCCGCCCCCCGAACTCGGCCTCGTCGCCGCCGCGGCGCCCGCGGTCGCGGCTGAAGAGCGACGCCCCTGGCCGGTGTCGGCCGTCGCCCAGCTCGAAGCGTTAGGCGCGCTCGTCGCCAGGCGCCGGGTCACCGCCGACGAGGCGGTGGCCAGCTTTGCCGGCGCGCGGCGGGATCTCGTCGTCAGGCATCTCGAGACGCTGGCCCTGATGGGCGAGGTCGCGGTCGATGCGGATGGGCGGTATCACGTCACGCGGAAGGCGGCGTGACGAGCGGTCCTCAGACTCCAGCTGGGCTGACGCCCGATTGCCACGCAGCGGCCCGCTGGCGTAGCTTATCCCGCTATGGCGGCCGAGCCACAGTCCCGTCTCCGACCGCTCGTTCTAACTCGCGGGTGCCACTTTCGTCTCGATGAGCGACAGCGTGATTCGACCCGGAATCGGCATCTACGCCCGAGCTGATGCGGCGCGGCTGCTCGGCATGACCCCAGCGCGGCTCCGACGCTGGGTGAGCGGCTATACCTATTGGCTTCGGGACCGAGAGGCTGTCCGGTCGAAGCGTCGGCAGCCGCCGGTCGTCAAGACAGACCTTCCCGTCATCGATAACGTCATCGCGCTTTCGTTCCTCGAGCTGATGGAACTGCGAGTCGTGAAAGCGGTCGTCGACGCAGGCATCTCGCTCCAGCATGTTCGCGCGGCGGCGCAATTGGCGGCGCACCACTTCCGGACCGACCATCCGTTCGCGTCACGCCGCGTCTTCACCGATGGTCGGCAGATTTTCTCGGCCGTGTCCAACGACCTCGAAGCGCCTGATGTCGTCCGGTGGAAGCATACGGAGATCGAGCAGGTGATCGCTGGCGGCATCTTCGAGCAGTTTTTTCATGAAATCGAGTTCGATGCCACGACAGCGCTCGCTCATCGGTGGTGGCCGCAGGGACGCCAGGTCCCGATCGTACTCGATCCGCGGATCAGTTTCGGAGCGCCGATCATCGCGGGTACAGCGGTCCGCACCGCGGTGATCGAGCGGATGGCCAGCCACGGGTCAGCGCAGGATGCGGCGATCGCGTTCGAGCTGCAGCTCCAGCAGGTCGAAGCGGCGGTCGCGTTCGAAAAGGCGTTAGCCGCTGCTTGATCTTTTTCTTCGATGAGAACATGCCGCCAAAGGTCGCGGCAGCCCTGCAGGCGTTAGGCACCTGCGAGGCGCGGCATCTCGTCGATCACCTCCCCCGGGGAACACCAGACGGCGAGGTTTTCACGTTCGTTGCGTCGCAGCAGTGGCTTCTGGTGACGCAGGACCTCCGGATGCGACGCAACCCGCACCAGCGCCGGGCGCTTCTCGAAGCCGGCATCGGTGCCTTTATCCTCACTGGACGCACGATCGCTCGGTCGACGAGATGATGATCTTCCTGCTCGAGCGATTCCCGGAGATCCTCCGAACAGCTGCCGGTACGACGCCACCATTCATCTTTGGTGTTCCGGATCGCGGACGCATCGACCGGCTTTCATGATCTCGCCGGTGACGTGGAATCGGTTCACGTGGTTGAAGGAAAAGCACGCCGCGGAATCGTCGTAACCAGATCGGCACGAGCAATGAAGCATCGAGCTCTCACCCTCGTCCTCCTCCTCGCCGGTGCGCCGCTTCTCAGCGGCTGCCCGCTCCCGATCGCCGGCACGGTGACTCAATCCGCCCCGGTCGTCGGGCGCGTGAACTGGGCGGACGGCCGCCCGGCGTCAGGTCTCGACCTTGCGCTCTCCACCGGTTGGAGCGACGAATGCGACAAGGTCGCGCTCCGCGCGCGTACCGATTCCGCAGGGATATTCCAGTTCCCGAAGATCGAGCGTCACTACAGCACGACGTGGGTCGTCCCAAACCTGGATCGTGCAACACCGCGGTTCAGCCTCTGCGCGAATGTCGGTGGAACTCAGCGCGCCGCCTACACCGGCTACGGCTCTCTTCGCGAGGGCATCAGACCCGACACGATCGCTTGCGTCATCTGGGAATTCGCCGACACGGCGCGGATCAACTGCGCTGGCCGCTCACAGCGAAGATTCGTCACCGGTGGACACTGGGTCGACACGTCAGGCGCGGGTGCTGAGGGCTTCTACCGCATCCTCCTCACCGAGCAGCCGACGGTCATCCCGGGCTCCAGGAAAAGTCACGTCTGGAACCGGCCATACCTGTACGTCCAGTGGGTCGAGTCGCGACGCGAGGCCACCGCAGCCGAGATCACCACTCCGTACGCGGTGCGCACGACGATGAGCCTTCCGTTCGATCGCGTCGGCATCTATTCGGCGGACGGTCTGCAGCTCTGGCGGCGCAACAGCCGATGGATCGCCAGCTTCGAGGGACACAAGCATGGCTTCATGGACAACATGGCGTGGGCCGAGGTCGACGTCGAACTGGGGGCGCCGGGACAGGCGACGCTGGTTGCCGGCCCGTAAGACGATCGGCTTCGTCGCGCTCGTCGCGACCCTGCTTTCTCCGCGCGCCGCACCTGCGCAGCAGTTCGCGTCGCGCAGTCTGCCGGAGCCACTGCTCATCGACACGCCGTGGGGGGACTTCCCGCTCGAGCGCGTGCGCTCGGGTGCGCGCCTTCGCCTCACGTCGCCTGGCCGCCAGCGGATCGAAGTGCAGCTCGCCTCGCTGCGCGACAGTACACTCGACATCCGCTCGCCTAACGCCGACTCGCTCCCGCCGCTCACCTTTGCCGATCTGCGCTCCTTCCGCGAGGTCGAAGTCCGCGCCCTGCGAAGATGGAGCGAAACTCCTGGAAAGATCGGAGCGGTCGTCGGGACCGTCCTCGGCGCAGCTGCCGGTTTCGCCGTGCACAACGCGCGCGGCCGGTCGGCGCATGGCAAGAATGCGGTGAGCCTGACCGAGGACGTCGCAATCATGTCCGGTGCGGGATTCTACATTGGAGGGCTGGCTGGGCGCGGCTTCACCATGCATGCACGCTGGCGGCCGGTGACCATACCGTAAGTCGGTCGTGCGCACATCCTCTGGCGGCGCATCGATCAAGTAGCGTTAGGCGGCTGGTCGCATCGGACCGTCGCTGGCGAGGGAGCCAGCGAGCTTTTCGATCGCCACCACCGCCGGCGATCCCGGCGCATCGTCGATCGGTGCCGCGCCGCGGCGTTCGACCTCGGCCAGCTGCCCATCGTAAGGCACCTCACCGACGAGCCGCATCGCGTGCGCTCCACAGAACTCGGCGATCGCCGCGCGATCGGCGGCGTCGCGCACCTTGTTCGCGATGACGACGACGTCGGCAATTCCCAGTTCGGCGGCCAGCGCGGCAACATTGCGCGCCGTTTCCATCGAGCGGTAGTACGGCTCGAGCACGGCGACGAGGCGGGAAACGTGCTTGCCCGTCCCGCGACTCAGGTGCTCGAGACCCGCCTCCATGTCAACGATGACATGCCGGTCGCTCTCCGCGCGCGCAACCACTTCACCGAGAAAGCCACGGACCGTGGCGTGGGCGCTGCATAGTCAACCAGCGCCGCCATGCCCCACTCGACCCATCACCATCAGCCGCACCTTGTCGGGGCCGCGGATGGAATACTCGCTGATCAGCGCCTCGGGATCGGCGGTGAACACCGTCTTCGTCGTACCATCCGCATTGGTCTGTCGCTGCATCAGGTTGCGCGGCAGGCTGACGATCGCCTCGGCGCGATCCCGCGGGATGCCGAGGACGCTCGCCAGGTTCGGGTTGGTGTCGGCGTCGATCGCCAGCACCTCGCGCCCGGTACGCGCCAGCGCGCGGGCCAGCGTCCCGGCGATCGTCGTCTTCCCCGTTCCACCCTTCCCCGCAATCGCGATGCGCATTCCTGCCTCGTCGTGATGACGAACGTGAAGCCTAACGGTCAGTGGGCGCCATTGTCGGAGTGCTTGTGCGTCCGGCCATGACACTCGGCGGCGCCGCCCTCGCTCGAGTGGCAGTCGCAGTCGGGATCGCTGCACTCGCCGTGCCCCTGACTGAGCAGCGGGGCGAACTCGGCCGCGAAGCGCCGCGCCGCTTCGCGCCGCCCGGATTCCGTCAGACGATACTCGGCTCCCCGACTGACGTCCAGCCGCACGTCGCCACGCGCCTCGAGCCGGTCGAGCGTCCGGCGAACGAGCGGCTCGGAGAGGTTGGTGAAGCGGATGATCCCCTCGATCGACGCGACACCGCCAAACCCCTCGCCCTCGAACCAGTAGAGCAGCTCGAGCAGCTCGTCCTCGCGGGCGATGTCGCTCCCGGCGGCGTCGGCGCCTAACGGTGCGGCGGCGAGTGGGCGCGCGGAACCGAGCAGCTCCTCTACCCGCCGCACCGCCTCGTCCACCGCGGCCGCGACCACCGGGGTGAAGTCGGTGGTCAGCTCGTCCACCGATTCCGGCTCGCAGCCGACCAGGTAGATCTCGGCCGGCAGCGGCCCGAACGCCTGCGCCACCTCGAGCGCGCGCGATGGCACCGTGGTGTGCATGTCGATCTCGCGCGTCGGCAGCACGCCGTCCACGATCAGGCAGTAAACCGTCCCCGGCGCGCTTCCCCGCGTCGCCGCGTCGATGATGACCAACCGGTCGTACGGCGTGATCAGCTCCTGGGCGAGGCGCATCCCGCCGGTGCCGACATCGAGCAGCGTGATCGTGTCGCTGGCGATCCCGCGCTCGCCGAGCCGGCGGAGCACCTCGACACCGAAGCCGTCGTCGCCACGCAGGACGTTGCCGAATCCCGCGATCAACGTGCGCGTCATCCGTGTGACTCCGACACCGTCACCCGGGCGGTACCAACCACCACCTGCACCACTCCTTCGTTCACCCGCACCGGCAGCACGGACAGATGATCTTCCTGCGTCGCACCGGGCCAGTCGAGTCGGTGCCCGGTGCGCACGTCATAACGGCACCCGTGCCAGCTGCAGCGCAGCTCGGCCCCGTCGAGCGTGCTGTAGTCGAGCGGCAGCGGACTCTCGCCGCAGGAGTTCTTCACAGCGAACAGCTCGTCCTCCAGCCGCACGAGCAGCACCGCGACACCGTCCACGATGACCCCGCGCAGCGTGCCCGGCGCGATTTCGTCAAACGGTACCACATCGCGATAGACGGGACGGAACGCGCGCTGCAGCGATTTCAGCGGGAGGAACGTCGAATCCGCCGCCGGACGCGTCGCTTTGCCATCGTTGATCTCCAGCTCCTGAAAGCCGAGCAATCCTTCGCGCAGCGCTTCGTCGATGTCACGGATCACGCCGGCATAGGACACTTCGTCGGGCTTCACGCCGTGAATCCGCACCGAGACCACTCCGCCCAGCACCTCGACCAGCTCGACGTCCACGCCGTGCGAGTGAAGGTGACCGCGCACCGCGTCGAGCGCTTCCTCGCAGAGCGTTCGCCGGTCCACCGCGAGGAGGTCGTACGACATCAGCAGCAACCGGATCGCCGGGTCGCCCGTCAGGCGGTTCACGAATGCATCGCCGGCCATCGACTGGATCGCGCCCATCAGGTGGCGGAGCGCGGTGCGGTGCACCGCGTCGATCCGCTCGAGCAACGCGGTCGCCGCGGCGCCGACCGCGGGGTCCGGATGCGCAGCGAGCGTGGCGATCAGCTGTTCTGCCTCGGCGAGCAGGTCGGCCGACGCGCGCTCCGGCGCTTCGGCTGTGGTGTCCGTCCCGTCATCCGGCGCCAACTGACCCTGCACGGCCGCGCCCTCGCCGATCACGCTCCGCTCCAGCGCGACATGAACGCCGGCCAGCCGCCGCCTAACGGCGTGACGGGAAGTGCATGGATCGCCGCTTCGTCGGTCGCGTAGTGCAGCGCGAGCCGCCGCATCTCGGCGTAGGCCGCGGCCACCGCTGGACTCATCTCGTCACCGAACGCGTGCTCCAGCGGCTCCACCTCGATGACGATCGCTTCGGGCGGCAACGCCTTCATCCACTCGACGACGATGAGCGTGTTATCGAGGAGGATCACCCCGGTGACCGCGTCCACCACGCAGCGCTGGATCTCTTCCTCCGAGGGGAGCACGCGATCCCACTGGTAGGCACAGATCGTCCCCGGCGGGCGGCCATCCTCGCGGGCGATTGCCGTGATGAACACCGCGCGGGTGATCGGCGCCTCGCGTGCTTCGTCGAGGAGCCACTGCCCGATGGCGACTGGCCCGTAGCACAGGTCCTCGACCAGCAGCTGCGGCGGCCGGGCGAGGGCCTCGAGCTCGTCGCTCATGACGATGCCTAACGAGTGATCGCGCAGGTTGCGATAGCCAACCCCGCCGATCACTGCTCGCATCGCCTGCTTCGCTTGCGGACTCGCCGGGCGGCGTGCGCCGTTAGTCGTCGAGCCCACAGGCACAGGTGTTGACCTCGCGCGTGATCATCCCCGCCTCCGACTGGATGTGCGTCGTGCACGGCATGCAGGGATCAAAGCTGCGAATCGCGCGCAGGATGTCCAGCCCGCGGAACTTGGCCGGGTCGGTCGATTCCTCGAGCAGCGGCGTGTTCATCACCGCCTCTTCGTACGGGCCCGGCTGTCCCCACTTGTCGGTCGGCGACGCATTCCACGTCGAGGGCGTAACGATCTGGTAGTTCGACACCGCACCGCGATCGAGCACGAGATGGTGGGTGAGGTAGCCGCGACCCGCGCCCCAGAAGCCGACGCCCATCTGCTCGCCCTTCTTCGGCATTTCGAACTTGGTCGCCGTCTTGTTGTCTCCGTCCTTCAACAGCTCCATCGCCGCCATCCAGTTGTTCATCGCGACCATCGCCGTCCAGCCCACGCAATACGCGCGCGCCCGATTGCGCTCGAACGCATTCCAGACGTCAGGCACCTTCCACTCGATCTCCGTCTCCGGCAGCTTGCCGCGCGGCAACCGGATCTTGAGCGAGTAGCCGGTCGACTCGATGAACGGGTTGTCCGGCATCTTGCGGGCGACCGCGGTATTCCAGAGGCGCGCGTAGCAGCCGGCCTCCATCGAGAAGTGATCCCACCGCGGCGCGGTGTCCCAGGTGTACTTGTCCTTCCAGCTCTGCGCGCCGGGTTTGGGCTTGGTGATCTTGTTCCAGGGGTGGTACGGCGAGAGCGGGTTGCCCGAGGGATCGGTCGGGAAGTGCTGCTTCTGTCCCGCGCCCGTCCACGCATCGTAGTACGAGTGCTCGATGAACTCCTCGATCCCCATGTTGATCGTGTGCAGGTCGGTGGTGACGAGCTTTCCGTCGATGATCGCGCCCGGCGTCGCCCAGCGCCTGTTCCCCCACTCGTTCGCGTTCTTGTAGGTCGTGTCGTAAGCGTTAGGGTCGTCGAAGATACCCGTGTCGATCATGTTTGCCCGGCGGGCGCCGACCTTCTTGTACTCCGGGTTGTAGTCGTAGAAGAAGTTCGTCAGGTCTTCCCAGATGCCGGCGATCTTCTTCCCGTAATCGAAGAACTGGCTCATCCGCACGTACATCTCGTTCATCACCGTGAGGTTGATCGTCGAGCTCATGCCGCCCGGCACGATCGTCTGCGGGTGCGGATACTTGCCGCAGATCAACACGTACGCCTCGCGCGCGACCCGCGTCATGTGCAGCGCCTCGAGATAGAGGCCGCCGCTCAGCGGATTCAGGTCCACCATCAGGTCATGCATCGTGCGGAAACCGTGCACGTCGGCGTGCGCCGCCTCCGTCACCTTCGCCTTCTCGATCATCCCCGGGTTCGTCCCCTTGACGATCGCCTCGGAAAAATCGGGACCGGCCAAAAGGTGCAGGTGCAGCGGGTTGTCGTAGAGAAACTCGAGCGACAGCGCCAGGTTGCGAATCAGCACGCCTAACGGTGGCGGCTGGCAGCCGATCGCCATCTCGATCGCCAGCGCCGAGCAGGTCGAGTGCACGCCGCCGCAGACGCCGCAGGCCCGGCTCGTGATGTAGATCGCGTCGCGCGGGTCGCGGCCGATCATGATCACCTCGTAGCCGCGGAACAACGTCGCCACCGAGCGCGCCTCGAGCACCTTGCGCGCTTCGACATCGGCCACCGTGTGGAAGGCCAGCGCGCCGGCGACCCGGGTGACCGGATCGAAGTCCACATCCTTGATGTGACCATTGCGCTTGACCAGCTCGAGCACCTTGTCGTGATCGAGTTGTTTTGGTACTCCGGGCGGTCCCGCGGTCGCCGTCGAATAGGGATTCGCGACGTTCTCCCGCAGCGTCGCTCGGCCCTGCGCGTCAAACTCGATCGGAAGATTCTTGAAGCACATGTGGTCAGCCGAGCTTGAAGACGGTGGCCGCGCGACCGAGATGTCGGTCGGCGGATTGAAGACCAGTCAGCAGCTGAACCAGCGCGCCGTTGATGGTGGTGAGCTTTTCCGGCAGCGGCGCGGTATGACCAGCCACCGCCTCGAGCCCGTCGGCAATCGCCGC
>JANMBU010000065.1:0-14943 GCA_031360575.1 Gemmatimonadaceae bacterium
GTTGCCCGCTTGTTTCACCTCGATCTGCATCGCCCAGGCGCAATTCTCTCGCAGCTCTTCCCCTAACCCCCCCGTCTCCAAATACCCCCGCCGCTCGTTCAGCACGCGCAAACGATCCTCATCTGTCGTGCACAACGTCAGCGACTGCTTCAACAGCGCTTCCGCTTCATAGACTGCGCCGACGCTCGCCATGTGGCGGGCCGTCGAAATCACCAGCTCCAACGCTGTCCCGGTCGCACCGGCAGCGTTCCAGTGACTCGCCGCACGCCATGTTACGTGTGGGTCAGTCGCGCCGCGCTCGACCTCCGTCGTGAGGTGCGACGCGATCGCGCGATGCAGCATCACCGCGGCACCCGCACCCAGCTTCTGCAGAGCGGCATCGCCGAGGAGGCTGTGACGCGCGCTGACTCGCTCGGCGGTGCAGGCGACGAGGCCGCCCTTCTCCAGTTCTTCGATGTACTCGATGACCTCCCAGCGCTGCATGCCGAGCACTGCTTCGAGCACGCCGCACGTCGCCTCGCCGCCAAGCAGCGCGACCGCCTGCAACGTGAACAGCGCCGGCTTGCCGAGCGCGCCGACGCGTTCGTCGATCAGTGCGTCGAGTGATGCCGGCACGCGCCGGCGATCCTTGGTCTCGCGCCAGTGCGCGAGCAGCTCGGTCATGTAGAGCGGAATGCCATCAGCCCGCTCACTGCACCACTCGACAATCCCGTCGTCGTCGTCGATACCAAGCGCTCGGCACAATGATGCGGCGAGCTGGCGAGCCTTCTCGATTGGAAGCCGCGCCAGATCGTGCACCACCAGTTGCCGTCGGTCGATACCGTTGAGAAGCGTGCCGTCGCCAAGTGTCCGCGTCGTCATGAGCACGAGGAGCTGCCGACCGCGGTTCGACCCGACGAGCTCCTTCAGCACTTCGAGTGAGACCCGATCGATCCAGTGCACGTCCTCGATCAACAGGTAGAGCGGCCGCTCACCAGCGATTGCGTCGACGAGGTCTCGCAGCGACGAGCGAACCGCTGCGTGCAGAAATGGCGCACCGCCGTACTCGTCAGGGTCGAGGCGTTCGGTCGGGTCATAAGACCCGAGCCGCTTCACCAGCCGCAGCGCGTCGGGTGCGCAGCCTAACGCTCCGGGCATTCGAAGCAGTTGCGGGGCAAGTTCCATGAACACAGCCAGTGGCCGCTCCATGGCGTCGGGACGGCACTCCACGCGGACGATGCGCGCGCCGCGCATCGCAGAGATGTTGGCGAACTCGGTGATCAGCCGGGTCTTGCCGATCCCGGGCGGGCCGTGGATCACGAATGTCTGACCAGCGCCGGCGGAAACCTCGGTGGCCGCTGCCGCCAGCACGCGCAAGCTGTCCTCGCGCCCGACGAGCGCAATCTTCCCCGCCGCCGACGCGGGCGGATAAGCCACCCGCTCCGAGATTCGATTCCGCAGGAGCGACGCCGGGAGCCGCAGGTCCGCGTACGTCCCACCCATCTCCTCGATGTAGCCGTCAATCATGCGCAGCGCTTCGCGCTTGTCGCCGCGGAGTGCGGTGAACTCGGCGAGCGTGAGCGTCGCCTCCTCGTTCAGCGGGTCGAGCACCAGGCATTGCCGTGCCAGCTTGGCCGCATCGTCCCAGCCATTGCGGCGTCGCGCCTCGCCTAACGCTCGGACCAGCACCCCACGCACCGAACGCCCGGCCTTCTCGCGCGTTCGCTCCAGCCAGGTGAGGAACGGCGCCGACGCGTCAGGGGCGTAGCCGGGAAAGATCGCGACCGCTTCCTCAGGGCCGAGCGGCGAGAGGGCAAGCGTCCGCTCGTCGGCGCAGTCGAAGTCGGCGAGTGCGGCGCGTTCGCCGAGGAGATAGTGCTCGCGCGTCGTCTCGATCGGCGCGCCGAGCCGGCGCAGCTTGTAGACGACCTGCCGAAGACAGTGGCTCGCGTCCCGCTTGTCGCTGTTCAGCCAGAAATACTCGGCCAAGGTCGCGCGCGGGACCGATCGCCCTCGCTCGACAATCAGGTGGGCCAGGATCCCGAAGAGAACCTCCGACCCAGCGTCGAGCGTCGCCTTGTCGAGCTGAATGGTGCAGTTGGCGATTGCCTTCAGCTTTATCATCGCGGCTTCGCTCGTGACAGGGGACCGTGCATTGGGCCGACGACTGTACACCTCGGCGCCGTGCGCGTCCGGCGCTTCAAGTCCGGATGACACGCTCGGCTGCATCGTCAGCTACCGGTCATCCCAATGTCAGATAGTGAGTTGCAGACCGGCGGGAGGGAAGATCCCGGTCGGTCGAGCTGACGGGAGGCTACCGCTTCGAGGGTGCGGAGATCAGTTGCTCGACCTTCACTCCGTCGGCCTCGCCTTGGAAGTTCAGGACAAGCCGGTGCCGCAACACTGGCAGCGCGACCGCGTTCACGTCCTCGAGGTCGGGATACGGCCGACCGTCCATCGCCGCGCGGGCTTTTGCGCCGAGCACGAGATATTGGGAGGCGCGCGGTCCGGCACCCCAACTGACGTAGCGCTTCACCTCGGCCGACGCGTCTGCATCGTCGGGCCGCGTCCGCCGCGCTAGCGACACCGCATGTGACACCACTACCGGCGCCGCCGGCAGCCGGCGCACCAGGTGCTGCAGCGCCACCAGCTGCGCCGCATCCAGCACCCGCGCCACGTTAGGCGACGAATCGCCCGTCGTCCCGGCGACGATCTGCTCCTCCTCGACCCGCGACGGATAACCCACGCTGAGCGAGAACATGAACCGGTCGAGCTGCGCCTCGGGGAGCGGGTATGTTCCTTCCTGCTCGATCGGGTTCTGCGTCGCCAGCACGAAGAACGGTTCAGGAAGCGCATGCGTCGTCCCGCTTGACGTCACCGCATGCTCCTGCATCGCCTGCAGCAGTGCGGCCTGTGTCTTCGGCGGGGCGCGGTTGATTTCGTCAGCGAGGACGATGTTGGCGAAGATCGGCCCGCGCGCGAACGTGAAGGCACGGCGTCCGCTCGTCTCGTCGAGGATCTCGGTGCCGGTGATGTCGCCCGGCATCAGGTCAGGGGTGAACTGCACTCGCGAGAAGGTGAGGTCGAGCGCTTCGGCGACGGTCCGGACGAGCAGCGTCTTCGCCAAGCCGGGGACGCCGACGAGCAGGGCGTGACCCCCAGCCAGCAGCGCCGCCACGAGATTGTCGACGACCTCGTGCTGCCCGACGATGCGCTGACCGATCTGGGTGGTCAGCTCTCGGCGAGCCGCGGCCAGATCGACGAGCAGCTCGAGGTCGGACGGGGCTGGCCGCGTCGCGTTAGGCGCGCTCACGCGGTCGAGCCCTGCATCAGGGGAGGGTGAACTCGGCCCGCTGCTCGATCGGGTAGTTCGAGCTGGCCAGCGTCGCGACCACGGTGAAGCGGCCGTGCTGGCCGGTCGGGGTCCAGCCGTCCTCGTAGACGCTGGCGGCGTCGCTGCCTAACGGCTTGGTCATGAATGCCGACGTGAACATCCGCGTCCGGCTCCAGCGCCAGATCTCGGCGCCGGTCGAGTCGAGGACCGCGAAGTCGTGCGTCTTGGCGTTGGGGAAGTCGATCTCGACGCCCTTGACGCTGGCGTTGGTCACGGCGAGCGCAAAGTTCACGTCGTCACCGAGCTTGTCGCCGACCGCGACGCCGAGGCTGGCGACGAGCGGGGCGGAGAGGGGCGTGTGCGTGTGCCTAACGGTGACGCTGGCGGCGGGCGATTCGGACGAGCGGGTGCGGGGGCCGCAGGCAAAGGCGACGAGGCCGCAGGCGAACAGGCTGGCGATGACGGGGGTCTTCATGTCGAGCTGGCGGACTTGGCTGGCGCGGGGGGAGCGAACGAGCGCGCGAGCAACCGGCGGCAGCTCACAAATCGTTCGGGCCGAAGTTATGTGTCAGGAGACGAATAGTCAACGCGATGGTCACGGTGTAAGTCGCGAGCAGGCAGCGACTTTGCCCCGGCCGGACGCAGGGCGGGCGGAGGGGCGTTGCGGAGCCCCGGGAGCTTGTGAAATTTTTCTCAAGCCTCTAGATTTTGGTGCTGGATGAGAGACGCGTCGGAGCGGCCGCGGGAGGACGAAGACCCGGGAATCGGTAGTCGGCCTCCCGGGACCTCGAACGAGGGACCGGGTGCCGGGGCGTACGCCAACTTCGGGCTGCAGTTCGTCGTCGCCCTGCTCTTCTTTCTGTACGTTGGGCAATGGGTGGACCGGCGGCTCGGCACTTCGCCGGTCTTTCTGTTGATCGGTGTCTTCGCCGGGGCGGGTGGGTCCTTTTACGTGATGTATCGGAAGCTGATGGCGGCGCAGGAACGAGAAGACCAGCGGCTACGCGAAGCGCGCATGCAGGCGAAACGGGTGGCGGACGAGGGGCCTCGCCCGTGACCGCCCGCTCGCCAGTGTTGCTCGCGCCCGGTTCGAACGCGGGTGCCATCATCCGCTTTGCGCTGATTGGGGCGGCACTGATACTCGTCGCCGGCCTGATCATGGCCAAGTTCTACGGCGGTGCGGACGAGCGGCGGGCGATCCTGGTCAGTGCCTGTCTGGCGTTGCCGTTGCAGGTCGCGACGTTCGCAATGGTACGCGCGGTGCCGAGGGAGCATGTGATGTCGGCGTGGGCGGGCGGTGCGTTGGTCCGCTTCATCGCCCTTTTCTTTTACGGGTTCGTGCTGGCGAAAGCACTCGGCGTTCCATCCGGTCCGGCACTCGTCAGCTTCGCGGGATTTCTGTTCGCTCTCACGCTCGTTGAACCTCTGTTGCTGAAATCATGAACGGCGCTCGCGCTCTTCTCTTCGCCCTGCTCGCCCAGATTACCGTCGCGGCATCAGTCACTCCGGCCGCCGCGCAGGAAGCCGTCCGGCGCGAAAGCGTTGCCGCGCCACAGGCCGAGCTGCCTAACGCGAGGGCGACGGGTGCCGATCGGATCGCCAATCGGAGCGGAGAGGATGTCGCGACCGGGGGACCGGTGGACATCATCACTCCGCACATCACCGATTCGCGGACGATCGACTATCCGTGCTGGAACCACGGGACGCTGCTCTGCGAGACGGAACTGCCGACGTGGGCGCCGATCCATGTCGCCGGCTACGCGATCGACATGTCGCCGACCAAGCACGTCATCATGCTGCTCTTCGCCGGATTCCTCTGCTGCGTGGTGCTGATCACCGCGGCGCGGGCGCATGCGCGGCACAGCCATGCGATCGGGCGGCCGAAGGGATTCGCTGCCGGCATCGAGTCGATGGTGCTCTACATCCGACAGGAAGTGGCGATCCGGAATCTCGGGCCCCATGGCGAGAAGTACGCGCCGTTCATCCTGACGCTGTTCTTCTTCATCATGTTCGCGAACCTGCTCGGGCTTATTCCGTATGGTTCGACCGCCACCGGCAACATCTCGGTGACGGCGACGCTGGCGCTGGTGACGTTCGTCGTCGTCGAGCTGGCGGGGATCCGGGCGCAGGGGATGGGCTATCTCAACACGGTGTTCTACTGGAACAAGGATTTGCCGCTGTACATGCGGATTCCGCTGTTTATCATCATGACCCCGATGGAGATTATCGGGAAGTTCACCAAGCCGTTCGCGCTGACAATCCGTTTGTTTGCCAACATGACGGCTGGCCACATCGTCGTACTCGCGCTGATCGGACTGATCTTCCTGTTCCATGGCGTCGCTTCGGTGGCGCCGTTCTTCATGGCAGTGCTGATCATGGTGCTGGAGTTGTTCGTTGCGCTGCTGCAGGCGTTTATTTTCTCGCTGCTGGCGGCGGTTTTCATCGGGCAGATCAGAGAATCCGCGCACTAGCGCGGCGAAGCCGCTCCAGTGCGCCATGACGGCATCGCCGCACTGGCGGTTAGCAGAAGCCGGTGCGGCCCCAGCCGCGCTGGGCACGTCCAGAGGATTGGTGGTACCGTGCGGAGCGTCGCTCCATTCCGCGCGCGAAGGTAGCCAGCCGGGTGGCTGGTGAAGTCCGTTGAGGCCCGGACCTCGGTGACGGACAGCGTCAGGCAGTACAGCGCCTAACGGCGAGCGATGGCAGGACCACGAAACGACTATACTCGGAGCTCTACACATGGTTGAAATTCTTTCCCTCCTCCAGGCAGCGACGACGGCGACCGTCTCGCCAGCCGGGATGGTCGCGGTCGGTGCCGGCTTCGGTGCCGGTCTCGCGGTGATCGGTGCCGGCATCGGCATCGGCCGGATCGGTGGCCAGGCGGTCGAAGGCATGGCGCGCCAGCCGGAAGCAGCGGCCCGCATCCAGACCGCGGCGCTGATCCTCTCCGCACTGATCGAAGGCGTCGCGTTTTTCGGCGCCGTCATCGCGTTCCAACTCGCGGGCAAGATCCCGAACCTGTAAGCCAGGCTCGCCGCGGCGTGTCCGGGACGCGCCGCGGTACTGGTTTCTCCCACACGATGTCACTCATGCGCGCATCATTTCTTTCGCTCGTAATGCTCTTCGGCGCGGCGTCGCCGGCGTTCGCAGCCACCGAGGAAGCTGGCAAGACGGACTTCCTCAGCCCGCACGGCGGCCTGATGGTCTGGACACTGCTGATCTTCATCGCGCTCTTCTTCATCCTGTCGCGCTACGCGTTCGGCCCGATCACGAAGGCGGTCGAAGCGCGCGAGCAGGCATTGCAGGAGGCGATCGACCAGGCGAAGAAGGATCGCGAGGAAGCGGCGCGGATCCTCGCCGAGCACCGCACACAGCTCGAAGGCGCGCGCGGCGAAGCGCAGCGGATCATCGCCGAGGGTCGCGCCGTCGGCGAGAAGCTGCGCGTCCAGATGCTCGAGGAGACGCGCACGCAGCAGCAGGACCTGCTCGACCGCGCACGCCGCGAGATTGCCGGCGAGCGTGACATCGCGATTGCCGAGCTTCGGAAGGAAGCCGTCGATCTCGCGATCGCCGCAGCGAGCAAGGTTATCGAGCGTAACCTCGATGACAGCGCGAATCGCAAGCTCGTCGAGGGTTACCTCGCCAGCTCGAACGTGCGCAGGAACTGATGCGTCCCGTCACGATCGCCCGCAACTACGCCGAGACGCTGCTCGCACTGGCGCAGAAGGCTGAGGATCCGCGTGGCTGGGGAAAGATGTTCGCCGATGTCTCGGCGGCGATGGGCAGCGATGCGACGTTGCGCCGCTTCCTCGAATCGCCGAAGGTCAGCGCCGATCAGAAAAAGGAAATACTCGGCAAGGCCTTCGCCGATCGTGCGCCGCGGCTGTTCGTGCGTTACCTCCAGGCGCTGGTGACCAACCGCCGGCAGATGCTGATCCCGGTGATTGCCACCGAGTACTTCGCGTTGCTCGACGCCGTCGAGAACCGGGTGCACGCCGACGTGACGCTGGCGAAGCAGCCGACCGACGACGAGACCGCGGCCATCGCAGCCAGCCTCGGAAAGACGCTCGGCAAGGAAGTGATGCCGCACGTGCGCGTCGATCCGAGGATCATTGGCGGCGTGGTCGTGAAATTCGGCGACACCGTGATGGACGGCTCGGTGAAGCGCCGGCTGGCCATGCTTCGCACGCGGATGATCGCCGGCGGCGCCAAGGCCTAACGACGAGCGTCAGGCAGCCATCGGGACGCCTGGTGGGCGCGCCGGCGAGCGACGCTTCTCGACATCACCTCTATCCAGGAACCATGCGATACCTCGCGCTCGTCGCGCTCCTCGCTCTTGGCTGCAGCCACGCCCCGAAGCCTGCGCAGCCGGCGCCGGCCGCCGATTTCCTGCGGGCGAACATCGATGCGACGGTCAACCCGGGCGACGACTTCTTCCAATACGCCAATGGCGGCTGGCTGAAGCGGAATCCGATTCCCGCGTCGGAGTCTCGCTGGGGAATTGGCAACGTCGTCAACGACCAGCTGCGCACGAGCTTGCGCAAGATCAACGAAGACGCGGCCACAAGCGGCGGCGCGCCGGGAAGCGACCAGCAGAAGATCGGCGATTTCTGGTCGACGGCGATGGATACCGCGAAGGCGCAGCGACTCGGCCTGCATCCACTCGACGCCGAGCTCGCGCGCATTGATGCGATCCGCACCGCGCACGACGCGCTCGACGTCGGCTTCGCGCTCCAGCCGATCGGGGTGCAGCCGTTTTTCGCGGTTTTCGTCGGGCAGGACGAGAAGAACAGCGACGTGGAGGCGGTGCACCTCTACCAGAGCGGGCTCGGTCTGCCGGAGCGCGATTTCTACTTCAACACCGATAGCGGTGTGACCCGCATCCGCGGCGAATACGTGGCGCACCTGGGCCGCGTACTCGCGCTGCTCGGTCGCGATGCCGCGAGCGCGCGTACCGCGGCGGCAAACATCATGGTCTTCGAGACCGCACTGGCGAAAGCGTCGCGAAAGCTCGAGGACCTGCGCGATCCAAATCTGAACTACAACAAGATGACGCCGGCCGAGGTGACGACGAAGCTCACGCCGTCGATCGCCTGGACCGAACGACTCGCTGCGTGGAAGCTGCAGCCGAGCTACGTACTCGTCGGGCAGCCGCAGTTCTTCGCGGCGGTCGATACGATGCTGCGCACGACGCCGGTGCGGGTGCTGCAGGATTACCTGCGTCTGCAGCTGGTCGCGAACTACGCCGGGTTCCTCAGCCAGCCGTTCGACGACGAGAACTTTTCCTTCGCGAAGCAGCTCACCGGGCAGGCGGAGCTTCGGCCGCGGTGGAAGCGCGTGCTCGATGAAGAGGGCAGTGCGATGGGGATGGTGCTCGGGCGGATCTTCGTGAAGGAATATTTTCCCGAAGCATCGAAGAAGCGTTATGCAGCGATGGTCGAGGCGATTCGCGCATCGTATCTGAACCGCATCAACCAGCTCGACTGGATGAGCGACTCGACCAAGGCCAAGGCGCGGCTGAAGCTGGCGGCGATCACCCCGAAGGTCGGGTATCCCGACAAGTGGAAGGATTACTCCGCGCTGGTGATCGGTCGTGATTCCTATGCGGCGAACATGATGAATGCGGCGCGGTGGGGGTTCAACGACATGATCTCGAAGTTCGGGAAGCCGGTGGACCGCGCCGAGTGGGGGATGACGCCGCAGACGTACAACGCCTACTACAGCCCGTCGAACAACGAGATCGTGCTCCCGGCGGCGATCTTCGCGATTCCGGGTGTGAGGGACGACCAGGTCGACGACGCGGTCGCGTACGGCTACGCCGCGGCCAGCACGATCGGGCACGAGATCACCCACGGCTTCGATGACGAGGGGCGACAGTTCGACGCGGCAGGCAACCTGAAGGATTGGTGGACCCTGCAAGACGCGGCAAAATTCCAGGAGCGCGCTGAGGTGATGCGGAAGCAGTTTGACGCGTACGAGCCGATGCCGGGGATGCACATCAACGGCAAGGCGGGACTCGGCGAGAACATCGCTGACTATGGCGGGCTTCTACTCGGGCTCGACGCCTTCAAGAAGACGCCGCAGTACCACGAGGGAACGCCGATTGGCGGATTGACGCCGATTCAGCGCTACTTCCTCGGCTATGCGATCGGCTGGCTCTCGCAGCAACGCGACGCGGCGCTCCGATCGAGCCTGCTTGCTGACGTCCACTCACCGGCCAAGTGGAGAGTGCTCGGACCGCTGTCGAACATTCCCGAGTTCTATGATGCGTTCAACGTGAAGCCGGGCCAGGCGATGTGGCGTCCGCCCGAGCAGCGCGTGCACATCTGGTAGCCTCTCACTCGCGCTCATGATCGCACTCGTCGCGCTCGTCCTCGCAGTCCAGCAGCAACCGGATACGTTCGTCACCGCGCCGTCGGGGCGCCCGCCCTCGACGGCGCGGCAGCGCGCGAACTATGTCATAACGGCGCGGCTGGACGAAGCGGCAGCGAAGCTTGTGGCCGAGGGACGAATGGTGTACGTGAACAACTCGCGGGACACGCTCCGCGAGATGTACGTGCACCAGTACCTGAATGCTTTCCGGCCCGGCTCGAAGTGGAGCGCGGTCGACGAGCGCGAGGGGCGCGTCCGTTTCCAGAAGCTGACGGATCCGGATTTCGGGTACGAGCGATTTACAGCCGCGCCGCGCGTGGATGGCGTCGAGGTCCGCGTCGACTACCCAGGGGCACCGGATAGCACGGTCGCCCACTTCGTGCTCCCGCATGCAGTCGCGCCGGGCGACAGCACCATCGTCGCATTCCTTTGGGAGGCGCGGGCGTCGACGGTGCCGCGCCGCCAGGCACATCGCGGCCGGAGCTGGGATTTCTCGCAGTGGTATCCCAAGGTCGCCGTGTACGACAATGGGGAATGGGAGCCGTACGCACTGCGCCCCGCCGGCGAGTTCTACGGCGAGTTCGGAAGCTTCGACGTCACGTTGATCCTCAGGGCGGATCAGGTGGTGGCGGCGACCGGCTTGCTCGTCTCGGGGGATCCGGGATGGGAACGAGCGAAGAAGTGGGGCGACATCGTGAGCCCGTCGCTGGCGTCGTACACACTGCCGACGCGTCCCGAGCCAGCGTTAGGTGCCGGGGAGAAGGCGGTTCGTTTCCACGGCGAGAACATTCACGAGTTCGCGTGGTCGACGTCGCCCGACTACCGCTACGAGGGCGCGGCTTATATCCGGCCGCGCGGCGAGCTGCCGGCGCCTAACGGCGTGACGACCTGGGACACGGTCGCCATCCACGTCCTCTACCGCCCGGGCGACGAAGCGGCGTGGGGCAACGGGGCGGCGGTGACCCGGACGAAGATTGCGCTCGACTGGCTCGAACACGTTTATGGACCGTATGCGTACCCTCAGGTGATCAACCTTCACCGGATCGATGGCGGCGGGACCGAGTTTCCGATGATGATGATGAACGGCTCGGCGTCGCAGGGGCTGATCCTCCACGAGGGGGGTCACATCTTCACCTTCGGGATTCTCGCCAACAACGAGTGGCGGTCGGGGTGGATGGACGAGGGGCTCACGTCGTACCAGACGTCGTGGGCCGAGGGCGTGACGCCACAGGACCGTGCGCGCCGTGGGGGACGCGACAGCGCCGGCACAAAGTTGCACGGATATCGTCGCCACGCGCCGCGGCCGGAGGGCGCCGACGCCCTCCAGCTCGGGCAGTACCGGCTCGAGTTCCTCGGTCGGGCACAACCGATCGGTAGCCGCTCCGACCTGTTCCGCGACTTCGGTATCTACAACGCGATGATCTACGACCGGGCCGAACTGATGTACGGTGCGCTTCGCGACGCGTTAGGCGACAGCGCCTTCGTCGCCTTCATGCACCGCTACTACGCCGACTGGGCGCTCCAGCACGTGGATGAGCGGGCGATGCGCACGACCGCCGAGGCGGTGCATGGCCAGTCGCTCGGCTGGTTCTTCGACCAGTGGGTGCGACACACCGGCGCGACCGACTACGCCCTGACGAAGGTCAGGACGAATCGGCAGCCCGACGGCAGCTGGCTGACGCGCGGTCGCGTCGGGCGGCGCGCCGAGTACCGCGAGCGGCCGCCGTTAGGCGTGCTGACCGGGAGCGGGTGGACGATCGCCGGCGGGGTTCCTGATGCGGACAAACAGTGGATTGAAGTGCGAACCGCGGAGAAGCCGCGCGCGGTGCGGCTGGATCCGTTGCGGACCACCGAGGACTGGGACCGGCGCAACGACGTCGCGCCCGGTTGGCGGTCGATCTGGCGGAAGGAGGAGCGCATCCAGCGGACGACGTTCGACTGGCCGTTCCTCGATCAAGTCGGTCGTGACGTGGTGATCAATGCACTGACGCCCATCGCATGGTATTCGACGCCTAACCATCTGGTCGGCGGGCTCCGATCGCGCAGCAACTATCAGGGACTGATCGATCGCGATGAGCTCGGGATCGTCGTCAACCGTGAGGCGCCGGGCGAACGCGGCGACTACGGGCTGTCACCGCGGTTCCAGGCATGGTGGGTCCACGAGAATCCAACGCTGCCGTGGCGGGGGCGACCGCTGATCGGGCTGCGGACGGCGGCGTGGACGTTCGATGGTGCCGCGGGCGCCGAGCTGTCGTACAGCTGGGATGCGAGCCGCTACTATTTCGCGCGAACGGTGGGCACGGCGCGATCGATTGGGCTGACCTTCACTGCGCCGCGCGGCTTCGGGTACCTGCCGGCCCGGTGGGACAAGGCGCGCATCGAAGAATTGAAGCTCGACCAGACGACGCGCTTCTGGCAGGCGCGCTGGAAGCCGGAGCTCGGCGTCAGCCTCGCGGGCGGCGCGCAGCAATCGTACGTGCAGTCCCAGCCCTACCCGCGCGCGACATACGGCCGTGGCGAGGCCTGGTTGCGCGGATCGCAACCCTTCGGCGGGGACAGCAGCGCCGTGTTCTCGCTACGCGCCTACGCCGGCGGCTCCACCCGGCGGACTCCCCTGCAACGAAAGACGTTCGTCTCGTCGCGCGACCCCTACCAGACGCTCTACAACCACCTCATTCGGCCGCGGGGGGGGATCCTCACCGAGGACGGTGTCGCGACGGTGCCGTTAGGCGGGGCGGGGCTGCGTGGTTACGACCCGGCGGTCGTCGTCGGTTCGCACATCGTCGCACTCAACGCCGAACAGTCGACGCGGTTGGTATCGATCACCAGCGGATCGCGCCCGCTGGCGTTCTGGGGAACGCTCTTCGCCGACGTCGGGGCGACACAGTCGCGGACGCTGGTCGACGGCGGGGCCGGCGTGCTGGCTCGCGGCTGGCTGTTCGACCGGGATGTCCGGGTCCGCCTCGACCTGCCGTTCTACGTCAGCGAGCCCCAGTTCGGCGTTGGCCGCTCAACCTTCTTCGGGCGGCGGCGCGATCCGTCGCGGCCCGCCGATCGCTGGAGCGCGAACCGGGTCCAGTTGACGTTAGGCAGCTTCTGGTGAGCGCGCCACCTGCCTAACGATCGCGGCCGCTGCCCCGGTCGGTGATCAGGATGTTCATCACCATCAGCAGCCCGATCACGCCGGCGATCACGAACCCGGTCATCCCGAGGCTGCGCCAGTAGGGCAGCAGCATCCCGCTGGCGATCAGCAGTCCGGTGAGCACCAGACCGGTGAAGATCCGGTTCGCGACCTTCTGCAGGCTGCGCCCAAGCGCGCCGACCTGCGGGGAATCCACTGTCATGCTCAGCTCATTGGCCGCGAGCTTCGCGGTGAACTGATCGAGCCGATGCGGCAGCGCCGAGACGAGGTCGGTCGTCTGGCTCGCCGTGCGAAAGAGGCGGCGCCACGACATGTCCTCCTGCGCGCGTTCGTTCGCGATCCGGCTGCCGTACTCGCGGATCGCCTTGATCGGGCTGTAGCTCGGGTCGAGAGCGGCGCTGATCGCGTCGAGGTTGAACAGTGCCTTGGCGAGAAGCGTGAGCTCGGCCGGGAGGCGCAGCCCCTCGGTGTACGAGATGTTGATCACCTCGTAGAGCACGCGGCCGAGCTTCACCTCGCCGATCGACAGGTCGTAATTCTGGGCGACGAGGTTGGCGATCTCGCGGATGTACGTCTGGCGCTCGAACCCGTCCAGCGTTACACCCATCTCGATCATCGTCTCGGCGACGCCGTGCCCACGGTTGTCGGCGAGATCGAGCAGCAGGCTGACGATGCGATCGCGCACCGGCCCGGCGAGGTGCGCGGTCATGCCGAAGTCGATCAGCGCGAGCTTCGGCTCATCGGCGCCCGGCATTTCGCTGGCCGGTTGAGCGATTGCTTCGGCTTGCGCGGTCTGCTCGAGCTTCGAGAGAGGGGTAAGCGCCTCACGTTGCAGCTCGCGACGGTCGTTCGCCGCCACCTCGGCGGGCGTCCGCGGGTTGACCGGGCCGGGCATGACCACGAACACGTTACCCGGGTGCGGGTCGGCGTGGAAATGTCCGTCGATGGCGATCTGCTTCAGGTACGCCTTGGCGAATTCGTCGGCGACCTTGGTGAAATCGTATTCGACTCGGCTGATGCGCGGCACCGCGTCGATCTTGATCCCGCGGATGCGCTCCATGGTGAGCACGCGCTGCGACGTGTACGCCTCGATGATGCGGGGAACGAGCAGCCGCGGGAACTCGGCGAGTGCGCGCCGAAAATTGGCCGCGTTGCGCGCCTCGATGCGGTAATCCAGCTCGTCGGAGAGTGCGCGCTCGAGTTGCTGGATGACGCCGACCATGTCGATCTTGCGTCCGGCTTCGGTGTGCGAGGTGAGGAAGGCCGCGATCTCGCGGAAGAATGCGACGTCGTCGATCAACTGCTCGCGGATGCCGGGGCGCTGGATCTTGACGACGACATCGCGACCGTCGCGCAGCGTCGCGGCGTGTACCTGGCCAAGACTTGCCGTGCCGATTGGCTCAGCGTCAAAGGATCCGAACAACTTGCTGATGCGGGCGCCGAACTCTTCCTGTATTGTTTGCTCGACATCGTCGAAGCTGATCTGGCCAACGTCGTCCTGAAGGCGATCGAGCTCGCGGACGAACGCCTCAGGCAGGAGGTCGGGGCGCGTGGACAACACCTGCCCGAGCTTGATGTAGGCCGGTCCGAGTTCGACGAGCTTCTTGCGGAAGGCGCGGGCGCGAGCGGCAATCTCTCCGTCGGCCGGATCGGGGCCGGCGGATTCGGGGGAGAGTGCGATCAGGCCCTGCTGCTTGGCGAAGTCGGTAAGGCCGTACCGGGTGAACAGGCCGACCATGGCCGCGAGACGCGGGATATAGCGCGGTGCGAGGAGCATGTAGCCCGCCGAGGCAGGAGCCATGCCGGAGTAATCGGGGACCCGCCCTCGGTGCGGATCGTGCATCTCGCGCGGGCGCCGCGAGCGCGGATGATTTCGAACGACAAATCGGGGTGATATGAGCGGACCGACCGACGTGACGAGAGTGCCCAAGCCGTGGGGGCACGAGACCATCTGGGCGAAAACCGACCGCTATGTCGGGAAGATCCTGCACGTGACGGCCGGGCACGCGCTTTCAGTGCAGTACCACAACAAGAAGGACGAGACGGTCTACCTGCTGGCCGGTGAACTGATCTACTGGGTGTAGTTGCCCGGCACCGAAGAGCTGAAGGACATGAA
>JANMBU010000067.1:0-17088 GCA_031360575.1 Gemmatimonadaceae bacterium
GCGCGAGTCGCGAGCGGTGAAGCCGATGCTCTCATTCTCTGCATCGGCCCAGACATGAACGACACGTCCAATGCGGCGGTCGAGATAGACCTGGACGGTGTTGGACGAGGCGTCACGCAGGAATCGCGTCTGGTAACCGGCATACGACGCGCTGTCGTCGAGTCCCCGCTCGGGGAACTCGAGGACGGGAAGGGTCTGCCCCGCGGGGCCGGCCAGCTGCGCGAGCAGCGCAATTCCGAGCAGGCTCATTGTCGTTGGCGATTGAGCGAAAGCGCACTGCGTGCAGCAGACGTCGATTCTGCGGACGGTGAGATTGAGTCGCGTCGACCGTGGCGTCAAGCTCCAGGCGGTCTGACCGCGACGGCAGCCCATGTCACAGTCCGCTAACACCTTCTTGACATTTCTAGGACGGAAGGGAATATGTAGGACGCTCTGAGCCCCGTTCTGTCTGCGCCTTGCCGCGTTCCGGCCTCCCGCGCTTGGCCCATGAGCGACGATTCGCGTTGTACTTCGCTCCTGCCCGATCATGGACAGCGACCGAAACTGATCCACTCCTACTCGGTGGAGGGCATGCGTATGGTGATAGGTCGTTGTTTTCTTCTCGCACTCGTTGGTGGCCTGTTAGTCGCGCCGCAGCTTGGCGCGCAGGACGCCTCGGGTACGATCAGGGGCCGAGTGCTCGATGCTGGGTCGCAGCAACCGCTGTCCAGCGTCAACGTCGTTCTCGTCGGGACGACTCGCGGCGCAGTATCGCAGGCGGACGGCAGCTACCTCCTGATCAACGTTCCCGCCGGCCCGCAGAGCGTGCGCGCCAGCCGCATCGGCTACGCGCCGATCACCCAGGTCATAACGGTCACCGCCGGTGCATCGGCGACCGCCGATTTCTCCCTGCAGGCACAAGCGGCCGTGCTGACGGAGGTCGTGTCCGTTGGCTACGGCACGCAGAAGCGTGAGGCGATCACCGGCTCGGTGACGACCGTGGACGCCGACAAGGCGAACGTCGGTGTGGTCACCAACGCGAACCAGATGGTCCAGGGGCGCGTCGCCGGCGTCAGCATCACGTCGAACAGCGGTGACCCGGGTGGTGGAGCGCAGATTCGGATTCGCGGTGGGACGTCGATCAGCGCGAGCAACGATCCGCTCTACGTCGTGGACGGCGTGCCGCTCCAGAACGACGAAACGACGCCGGGTGCAATTGGCATCGGCAGCATCAACGGGGCGCTCGGCCGCAGTCCGCTCAATTCGCTCGCCCCGGGTGACATCGAATCGATCACGATCCTCAAGGACGCCTCGGCGACCGCCATTTATGGAAGCCGCGGCGCGAACGGCGTCGTCCTGATCACGACAAAGAGCGGCCAGAAGTCGAGCGGGCAGATGGAATACGACACCTACGTTGCTGCGGCGAATCCGACCAAGTCTCTGGATCTTGCCAGCGGCGCACAGTACCGGAGTTTCGTTCGCAGCCAGGTCGCGATTGGAACGCTCCCGGCGTCGGCGGATTCGGCGCTCGGCACCGCAAATACGAATTGGGAAAAGGAGATAGAGCGCACCGGGATCGCGCAGAATCACAGCGTCGCCTTTTCCGGCGGCACGGATGCAACACAGTATCGGGCATCGCTCAATTATTTCGACCAGCAGGGCGTCGTCATATCGAGTGGGCTCAAGCGTTATCAGGCGCGGCTGAACGCCCATCATAACGCGATCAACGGAAAGCTTCGACTCGGACTGAACTTGATGGCGTCGCGGGTCAACAATGATTACGTGCCGAGCGAGAATGGCGGCGGATTCAACGGCGGCCTGTTCACCAACATGGTGATCTTCAATCCGACGTTCCCGGTGAAGAAGGCGAATGGGAGCTATTACGAACTCGGATCAGGCGCCCAGGATGTCCGCAATCCGGTGGGACTGGCGACTTCGTATGACGACTACGCTCCAGAAAATCGCGTCCTCGGCAACGTCACCGGCACGATCAGTCTTCTCTCCGACCTCACAGCGCAGACGACCCTCGGCGCGGACGTCACCGACGCGAACAGGCGGACGTTCGCCCCGCGTTCCAGCCCGGTCGGCGCGCAGTACAGCGGCGTCGCCAACCAGCAGCAGAAGGCGCTCCAGAACCTCAATTTCCAACAACTCCTCACCTACGCGCCACGTTTCGGCGAGAGCAATTCAGTCGAAGTCGTCGGCGGCTACGAGTATTCGGATTTCGATAAGCGGGGCTTCGGCGCGGAGTCGCGCGGGTTCATCACCGACGCGTTCGGGGTGAACAACCTCGGTGCCGGCACGCAGTTGCAGTCGCCGGTGCCCTACTCATATCACGTCGAGAGCAAGCTGGTCTCGTTCTTCGGGCGTGCCGTCTACAGCTACGCCGACCGCTACACGCTCAACGCAGTGATTCGCTACGACGGCTCGTCGAGACTTGCGCCAGGGCACCAGTGGCAGTCATTCCCCGGCTTGGCGGCTTCCTGGCGTCTTGACCAGGAGTCGTTCATGCAGGACAAACCGATTGGGCTGTCGAAGCTTGCGCTGCGCGCCGGCTGGGGGAAACAGGGTAACCAGTCAGTGGAGCCGTACCAGACCCAACTCCTTCTGCGCGCTGACGGCAACGCGATCTATCCATTCGGTGGAGTGCTGACGACGGGGCTCCGTGCCTCACAGGTCGGAAATCCTGACCTGAAGTGGGAAACGACTTCGGCGACCAACCTCGGTGTGGACTACGGCTTCAGTGATGACCGTATCACTGGCTCGATCGACGTCTATCAGAAGAACACGAAGGACCTGCTGCTCGACGTGGCTGTGCCGCAGCCCGCGGTTGTAAGCTCACGCATCGAGAACATCGGCAGCCTGCGCAACAAGGGCGTTGAAGCGTCGATCGACGCGCAGATGTGGTCGGCGCCAGAGCGGACCCTTTCCGGTGGGCTCGTGCTCACCGTCGAGCGCGGTGAGATCACCAGTCTCGGTGCTGGCCGTCGGGATATCGTCACCGGTACCGTGTTCGGCCAGGGACAGAGTGGTCAGAATTCACAAAAAATCCTCGTCGGCCAGCCGCTCGGAACGTTCTACGGGCCGCGTTTCCTGCGCGTCGTCAACGGTCACCAGACCTTCTCGTGCAAGGCGTCGAGCCCGGGATGCGTCAATGGTGTAACCAACGACCCGGTCGAAGCGGACAAGCAGATCATCGGCCATGCGAACCCCGACTTTGCGCTTGGTGTGCACAACAACGCCACGTGGAATCGTTTCGACGCGAGCTGGCTGTGGCGCGGTGAGTTTGGACGCTCGGTGTTCAACAACACCGCACTGGTGTACGAGACGAAGGGCAATGCGAAGCAGGGACGCAACTTCCTTGCATCGGCGCTCAGCCAGCCGGACAGCATCAGCGAGCCGTCGAAATTCTCGTCGCGCTACGTCGAGAATGGCCGGTTCGTCCGCCTGCAGAACGCCACGATCGGATACAGCTTCGACCTGCCGTCGCGGATGGGCGTCCACGGCACGCGTCTTTATCTCTCCGGGGACAACCTGCTGCTCTTCACGCCGTACCGCGGCTACGATCCCGAGGTCTTCGTCGCAAGCGGACTCGCGGCGCGCGGCACGGATTACGTGACATACCCCCGGCCGCGCACTTACACGCTCGGCGCCCACGTGTCGTTCTAAGCATACCGACTACGACCTATCAACTAGCCAGATATCAGAGGCATATGAATAATTCTCGATCGAATTGGGTCCGCCTAACGGCAATGCGCGCACTGTTCGTCGTGCCGCTCCTCATAGTGGGCCAGAGCTGCACCGACCTCACCGAGGTGCCCCAGGACGCGCTGACGCCGAAGAACGCGTTCCACACGGACGCCGAGGTGCTCGCCGGCGTGGCGGGCGTTTACGCCAACCTGCGGGACATCGAATTCTGGGAGCTTAACGAGGTCACCACGGACGAAGCGATCGTACCGACTCGCGGCAACGACTGGTACGACAACGGCACCTGGCTCGAGCTCCACCGTCAGACCTGGACGGCGAGCAGCGGGACCGCGCTCGGCAACATGAACAATGCCTGGAACAACCTGTTCAGTGGCGTTGCGAAGGCGAACCTCATGATCGACGTGATCACGAAGGCCGGCGGCACCAACGCGCCGCGCACCCTCGCCGAGCTGCGCACCCTCCGCGCATGGCACTACTACAAGCTGCTCGACATGTTCGGCAACGTCCCGATCGTGACGGGCACGGCGCTCAAGCAGTATCCGAGCGCCACGCGCAGTGAAGTGTTCGCCTTCGTCGAGAAGGAGCTGAACGAGTCGCGGGCGGCGCTTCCCGACAAGTGGGACGGGAGCGGGTACGGCCGGCTGACGAAGGGTGCGGCCGACGCCATGCTCGCCAGCATCTATCTCAACGCCGGCGTGTTCAGCAAGAACACTGGCGTCAACGCGACCTCGTACAACTCGTGCAACGTGCCGGTGAGTGGTGGCACGAACGGCTGCGCGGCCGCGATCGCCGCCGCCACCCGCGTGATCAACTCGGGTGTCTACACGCTGAACCCCGATTGGAAGAACAACTTCGCGCTCAATAACGAGACGTCGCCGGAGAACATCTTCGTTATCGTGTACGTCACCGATCAGGCACTCGGTGGCAATGCACCGATGCGGACGCTGCACTACAACCAGCTGAACACTGGCTGGGGAACTCCATGGAACGGCGTCGCCACGCTCGCCGAGACGTACAATGCGTTCGATCCGGCGGATGAACGGCGCGGCATGTTCCTCCAGGGTCCGCAGAACAGCTTCGAGACGAACGCTCCGGCAAAGGACCGCACCGGTGCCCGCCTGGACTTCAGCATCAACATCCCCGACGCCACGCAGGCGGGCGAAGGTATCGGCGTACGTTTCAACAAGTTCCCGCCGCTGCCTAACGCGCCATCGGGCAACGGACATCCGAACGACTACCCGTTCTTCCGGTTGGCCGAGATGTACCTCATCAAGGCCGAGGCTGAGCTCGAGCTCGGCCAGACGGCGGCGGCACTCACCGATCTCAACCTCGTCCACTCGCGGCACTTCAACCCGCCGCAGCTCCTGACGACGGCCTCGCGTGACGCGATCCTCAAGGAGCGGCTGTTGGAGTTCGCCGCCGAGGGCAAGCGGCGCACGGACCTCATCCGTAATGGCAAGTACCTCAATCAGTGGTCGACGGCGATGCTGAACGGCAAGCGGGATCAGTCCGCGAAACCGTGGCTCATCCTGTTCCCGGTTCCGGCGACGCAGATTTCGTCGAACCCGCTCCTCAAGCAGAACCCCGGCTACTAGGCCGGACGCTCGGTTTCCTGTTGGACACCATAGCCTGCTCAGTCACTGGGCAGGCTATGGTGCAATGGGGCCCCGATTCTACACGATGACGGCCGCGCGCGCGCCGGCCAGTCGATCAAATTCCCTCGTTGGTCGCTGCTGAATGAGATTGCGTAGTTTCGCGTCGCGCCGGGCCGGCGTCACTGTGCTCTGGCTCACGGCGGTTGTCACCGCATGTTCACGGACCGATCGCAGTGCAGACACTTCGCTCGCGGCCGACCCCGCCGCGATGGCGCCTCAGCTGTTCTCGCTCCTGCCGAGCGCCACGACCGGAGTCCGTTTCGAGAATCGCGTCGAAGAGACCAACGACCAGAACGTCTTCACCTACCGGAATTTCTATAACGGGGGTGGTGTCGGCATTGGCGACCTGACTGGTGACGGGCTTCCCGAGATCGTCCTCACCTCGAATCAGGCCGGTCCGAAGCTTTTCCTGAACAAGGGGGGCTTCCGGTTTCGCGATGTCACCGACGATGCCGGTCTCGCCGATGGGCAGAAAGGCTGGAGCACGGGAGTCGCGATCGCCGACGTGAATGGCGACGGCCGGCTGGACATCTACATCTGCCGCGCCGGACCCTTTCCATCGGCACAGCGGGCCAATCAGCTGTGGATCAACCAGGGCGTGAACAGCGACGGTGTGCCGACCTTCAAGGAAATGGCCAAGGAGTACGGGGTCGCTGATGAAGGCTTCTCGACGCAGGCGGTCTTCCTCGATTACGACCACGATGGAGACCTCGACCTTTTCCTGATCAACAACTCACCGCGCCCCGTCAGCAGCTTCGCAGTTCGCAACACGCGCGACGTCCGCGACCCTAACGGCGGTGAGAAGCTCTTCCGCAACGACGGCGGCCACTTCACCGACGTGAGCGCTGCGACGGGGATACACAGTCCGGCGATCGCCTTCGGGCTCGGCGTGGCGGTCAGCGACGTCAATCACGATGGCTGGCCCGACATCTACGTCTCCAACGATTTTTTCGAGCGCGACTACCTATACATCAACAAGCACGACGGGACATTCTCGGAGGCGCTCGATCAGCAGGCGCCCGTCCTGAGCTACTTCTCGATGGGGCTCGACGTCGCCGACGTCGACAACGACGGATGGCCTGACGTATACACCACGGACATGCTGCCCAATGACGAATACCGGCTGAAGGCCACGACCTCGTTCGAGGGGTGGGACGTCTATCAGAACAAGGTGCGCAACGGCTTCCATCATCAGCTCATGCGCAACATGCTCCAGCGGAATAATCGGGACGGCACGTTCACCGACGTCGGGCAGATGGCTGGCGTTGCCCGCACGGACTGGAGCTGGAGCGCCCTCATCACCGACATGGATCTCGATGGGCGCAAGGACATCTTCGTCACGAACGGTCTCGCGAAAGACATCACGTCGCAGGATTATATCGCCTTCCTGGCTAATGACGAGACGATGAAGGACGTCACGCACGGCGGCCGCACGCGCGCCGACTTCACGCGGCTCGGCAAGGCGATGACGACGACGCGGCTGCCCAACTACGCGTTCCGCAACTCGAAGATTGCGCCGGACGGGCATGTCGAGGACGGTCTCCACTTCACCGATGAAACGAAAGCGTGGGGGCTGGCGACGCCGAGCACGTCGAGCGGCGCGGCGTACGGTGACCTCGACGGAGATGGTGCGCCGGACCTGGTCGTCAACAACGTCAACCAGGAAGCGTTCGTCTATCGCAACAACGCACACCTCCTGCACCCCGAGCGGCGGTTTCTTCGTGTCAGCCTGGTCGGAGAGGGTGCCAATCGCTTCGGCGTCGGGGCACGGGTGACCGTCTACGCGGGGCCGGACACGGTCATGCAGGAGGAGTCCCCGGTGCGCGGCTTCCAGTCGAGTGTCGACTACGTGCTCGATTTCGGCCTCGGCATGCACGACCTGTCGGACTCGCTGGTCGTCGAATGGCCAGACGGACGTGTGAGCACGACGCGGCGACCACCCCTCGATCGGCTGCTGACCGTTAGGCAGGCCGATGCGGTGACGCCGGTGCCATCCGCGGAGCTCGCGACCCCACCGGCGACACGGCTGTTCAAGGACGTTACCGACAGCGTGACTCTCGGCTGGAAGCACGTGGAGAACGACTTCGTCGACTTCGAACGCGAGCCGCTGATCCCGAAGTTGCTGTCCACCGAGGGGCCGGCTATGGCGGTCGCCGACGTGAACGGTGACGGGCTCGACGACATCTACTTTGGCGGGGCGAAGGACCAGCCGGGAAAGCTGCTCATTCAGCGCCGCGACGGAACGTTCGCGAGCAGCTGCGATGCGGTGTTCGCCGAGGACGCTGTGTCGGAAGATGTCGGCGCCGTGTTCTTCGACGCCAACGGCGACGGTGCGCCGGACCTCTACGTGGTGAGCGGCGGCAGCGAGTACTCCGCGGGTGCGCCCGCGCTGCAGGACCGACTCTATCTCAATGACGGCCGAGGGGTGTTTCGCAAGACCGAAGGCTACGTCCCCACTGAGAGCGCGAGCGGATCACGGGTGGTCGCCGCCGATTACGATCGCGACGGCGACGTCGACCTGTTCGTCGGTGGCCGGTCGGTGCCGTGGAGCTACGGAACCAATCCGCAGAGCATGCTCCTCCGCAACGACGGCACCGGACACTTTCGTGATGTGACGGCGACGCTGGCTCCTGAACTTGCGCGCATCGGGATGGTGACCGACGCGGTGTGGACCGACGTGAACGGGGACGGCCGGCTCGACCTGGTGGTCGTCGGCGAGTGGATGCCGATCACGATCTTCCAGAACATGGGCGGAGGAAAGCTGGTGCGCGTCGCGTCGCCCGGCCTGGCGAAGAGCAACGGCTGGTGGAACCGCATCGTCGCCGCCGATATGAACGGCGACGGACACGTCGACTTCATCGTCGGCAATCTCGGCCTGAACGGGCCGTTCCGCGCCAGCGAGCGCCGACCGGTGACAATGACCGTCAACGATTTCAACAACAACGGCTCCGTCGAACAGGTCATCGCGAGCTACAACGGCGACAGCAGCTACCCGATGCCAATGCGCGACGCGTTGATCGGCGCGCTGCCGTCATTGGAATCGCGCTTTCCCAAATACTCGGATTATGCACGCGCGACGATGAACGACATTTTCACCCCCGCCGAGCTGAAAGACGCGATCGTGAAGGAGGCCGACACCTTCGCGACCATGATCATCCGGAACAACGGCGACGGATCGTTCGATCCCTATCCGCTGCCCTCGGAGGCGCAGCTCGCGCCGGTCTATGGGATCGTGGCGGCCGATTTCGACCATGATGGCCACATGGATCTCCTGCTCGCCGGCAACTTCGATGGCTTCAAGCCGGAAATCGGTCGCATGAGCTCGAGCTACGGGCTATTGCTCCGCGGAAACGGCGAGGGAAAATTCACGCCGATGCGCGCCGCGGAGAGCGGCTTCCTGGTGCCCGGCCAGACGCGCGACATCAAGCGAGTCAGGGCCCGCTCGGGTGAGCTGTACGTGGTGGCCCGCAACAACGATCGCCCGCTTGTCTTCCGTTCGTTGCGCCGCGCCACGCACCGGAAATAGCGGTGCACGCATTCCCGGCGACGCAGCCGGCTCGATGCACGCTCAGCGAGCGCGTTCCTCGCTCACTGATTCGATTTCTTCTCTCGCTGGTTCGTCCGCTTGGTCTTGATGATGATCACGCCATTCGCCCCGCGCGAGCCGTACATCGCGAGACTCGCTGGGTCCTTGACCACCTGAATCGAAGCGATGTCGTACGGACTGATCCCGGACAGCCCGCCCCCGGATCCCGGCTGGATGGTCATCCCATCGACGACATAGAGCGGTTCGTGATCGCCGAACGCCGACGATCCGCCGCGAATGATGATCGCGACGTCGCCGCTCGCCGTGCGGGTCACGACGATGCCAGGCACCTTTGCCATCAACTGCTGCTCGATCGGCTGGCTCGGATTACGAGCGATATCTTCGGACGTCACCGCGTCCTGGTGCACAGCGGGTCCGACGCCGCCCGATGCTTTCTTGTTGTGCGAGCAACCGCCGACGAGTGCGGCGAGGACGGCTGCCTGCAGGAAACGACGTGAGGCTGTTCGCATTTGTTGATGGGGGTTGGATTGCAATCACCGCTCGCTGAACCTGTACGACCGGATTGGTCGTCGTCAGGCCTTACGTCAAGCCGCTGTCCCGGCGTCCGCGCTCACGAGCCCCTGGAACCGCCCGCGCAGCGTTTCGGGCAATTGCAGCGAGTGCTCAAGGCCGCTGCGCTTATCGGACTCGCCGGCTGCGGAGGCCATTCCCCCGCTGCGCCGCCACTCTTCGAGCTGCTCTCCCCGTCCGCGACCGGCGTGGCTTTCGCCAACAGACTGCCGGAGAATCCAGATTTCAACATCATCAACTTCCTCTACTACTACAACGGCGCAGGCGTCGCGGTCGGAGACGTCAACAACGACGGCCTGCCCGACCTCTACTTCACCTCCAATCTGCAGCCAAACCGGCTTTATCTCAATAAGGGAAATTATCATTTCGAGGATGTGACCGATCGCGCCGGCGTCGCGGGCAGCGGGGGGTGGACGACCGGGGCAACCATGGCCGACGTGAACGGCGACGGCTACCCTGATATCTACGTCTCGGCGATCAACTACCTCGGGATGCACGGTCATAACGTTCTGTACATCAACAACCGCGATGGGACGTTCACCGACCGTACAAAGGAATACGGCCTCGATTTCTCCGGCTATTCGACGCAGGCTGCCTTCTTCGATTACGACGGCGACGGAGATCTCGACATGTATCTCCTCAACCAGTCGGTGCGCACGGCGCTGTCGATCGGCCGCGGCCCGTTCCGCGAGAATCGCGACGCGATGGCCGGTGACCGCCTCTATCGCAACGACGGCGGCCACTTCACTGACGTCAGCGCGGCGGCGGGAATCTATGGACACGCTGAAGCCTCGGGACTCGGCGTCGTCGTCAGTGACGTGAACCTCGACGGCTGCCCGGACATCTACATCTCCAACGATTTTCAGGAAGACGACTTTCTCTACATCAACAACTGCAACGGCACCTTCACCGAGCGGCTGACGCAGTCGATGGGACACACCAGCCGTTTCTCGATGGGTGTCGATGCGGCCGACATGAACAATGACGGCCGCCCCGACCTGATGGTCGTCGACATGTTCCCCGATCGCGAAGACGTGCTCAAGACCTCGGCGAGCACCGAGAGCTTCGCGCTGTACGACATGAAGCTGCGCGCCGGCTATCACCCACAGTTCTCCCGCAACACTCTGCAGCTCAACCGGGGGCTGGGGAAGTTCAGCGACATCGGTTACCTGGCCGGCGTCGCGGCGACCGACTGGAGCTGGGCGCCGCTGTTCGCCGATCTCGACAACGATGGTCGCAAGGATGTCTTCGTCACCAACGGCATCTATCGCCGGCCTAACGATCTGGACTACATCAGCTTCATCGGCGCCCCGGCGACGCAGGCGTCGCTGGCCAAGGGGATCACCGCCGAGAACCTGACGCTGCTGCAGAAGATGCCGCAGATCCCGCTCGCCAATCATGCGTTCCACAACAATGGCGACCTGACCTTCACCGACATGGCCGCGCCGTGGGGGCTCGGCCAGCCGGGGTTCTCCAATGGCGCTGCGTACGCGGACCTGAATAACAGCGGTGCGCTCGACCTGGTGGTCAACAACGTGAATGCGCCCGCGTCGATCTACCGGAATCGATCGCGCGAGTTGAACAAGCGCGGCTATCTGGCCGTCAAGCTGCTCGGTTCGGGAGGAAACAGTGCGGGGATCGGTGCCAAGGTGATGATCACCGCGGGCGGCGCGCACCAGCTGCTCGAGCAGAGCCCCACACGAGGCTTCCAGTCCTCCGTCGATGATCGGCTGCACTTTGGCCTCGACTCGGCCGCGCGCGTCGACACCCTTACCGTCGTCTGGCCCGATCGGCGCTTCCAGCAACTGACCAACGTCGCACCGAACCGACTGCTCGTGCTTCACCAGGACAGCGCGGCGGGCCGTTATGACTTCGCAAAGCCAGCGTCGCGGCCGCGACCGCTGTTCGAAGACGTCAGCGCGCACGTCGCGATCGACTACCGGCATCACGAAGACAGTTTCCTCGACTTCAACCGCGAGCCGCTGATGACGCAGCTGCTCTCGACCGAGGGTCCCGCCCTCGCGGTCGGCGACGTGAACGGTGACGGCCTCGATGACCTCTACGCCGGCGGTGCGAAGTGGCAGCCGGGCAAGCTGTTTCTCCAGCAGCGTGACGGGAGCTTTCACCCGACGAGCGAGCACGTCTTCGCCGCCGACAGCATCGCCGAGGATGTCGACGCCGCCTTCTTCGACGCCAACGGTGACGGGCGCCCTGACGTCTACGTCGTCAGCGCCGGCAACGAGTTCACCGGAAACAGCGACGCGCTGCGCGACCGGCTCTACATCAACGACGGCGGCGGTCAGTTCCACCGGGCGACCGAGGCGCTCCCCGATCGCTTCGACAACGGATCGTGTGTCGTGCCCGGTGACTTCGATGGCGACGGCGACATCGACTTGTTCGTCGGCAGTCGAGTAGTCGCCGGTCAATATGGCGTTGCCCCGCACAGCCACCTGCTGCGGAACGACGGGAGCGGCCACTTTACCGACGTCACCAGCGAGCTCGCGCCAACGTTAGGCACGACCGGCATGGTCACCTCGGCGGCCTGGTTCGACTACGACCATGATGGGCACCTCGACCTGGTGGTCACCGGCGAGTGGATGCCGGTCCGACTCTTTCATCAGGAGAGCGGACACTTCGTCGATCGGACCGCGACGTCGGGACTGGCCGGCTCAGAGGGATGGTGGAACACCATCACCGTCGCCGACCTCAATGCCGATGGCCGCCCCGACCTCGTGCTCGGCAACCTCGGGCTGAATGCCTACATCCGCGCGTCGGCCAACGAGCCGGCGCGGCTCTATGTTGGGGACTTCGGCAACACCGGCAGTCTCGAGCAGTTTCTCACCTTCTACAAGCATGGTGTGAGCTACCCGGTTGCCGGCCGCGATGAGATCGTCCGCCTGCTGCCAACGCTGCGCAGCCGTTATCCGTCGTACACTTCCTTCGGTGCGAGCCGCCTCGAGGACATCCTGCCAAGGGAGGCGCTGGCTGCCGCCGCGGTGAGCGTGGCGCACGACTTCGCCAGCTCGGTGGCGATCAATCGTGGCGATGGGACGTTCGCGCTTCACGCGCTGCCGGCCGAAGCGCAATTCGCGCCCGTGTACGCGGCGCTGGCGCAGGACTTCGACGGCGACGGCCACCTCGACCTCCTGCTCGCCGGCAACCTGTTTGGCGTGACTCCGCTCGCCGGCCGTTATGACGCCAGCTATGGGCTGTTGCTCCATGGCCGTGGCGACGGGAGCTTCACCGCCGTGGACCTTGCAGCCAGCCGGTTGCTGATCGAGGGTCAGGTTCGCCACCTGCGGACGCTGCGGGCCGCCAACGGCGATCAGCTCATCGTCGCCGCGCGCAACGACACGACGCTCGCCTTCGTCCGACCGTTAGGCGGCGCCCCGGCGAGCGCCGCGCGGCCGCGGTTTCCCCGGCGTGCGGCGGTCAGCGGCGCACCGTGAAGTCGCGGTCGACGACAATCTGGGCGAACTCGCGCTGCGCGCCGATGATCTCGTGCTCGATCGCGAGGATCTGGTCGATGATCGGCGCGTCGATGTCGCGATTGCGGATGCGCCGCCGTTCGCGCGTGTCATCGTGCGTTGCCTCGAGGAAGATCCGCACGTCGGAATCGACGAGGCGCAGCGCGTACGTGCCCTCGACGACGAGCACCGCAACCGCGGCGAAGTCCATCTCCGCAACCTGGAAGCTGTCGGTCGGGTAGTCCACTCGCGGTACGGCCACACCGTCTCGCCCCGCCCGGAAGGCGGCGACGTGGGACTGAAGCAGCGCGCCGTTCACCTCCTGCGGCCCGACGCCCGAGAGGTCGTGCGTGCGATGCTCGTGGTTCGCACGCGGTGGCCGGACAAAGTAGTCATCCTGATGGAGCACCGCAGCCCGTACACCATCGGCCGACAGGGCGAGAGCAAGCGAGCTGGCGGTCACCGACTTCCCGCTCCCCGATTCACCGGCGATCGCGATGACCGGACGCAGGCGAGCGCGCAGCCCGTACTCGTCGGTCAGCAGCGACGCGAGCTCGCGCGCCAGTGGAGCGTGCGAGCCATCGCTGGCCACCGCAGGTCCGGTCATGGCGCGAGCAGCGTCAGGCGCTCGCTCGCGCCCGCTGCGCGAAGGAAGACGACGCCGGTCGCACTGTAGGCCATCTGCGCGGTGCCACCCGGGCGTCCCGTTTCGCCGTGGAAGAACTCCTCGAAACCATAACGGTCGATTGCTCCGACGCGCTGCGTGAAGGCGTCGCGCAATCGCTCGAGATCCGCCGAGCGTCCGCGTCGTGCCAGCGCGAGCCCGAGCCAGCCAAGCCAGATCGGCCAGATTCCGCCGTTATGGTACTCGTGCGGCTGGTTGCGAAAGGCGTGCAGGTGGTAACGGCTGAGCGCCGGCCACTCGACGTGCGACTGGTCGATCACCGGATGGAACGCCGGCGGCAGCGCCGAACGGGCCAGCCACTCGTCGGCGATGAAGTCGAGCGATCGCTCGCCGATCGCCGGCGCGACCCCGCTGAGGGCGAGCAGGCTGCAGGTCGCGAGGTCGAACATGTCGTGCACCCGAACCGGAGTGTACGCAGCGATCGGATAGCGTCGGTCGGTCTCGCCGGGCCAGAAGTTCGCCTCGATGGCGCCCTCGATCCTGCCGGCCTTGTCGCGCCACGCCGGCTCGGCGAACACGTCGCCGGCCAGCCGGAGCGCCCAGGCGCGCAGCACCTGATCGTGCAGGACATAGCCCTCGTAGACATACTCGTCGGCCCAGTTCCCCCCGACCGGCACGTAGACCAGGTGCCGTCCATTGTACTCTAGGCCATCGAGCAGCCGCACCACAGCGCGTACCGAATCGGCAAACGCTACTCGATCGACCAACCCGGCCCGGACGCAAAGGGCGACCCCGATCATGTACCAGGTGGTCGCGTCGATCCGGGGGACCAGGGTGCCGAAGCTCACCCGCGGCGGCTGTCCGTCGCGCAATTCGTAATTCGAGGCGACTTGGCCTTCCGGGCCCTGGAGGTTGCGAAGGTGCTCGACCGTTCGCGCCAACGCGCGCGAGATGATAGGATCTTCCGTCAGCAGGCCGGCAACGCCGGCCATCACCGCATCGCGGGTGAAGACGGCCGCGTAATTGGCCGTCGTCGACGACGAGGCACGGATGCCATGCGACCCACTGAGCGAGCGAAGCAGCCTAACGGCCTCGTCGTAGAGCGGGGAAGGGACGTCCACGAGTCCTCGCGCGAGCATGGTGATCAACGGTCGGTGCTGCCGGCGCACGGCCGCGTTGAACATAGCGAGAAACCCCTGACCGAGTGAGACAGGAGCCATTCATGCCGGCGATGCCGACGTTCCTCAGGCCTCGGCTGTCCTTCCTGCAGATCCTGAACATGAACATCGGGTTCTTCGGGATTCAGTACAGCTTCGGCTTGCAGCAGAGCAACATGAGCCCGATCTACAAGTACCTCGGCGCCAACGAGGCGAGCCTCCCCCTCCTCTGGCTCGCCGGCCCGATGACGGGATTGCTCGTCCAGCCGATCATCGGAGCGATGAGCGACCGAACGCTCAGCAGGTTCGGTCGGAGGACTCCGTACTTCCTCATTGGCGCAGTGCTCTGCAGCATCGCGCTGCTCTTCATGCCGTTCAGCCGAACGCTCTGGATGGCCGCCGGCCTGCTCTGGATTCTCGATGCCGGCAACAACGTGACGATGGAGCCATATCGCGCCTTCGTCAGCGATCAGCTTGAACCGGCGCAGCACTCGATCGGATTCCTCACCCAGAGCGCGTTCACAGGGCTGGGCCAGACGCTGTCATACCTCACGCCTTCGATCCTCCTCTTCTTCGGGATGAATCGCGACCGCGTCAACGCGCATGGCATCCCGATCATCACCGTCTGGGCATTTCTCTTCGGTTCGGTTCTCTCGATCACGTCCATTCTCTGGACGGTGCGCACGACGAAGGAGTTGCCGCTTTCCGTCGAGGACCGCGCGCGGATGGAAGCTGCGCCGCGCGGGCTGGGCGCGTCGCTGCGTGAAGTGTTCGAGGCAATGCGCGAGATGCCGGCGACGATGAAGCAGCTCGCGGTGATGAAGCTTTTCCAGTGGTACGCGATGTTCTGTTACTGGCAGTACATCGTGCTCTCGCTCGCGGTGACGCTCTTCCACACGCACGATGCATCGACGTCGGGCTTTCGCGAGGCGGGACTCGTCAATGGACAGATCGGTGGCTTCTACAACTTCGTTGCGTTCGTCGCCGCGTTCGCGATGGTGCCGTTCGCCAAGCGCCTCGGCCCGAAGTGGATGCACGCGATCTGCCTGACGCTCGCCGGCATTGCGATGATGTCGATTCCATCGATCACCCATCGTGCCTGGCTGTTCATCCCGATGATCGGGGTCGGGCTCGCCTGGGCGAGCATCATGGCGAATCCGTACGTGATGCTCGCCGGCTGTATTCCGCAGGAGCGCGTTGGCGTGTACATGGGAATCTTCAACATGTTCATCGTGATTCCGATGATGATCCAGATCTTCACGCTCCCGCTCATCTACCAGCCGTTGCTCCACGGAAATCCGGAGAACGTCGTGCGGCTGGCCGGTGTGCTGCTGATTTTCGCCGCGGTGGCCGTCGGCTTCGTCCGGATTACCGTTCCGCACCCGGTGCTTGGCGCAAATCCCGACGTCGCACCATCACCAGCCTGACACGCACCAACTTCGCACGATCGGTCACACGACCCTACACGAGCATGCCACGCACAAAATGACGAATCCCGCTCGACGCCAATCGCATCCGCGCTTCCTCGCCGCTCTCGCAGCTCTCACAGTCGTTGCCGGTTGCGCCACCGCGCCGCAGACGACACTGCCAACGTCGGCGACCAGCGCCATTCTCGCGCGCCACGCCGCCGATTCGCTCTACGACCCGTCGCGCGACCTCGGCGAATTGTTTCACGACGTGCAGATGGCCGCGGTCTACCCCGACTCGAAGACCTTCGTCGACGCGCGACCGACGTCCGCCCCCGCCGACATCGCAGCGCGCTACGTAGCAACCAAAGGCGCCACTGGCTTCGACCTCAAGGCGTTTGTCATGCAGAACTTCGAGGCACCGAAGGCCGCCGGTGCCGACTTTACCACCGACACGACGCGGACGATGGAAGAGCACATCCGCGAACTGTGGCCAGTGCTCACCCGTCACGCCGATGCGCCAGACCCGCACTCCTCGCTGATCCCGCTCCCTAACGCGTACGTCGTCCCTGGCGGACGCTTCCGTGAGGTCTACTACTGGGACTCGTACTTCACGATGTTGGGGCTCATCCGGGATAACCGGACCGATCTCGTGAAGAACATGCTCGACAACTTTGCGTACCTCGTGCGAACCGTCGGTCACGTTCCGAACGGCAACCGCACCTATTACCTGAGCCGCAGCCAGCCGCCGTACTTCGCCGCCATGGTGGGACTCTACGCTACGGCGACGGACACGACGCAGGCGCTTTTATATCTCGACGCCATGGAGGGCGAGCACGCCTTCTGGATGGCGGGAGCGGATTCGGTTGCAGCGGGAACCGCGGCGCGACGAGTTGTACGTCTTCGCGATGGCTCGGCGCTGAATCGCTATTGGGACGATCGGCCGGAGCCGCGGCCGGAGTCGTATCGCGAGG
>JANMBU010000080.1:0-65245 GCA_031360575.1 Gemmatimonadaceae bacterium
TTCGATCGCGCGCTGGCCGCGAACGCCGAATGCCGCGGCCAGGTTGCACTGACCGACGACGGTTCGCTGACTGGCGTAGCGCTCAGCGGGTTCGTCGCCGGAGCGTTAGGCACTGGCGCACTGCTCTGGGTCGCCGTCCAGCCTCGGCTCCGGCGACGTGGAATCGGACGCGCGCTCGTCGCCGGAGCGTTAGGCGGTCTCGATCGGGACGGAGCGCGGCTGGTGGTCGCCGAGCTGACCGGTGACGCGGCGAGCGGACCGATCGCTGCGCTGCTCGCCGCCGCCGGCTTCGAGCGCGAGGCCGAGATCGCCGACTTCTACCGCGACGGAATTCCCCTCACCCTTTTGCGGCACCAATTCCGCTGACCGACTGCGGCAGCGGCGACTCGGCCGTGGCCGCTGCTTCATCGAGCACTCGCCGAATCGTCGCGGTCAGTTCGATAATGGTGAACGGCTTGGCGACGAACGCATGCTCACCCGCCAACTGTCCGAGCCGGAGCGCAGCGTCATCGGTGTACCCCGACATGCACACGATGCGCACCGCGGGGAATCCGCCCGAGATCCGCTCGATCAATTCGCGTCCGCCCATCCCCGGCATCACCATGTCGGTGAGGACCAGCGCGACCTCGCCACCGTGCGCTGCCAGCTCGTCCAGCGCTTCCGGTCCGCTGCTGGCGACGACCACCCGGTACCCCGACTTCTGAAGGATCCGCCGGACCGCGACCCGCACCGTCTCCTCGTCGTCGACGACCAGGATGGTCTCGCGTCCGCCATCGCGCACCGGCAGTGGTGCTCCCGTCGCCGGCTGCACGACATCGGTCACCGCGCGTGGCAGATAGATAATGAATGTCGATCCTTCGCCGATCGCACTGTGCACGGCGATCGCGCCGCCGCACTGCTGGACGATCGCGTACACCGTCGACAGGCCGAGGCCTGTCCCCTTGCCGACATCCTTCGTCGTGAAGAATGGCTCGAAGAGGTGCGCCTGGACCTCGAGAGACATCCCCGTTCCGCTGTCGCGCACCGTGATCGTCACGTAATCGCGGGCGAGCAGCCCTGGGTTGCCGCGCGCCGTCTCGACGTCGATGGTCGTCGTCCCCACACCGATGAACAGCGTGCCGAGGTCAGGCATCGCGTCGCGCGCGTTCAACGCGAGATTGAGGACGACCTGCTCGAGCTGTCCGCGGTCGGCGAGCACCCGCCACGGCTGCAGCGCCGCGCGAATGTCGAAGGTGACCGACTTGGCGAGCAGCCGGCGAAGCATCGGCTCGATCCCGGTCACCACCTCGGCGGCGTCGATCAGTGCCGGCTGGAGCAGTTCCCGCTTGCTGAACGCGAGCAGTTGCCGCGTCAGCGACGAGCCGCGGTCCACCGATCGTTCGATTTCCTGCAGCTCGGTAGCCAGCGGTGAACCGTTAGGCAGTTCCTCGATGACCAGCGTCGCCGTCATCCGGATCGCTGTCAGGAGGTTGTTGAAGTCATGCGCGATGCCGCCGGCCAGGCGCCCGACCGCGTCCATCTTCTGCGCGTGGAGCAGCTGCGCCTCGAGCGCGACCCGCTCGCTCACGTCGCGCGAGTTGAGGACGATTCCTTCCACGGCCGGATCGGCCAGCATGCTCGTCGCCACCGTCTCGATCGGAACCCAGCTGCCATTGCGGTGGCAGACCCGCCAGCGCATTGCCGGCGTTCGCGCACCGGGAACGCGCACCTGGTCGAGCAGTGCCTGGGCGATCGCTGTGTCCTGTGGATGGAGGATCGCCGTCAGCGGCTCACCGACGTGCGTCGCGGCCGGATAGCCGAAGAGTCGTTCCGCCGATTCACTCTGGTAGCGGATGATCCCCTCCGAATCGACGACGGTGATCGTGTCCGATGCGTGCTGCACGAGCGACCGAAACCGCGCTTCCTGCAGCTGCCGCTGCTGCGCGAGACGCTCATTGTCGCGCATCGCCACGTATTGCCGCGCGAGCACGAACACGGTCAGCAGCACAGTCGCCCAGAGTACGAGCAGGTCGTTGTGCGACCATCCCTCCGACGCTGCCAGCAAGGGGAGGTAGCCGGCAACGATGAAGAGGTACGGCAGCCGCGCGAAGGTGATGACTTCGGTCGTCCCCCGCAACGCCGACTCGACTGTCCCGATTCGATGCTGGTATGCGGCCCCGATGAAGACGACGGCATCGCCAAGCATCCAGAGCAGGTCGACACGATTGCCGCCACGGTAGGTGCCAGCGATACCGAGCGGAGTGTAGACGAGATCCGCCAACACGATCAGTAGTTGGCCGGCACCGATAATCCGCAGCGCGTTCATCGATACCCGATCAGTGCCGCGCATCAGCACCAGCGCGATCGCCAGCACCCCGACCAGGTCGCCGACGGGTGAGACCAGCCCGGTGACGACGGCCCAGTTGAGCTCCGACGCGACAGCGTAGCGCGGTCGCAGCATGAAATACCAGATCAGCGTTCCGGCGCCAACGAAGACCGTTGCGAAGTCGAGTGCGAGCTTCGCTTCGGTGGCGCGCGTTTTCCGCGTCGCGCGGAACGCGAGCAGGCCGCGCGTGAAGACGACGAGGTAGGCGACCGTTAGGCTGTCGATGACGGCGCGAATTGAAGCCGCCTGGCCGAAATACAGGTCGTTGACCACCCAGAGATCGGTTGAGATGCCGAGGATGAGATACCCCGCCGCAAGCCAGCGCCAGCCGCGCCGCGCCGGTGGAGCAAGGCACACGTCACGCGCATTCATCCAGGCCATCAGCGCCATCAGCGCGCCGACGGGGAGGAAGAACGCGTTGCCGATCAGCTCATGGCGCTCCGGCGCGCTCGGATCGAAGACCAGCCACGCGGCGTGGATGAGCGCGTAGCCGATCGCGCAGTGCGTCGGGAGGCCAGCGCCCGCGATCACCCGACCGGCGCGCACCAACGCCCGCTGCGCATGCTTCCCGAAGGATGCACGCGGCGCGCGCCCACGGGGCACGACAGCGGCGGGAATGTTGGTTAGCTCCATGACTGCAGTTTCGACTCGGGACCGCGTTCACCGGAAAGCGAACGGCCCTCCGGCTCGCCACAATGTCGGGCGAGCCGGAGGGCCATCACGGCGCCGCGCGCCGTGTCGGTCGCGGGGCCCTCTCTAGCGGATCGCGCGGAGCACGGCGACAGTCGCCGCGGCACCGACTGCGAGCAGCGATGCGGCAGCAACTGCAGCGGTCGCTGGCGTCATCGTCACGTCGCGCGCCCACCAGGTCGATACGCCGTCGGCAGTCGTCTGCGTCGGGAGTGCCGCCATGATCTGCGCTTCGAGATACGCCGGCGTCTTCATCGTACGACGACGGTCGGTCTCCGCGGTGACCTTGCGCCAGAAGTCCACGTCGCGCGCCGACTCGGCGGTGCGCACGGCGGATTCCGGAAGCTCGCCATCGAGCCACGCATGGATTGCTGCATTGTTGCGGCTCTGCTCGAGCGGCACTTCGCGATCGGTCAGCGGCTGGCGCTCAGCGCGTGCACGCTTCGGCTCGTGGCCTTCGGCCCGGCCGCCCTGTGGGTTCAGATCATCTAGCATCAGGCGTACTTCTCCTCGAGAAGGACTTGGAGCGCTTCGCGCGCGCGGTGGACGCGCATCTTCAGAGCTCCAACGGTTGTCCCCAGCAGGTCGGCCATCTCCTCGTACGATCGCCCTTCGACATGCTTCATGACGAAAGCTTCACGTAATGAGGCGGGGAGTGCTGCCAACGCGCGATCAAGATCGCTTTTCAGTTCCGTCCGGTCGAGCTCTTCGTCGGGCGTCGCATATCCAGACGGCTGATCATCCTCATCGTAACTCAGGTGGGTGCGTCGGATGTTCTTCAACCAATCCTTGCACCCATTAGCGACGATCCGGAACACCCAGGCGTCAAATCTTCCGCGCACCTCGGCGAGATGCTGGAACGCCTTGATGAAAGACATCTGAAGGATGTCCTCCGCTACGTCCGGGCTCCCCGTCATGCACAGCGCATGTCGATAGAGCGGGTCGCTGTACCGGGAAATCAGGGTCCGGAATGCATCCCGGTTCCCTGCGAGCACCCGGCCGATTATCGCCTGATCCGAATCGGGGTCGGCGATCTCCTGCCCCAGTTCCTGCGTCGCGATGTCCTTCACGACGCTACTGTAGCGCCATTGCTGGCGCTGGGCGAGGGTACGCTGCCTATCCGAGTCGGTAAGAACGTTGGCCACGATTCATGGACGATCGGGCACCGAACACGTAACACCATGTGCGGACGGGTCTGGGTCATGTCTCTTGGAAGGGGTACGACTAAGGCAAAGATAGGGCTCCGGGCCGCCGCGCGCGAGGGTCTTTCTCCGTTCGCCACGCTGCGTTGCCCCGTCCCCGGTCGCCGCGCGATGACAAGGGCCTAACGACTTCGCGCCGGACCGCTGCGCCTACTCGTCGAAGGCCGCCCAGCCGCGCGCCCTGATCGCATCGCCGTGCTCGTCGAGCCGAGGTGGTGGCAACCGCACCCGTCCCGGCGGCACCGAGGGGGACACGCCAGTGAGCGGCGACGCATCGACGTCGCCTAACGCCTCGAGCACCGTCCGCACCACGCCGCAGGGAACTCCTGACCGGTCGAGCGCCGACGACCACTCGGCAGCTGGCCGGGTGCGCAGCCGGTCGGCCACCGCGGTGACTAGCCGCCCCCGATCGGCCAGACGTCCAGCATTCGTGGCGAGCGACGCATCGGCCGCGAGGTCGTCGAGCGCGAGGACTGTCGCCAGCGCGCGCCACTGGCTGTCGCTGCCGACAGCAACGATCATCGGACGGTCGGCTGCGTCAAACAGCTGGTAGGGCACAAGGTTCGGGTGCGCGTTCCCCCAGCGCACCGCGTCCTCACCGCTGACGAGCGTGTTCTGGGCAACGTTCACCAGCGCGGCGGTTGCGCTCGCGGCGAGGGAAACGTGAAGCCTCGCTCCAACTCCGGAGTTGGCCCGCGCGAGGAGCGCTGCGAGGATTGAAATGGCAGCGTCCTTCCCGGTCACCACGTCTACCAGCGCCACGCCGACCCGCATCGGCGCCCCGTCGGCCTCACCGGTGATGGCCATCCACCCTTGCTCGGCCTGCACCACCACGTCGTAGCCCGCCCGCTCGCTGTCGGGCCCGAATCCGCTGATGCTCAGCCAGATCAACCGCGGCCGCTCGCGTCGGATCTGGTCGGGGTCGATGCCGAGGCGCGCCAGCGAACCGCGCCGGTAGTTGTCGATGACCACATCGGCGTCCCTCACCAGGTCGAGGACGGTGCCGCGCCCCGCACTGGTCCCGAGGTCGGCGACGACGCCCAGCTTGTTGCGGTTGACGCTGAGGAAGTACGCGCTCTCGCCGCGTTCATCGAACGGCGGTCCCCAGCCGCGCGTCTCATCCCCCGCTCCAGGCCGCTCGACCTTGACCACGTTGGCGCCCAGATCGCCGAGGATCATTGCACAGAGCGGCCCAGCAAGCACTCGGGAGAGATCGAGCACTCTAAGGCCATTAAGTGGGCAAATGTCGCTATTTTGTTTTATTGCTGATCGCATGAATACCGATGTAATTGCTGCCTGTAGAGTGGGAATACCGACCTGATGACGCGACTTCTCGGGTTTTTCGCCGCTCCGGAGACTTGCGTAGCTCGCGAAAAATCATATACTTGCCGCCGTTCGGACCGCCGCATTCACAGGCCGGCCGAACCTCCGCAGCGGCCGCCGATGCCGGCGCTGAAAGAAGCCCCTTTGTGTGTCAGGAGAGCGGGACGACAATGACCGATAAAGTGCAGACTGCTGAAATCAAAATGCCGTCGATCGAGGCCGCCGCACCAGCCGTAGCCGGCCTTCCCGGCGCCGCGCCCGGTGCCGCGCCCGGTGCCGCGCCCGGTGCCGTGGTTCCCCCCGCGCCGCGACGTGGGCCCGGCCATCGCGGTGCCGATGTTCGCGATACTGTCGCCGAGATGACGGAGAAGGCGCAGCAGCTCAGCCTCGAAGCCCATAGCAAAGTCGCCGGCGCGATGAAGGACGTCATCTACGCCGCGGCCGGCATGACCGGGTTCGCGATCGAGAGCGCACGCGACCTCGTCCAGTACATGGTCCGCCGCGGCCAGATGCGCAACGAGGAAGCCGACAAGTTGCTCCGCGACGTCGAGGAGGCGCATTCCACTCGCAAGCCGGGAACGCCGCACCCCGCGCCGCGTCCCTCAGTAGCTGCCCCGTCGAAGCCCCCCGCCCCGGTGGTTCCTCCGCCGTCGTTCAAGGCACCAGTCCCCCACTCGGCCGCCATCCTCGCCCAGGCTGCGCCGAAGCCGCACGAGAAGTTCGTCGGAAAGTCCGTCGCGAAAACGCTCGCCAAGGCGGCGGGAAAGAGCGCCCAGAGCTCGACCAGGCCGGCGGCAAAGAGCGCCCCGGCCAAATCATCCAAGCCGACGTCAAAGAGCGCGCCGGCCAAGTCGGCGAAGTCAGCCAAGCCGGCGAAAAAGCCCGCCCGAAAGAAGCGTTAGGCATCGACTCGCCGGCCATGCCGGCCGGCGCTACTCGCCGCCCCCGCGCATTGCCGCGAGGGCGGCGAGCCATTTTCCAAGCTCGCCAGGCGACGCAACCTTGAACTCTGCCCGGGTCGCCCGCGGCTCTTCACCCTCGACGTGGATCGTCACCGCGCCCGGGTGCGACTCGCGCAGCGCCGTCATGGCATCCTCGTCCGTCGTATCGTCGCCAGCGAACAGCACCGATGCGGATCCCGCCATCGCACCGAGTTGCTGGGCGAGCGCGAGTGACGCCGTGCCCTTGTCGACGTCGATCGGCGGACGGAGCTCGATCACCTTGCGTCCGCGAGTGAGCCGGAGCCCCGCATCCGCGGCCACGCTGAGGATCTCGGCCTCGAGCCGAGCCACGTCACCCGGCGCGACCGCGCGGTAATGCACGCTCAACGTCGCACCCTTGTCCTCGACGTGCGCCCCCGGCACCGTCGCCGTGATCACCCTGGCGGACTCGCGGGCTCCGCGCAACGCGCTCTCCCACGCCGCAACACGGGGATCCACCATCGCGACGCCGTCCGGGGCGATCGTATCGAACCCGTGGTTCCCGATCGCCCACACACCGTGCACCCCGACCATTCGCCGCGCATCATGCGCGGCACGCCCCGACACCAGTGCGACGTGCACACCGCGCGCGCGCGCCAGCGCGCCGACCGCATCCCGTGTCGCATCAGGCACGACGGCGTCCTCGGGCCGAGGCGCGATCGGCGCGAGAGTGCCGTCGACGTCGAGCAGGACGAGCAACGGCCTGCCCGCCAGCCGGCTGCCTAACGTTCGCGGATCGGCCGGGAGCGCGCGCACGATCGGGTCAGCGCCGTTGACGGCGGCGCTCACGCGGTCGGAGCCGGATCCGCGGCCTTCTCTTCGCGCCGCTGGTTCGCCGCCGTCAGGATCGCCTCGAGCCAGTCGAAGATCGTCGCGCCGTGCAGGTCGTCGCGCATCGCCACGATCCGCGCCCGACGGTCGACCGCCGGAACAGCGAGGGCAGTGTGCAGTCCGTCGGCCAGACCGTCGATATTGAATGGATTGATCAGCGTCGCTCCTTCGATCTCCTCGGCCGCGCCGGCGAAACGCGACAGGAGCAGCAATCCCCGCTCGTCCACCTGGCAAGCGATGAATTCCTTCGCGACGAGGTTCATGCCGTCCTGCAGCGACGAGACGAGACAGAGATCGGCCGCGCGATAGATCGACGCCAGCCGCGCCGCGCTGACGTTCTCCGGAATCAGCACGATCGGTGTCCAGCCATCGGTCCGATAACGCTCGTTGATCTGCCTGACGGTCTCGGCGACCTCCCGCTCGAGCGACTGGTACGCCTCGAGATCGCTGCGGGACGGCGTCGCCACCAGGATGAACACCACACACTCACGGAGATCGGGGAACCGCTCCCACATCAGGTCGAGTGCGCGGAGTCGCTCGGGAATTCCCTTCGTGTAATCGACGCGATCGACCGAGACGGCGAGCTGCCGGCCATCGATTGCGAAGCGGGCGCGCAGCGCCGCTGCTGCCGCCGCGGCGTCGGGCGTCGTCGCCAGATCCTCGTAGTACTTGACGTCGATGCTGATCGGAAAGGCGCGCAGCGCAGTGGCGTGATCGTTGGCGATGACGCGCTGCTGCTTCGTGTCGACGCGCGCCGCGGGCAGGAGCTCGCTGACGCACGCCATGAAGTTGCGCACCGAGCGCTCCGTCTGGAACTCGAGAAGATCGTTGCCGAGCATGCCGCGCAGCAGGTCACGTCCCATCGCCATCGGCATCATGCGGAAGAAGTCGGGCGGTGGAAATGGAATGTGCCAGAACTGGTGAATCAGCACGCGTGGCGCCCGCGCGCGAACGGCCGCCGACACGAGTGCAAGGTGATAGTCCTGGATCCACACGACAGCGTCGGTGTCGCCGGCTTCCTCGGCGACCGCGGCGGCGAAGCGATCGTTCACTACGCGATATTTGTCCCACGCGTCCGTGCGTGGATAGAAATGCTGGACGAGCATGTGACACAACGGCCAGAGCGCACTGTTGGCGAAACCCTGGTAGTAGCCGTCGATCTCCGCGTCGTTCAGCCAGATGCGACGCAGTGTGTACGATGGATCATCGGGCGGCACCGCGACGCGTCCGTGTTCGTCAGCGGCCGCGCGGTCGGCGTCGCCTGAACCCCACGCCACCCACACACCATTGGTGCGGCGCATCAGCGGGTCGAGCGCCGAGACGAGTCCGCCGGGCGGACGACGGATCTCGACCAGGTCTCCACGTCGCACATGCTCGTATGGTTCGCGATTCGAGACGAGGATGAGCCGGCGATTCCCGATCAGTTCAGAAAGCTGTGTCATCGCGCTCGAGTGCGGGAAACGAACATGCCCGCTGTCGATGGTGATCCATCTCGTGCAATGCTGCTGCGCCTCGCCCGGCCCGGCGTTATTCTGTCGTGACCCAAACTTGGCTCACTCTCATGCGACTTGCCATACCACGATCGGCTGCCGCCGTCGCCATCACCGGCCTGCTCGCGGCCGCTCTCGCCGGCTGTGCCCCCCGCGCCAGTGACCCAGCCGTGCCCCGCGCCGATCTCGCTACCGAGGTCGCGACGATGTTCGCGCGGTCGGCTGCCGCCTGGAATCGTGGCGACCTCGATACGTTCATGACCGATTACCTGTCCGGTGACCGGACGACGTACGTCACGGCCCGCGGGGCGATCCATGGCCCGGCGGCGATTCGCGAACGTTATGCGCCCCGCTTCGCCCCCGGCGCCCTGCACGACTCGCTCTCGTTCGAGGGCATCGAAGTCGACCCGCTGGCACCGGGCGTGATCAACGTGATTGCGCAGTACGTCCTCACCCGCGGCGATTCCGTCGTTGCACGCGGGCCGACGTCGCTCGTGATGGTCCGGCAGGACGGTCGCCTGAAAATTGTCCACGACCATTCGAGCTGAGTGATGCGGCGTCTCGTCGCCCGCGCGCCCACACGCATCGACTTCGGCGGCGGGTGGACCGACGTGCCGCCTTACCCCGCGGAGCACGAGGGGTTTGTCTGCAACATCGCGATCACGCGGTACGCGACCGTGACAGTCGCCCCGGGCGATGATGACGCCGACGTCCCATTGATCTCGGCCGCGCGTCGGCGAGCCGCGGTGACCGACAGCCGCGTCACCCTCGAAAACGATTTCCCGGTCGGCGCCGGACTCGGTGGATCGAGTGCGGCCGGTGTCGCACTCGCTGGCGCGCTCGCCGCCTGGCGTGGCGAGCCGCTGCCTCGCGCGGACCTCGCCGAGCGCAGCTGCACGACCGAGCGGAGCGACCTCGGGATCGCCGGCGGGAGCCAGGACCACTACGCCGCCGCCTTCGGCGGCGCCCTCGCCCTGCGCTTTCGCCGCGACGCCATCGACGTCGAGCCGATCACGATCAGCCGCCAGTTCGGCGCCGATCTCACCCGCCGCTGCCTCCTCTGGTTCACCGGGGAGTCACGGATTTCGGCGCACCAGATCAAGGTCGTCGTCGACGCGTTAGGCCGGGGCGACGCGCGGGTCCTCGGGTTGCTCGACGGCATGAAGCAGTGCGCGATCGCCGCGGCCGATGCGCTGCGCCGTGGTTCGGTCGACGACCTCGGACGCATCGTCGGCGCGCACTGGGAGTTGCAGCGCGAGTTGCACCCGAGCATCAGCACGAGCACGATCGACGCGATCTTCGAGCGCGCGTATGCCAGCGGCGCGCTCGGTTGCAAGGCGCTCGGCGCGTCGGGCGGTGGCTGCGTCATCATCATCGTCGCCGCCGATGACGTGGACCGGATCCGCCGGGCCATTGGTGATCTCGCTGCCCCGCTCGACTACGCGCTCGACAGCGGTGGATTCACCGTCCTCGCCGGCCCCGCTACCGAGGCGCTCCCTGCCTAACGCGCGCCTGGCTCGCGGCGACGCGATCGGCCTGACTCGTGCGCTGGTCGCCGTTGACTCGCGCAATCCGGTGATCAGTCCCGGTGGCGCCGGTGAGGGCGCCGTGGCTGCCGTGCTCGCCGAGGTGCTGGTCGACTGGGGTTTCGCCGTCGAGCTGCAGGAGGTCGCGCCCGGCCGGCCTAACGTCATCGCCCGCACCGGCCGTCGCGGCGGTTCCGTGCTGATGTTCAACGGCCACCTCGACGTCGTCGGCACCGAGGGAATGTTGCACGCGCCGTTCGATCCGGTGTTGCGCGACGGGCGCATCTACGGGCGCGGCGCGGCTGACATGAAGGCTGGCATCGCCGCGATGTGTGCAGCGGCCGCGCGCGCGTCGTCGGAGACCAGCGCCGAGTTGGTGATTGCGGCGGTCATCGACGAAGAGGACGTGAGCCTCGGCGCGCGGGCGCTCGTTGCCGGTGGCTTTCGCGCCGACGCGGCGATCGTCACCGAGCCTACGCAACTGGCGATCATGCCGGCGCATCGCGGCTTCGTCTGGCTCGAGATCGAAGTGCACGGGAGAGCGGCCCACGGCAGCCGTTATGACCTCGGCATCGACGCCATTCGCCATGCCGGTGTCCTTCTCGCCGATCTTGATGCGTTCGAGGAGACCGTGCTCGCGACGCGGACGCATCCACTGCTTGGTCACGCGTCGCTGCACGCGTCGCTCGTCCATGGCGGCATCGGCATGTCCACCTATCCCGACCGCTGCACGTTGTCGCTCGAGCGGCGGACCGTTCCCGGCGAGGACGCCGATTCGGTCGTGGCCGAAGTGACGGACGCATTCGCCCGGATCACCGCGCGGCGCCCGACGTTCGATGCGTCGGTGCGTGTCATCTTCGCGCAGGGCCCGAGCGATGTTGCCGTGGACGCGCCGGTCGTGCGCCAGCTGCGCAGCGCGATCGTTGCGGAAGGGATCGCGCCCGAGGTCGCCGGGATGAGTGCGTGGACCGACGCGGCGATCCTCAACGGTGCCGGCATTCCCGCCATCTGCTTCGGGCCGGGCGACATCCGGCTCGCGCACGCCGCCGAAGAGTGGGTCCCGATCGCCGAGATCGAGGCCGCGACCGCGGTGCTCACGCGGATGGCGCTCGCCTTTGGTACTGGCTGAGGCGGAAAGTTCGGCCGTCGCCGGTCGCTGCGGTTAGAATTGGACCATGGCGCAGCTGACCCACGAACAGTACGACGCTCTCGAACGAGCGGTGACGAATCGATCGCGGATTGCGGTCTGGCGACGCGGGACCGAATACCTCGTTATCCCGCAGAGGCTGCGCATCGCTGGCGGGCGCGAGGCGATCGACGCGACGCATCCGTCGACTGGTCACGCGATGACCCTCTACATCGACGAGGTCGACACGATCGAGGTCGTGCGTTGAGCTCCGGGAACGGTGCAGCGCCTGCCGTGATCAACGGAAGCGACGCGCTGATCGCGGTCTACGCGGACGAGAGCTGCCTGGGCAACGGTCGCGAGGGAGACAATCCCGGTGGTGCGGCCGGACTGATCGAGTGCGTGCGTGCTTCGACCGGGAAATTGGCGCGTTTCGACTTCTGGGTCTCCGATCCGGCGACGACCAACAACCGGATGGCGCTCGGCTCGGTGATCGAAGCGTTCCGGATTCTCGGCGCGAAAGGAAGGAAGCAACGCGTCGTGTTCACGACCGACTCGAATTACATCGTGAAGGGGATGACCGAGTGGCTCCCCGGATGGATCGCGCGCGGATGGACGCGCAAGAGCGGCGCGATCGAAAACCTCGAGCTCTGGCGCGAGGCAGCGGATGCGGTCCGCGCGCACGATGTGCAGTGGGTCTGGGTGCGCGGTCACGACGGTCACGCGCAGAACGAGTACGCGAACGACATCGCGATCCGCGCGGCGCGCGAGCTGACGACGTCGTCCGGCGCCGTCGAGTCGGGGTTCGATGAATGGCTCGCGGCGAAGACCGCGAAGGGAAAGGTTCGCGCCCCCACGCCGTTCCCGCCGACTGGATTTCGCGCCGCTCGCGCAATTCCCAAGGGCTGATCCGGGCACCGCGCCGGGCCTCGATCGACCGCGTTACCGCGACTGCGGAACGGGCGTCTCATTGATGGTCGGTTCAGCGATACACCGCGACGCAATGTGTCGCCTGAGCCAATCAGCCGCACGCGCCCCATCCCCCATCCTCGACCGCAATGAAGCTCGCACTGCTCTTTCTCGTCCTCGGCATCTCGATCGGCTACTTCTATGGATACGATGACGCCAGGCACCACACGAAAAACATCGTGGAACGCACCGTCGACAAGGTGGGCGGCAAAAATCGCGATCGGATGAGCAACGACATCGACAAGCGGACGGAATCCGTCCGCTAGCGTCCGGCGCACGAGCGCCGGGCGCAGTTTGTAATCCACGACACGGGGCGCTCGCATGCGTCGCGTGTCGTTTTGCATTGCCGTGCCTCACGCGCGGCCACGCATGGGCCTTGCGGAAGACAGTCACTCACGCGCCATTTCAGGACGCTTCCGACGGACTCCCGCATCGAGAACATGGACGAGCTAGACCGACTCTATCGCCTGCTGGTCGACGCCATCAGGGCCCACGAGCCCGAATTGCTCGCGCGCCCCTTCGAGGTTGCCGACATTTATCAATCGATCCTGCCCTACCGCCTGCACCGGCGTGCGCTCGGCATGGATACGAATTCCGACTACGAGATGGCGCTGCTCCGGCTTCTCTCGGGTGAACGCGGTTACGTCATCGGCGACGCAGAGATGCAGGACGCACTGCGGCGCGAGCTGGCGACACCGAATCCGGATCCGGGCGCGTTCCGTCCGTATGCGCAATCCCATGTCGAACTCGCCGCTGATGCGCTTCGCCGGATGGACCAGGGCAGCAGCGCTCCGGCTCGCACGGTTCAGCCGCCCGCGGCACCGGTCGCCGCGCCGCGTCCATCCGTGCCCGTCGCGCCACCGGCGGCGCCACGGCCGGTCGCGCCGCCCGCTGCTCCATCCGTGCCTTACGCTCCTCCCGCCGCGCCATCCGCGGCACCGGCACACGCACCGGTCACGAATCCCAGCCTGCAACAGACGATGAGCGCACCTCCCCGCTCGACGACCGCCGAAGCGCTCGGTGGGCGATGCCGCTACTGCAGCGGCGCGCTTCCCGCCGGTCGGCGCCTCACCTACTGCCCGCATTGCGGGCAGAACCTGACGGTGCAACACTGCCCGGCCTGCAACACCGAGCTCGAAGTCGGCTGGAAATTCTGCACGACCTGCGGCCGCGGCGTCTCGGGCGGCTGATGGGTTTGCCGTTAGGCAGGACCCGGCGTCGCAGGCCATCTGCGGCGCTCGGTGGGGCGACGCTCGCGCTTGTGTTCCTCGTCAACTGTCGCGGCGGCGATCGCGCCGATCGCACCGCGGACACCGCATTCGCGACGCCGCCGGACAGCGCGATGAACGCTCGCGACTCGGCGCGTCCGGTCACGGTGGCCCCGCCGCCGGTCGACACTGCGGCAGCTCTCGCGCGCGACACTGTAGCGCTGCTCCTCGTCGCCGTCGACAGTGCGATCGGTGATTCCCTCTACCAGAAGTCCCGCGGTCGCTGCCTGTCGTGTCACGGTCCACGCGGCGCCGGAAGCGCGAGCCTCGGCCCCAGCCTGCGCGACAGCGTGTGGCTCGATACCGACGGTTCCGTGAAAGGGATAGCGGCGGTGATTCGTGACGGCGTCGCCGTTCCCCGGGCTGGCACCGCACGGATGCCGGCGTTCGGAAACCAGCTCGATTCGACGGCCATTCATCGCTTGGCGGTGTACGTCTATTCGCTCTCGCATGTCGGCGTGATCGCCCGCGACTCGGCCGCGGCACGGGCGGCGCTGTCGGTCGCGGCCACGCCTGTCGCATCACCTGACACGTCCGTCAAGCACTGATCGCGAGGTTCCACTCGCCGGCGGTCCAGCGGTTCACTCGGAGATACAATGGGAACGCAGCGCTCGAGCACCGACATCGTCTTTCTCTCCGCTGTGCGAACGCCGTTCGGGACTTACGGTGGCACGCTGAAGGACATCTCGGCCATCGACCTGACTGTCTTCGCGGCGAAGGCGGCGCTCGAGCGCGCTGGCGTCGCCGGAACGGAGATGCAGCACGCGATCTTCGGCAACGTCGTGCAGACTTCGACTGACGCGGCGTATTTCGCCAGGCATGTCGCCCTCAAGTCGGGCTGCGCGAACGAGATTCCCGCGCTCACCGTCAATCGACTCTGCGCATCGGGTTTTCAGGCGGTGGTCAGCGGAGCGCAGGAGATCATCCTCGGCGAAGCTGACTTCTGCCTCGTCGGCGGCGGTGAGTCGATGTCGCAGGCGCCGCACGTCGCCCGCGGGCTGCGCTGGGGCCTACCCTTAGGCGGGGCGCCGCCCCTCGAGGATACGCTCTGGAGCGCACTGACCGACACCGTTCCCAACATGAAGATGGGCGAGACTGCCGAGAAGCTGGCGGTGCAGTGCAGCATCGACCGCGCGACCGCTGACGCCTTCGCGCTCCGCTCGCAGCAGAAAGCGCGCGATGCCTGGGCCGCCGGCGCGTACGACGATGAAGTCATCGGCGTCCCGATCCGCAATCCGAAGACGAAGGCGACCGAGGAATTCCGCCGCGACGAGCACATGCGCCCGGATACCAGCGCCGAGGGGTTGGCGAAGCTGCGGCCAGTGTTCAAGCCCGATGGTGTGGTCACCGCCGGCAACGCGTCGGGCATCTCCGACGGTGCAGCGGCGCTCGTCATCGCCAGCGCCGCGGCGGCGAAGAAGCGCGGACTGACGCCACTCGCTCGCCTCGTCTCGTGGGGAATCTCCGGCGTCGACCCGAGCGTAATGGGGATCGGCCCGGTGCCGGCAACGCGGATTGCGCTCGAGCGCGCCGGCCTCACTCTCGCCGACATGGATATCATTGAGTTGAACGAGGCCTTCGCCGCGCAGGCCTGCGCGGTCGAACGCGAACTGAAGATCGACCGCGAGCGGCTCAACACGTCGGGCGGCGCGATCGCGCTCGGGCATCCGCTGGGCGCGTCGGGCGCGCGGATCACCGCGCATCTCGTACACTCCCTGCGGCGCGAGGGAAAGCGTTATGGTCTCGGTACCGCCTGTGTCGGCGGTGGACAGGGCATGGCCGTAATCGTCGAGCGCGTCGGGTGACGCCGACGCGCCAGAATGAAGAACCCCGGAGAAAAGATTGTATGCGCCAATTGAGCCGCATCCCTGCTGTCGTCAGCCGTGCACTGCTGGTCACCGTGCTCGCCGGCTGCGCCGGGTCGGCGCCCGCCGCGACATCGCCTGCTCCAGCGTCGGCGCCGACCAACCCGTCGGGTGCCGCCACCAATCCCAGCGCGCAGTGGCCGGTGAAAACGCGCGAGCACCTCGATCTCTGGCTGCACGGATTCGCGATGCTGCAGCAGGACACGACGCGAATTCCCTATTTCCGTCGCGGTTATCGCGACGCGATGGTCGTCGAGAAGAATCGGCGTGGGGTGACGACGCTCCTCGACCAGAATCGCGACAAGCTCGCTGCGCGCTTCGTCGCCAACCGGAACCTCGTTGGCGCGCAGTTCGTTGCCCTCTATTTCGGGACGTGGGAAGACCTGCAACGCGGCATCGCACTCTTCCTCCAGGCCGGCGGAGATCCCGGGCGCGCCCGTGATCCGCAACAGCAGGCCGTCATCGCTTTCTTTGCCGGCTCGTTCAACACGCCAGCCGATCGCGACTGGCTCGATCTCTTCTCCAAGTCGCTCGCCGACGAGCGCGACAAGTTCTACCACGATTATTGGACCACGCAGCAGCGGCAGCGTGGGCCTGTGCTTGCCGCCGTCGACTCGATCTGGCAGAAGGTCGAGCGTCCGAAGCTGCAGACGTATCTCGGTCGCACGCAGCAGCAGACAGGCGACTTAGTTCTCTCGCTCCCACTCGACGGCGAGGGCCGCACGATCAGTGGCGGGAAGCGCGATAACGTCGTCGCTGTCGCCTTTCCCGACACGCCGGCCCAGGCGATCGACGCAGTGTACATCTTCACGCACGAAGTGCTCGGCGCGCTGGCCGCGACCGCGATCAGCGACAACATCACACCGTCCGAGCGTCGGGAAGGACTGGGCGACAAGATGTCGAGCGCCGCGGCGGTTCGCGGCGGGGCGATGCTCCTCCAGCGGGTCGCGCCCGAACTGGCTGACGGCTACGCGCGCTACTACCTGCGTGCGGCGGGCGCGGCGTCCTCCTCCGGCGGCGCACAGGCGGCACTGGCCGCGGCGTTCCCCGTCGACGCGCGTGTGCGTGACGCGATCTCGCGCCAGCTCGATGCCGTGCTCGCCGGCATCTGACGTGCCCGGCTACCGTTAGGCGGCGCGCCGGCTGATGCCATCTCCGCTCCCACCGCCGCCTCCGGTGCCACGCCAACCGGGCGAGGCACTGGCCGCGCCATCGTCCGGCGTTCCGGCTCGCCAGTCGCTCGACCGGAACGCGCTCGAGCGGATCCTCAAGCGTGCGGGCGAGCTGCAGGTCAGCGCGGCCGACCCCGCCGAGGAGATGACCGAGGAGCAGTTGATCGCGCTCGGGCAGGAGGTCGGCATCACGCCGCAGCATCTCCGTCAGGCAATCGCCGAGGAGCGGACACGCCCATCCCTCCCCGAAGAGCCAGGTCTCGCCGACCGGTGGATCGGACCGCGAACCGTCTCGGCGCGCCGCGTCGTGCGTGGCACGCGCGAACAGCTGCTCGCTCGCCTCGACGACTGGATGCGCCGTGAGGAATGTCTCCAGGTGAAGCGGCGGCTCGTTGACCGAATCGTCTGGGAACCGCGCCGTGATTTTCTCGGTAGCGTCAAGCGCGGGCTGAACCTCGGCGGGCGATCCTACAGTCTCGCTCGCACGCACGACGTCGCCGCCACGGCGGTGACGATCGACAGCGCGAGCACGCTCGTCCAGATCGACGCCGACCTGCGCCCGGCTCGCGCCGCCCGCGTCCGCGGCGGCAGCGGACTGGCCGCGACCGGCGCGGTCGCTGGCTTGTCACTGCTCGGCGTCGGCGTGGTACTCGGCGCTGCGATCCCACTCATTCCGCTGATCGGCCTTGCGATGATTCCCGCTGCGGCTGGTACCGGCATCGGCATTCGCGTCGCCCGTGGCTTTCGCGCCACCGCCGAACGCGTGCAGCTCTCGCTCGAGCAGGCGCTCGACACCATCGAGCACGGCGAGCCACCACGCCCCCGGGTGAGCGACGTCCTCGGACTCATCGGCCGCCGGCCCTGACGGCCCCTAACGTTCCACCAGACCAGGTCATGGCAATACGAAAAATCGGCGTCCTCGGCGGTGGTCTGATGGGCAGCGGCATCGCGCAGGTCGCCGCGCAAGCGGGCTTCGTCACCGTCGTTCGCGAAGTCACCACCGCGCTCGGCGACAAGTCGCGCGCCAGCATCGACCGCACGCTCGCGAAGGGGATCGAGAAGGGAAAGGTCACCGCCGAGCAGCGCGAGCGCACGCTCAGCAACCTCTCGTTCGCGACGGAGATCACTGCGCTCGCGGACTGCGACATCGTCATCGAGGCGGTGGTCGAAGACCTCGACATCAAGAACGCGCTCTGGCGCGAGCTCAATGGCGTCTGTCCGCCGCACACCATCTTTGCGTCGAACACCTCGAGCCTGACCATCGCCGCGATGGCCACCGCGTCGGGGAGGCCCGACCGGATGGTCGGATTGCACTTCTTCAATCCCGTTCCGCTGATGAAGCTCGTCGAGGTGGTGCGCACCGTGACCACCAGCGAAGAGACCTTCAACGCCGCATTCGACTTCGCCAAGTTGCTCGGCAAGGAACCCATTGCCGCCAAGGACAACTCAGGCTTCGTCGTCAACCTGCTGCTCGTCCCTTACATGCTCGACGCGATTCGCGCGCTCGAGCACGGAGTCGGCACCATCGATGACATCGACAAGGGGATGACCCTCGGCGCCGGGTACCCGATGGGGCCATTCGTCCTCGCCGATTTCGTCGGACTCGACACGCTCTACAAGATTGCCGAGATCATGTTCGAGGAATACCGCGAGACGCGCTACGCCGCCCCGCCGCTGCTGAAGCGGATGGTGCTCGCCGGAATGTTCGGCAAGAAGAACGGGCGCGGCTTCTACGAGTACACGGAGGAGGCGCCGCGTCCGGCAAGCCTCGGGATCTGACCCAAAACAACTGACGTCACCCCGGCCCCCAATCGTCGGCGCGCCGTGGTCACTTCTGGCCCTCTGCGCTCGATTCGCTCCGCTCATTCCAACGCGAACGCGTCGAGGGAAACCTTGAGGTCTCGCGTCAGCGCAGCGTCACCTGAGACGATCGTGGTCCACGACAGCTCGTGGCCGTTGCGCTTTCCCTTCTCGACAACCTTCACTCCCGCCGGACTGATCGTCACCGTGTACAGCTTCCCGTCGATCTCGAGCTCGCGCTTGATCGCCTTGTCCAGCTTCGTAGCCATTCGGCCCTCGCTTCGACCGGTTCACCGGCACACTATGTTTCGACATCGTGCCGACTCTGCCACCCCCTTCCACCGAGCGCTCGTCGCCCAGGATAGCGTCCGATCGGGCAACGACTGTTCCGGAGCGGCCCGCTCCCGCCGAGTCGGTGCGATTCTGCCGCGCGATCCTGCCAAGCGTGTCGCGAACCTTTGCGCTCTCGATCCGGCTCCTCCCCGGCACGTTGAACGACGCGGTGCTCGCGTCGTATCTCCTTTGCCGCATCGCCGACACGATCGAGGACGACCACTCGGCCACCGTTGAGCGGAAGGCAGCGCTGCTGCACTCACTCCTCCGCGCACTCGATGATCCTGCGGCAACCCGCGAGCTCGGCGCGGGCGCGACCGAGTTGGTTGCCGGAGAGCACGCACACGTCGAACTCGTGCGAGGCGCCGCGCACGTCTTCGCCGTCTATCGCGCACTCCCCGAATACTCGCGCCTCCGCGTTCGCCATTGGGTCACCGAGATGGTGCTCGGCATGGAGAAGTTCGTTCGCCTCTACCCGAACGGCATTCGCATCCACACGCTCGACGAATACAAGGAGTACTGCTACTACGTCGCCGGGACCGTCGGCAACCTGCTCACTGACCTCTGGCACGAGCACAGCCCGAGCATCGGCCTGCACGAATATCGTGCGCTCTGGCGCCACTGCCGGGATTTCGGCGAAGCGTTGCAGACGGTGAACATCCTCAAGGACATCGCCTGGGACGCGACCCACGAAAATGCGATCTACGTCCCCGAGGACGCGCTCCGCGCCCACGGAAGCAGCCACAGCACGTTGCTCGATCCCGAGTTCGCCACAAGAAATCACGCGGCGGTTCAGGAGCTCATCGACCTCGCCTGGCGCGACCTCGATGCATCACTCGAGTACTTCACGATGCTCCCCCGCCGCGCGTTGCGCATTCGTGCGTTCTGCCTGCTCCCGCTCCTCTTCGCCTACGCGACGCTCCGCGAGCTCAGTGGGTCGCAGGCGATGCTGCGTGTCGACGGGACGGTGAAGATTTCCCGCGCCGAAGTCCGTTCGCTGATGGTCACCAGCTTGATGCTTGTCGGGAGCAATGCGGCGGTGCGCTGGCTCGCGGGGAGAGTCCGCCGCCGGCCCTTCCTCATCCTTTCCCGCCCGTCGCGGGGCTGAGGGGCGGCGCCTGCCTAACGCTCCACTCGCGGCACTCGCCGTTCCCGGCTTCCGCGGCATCCTCCGCGACGACGCCGACGCGCGCGGGGCCTACGCCGAGGCCGCCGGCATCCAGCGCCGCCTCCCGCGGGCGATCGCCGTCCCGGCCGACGCCGACGACGTCGTCACCCTCGTTCGCTGGGCCGCCGCGACCGCGACACCGCTCATCCCGCGCGGATCGGGGAGCAGCATGGCCGGCGGCGCCATCGGCGATGGCGTCATCGTTGACCTCAGCCGGCTCACCCGCATCGGGCCCGTCGACGCCGGCAATCACAGTGTCCACGTCGAACCGGGCGTCATCCTCGGCGACCTCAACGCTGCCGTCGCACCGCAGCACCTCCGCTTCCCGGTCGACCCGTCGAGCTGGTCGTTCTGCACGTTAGGCGGGATGGCGTCGACCAACGCCGCCGGGGCGCGCACCGTCGTCATCGGGGCGACCCGCCGCTGGGTGACCGCCCTCGATTGCGTGTTCGCCGATGGCTCGCGAGCGACCGTTCGCCGCGGCGGCTGGCCGCCTAACGTTCCGGCCATCGCCCGCTTCCTCGCCGACGCCGCGCCCGTCCTCCGTCAGCGCGAGGCCGAGCGGCCCGCGCGCCACCCCGGGGTCCGCAAGGAATCGTCAGGCTACGGCATCGCCGACTGGGCGCGCGCTGGTGCGGGTGCTGAAGATCTCGTCGATCTCCTCGTCGGCAGCGAAGGTACGCTCGCGCTGTTCGTCGGCATCGAACTGTCACTGCAGACCGTGCCGGCCGCCACCGCCAGCCTCCTCGCGGCGTTCCCGTCCCTCGAGACCGCGGTCGACGCCGCCGCGGCCGCGCGCGCGGCTGGTGCCTCCGCCTGCGAACTTCTCGACAAGACTTTCCTCGATGTCGCCGCCGCCGGCCCACTCCCCGTCGAGATACCAACCGCTACCGAGGCCGTGATCATGGTCGAGGCAGAAGCGGAGAGCACCGCGGCAGCGGGCGAGATCGTCGCCGCGATCGTCGCCGCCTGCGAGCGCGCCGGCGCGACCGCGGTCCGCGTCGCCAGCACTGCCGACGCCGAGCAGAAGCTGTGGGCGCTGCGCCACGCAGCGAGTCCGATCCTCAGCCGCCTCGATCCGTCGCTCAAGTCGATGCAGTTCATCGAGGACGGCGCCGTCCCGCCGTCACGTCTCGCTGAGTACGTCCGCGGCGTGCGCGCCGCCCTCGCCCGCCAGGAAATTCGCGGCGTGATCTTCGGTCACGCTGGTGACGCGCACATCCACGTGAATCCGCTCGTCGATGTTCGTTGCCCGGATTGGCGCGCCCGCATCGACGCGCTCCTCGCCGATGTCACCGCGCTCGTCGCATCGCTCGGCGGCACCGTCGCCGGCGAGCATGGCGACGGCCGCCTCCGTGCGCCACTGCTCCGCTCTGTCTGGGGAAGCGATATCGTTGAGCGCTTCGCACTCGTGAAACGCGCCTTCGATCCCGACGGGATCCTCAATCCCGGCACCAAGGTCGCCCGCGCAGAAGACATCGGCATCGGTGACGTAAAGTACGATCCTTCGCTGCCGCCCCTCTCTCCTAACGCGCGCCGCGCCCTCGATCACGTCGAGCAACGCCGCGCCTACTCAGCCTTCCGCCTCGATCTTCTCCGAGACTAGCTTCCTCGTTCGTCCTTCCTCGTTCGTCCTTCCTCGTTCCTCGCCTCTCGTTTCTGTTCGCAGTATCGCATGCCAGTTCCGGCGCGATCAGCGTCCAGGCCAGCCACCACGACCTTGTACTTTACCGAACCCAAACTCACGCTCCTGTCCCGCCCCGTCTTCACCGAGCCGGCCCATCTCCCGGTCGCCTGGCTCGGCGAGAGTACCGACGGTGAGCGTCTCGCCGAATTCGCGGGTCGGCTCTGCTACATGAGCCAGAAAAATCCGGCGCAGCGCAACACCCGCGACTATCTCGAGAACATCAAGAAGCAGGGACACGGCTCCGTCCTCGAGCACGCGAACTACTCGGTTCTCCTCGAGGGAGTGAGCCGGTCCCTCACTCACGAGCTGGTCCGACACCGCGCCGGCTTCGCCTACTCGCAGCTCTCCCAGCGCTACGTCGACGAGAGCGACGCGCACTTCGTCGTGCCGCCAGCGGTGATCGGCGACGAAGCCCTCGAGCGCGCGTGGCGCTCGCAGATCGCGAGCGCGCTCGCCAGCTACGTCGGTCTCGTCGAGCAGCTCATGGAGCGCTACGCCTGGGTCGCCGACAAGGTCCATCGCCGGAAAATGTCCCGTGAGGCGGCCCGCGGAGTGTTGCCGAATTCCACCGAGACGAAGATCGTCGTCACCGCCAACGCGCGCGCCTGGCGGACGATGCTCGAGCTACGCTCGAGCGAGGGCGCGGAACTCGAGATCCGCCGCTGCGCCGTCGCGCTGATCCGCCTCCTCCAGCGCGAAGCGCCCGGCTTCTTCGCCGATTTCGAGATCTACACCGGCGACGACCGCCGTGAGGCAGCTCGTCTCGGCTACCACAAAGTCTGACGACGACAGGGCGCCTCGCCTCGAGCCCCGCGCCTCGCGCGCCGTGCCTCGAGCGCCCCGCCTCCTCGCCCTTCCGTTGCTCGCGACGATCGCCCTCGTCCTCCTCGATGAGACACGGCCGCGACGTCAGATTTTTTTCTCCGCGGTCGGCCAGAAAAATTTCTCGAGTTTTTTTTCTCGATACTGCAAAAAATCATTGCGAGAAAAATTCGGTGCGCATAATTTGCGCTCCGAGCTAATGGTGGCATTTGAGTTGCGCTTTCGCTCTCGCAACCACCTCACCGGCATCGGATGACGCGAATCGGTTTCGCCTACAACCAGAAGCCAGACCAGGAGACACCGCGAGACGGCGGTGATGTCGAGGCACCCCGCCCCGACGAAGAGCCTCCCAGTAGCGCAGCATCCCTTTCGCCCCGAGCCGCGACATCCTCCGCGGCTGATTCGCGCGGGACGCCTGACGGCGCTTCCCACTCCGCCGGCACCGCTGTCGCTCTGCCCTCCGACACCAGCGATGAATTCGCCGAGTGGGATTCCGTGTCGACGATCGACGCCGTCGCTGACGCGCTCGGCTACCTCGGTGACGTCGTCCGCCTCGAAGCGACAGCTGAATTTCCTCAGGCGCTGCGTGACGCCCGCCCGGACATCGTCTTCAATATCGCCGAGGGGCTGCGCGGCGTGAATCGCGAAGCGCACGTTCCCGCGATCTGTGAGTTCTTCGGCGTCCGCTACTCCGGCAGCGATCCGCTTACGCTCTCGCTCTGCCTCGACAAGGCGCGGACGAAGGAGATCCTTGCCTACCACGGCGTCCCCACCGCGGCGTTCGCACTCGTCAGCAGCACCGAGGAGATTCCTGCGCTCCGCTCGCGCATCCGCACCGTCCACCACCTCACGCCGGCGCACGTCGTGCCGAGCGAGCGGCCACTCCACCTGCCGCTGTTCGTGAAGCCGGTGCACGAGGGTTCGTCCAAGGGAATCACCGAGAAGAATCTCTGCCGCTCGCTTCAGGAGCTGGAGCAGCAGATCGATTTCCTCCTCGAGACATACCGACAGCCAGTGCTCGTCGAGGAATTTCTCCCCGGCGACGAGTTCACTTGCGCGGTCCTCGGCAATGGCGCCGACGCGACCGTGCTTCCCCTCGTCGGGATGAACTTCGCCGCGCTTCCGGACGGCGCGCTCCCGATCTACGGCTTCGAAGCAAAGTGGCTCTGGGATCGCCCAGAGAATCCACTCGACATATTTTCCTGCCCCGCACCCGTCAGCGACGTGAAACGTCGCGCGATCGAGAGCGTGGTGCTCCGCACCTATCGCGTGCTCGGCTGCCGCGACTGGTCACGCATCGACGTTCGCTTCGACGCCGGCGGTACGCCGAATGTGGTCGAAGTCAATCCTCTCCCCGGGATTCTTCCCAATCCCGAGGACAACTCGTGCTTCCCGAAGGCCGCGCGCGCGGCAGGACTGAGCTACGACCAGCTCATTCAATCCTGCGTGCGCCACGCTGCCGAGCGGCAGGGAATCTCCCTGCCAGGTCACCTCGCTCGCCCGTTCGCCCGGCGAGCCGTGGCTTCTGCCTGACGACACGAAGAAGGAACCGATGAAGGTCGCCGTGCTGTTCGACGGACTGTCCGCGCTTGGGAAGGACCCGGACGTCCTGATCCTCGATACGATCGAAGCCGTCGAAACCGCGCTCACCGCGGCCGGCAACGAAGTCGTGCGCGTCCCCGTTAATCCGGACGGACGCTGGGTCGAGCGTGTCCGTCGTGCAAAGTTCGACCTCGTCTTCAATCTGTGCGAAAGCATCGACGGCGTCGGTGCACTCGAGCCCGCGGTCATCTCCGCGCTCGAGTTGATGGGCGTGCCGTTCACCGGTGCGAGCAGCTACACAGCCGCAGTCTGCCTTCGCAAGCACGTGGTTAACACACTGCTCGATCGCATCGGACTTCCCGTGCCGAAGTTCGCCGTCGTCACGCCGGGCGGTCAGCTTCCGTCCGTCGGCTTTCCCGCGATCGCGAAGCCCGCCGCCGAAGACGCATCGATCGGCGTCGAGCAGCGTTCCGTCGTCCGCAATCTGCGGTCACTCGGCGATCGCGTCAGCGCGATGCACGCTCGCTGGGACGAAGTGCTCGTGCAGCGTTTCATCGACGGGCGCGAAGTCAACGTCGGCATCCTCGGCGAGACTGCACTGCCCGTCGCCGAGATCGATTTCCGCGGAATGCCGAAGGGGATGTGGAAGATTGTGTCGTATCAATCGAAGTGGCACACAGGCTCCGAGGAGGATCTTGGCTCGGTGCCGCGCTGCCCCGCTGATCTGACCTCCGAACTTGCCGCTGAGCTCAAGCGCATCGCACTCGCTGCGTGGCGAGCCGTGGGCGGCAGCGGCTATGGTCGCGTCGACTTCCGCGTCGACTCGGCCGGCAAGCCGTGGGTGCTCGAGGTGAACGCGAACCCGGACATCGCGCCCGACGCCGGGCTGGCACGCATGGCCGGCGTCGCCGGACTCGATTACGCGGCGCTCGTCCATGCCGTCAGCGAGCACGGGCTCGCCCGGGCGCATGGCGCGCCCTCGGTGTCCGATCGCTGGGCGCTCGCTGAAAAGCTTTCCGGCATCGCTGGCGCGCCCGACCCTGCGGCACTTGACCTGTTCGCCGTTGGGCAGCGTTAGGTGGCGCTCGCCTCGGCACGCCGGACGCGCGTTGGTCCCCTCGCCGCTCGGCATCGCCCGCGCATCAGCAGCATCCTCGGCGCCACCGGAGTTTTCCGCGCTGAGGAGATCGATGTCGCACTCGAGCTCTTCGACGAAACGTTTTCGCCGGATGGTCGTGTGTCATCGACTGGCACCGACACGGATTACGCCTTTGTCGGCGCATTCACCCCGGATGACGAGTTGATGGGCTACGCCTGCTACGGTCCGACGCCTGATACCGATCGCACCTGGGATCTTTACTGGATCGCGGTCGATCCCGATGGCCAGGGCTCTGGTGGTGGCACTCAGCTTCTCACCGAGGTCGAACGACGGCTCGAACGACTCGATGCCCGCATGCTCGTCGTCGAAACGTCGTCACGAGGAGAGTATGAGCCGACTCGCGCGTTCTACCAGAAGCGCGGTTATGCAGAGGCCGCGCGGATGCGCGAGTTCTACGCACCCGGCGACGACCGGGTCATTTTCACCAAGCGGTTGCGGTAAATACTCAGCTCGCCTAACGGGCGGGGAGCGGTACAGCAATGAGTGATTGGCAGAAAATCCTGCGCGAAGGCAGTGTCGACACCCTGACGAAGCTCGCCGACAAGTTCGGCCACGACGTGATCGACGTCGAGGCGCTGCGGCCGGCCTTTGAGAACTTCCAGATGCGGATCACCCCCGCCGCGCTCGATCAGATCAAGGCGGTTGGCGATCCGATGTGGAATCAGTATGTGCCGACGGTCAAGGAGCTCGAGATCGTCGATGGCGTCATCGACTCCCTCGACGAGGACGCCGACTCGCCGGTGCCGAACATCACGCACCGCTATCCCGATCGCGTGCTCTTCCTCGTCAGCCCGGTCTGCGCCAGCTACTGCCGCTTCTGCACCCGGCGCCGCAAGGTCGGCGATCCGGAGAAGATCCCGCTCAACCAATACGAGTCGGCGTTCCAGTACATCCGCGATCATCCGGAGGTGCGTGACGTCATTCTCTCGGGAGGCGACCCGATGATGCTGTCCGACCGCCGCATCGAGTACATCCTCCAGAATCTGCGCGCGATTCCGCACGTCGAGATCATCCGCCTGGGCAGCCGCATCACCTCGCACCTCCCCGAGCGGATCACGCCGGAGTTCTGCGACATGGTGCAGAAGTACCACCCGATCTACATGAACACGCACTTCAATCACCCGAGCGAACTGACCGAGGCATCGAAGGCCGCGCTCGATCGGCTCTCCCGCGCCGGCGTGGTGCTCGGCTGCCAGACCGTCCTCCTCAAGGATGTCAACGACAGTCCGGAAGTGATGATGAAGCTGATGCACGAGCTGCTCAAGGCGCGCGTTAGGCCTTACTACATCTACATGGCCGACCAGGTCGCCGGCGGCGAGCACTTCCGGACCCAGGTCCAGAAGGGCCTCGAGATCGTCAAGGCACTCCGCGGCTGGACGTCCGGCCTCGCCGTCCCCCACTTCGTGATCGACGCCCCGGGCGGCGGCGGCAAGGTCCCGCTCCTCCCCGAGTACGTCGAGGAGATCACCGACGACGAGGTGATCTTCCGCAACTACGAAGGGAAGCGCTTCACCTACAAGCAGCCAAAGTCGGGCAATCCGGTCTGCGTCCCGGACAACAACGAGAACCCCGACATCGTCCCGATCGAGATCGCCGCCGCGGCGGGTCGAGCACGGCGGAAGAGAAAGTCGGCTAACGGATAGCTGGTCGGCCGCCGCACGATCCTCGGTTCGCGGTCGCGGCCGAACCACCAAGCTTTCTGGTGGGCACGCCGGGCGAGATGATCTCGCCTCGCGTGCCCCCAGTCGTTAAAGGGCCTGCGTCCCGAACCCGTCCCCCGCGGCTGTTGTCTGCGGTTCATGCCGTTCCGGACGCAGGGGGAAATCGCCAGGCACCGGGCGTCAGGCGACTCGCCAAGCCTCTCTGGTCACTCGCCGGTGAGCGGGCCGTGACGCCTGACGTTAGGCGCTCGCTCCCCCTTTCTCCTCGTCCCGCTGCGAGATCACCCGCGACGCTGCCTCGCCGGGCATCTCGTCGTACTGCTTGAACCGCCGCGTGAACTTGGCGCGACCGTGGGTCAGTGACTGCAGCTGCGTCGCGTACAGGTGAATCTCCGATTCGGGCACCGTCGCCCGCACGCGCGTTCGCCGCTGCCCGGCGGGTTCCGTCCCGGATACATGCCCCCGTCGCGACGAAAGGTCGCCGAGTACGTCGCCCAGGTAGTCGTCCGGTGTTTCCACTTCCAGCTCGTCGAGCGGTTCGAGCAGTACTGGCTTGCACTTCTTCGCGACTTCCTTGAAGGCGAGAATGCCGGCCATCTTGAACGACATCTCGTTCGAATCGACGGAGTGATACGATCCATCGAACAGCTCCACCCTGAAATCGACCATCGGATAGCCCGCCAGTACGCCACGCACCGCGGCTTCGTTGATGCCCTTCTCCACTGCCGGAATGAACTTGCTCGGGATCACCCCGCCACTGATGCAATCTTCGAACTGGATTCCATCGCCGCGCTGCGCTGGCGCGATGCGCACCCAGCAGTCGCCGAACTGTCCGCGGCCGCCAGTCTGCTTCTTGTGCCGGCCCTGTCCCTCCGCGCGAGCGCGCACCGTCTCACGGTAGGCGATCTTCGGCGCACTCAACGTCGCGACGACCCCCGCCTTGCGACGCAGCTTGGCCAGCGCCACTTCGAGATGGCGCTCACCCAGGCCGCTGATCAGCGTTTCGTGCGTCTCCGGATTGTAATGCAGTTCGAGCGTCGGGTCCTCGTCGTGAAGTCGATGGAGCCCGGCCTGCAGCTTTTCGTCATCGCTGCGTGATGTCGCGTGGACCGCAAACGTTACGAGCGGTTCAGGGAATCGCAGCGCCGGGAGCCGCACGGGGTGCTCGCGCGTCGAAAGCGTGTCGCCGGTGTGCGTGTTGCGCAGCTTGGCGACGCAGCCGATGTCGCCAGCGTGCAGCCGCGGCATCTCGAACCGTTCACGTCCCTGCGCGACCGAGAGGTGCCCGAGCTTCTCCGCCGCGCCACCAGATGCGTTGAATAGCTCGGCGCCGTTATCGACGGCGCCCGAGAGAATGCGGAAGAACGACACGTCGCCGACGTGTGGCTCGGAGAGCGTCTTGAATACCTGCGCCGTGAACGGCGCGCTGTCGTCGGGATGGATCTCGACTTCGTGATCACCCTCGGCGCCATGGAAGGCGTGAAGCTCTTCCATTTCGTACGCCGATGGCATCAGCTCGACGAGACGCGTCAGGACGTTCGCCGTGCCGAGATCGCGCTCGGCACAGCAGCAGAAGAGGGGGAAGATCTGGCCGCGCTTCATTCCTTCTTTCATCGCGGCGACTTCCTCCTCGCGCGAGATTTCCCCCCCATCGAGGTAGCGCTCGAGCAGTGAGTCGTCGGTCGCGGCAATGGTTTCCAGCATTTCGCGATGGTAGCGTTCGAAGCGTTCGCTGTCCTCCGACGGAATTTCAGTCTCGGTCACCGCGCCGCGTGGCCCGTAGACTTGGGCGCGCCTGGTGAACAGGTTGAGCGTGCCCTTGCAGGCGGCGCCATCGCCTAACGGTACCTCGACCGGGATGACGTTCGCCGTCAGCGTGTCGCGGATCGACGCGAAGGCCCGGTCGAAGCTGGCGTGCTCCTTGTCCATCATCGTGATCACGAACATCACCGGGTCGCGTCGCTCGAGCGCTTCCCGGAACATCCGCTCGGTGCCGACTTCCACACCGGAGACGCCGCTTACTGCGACCAGCGCACCGTCGGCCGCCGCGAGTCCTGCCGTCGCGTCACCGGCGAAGTCCGCATAGCCTGGCGTGTCGAGCAGGTTGATCTTCGTGTCCATCCATTCAGCGATCGCGCAGCCGACGTTGATCGAATAGTGGCGTTCGATTTCCTCGGGAGTTCCGTCGGTGAGCGCCGTGCCCTCCTTCACCGATCCTCGTCGCCGGCTGGATCCGGAAACAAATGCGAGCGAGTCGACCAGTGTGGTCTTCCCGCTCGCTCCGTGTCCGACAACCGCAACGTTCCTGATCGCCCGCGCTTCGTAGTCCCGCATGGGTAACCCTCCCTTGGTCGATACTGTACCCTGACGCATCGGAGCTCGCGAGTCAAGCAGCCCGATCGTGATCGTGCGCGCCGATCGGGCAAACAAACGGCGGGCCGGGAATCAATCTCCCGGCCCGCCGTTGGCTTCCTGTCTGTCGCTTACTGCTCATCGCTGACTAATGAACGCTCGATTCAGTCTCCCTCGTATTCGAAGGTGAGTCCATCCGCTTCGCGAACCGTGTCGAGCATGGTGTCCAGCCGCGCCCGGGCACCAGCCGTCACGTCGAGGACGGGGCCAAGCGAAATCGTGATCGCGCGGCGCGCACCCTCCGGCCAGTCGGGCATCGACAGCCCAGCCGCGAGGCGACGGATCAGTTGCCCGCACTCGGACAACAGCCGCCCCGCCGTCGCATGCAGAATCTCCAATGGGATCTCGAGATCCTGCGTCATCAACTGCCCCGTGGCACCATCGCGCCACGCTGCATCGCCGATTGCGCCACGCTCGGCCCAAACGCCGAGATGTCGGATCGCGTCTGCATGGTCATCGCTGGATCGATGGCTCTCGACCGCAGCCGCCAACACCAGCGCAAGCGATTCCGGACTCGGCGCACCATACAGCGTCACCACGTCTCGCGACGGGCGCTCCGCATCGAGCGATGAGGGCACAGAATTCACATGCGCGAGCACGAGCGGGTGGTCCGAGCCGTCCTCCAACATCACGAGGACGTCCATTCCCCCCTCCTTGAGCGGTGCCCGCTCTTCCCCTGCCACTTGCATCTCCCCTCCGTTTCACGCGTTCTGCAACGAATAACGCGCCGGCTGTCCGGGTTGCACAGTTCGCGGGGTCGTTCAGGGTACGTTCTCTCGAACCCGTGCGTGGGCTTGGAGTTCCGCCCGGTTCACGCGCACATTTTCGATGTCGTGTGCCCTCACCACCGAGCGGATTTTTCGCTCTGCGATGCGCTATCGAGCAAGGCCCATGCCCGATGCGTATGCCGCTGACACGACGAGCGAGAGCACCGCGCCCTGCGTGATCGAGAGCGCCCCATCGGGTGCGGCGCCGACGAATTCAGGGGCCCACGCGACAAGACACAAGAACAAGGCGCCGGCGGCGGCCAGTGACAGTGAGAACGCGAACACCCGCGGATACCGCACGCGCCGATCGTCAGGCACAAACTGCAGCAGCACGCCGCACAGTGCGCCGCCGGCAACGCAGACGGCGATGACGACGAGCTCCCCCACCAGGCTGACACTGGTGACGAATCCCCACACCCCGCGCGCCCGGTTTCCAATCAGCAGCGCCGCCGCGGCATTGAAGGGTCGTGACGCGATGCCGGCTCGAACACCAAAGCCGAGTAGCGCCCCGGTGACCGCGGCGGCGGCGACCGCACCGGCCCGCGCCCCGCTCCGAACTGCTGGACCGATGTTGTAATTACTCCACACACCGTAAACAAAACGCTGCGACGACACGGCCTCAAGGGGCGCGCTATCCTCAATTTTTACCGCTTCGATACATGTCCCTCGGCCTCGCGTGCTTGCCGTTAGGTAGCGGACGCATAGGTTTGCCCGATGCCAGCGACCAGCACCGCTCCGACGATCCTCGTCGTCGAGGACAATCGCGACGTGCTCGCGGTGATCACGCAGACGCTTTCCAAGAACGGTTACAACGTCAGTCGCGCCCACGATGGCGAAGCGGGGCTGATCGAGGCGCTCGACACCTCCCCCGCGCTTGTCATCCTCGACATTGGGCTTCCGCGTCGCTCCGGACTCGAGGTCGCCGCCGAGTTGCGCCGCCGAGGATTTCGCGCGCCGGTGCTGATGCTCACGGCGCGCGACACCGTCACCGATAAAGTCACCGGCCTCGATGCCGGCGCCGACGATTACCTGGCGAAACCCTTCGATACGGACGAGTTGCTTGCCCGCGTGAACGCGCTGCTGCGCCGAGCGACCCTGCGGGCTGATGACGCCAAGATTCGCGTGGCGGATCTCGTGCTCGACCCGATCTCCCGCCAAGTCCGCCGGGGCGCTCGCGATATCGCGCTCACACAGCGTGAATACGCGCTGCTCGAGTATCTGATGAAAAATGCCGATCGCGAGTTGACCCGCGATCAAATCACCGCCCATGTCTGGCGGCAGGATACTGAACCGTCAACAAACGTGGTCGACGTCTACATCAACTATCTCCGCAAGAAGATCGACAGCGACGGCCTTCCGCCTCTCCTGCATACGGTTCGCGGCGTCGGCTACGTGCTTCGTCGCTGAGGCCTGACGGCGGGCTCCATACAAAGCGAAAGGGCGTGCCCACCTCGGCACGCCCTTTCGTCCTTTATCCTTCTTCGCAGGCGGTCAGCGACCGGCCCGCGGAATGTCACCATTACGCGGAGAGGTAATCATCGACATTCACCTTACCAGATCGGGATGATGTCATCCAGCGGCGCGCTGGTGCTCACGTCCGTGAAGACGATGTAGCCACTGAAGTGCTTGACCCGACGGAACGCGATGCCGCGTGTCACGTCGACGTAGGTCTTGAGGGACGCGTCGCTCGCGCCTTCGTTGACCGTCACGTCCGGCGTGCCGTTAGGCATCCACTGGATACCGAACGAGGCGTAGTTCGCCGCGGTCACGTCGGTGCCGATCTTCATCATCATCCACACGATCTGGCTCGAATTCGTCGTCGGCACAAACCGCACGGCCGGCATGAAGTCGACGTAGCTCTGGCCCGCCGCATTGCGACGAACCTCGGCGTGGAAGCCGATCGGCTGCGTCAGCGGGTCGCAGGCATCGTCCCAGTGGCCAGGGCCATAGGTCGATGTCGCGGGATCGCAGATCGAGTTCGCCGGGAAGTAGACGGCGTTGTTGCCCAGTACGAACATGCCGCCCGATGGCGTCACCGTCACGTCCGCTGACATGGAGTCAGCTGCAACAGAATTGGTGATCACGTCCAGCGAGGGGGCACCGGCGGGCAGAACGGTATGCTTCACCGTCGGCGCCACCGCCTGATCCGCCGCCGAGCACGCTGCAAGCAGCGCGACGGAAGAGATCAGAGTCAGCCTCATGAACGAACGGTTCGAGCGAAACATGGGTTAGTCCTGAAAGGGAAGAGACATGGCTTGCGGCCCTACCTAAAGCACACCTCGTACCAGCACGCTCAGCAGTCCGGATGAGTCTCGTAACATCATGTAAGACAATGTTTTACGCTAGCAAGCTCACCAACAACCTGATTCCAGGTTTTCCGGGAGATCGGTCCTTCTGACCGGTCATCAGGTCGTTATGTCCGGGCCAAAATGTCCTCGAGCTTCCGATCGATCTCCGTATATCCCATCCCGCGCACCCTATCCACATAGACGCCCACGACCTCGCGCATACGGTCCCTCGCAACATCATACAGCGCCTCGGCACAGGCCGCTGTGAGCCACGCCGCAACGTAGAGGTCGCTTGCCTCGGCCATTACAAGAGCCTGCTCGAATCTGGCTAACGATTCTGCCGTCCGTCCGTCACGGACCCCGACGTAAACTCCCAGCGCTTCCACCAGCTCGCGACCCTGGAACCAGTCGCTGCGTGAACGCATCCGCTCGCCCGCCGTCTCGTATTTCTCGCGGGCTGGCTCCGCCTTTCCCTGCGCGAGCAGGGAAAGTCCTGACCCGGCGATGGCGCCGATCTCCACGTCCGAGTGCCCGATGCGCTGCGCCAGCGATGTCGTGACGTCGTAGAGTTCCGCGGCCGAATTGTATTCGTGCCGGTCGCGGTCCAGATGCGCGAGGTTGAAGAGCGCGTACAACTGACGCTCGCTGTTCTTCGCCGCGGCGAACAGTGCGAGCGACTCTCCGAACAGCTCGCGCGCCCGGTCGAACTCTCCGCCTTTGAGATAGACTACGCCAAGGTTGAGCGCGGCGACTCCCCATATGTCGGGCGCGCCCGCTGTGCGCCCAATCGAGATGGCCGTCGTCAGGTGCACCTTCGCCTCTTCCCAGTTGCCGAGCATGATGTACGCGCCGCCGAGGTTGGCGTGGCAACGCACCTGGCCGCGGCGATCGCCTAACGATTGCCAGAGTGCGAGGGCACGCTTGTGAATCTCCAGGCCCTGCGTCGGTTGATCCTGCTGGATCGCACTCGCCAGCCGGCTCAGCGACTCGCCGAGCAGCGACGGGTCGGCCACCTTCTCGGCCAGCTTCACGCACTCCCACGCCACCTTCTCGCCGGCCTGCGTGTTGCCGAGGCGCCAGTGAGCGTGGGAAATCATGTTCAGCAGAGGCACCCGCTCGGCGATCGCGTCCAGGGCCTGAGCCTCGTTGTCGAGTGCCTGCGCGGCCTCGAGCGTCTTGCCCGCCGGTTGGCCGAGCAAACCGCGCAGCCGCTCGCGCATGACGCGCAGCGACAGCGATCGCTGGCGATCGCCCTGACCCTCGAACCATTCGATGGCCAGATCGCAAAGCTCCTGCGCCTCGACATACTGGCCAACCGCTTCGGCGATGTGTGCCAATCGCACTCGCACGTCGGCGAGGTGCGCCGGGCTTGCCGCATTGCGCTCGGCAATCCGCAGGAACTCGGTACCTTCGGTATGCGCGTAGACGCCCTTCGCCCGATCGGCCGCGAGGATCGCATAACGGTATGCCTTGTCGGCATTCCCGCCGCGATCGTAGTGCGTCGCGATCTCCGCCGCCGCATCGGGGGTGCGACGCTCGAATGCCTGGGCCACCCGCTCGTGCATGCGGCGCAGCCGGCGCGGATTCACCGACTCGCGCAGCACCTCGGCCATCTTGCCGTGCGTGAAGGTGTAGCGGTCGGCGCCGCGCTCTGACGTTGCCTGCAGCACCGACGCTCGAATCCCTTCATCGACGGCATCGAGTAGCTCCTCCTCACTGCCGGCGCCGGCGTCGATCGCGAGGTCGATGTCGAACTCGCGACCGATCACGGCGGCCGTCGTCAGGATCGTCTGCGACTGCGCGCTCAGTCGCGACAGTCGCCGCGAAATGAGGTCGCTGACGCCGACCGGCAGTCGCAGCTCCGACACCGGTCGCCATTCCCAGCGTTCGCCGGTGTACCAGACCGCTCCTTCGTCGACCAGCGTGCGCAGCACCTGGACGACGAACAGCGGATTTCCCTCGGTGTGGCGGTAGAGGAAGGAGAGCAGCTCGCGACCGACGTCCTGCCGATGGAACGCCGCCTCGATCCACTGCTTCAGTTCCTCGCGCGTTAGGCGGGAGAGGGTGATCTCGTTGAACAGCTCGTTGCGCGACAGGCGCCGTCGTCGCTCGAGCGTCTCGCCGTAGGTCTCCTCGGCCCGGATCGTCAGGCAGATGAGCAGGCGCTCGTTCTCAAGCTGCGGCACGAGGTATTCGAGCGTGTCCCACGACGCCGAGTCGGCCCACTGCATGTCGTCGAGGATGATCGCCAGTGGCCGTTCGCGCGCCGCCAGCCGGATGAACTCGGCGATCTCCTCGAGGAGCATGTATTTGGACCCGACGCTCGCATCCTCGAACGGCGAGTCATCGCCTAACGCTGGAACGAGCCGCGGCAGCTCGCGCCACGGGTGCTTCGGTACGATGTCGAGCCGCCGGATCGCGGCGATGACCTCGGCCCACGGCGCGTACGGCGCCTGCACGTCGGCTTCATGCGCACGGCCGGTGACCAGCGATCCGGCACGAAGGCGCACTTCCGGCTCGAGCTGCTTGATCAGCGTCGTCTTGCCAACGCCGGCCTCGCCGCTCACCGCAACGACCTTCGGCTGTCCCTCGGCGGCGGCCTCGAGAAGCTTCACCATTCCGCGCAGCTCTTCGACGCGCCCGACGAACCGCTCGATGCTCAGCGGGAGGTGTGTCGGCTCTTCATCCGAGTTCGACGCGACCGCGACTCCGTCACGTCCCTGGCGCTTGACCTGATACAGCGCGCGGTCGGCGGCCGCGAAGATGGTATCGTAATCGGCGCCGTGCTCCGGAAATGAAGCGACACCCATCGACGAGGTGACGACGACGTTCCCCGGGCGATCGCGCAGGAAAAAGGTGTGCCCGCGAATGCCGGCGCAGATTCTGTCGGCAACCTCGCGCGCACCTTCGCTTGGCGTGTCCGGGAGCAGCGCGACGAATTCATCGCCGGCGTACCTTGCCGCGACGTCGGACGCGCGGAGGTTTTTCCGAATCAGCTCCGCGACTGCGACGAGCACGTCGTCGCCCTGCAGGTGGCCATACGTGTCGTTGACCAGCTTGAAGTGGTCGACGTCCATGACGATCAGCGAAACCGCCCGCCCTTCGGCACGCGCCGCCTCCATCGCGGCCGTTGCGGCCTCGATGAACGTGCTGCGCAGCGGCAGACGCGTCAGATCATCAATGCGGATGGGACACCTTTGCAGGACGTAGCGCCCGTGCAAGCAGCACGGTGCGGGGAGAGGTCAATCTACATACGACGAGCGGTTCGGCTGCGCAACCTTCTGCGCCGCCGAACCGCCCGCGTCCAACCCCCGTGCTGATCTACCCGTCGCCCAGAAAAAGGTTCGAGGCGGCGCAAACGCCGCCTGCGACAGCGATTACTGACTTCCCGAGACGGGCCGGGCGTCGTCGCGCGCAAACGCGGGCATCGCCATCCACGCGGCGGGATCAACATCCTTGCCGTGCAGGTAGATGCCGTAATGGAGGTGAGGCCCGGTTGCCAGGCCGGTCGCGCCGACGCGACCGATGCGCTTTCCGGCCGCGATCTGGTCGCCACGACGAACGAGAACGGTATCGAGATGGAAGTAGGCTGTCAGCACGCCCTGGCCGTGATCGATGATCGCGGTCTTTCCGGTGAGCACGTATTCGCCGACATCGGCCACCGTTCCAGCGGCGGGTGAGAGAACGCTCGTGTTGCGCGCCGCCGCGATGTCGATTCCGGCGTGCCGCCACGATGGTACTCCCGCGCCCGCCGCATTCGTATCGACGCCGAAGCTTCCGCGCGCCCGCATGTCCGAACCGAGGCTGATCGCGCGCGACGAGTCGGCCGCAAGGTAGTAGAATCGTTCGACGCCATAGCCCGCGCTGCGGGCGCCCTTGAGGGGGAGACTCCAGTTGCCGCGCCACAGTCGCTGGCTTGATTCGGTGGCGAGTACGCCACGGAGCGCGCGAGCATCGCGCGCGACGTCCGCCCCGCGCTTCACCAGCGCGTAGTGGGCCGAGTCGAGGAACACCAGCTCGCGACCGAAGTCGCGGTCGGCAACGGTGATCTGACGCGTGATCCTCCCGGCGGGTCGCTCGAACGCGAGCGTGAACACGCCCGCCGGTTCATCAGCCGGAAGCGGTACGATTGCGAGCACACCCCGACTGACCCGCGCGCACGGAAGTGTTGCTCCCTTCCAGCTGCAGCGAGGAATGTCGGACGCGATACCTTCCGCGAGCGCGAACAACACACCACCGCGCGCCGGATGATCGGTGGAGAGCGTGACGACTCCCGTGTCGCGCGAGGAGGTTGCCGCAAGTGATTCCGATGGCGCCGCCGGCACCCCGCTCGCCGGGGTGCCGGTATCGAGCGGCGCGGTCGCCGCCGGGGCGACGACGGTGCTCGTATCGCGCTTCGAACTGCCCTTGCCGACGATCTCGCAGGCGCTGGCAAGCAGTGCGCATCCGGCGGCAAGAGCAAGGGCGCGGCGCGCTGACAATGGTGCTGTTGGTCTGAGCATTTTCAATCCGAAGTTCGAGTGCGACGAATTCGGGGCAAGAGGGGGGCCACCGCGCGGTGGTCGAAGCGGCGCGGTGCCGGCCGCGGCTTGTCTCGACGTGGCACACCGAACGTTAGGCGCCCCGCCGGCCTTTGCTAGAAGCTGAAGATCCGTTTCAGTGCCTTGCCGATCTTCTGTCCGACACTGGCCACCGCGGCCTCGATCGGCGCTTGCGACGGGGTGTGCTCGCGACAGAGCTGTGTCGGCTCGCTCCCCGGCTTGAACCATTCCTCCTGCGTCGTCGGACACCACTCGCCGGCGAGCTCGCCTGTCGTCGCATCAATCACGCGACTCACCATGCCGGCCGGCGGGGTCCACCACGCATCGGTTCCGGTTTCGCGCCAGCCGCGCTCGTAGAACTCGGCCCATGCCGGCGCGGCAAAGCGTCCCCCCGACGCGCCACCGGGCAGTGGGCGCGGGGTATCGTATCCGAACCAGACCGCAGCGACGATCGTCGGCGAATACCCGACGAACCAGATGTCAGCGTTGTTGTTGGTGGTGCCCGTCTTCCCGGCGATCGGCCCGGTGACGCCGACGTCGCGCACCGCGTGGCCGGTTCCGTGATCGACCACCGAGCGAAGCATCGATGTGACCTGCCATGCATCACGCGGATCCATGGCTGGGGTGAGCATCGGTTCGCTGCTCCAGAGAAGCGTTCCGTCCGGACCCTCGATTCGCCGAACGAGCCGCGGCGACACACGATAGCCGCCGTTGGCGAAGGGCGCGTAGGCCGTGACCAGCTCGATCGGCGTCACCTCCAGCGTACCGAGCGCAATCGACGGTACCGCGCGCATCTCGCTGGTGATTCCGTTATCGCGTGCACGAGCGACTACACGCGCTTCACCGATCGCCCGACTCAGCCTAACGGTTGCCGCGTTGGCCGACACCATCAGCGCGCGGCGAAGTGTGATCTGTCCCTCGTAAGTACCGTCGTAGTTCGCCGGTGTCCACGGGTGCCCGCTTCCGTCATCAATCGCGACTGGCTCGTCGTCGACCAGCGACGCGGGCGTGAAGCCGGCGGCGAGTCCCGCTGCATAGACGAAGGGCTTGAATGCGGAGCCGGGTTGGCGGTGCGCAAGCAGCGCGCGATTGAATCCACCGCGCTCATAACGCTCGCCCCCGATGAGGGCGACAACATCGCCGCTGCGGGGATCGATGGCGACAAGGGCCCCCTGCACGCCCGCGCCCCGCGGGCCGTACCAGGCGACGCCTTCGCGAGCGAGCGCGCCCGCTTGGCGGGTCACGGCCGCTTCGCCAGCGCGCTGCGCGCGTCCATCGAGCGTCGTCACGACGGTAAGGTCAGCATCGCGGAGCGATAGCGGGACCACCGAATCGACGAGCGCGCGCACCGCATCGAGTGCGAACGAGTCCCCCGGCTCCTGCGGGTGCCATCCATCAACCGTGATGCCGAGCAGCCGGTGCGTTGCGCGCTCGGCGTCCGCGCGAGCGACATAGCCTTCGCGCGTCATCAGCGCGAGCACGAGGTTGCGGCGGCGGAGCGCACGGTCGGGTGCACGACGCGGCGCGTAGGATGACGGCCCCTTCGGCAGCGCGGCGAGCAGCGCTGCCTCGGCGAGATCGACCTTGTCGACACCTTTGCCGAAGAGGTCACGGCTGGCGGCTTCGACGCCGTATGCGCCGTTGCCGAGGTAGATCACGTTCAGGTAGAGCTCGAGGATCTGGTCCTTCGTCAGGTTGCTCTCGAGCAACCGCGCCAGACGCAATTCCATGAGCTTGCGCGCGAAGGTCCGGCGACCATATCGGCCCGCAACGAATCCGTTGCGCGCGACCTGCATCGTGATCGTGCTGAAGCCTTCGCGCACGCCGAATGCCCCGACGTTGCGCGATACGGCACGGGCGACGGCTCGCCAGTCGAGTCCTCGATGTTCGTAGAAGCGCCGATCTTCGGTGGCGACAAATGCCGCGCGAACCTGAACCGGGATCCTGGCGAGGGGAACGTTCACACGGTGTACGGGCGTCATTCGCGCCAGGAGTACGCCGTTCCGGTCGACGATGCGACCACCCTCCGCGGGGCGGAACGCCCGGATCTCGTCGCGTGTCGGGCACCCCTGAAAACCGCAGCTGGCCAACCAGCCGTCGGTCACGAAGGTTGCCGCAACTGCGACCGTGAGCGCGGCAAGCGCGGGCCAGTGTCGGCGAACCCAGACCCGCGGCGGACGTAGCGGATCGCGACGCATCCGAGCGATCAGCCGGCGGCGGCGGATCAGCACCCATGCTGACAGTGCCGAATGGCTGAGGACCAACGCCTCGTCTGAGTCCTCGGGAATGAATCGCATCGTTGACACTTTGGTACGCCGGACGAGCCACTTGGTTGCCGGAAGCCGTTGCCGAGCCGCACGGTGGTCTGACCAGGCTCGGACCGCGGAGGGCAAGTCCAGTGTATGAATGTAGACTCGTCGGCTTCGTTTTTCGGTGCGTGATCGTTAGCGTCGTTTACCGAGGTGCGTGTCGGTCGTCACATCACCGCACCGCCTTCCGCGCGATCTTCCGTCGCGCGACTTCCTTTACATCGATCAGAGATGCACCCCCGCACACTCGCCATCCCCGCCGCGCGGCTTCTGCCGGTGGCGGTTGCTGCCCTGGTTCTTACTGTTGGTTGCAAGAGTCGATCACCGGAGCGACCAGCGATCGACGCCGCTGCCCCTGGTGGCCCGACGGTGTCCACCGTCAATGGATCAATCGCCACCACCGACAGCGTCCATCACTCGAGCGCATCGCGGCCTGGCGTGCGAGTGCCTAACGAGATGGGGCGCGTGCTGGTGCTGATGTATCATCTGATCGGCGATCATGAATCGTCGTGGGGACGCGAGCGCGAGAATTTTCGCCGCGATCTCGCATTGCTTTACGAGCGAGGTTATCGCCCAGTGAACATGGTCGATGTCCTCGACAGGAAGATCGACCTTCCATCCGGCATGTCGCCTGTGGTCATCACCTTCGATGACGCCTCGCCGTCGCAGTTCCGCTACATCGAACGCGATGGTCAACTTGTCATCGACTCATCCAGCGCGGTCGGCATCTGGGTGGACTTCGCCAAGTCGCACCCCGGCTGGGGGAACAAGGCGGTATTCTGCATGCTGCCCGCGGCAGCGGCCGGTCACGCGTTCTTTGGTGAGAGGAACATCGAGGGACAGAAATCAGCCTGGCGCTTCAAGAAGGTGCAGCAACTCGCAGCGATGGGCTTCGAGCTGTGCGATCACACGCTCTGGCATGCGCAGCTGAACAAGTACAGCGACGAAGTCGTGCAGGAGCAGATTGCACGCGGGCTGATGGCAATCGACTCTGCTGTTCCAGGCTACAAGGTCCGTTCGTTCGCTCTCCCGCTCGGGATATGGCCAAAGAATCACGCACTCGCGAAGAGCGGAAGCTGGACTGATCCAAAGACGGGCAAGACGATTCGCTACGATTTCGACGCGATCTTCGAGGTCTGGGGTGGCCCGGTGCCGAGTCCCTACGCGCCGGCATTCAATCCGCTCAGCGTGCAGCGGCTCAAGGTCACCGGAAATTCGCTGCCGAACGTCCTCGATCGACTGGACCGGACGAGCGACCGTTATGTCTCGGATGGCGACGCGACAGTCGTTGCCCACGAGTAGCTGATCGTCCAGACGGCGAAAATGCTCGTGCCTACGCTGGTCGCCAGCAACCACGCCATCGGTCGAATCTCGAGCGATGGCGCGGTTGACCTTCGACGATACACATCGGTCGCGATGCCCGACCGTCGAAAATCATGACAGTGTAAGGTCAGAGCGTCCGCTGCCTAACGCCTCGGTGAGGGCAAAACGCCCGGCGTCTCCGGCTCTTTGCACACGTTGGCGAGGCTGTGTCACAGATTCCCACCTGAGCGTCTCGTTTCGCCACTTGTATTGCGCTCATGATTGGTGCGACTGTTGTCGAGAATCAGGGACGACGACGTTCATGACTGGAGGCACCGTGTCCGACCTGTACCGACCGATTCGACATCTCGCCTTTTTTGAGGCGCTTGGCACGCTGGACGAAGGAAGTACCGAGTGGCATGCAACGACTGCGGGCATGGTCGTGCTGCGGCTCGTCGACGCATGGTACGACGAAGGTGCGCAGATCGCCGCGGCTGATGCATGGGGACTGAACGCCGTGCGCGACGCCGTGCAGGCGATGACTCCAGGCGATCCGGCGCGGACGATCCTGGGTGGGGTCGTGGATGCAGTGGCCCACGCTGAGCGCGCCGATTTCAGTGTGGTCGCGACGCGGCTCAGCGCCTACGGTCGTGCGTTGCACTTCGACGCGAAGTGGTTGCTCGCTGCGGATGTATACGAGACGCTGTTGACGTATGCACATCCGATCGACGAGTCCGACGTCTACGTCGATGCATCGATGCAGCTTGGCTACTGCCTGCGAATGGTCGGTGAGTTCGAACAGGCGGCGGTCGCGTACGCAGACGCGGGGCGCATTGCGACGTCGATGGGCGACGTCGTCGGCATTCTCAGAGCTCGCATCGCCGACGCTCGATTATCGATCTCGCGCGGCAACCTGCCGCGCGCCGAGGAAATTCTCGACGACACCATCGCGCGGGCGACGAGTGAGTCACTCGACGATGTGGCCGGACTGGCGTTGCATGAGCGGTCGACGGTCGCGCACGAACGTGGCAATTACACGAGCGCGATTCGTTTCGCTTACGACGCACTCGCCAGACTGACGGGCCAGTCGGCACGCGACCGCGTGCTCACGGACATTGCCAGTTCGTTCATGGAACTCGGCGTGATGAGCGCCGCGCGGGATGCGTTTCTGGTACTCGCGGCGACTGCGCAGGAACAATATGTCCGCTGGACGGCGACTCTGAACTTGCTGGAGCTGTCCGTGCTCGAGACCAGCGAGCCCGCCTTCGAGTCATTTCGGCGAGAGCTCACAGCCTCAGAGTTGCCCGTAAATCTGGAAGTCGCCTTCCATTTGGAATCGGGCAAGGGATACGCTGTATTCGGACGATCGGATCGTGCGCATCGCTCGTTGAACCGCGCGATCGAACTCGCGGGAAAGCACCGGCTCAACCACCTGTTGTTCGCGGCGGAGGAAAGCCTGCGGCATCTCGAAGCGAGCGAGCGTGCTTGCGAACGCGACTCGACGGCATTCGTCGCCGTGCCGGCGCCAGAATCTGTCGTCGACGTCGCCGACGCGATCTATCGGATGCGGAGGCTCGTCGGTGCGCGGGACACTTAAATGAGGCGAGGCCGGACCGACTAAGGTCCGGCCTCGCAACTGCGGGGCGAACTGCCTAGTGCCTGGCCATACAAATCTGTCCGCCGGTCTGGGTGCCGCAATCGCCTTTCGTCGGCGTCGGTGCGACCGGATTGGAGCAGGCGCTAACCACGAGGGCGGCAACGCCGAGGGCGAGAAGGACGATCTTGTTGCGACGCATGGGGTTACCTCGTGAGTCAGGTTTGGCGGAACAATTTCTGACGCCAAGCTAGGCTCGCGAGAAACGGGGGGAACGTGCAATTTGAGACCTCTGACTGGTGATTTGAGACATGTAAACCAGAGTCTCTTTGGACGTCGTCGCGTACCTCCCCGCTGCATTGCTATCGCACCTCAGGATCGTACTCGGTGATCGACACCAGTTGGTGCCGGTCGATGGGTGGGACGCGCTGGAGGTGCGCGTAAGGAAGGGGGATGTGGATATCGCAGTGGTCGACCCGACGCTTCCAGGAACGGTGCGGGTGTCGGAGACGGTGCTGTTGCAGGAGCGATATCCGTCGTTGCGGGTGGTGGTCTATACATCATTGACCCCCAGCGCGATGCGGGTGGTGGTCGAACTGGCCAAGCATGGATTGCAGCACGTGGTGCTCCACCGGTTCGACGATGACCCGCGGCGATTTTCCGATCTGCTGACGCAGCTGCCAGGTCACGCATTGGGAGAACTGCTGCTGGCCAAGGTGGCGAAGGCTGTAGCGGCGTTGCCGTCGCGGGTGGGCGGAGCGGTTGCGCGGATGATACGGGCGCCGCGGCACTACTCGACGGTGGACGATCTGGCCGCGGGAGCGGGGATGACGCGGCGACAGCTGTACAGGGTGCTGGAGACCGCTGGTTTTACTTCGCCACGGTTGCTCGTGCAGGCAGCGCGCGCGGTTCGCGCCTTTGCGTTTCTGCGTGATCCCGGGCGGCTGCTGGAGGACGTATCGGAAAAGCTCGGTTACAGCGAGCCGCGGGTGCTGAACCGGGTGATGCTCGAACTGGTTGGATTGCGCCCGCTCGAGGCGAGGGAGTCGATCGGGGTGGAGGAGTTCGTTGAGCGAGTCGCCGCGCGCTTATTCGCCCCGGCGGTCGAGTTGGACGACATGTGAGGAGAACGGCATGGCGCAACACGGAACAAGACATCGTGCGCGAGTGCTCGTCGTCGATGACGAGCCGTCGATCTGCAAGGCGCTGGAGATCGCGCTGAGCCGCGCGGGCTACGACGTCGTCACCGTCGAAAACGGCGAGACAGCCACGTCGTTCATTCGCGCCGAGCGGTTCGATGCGATGCTTATCGACCTCCGGATTCCCGATATGCGCGGTGACGTCTTCTTCGAGCTCGCCGCGGCGATCCAGCCGCATCTCCGGACCGCAACGCTGTTCATGACTGGCGACATCACGGAGCGGGCCGCCAAGCTGATCGCGGCGTGCAAGTGTCCGACGCTCCACAAGCCGTTCGACCTCCAGGATGTGCTCGACGGGTTGCACGGCGTACTGCCGGCGGTGCCGCTCACCGCGACCGCCTAACGTCGCTGTCGCGGCGCGCTCAGACCGACCAGTTTTTCAGCGTCGCCAGCGCCTTTTCGAGCGCGTCTCGCTGTTCGCTCCGCACCGCCCGCGAGAGCAGGTCCTCATACGTCCGTATTGCGAGAGCGAGGGCATGCTCGTCACTCTCTGCGCCGGCGAGCGAGGCGGCGTTGTCTGCGAGCAGCGCGCGCGCGAGATCGTCGTCGTGAAACCGGTCGGTAACCTGTTGCCACCTGGCGACGCGAGCGCGCGGGTCGGACTCGGACAGCGCCCAGAGGTGCCACGCGGCGCGCTGGTCCGGATCGGCGGCGATGGCGCGACTGGCGAGTTCGCCGACCACGTCCCCGCCGCGACCGTGGAGCCAGTAGGCGTTGGCCAGCGCGACGAGTGCGCGGGCATCGTTAGGCCGGAGGTCGACGACGCGTTCATAGAGCGGGCCGGCGACTTCCGCGCGGTCGCGATAGGGCTCCGCGGCAGCGACGAGGCTGTCGGCATCGGCGGCGGCGGCGATGGTCTGCAAGGTGCGAATGAGTACCGGGAAATCGGCGCTCTGCTCGAAGGCGGCAACTGCCGCGGCGACGTCTGCCGTGGCCCTCGTGGCGGTCGCCGAACCGGGCGACGCGGAAGACGAAATCATGGACGAAAGCTAACAGACGATGCGGCGGGTGCACATCGGCGCCCGCTCGTCACTCTTGATGCAGGGAAATGTCAGCTTCACTACGAATCGGGTTGGTCTCGATGTCGCCGGCGGTTGTTTCGCTCGTGCGCGAATCCGTCACTGCAGCTTTTCCGACGGCGGCGGTCAGCGACGTCACGCCGGATGCGTTGGGCAAGCTTCCAAGCAGTGGGCTGATCTTCATCGATGCGACATCGGACACCGCAGCCGCTGGCGAGATTGCGCATCGGTTACGAGCCGGTGGATCTCGATCGGCGCTGGTCTTCGTGGTCACGACGCGCGACGAAATTCTGGCAACGAGTGCGGCGCCAGTCGGCGCGCTGGAGCAACTCGAGACGTGCACCATCGGTTCGGCGATGGCCGGCATTGTCGAGCGCGCGGTCGGAGGGGACGGATGGAGCGATGAACTCCTCGCAGCACGCGATGAGCTGCGCAGGACGCAGCGACTGCTCGCCGCGGGCGAGATCGCGCTCGGCCTGCAGCACGCGATGAACAACCCGCTGACCGCGGTGCTGGCCGAAGCGCAGCTTCTCGAGATGGAGTCGCTCCCCCCGGAGGTCGCGGCAGCGGTGCGGCGAATCATCGAGAGCACGCGTCGCCTGGTGGGACTCGTCCGCAAGCTGGACGTCGTCGTAACGAAAAAAGCGGGTTGACCCTCTTCTCCGGGCACGAACTTCGCTTTGGAAGGGGAGGAGCCCGAAAGCCGGAAAGTCCCGGGTTGCGCGAATTGGATCGGCGTGCGATGTTGGAGCATTGGTGGCGGGCCTTGATGGCGCGTCACTGGCCAGCCGAGCATGATGCAGTGCGCCAAGCGCGCTCCCCATCTTTGAATCGGGTGGTTGGATGTGGCCCCAGCGTCGTTGACGACGCGGAGACGCCGCTCCAAACATGGACACAGACCGGACGAGCGCGTGGGCGATTTCCGCGCTGATGGCCGGGAGCACGAAGCGGGTGCAAAGTCACGCGGAAGCACCGCCGCATTACCGAACGACCGCGCGCGCGACGCGCAGGCATAGCTCGACATTCGCATCAGACACACAGCGCGCTTCGGCGCGCGAGCACGCATTACAACCGGGCGCTTCGTATCACGGCGCCGACCCAACGTCATACCGCATCGACGCGCCGCGGACATCATCCAACGCGAACACCGTCGCCTGCGCACCATTTCATCGCAACACCCCTTCACCATGATCGCTGCATGAACGAACCTCGCCGTCCCCCGCGCCGCGGCCGCGGCCCGCGCCGCCCCAACCCTAACGTTGGCGGTGATCTCGCGGAGCCGAACCCGTATCGTGATGCCGACAGTGGAGACAGTGGTGACGGCGGAAGCGGCGGGACGCCGGGAACAGCGCGGGCCGAGGCCGATCTCGGTGAATCCTATACCCCGCCCGAACGTGCGGAGCGACCCGACACCGGTGACCGCGACGGCGGGGCAACCGATGACAACGGATCGCCCGATGACCGCGGTGGCCAGCCCCCGCAGCCGCGAGACGATCAACCACCACGGCTGCAGCAATCGCGCGACGCAAACGTGGGCGGAGACGCGGGCGGCGCAGGAAGCGCTGGCGGTGGCACTGGACGCCAGCAGAGTGGACGCGGGCGACACCAGCATCCGAGGGGACGTGGACAGCAGGGTGGCGGTGGAGGAAATGCCGGCGGGAACCACGCGAGCAATGGTAATCGCGATGGCAATGTGCAGGGTGATCGCGATGGAAATCGCGACGGCGGACGGCGGGGACGGCGGAATCGGGGGCGCGGACCCCGGCGCGGTGCTGAGCAGGTCGATCGCGGTCCGGTGCTGCCCGTCGTCGCAGATGGTGAGACAACCGGATGGTTCGACCTCGGGCGCGATGGCGGGTATCTCCGCCGCGCCGCGGGGAGTTACCTGGCCGAGCCGGGCGACGCGTTCGTCCCCTTGCCGATCGTCAGGCAGATCGGCCTCCGTCGTGGAGACCTCGTCGATGCGACCGTAGGTCGCGACCCGCGCGGGCGGACGGTCGTCGCCGAGATCAAATCGGTGAACGGAGACGACGCGGCGAACGCGGCGCGGCGCCCCGAGTTCGCGACGCTCACCGCATCGTACCCTGAGCGGAAGCTGTGGCTCGAGACCGGCCGCGCGGCGAAGGGTGGGAACGAGCTCATTCGCCGGGCGATCGACCTGATCGCGCCAATCGGCTTCGGGCAGCGCGCATTGATCGTCGCACCGTCGCGTGCCGGCAAGACGACGCTGCTGCACGCAATCACCGAGGGAGTCGCGCTCAACCACCCTAACGCTGCGCTGCTGATCCTCCTCGTCGATGAACGGCCGGAGGAGGTGAGCGAAGCCATCTCCTGGGGCGTCGGCGAAGTGATCGCGTCGAGCTTCGACCAGCCCGCGTTGCGCCATGTCGAGGTGACGGACATCGTGCTCGAGCGCGCGCGCCGGCTGGTGGAGACGGGGAAGGATGTCGTGATCGTTCTCGACTCGCTCACCCGCATGGCGCGAGCGCACAACACCGCCGAACGTGGAACGGGTCGCACGCTGTCGGGCGGCCTCGATGCGCAGGCGATGGCGAAGCCGAAGGCATTCTTCGGATCAGCGCGAGCGATCCCGTCGACATCAGGCGGTGGCTCGCTGACGATCATCGCGACCGCGCTGGTCGAGACGGGCTCGCGAATGGACGACGTGATCTTCGAGGAGTTCAAGGGCACCGGCAACTCGGAGATCAAGCTGGACCGCTCCCTCGCGGAGAAGCGCATCTATCCGGCGATCGACATCGCGACGAGCGGAACCCGTCGCGAAGAGAAGCTCTTCCGTCCCGATCAGCTGGATGCGGTGTTCACGCTGCGGCGCGGATTGAGCCAGATGCCGCCGCAAGCGGGGATGGAGTGGCTGATCAAGCGGATCGCGGGAACGCTCAACAACGATTCGCTGCTGACCGGGCTTTAGCGGGTCGCGGGTCGCGCGTTCAGTCACGGCGATGAGAGATGAGCGAGACGGCGATCGAGAGATGAGCGATGAGAGAGGTGCCCGCCAATAGGGCGCGCGCGAGGGGCGGCGGGGAGACGGCCGGGAAGGAAAAGAATGGGGCACGTTCCGGGGGTTCGGTGCGTGCCTCTTTTTTTTATGGCGGGTACGCATAGCCCGGGCGGCGGGCTGAGGCCGTCGGGCGAGGATTCTGGGTGTCAAAGCGGCCCATCGCTTGCACTTGGGTACGCTGTGAAAACGATCCACACCGCCTTCTGGGCGCTGGGGGCAGCGGTGCTGCTTGCCGGCCCTTTTTCAGCGTCCGCGCAGACCGCGAGCAGCGATGAGCGGGAGGATCCCGAGGTCGTTCGCCTGACGATCCGCGGGGTGAAGGCATTCACACCGTCGGACATCCAGCAAAGCATCTCGACCGAGGCCTCGCATTGTCGAGGGCTGATCCTCACGCCCTTCTGCTGGATAACGAAGGCGCGCGCAGTGTACCAGCGGCTATACCTCAGTCGCACCGAGCTCGCGCGCGATGTGCTGCGCATCCGGGTGTTTTACTGGAAGCGCGGCTATCGTGAAGCTGAGGTGGATACCGTGGTGACGCCGCAGGCCGGTGGTGTCGCCGTCACCATTCGGGTGAAGGAGGGAGCGCCGACGCTGGTGCGGAAGATCGCAGTTGGACCGGCGACACCGGTACTGTCAGCGAAGGACATTCGCGGCGCGGTGCGGCTCAGGGTGGGAAAGCCATTGAACCTCCTCGCACTCGACACGACGATCGTGAACCTGAGCGACAAGCTCTGGAATCGCGGCTACGCCGATGCGGTCGTGAAGGTGGATACGGTCGCGCTCTCCGATTCATCGCACTCCGCGGACGTCACGATATCGGTGGAACCGCGCTGGCTGGCCCGGATCGGCGAGATCCGAATCTCCGGGAACGAGGAGATTTCCGAGCAGACGATTCGCCACTCGCTGGTGCTGCACGAAGGCGAAGTGTTCAAGAAGTCGGATGTCATCGAGAGCCAGCGCAATCTCTACGAATCGCAGCTGTTCCGGCACGCGGCGATCGTGGTGCCTCCGCAGGGGGACAGCGTCAAGATTCTCGAGATTGCGGTGCGCGAGGCGCCACTGCGCGAAGCGCGGATCTCGACCGGGTTCAACACCGTGGAATTCGTGCAGGTCGAAGGTCGGTTTCAGCACTTCAACTTCTTCGGCGGGGCACGACAGCTCGACGTGCAGGGTGCGGTTGGCAACCTCCTCGCCGCGCAGCTGAACAACACCGCGGTCTTTCGCAATCCGCTCGGTAACGCGGGCGCCGACCGCGCTTCGTTCGAGAAGCCGACCTGGCAGTTGAGTGCGGACGTCAGGCAGCCATGGTTCCAGAACGCGCGGAACACGATCGGGCTTGGCGTCTTCGCGCACCGGCGCGCAACGCCGGGCGTGTTCATCGATCGCGGCGAAGGGACGCAGGCGACGTTCACCCGCGAAATCGCGATTCGCGCGCCGGCGAGTGCGACCTATCGCTTCGAGTTCACGAGGATCGAGGCCGGCGATCTCTATTTCTGCGTCTATTACGGGGTCTGTGACAGCGGGACGATCGGCGCGCAGCGAACGCCGCAGCGACTGTCGCCGGTCGCGCTGACGGCGCAGATTGACCGCACCGACCAGGCGTTCTCGCCGACGAAAGGCGTGCTCGGACGGCTCGAGATCGAGCATGCATCGCAGTTCACGGCGTCGGACTATCGGTACAATCGGGCGACCTTCGATCTGGCGACCTACAAGCAGATCGGCCGGGCGAGCGTGCTCGCCCTGCACGGGCGTGCCGGCATTGTCCGGGCGCTCGGCAGCAGCGGCACAGCGTTAGGCGTGGAGGACGCGCGCGACGTGCTGCATCCACGGAAGCGGTTCTATGGCGGCGGGTCGCAATCGGTGCGCGGGTACGGCGAGAACCAGCTCGGGCCACGGGCGTTGACGATTCCGCGGAACAAGATCGCGACGCTGCTCGGCTGCGATCCATCGTACGCGACCATCGTCGGTTGCGACCCGAATGGCAAGACGGTGACGCGGGACGAGTCGGGCAAACCGACCGGCCTCGCGACGCTGCAGGCCCGTGACTTCACCGCTCGGCCGTTAGGCGGTGCGTCGGTGCTCGAGGGGAGCGTCGAGTTGCGGTTCCCGGTGTGGCGGCAGATCGGCGGCGCCGCGTTCGTGGACGCCGGTGTGGTCGGCGCGTCGCGGCTCGGCGACCTGGCTCGCGGCAATGGGGCGGTGACGCCGGGATTCGGGGTGCGCTACAAGTCGCCAGTCGGGCCGATCCGGGTGGACATCGCCTATAACCCGTCGATCGCCGAGGACTTGACGGTGTACACCGAACGGATCAACGCGCAGGGGGGCAGCGAGATCGTGCGACTGAACAAGCAATACCGCTACGATCCGGCGACGTCGCTGCTCGACCGCCTGACCTTCCACTTCTCGATCGGCGAGGCGTTCTGATGCGGCGCGCTCTGAAGATCATCGCCGGGATCGTCATCGTGCTGATCGCGATCGTCGGGATCGGTGTCTGGGTGCTGACCGGGACGAGCTACGGTCACGAGCGCGTGAGGCGCCTCGTCTACAACGCGCTCCAGTCGAACATCCACGGCAAGCTGTCGATCGGCCGGATGGACGGAAACCTGCTGACCGGGACGACGATCCACGACATCTCGATCACCGACAGCAGTGGCGCACCATTCCTCGTCGCCGACGTCGTGACGGCGAAGTACTCGCTGGCCGGCCTGCTGGCGAAGAAACTCGTGCTGAACGACGTCACGGTGACTCGCCCGATGGTCGTGATGAACCGGCCGCCTAACGGCGACTGGAACTTCATGCGCCTGTTCGCGTCGGGACCGCGCAACCCGTCGGATACGACGCATGGCTTCGGCAGCTGGGTGTCGCTGACGAACCTGAGGATCATCGACGGCAACATGATCGTGCGCACGCCGTGGAGTCCGGACTCGACACTGTCGGCGGCCGGCAAGGACAGCGCGATCGTGCTCGCCGTCGGCGGCAAGTCACGAAACAGGGTCGAGCGAGTCGCTGGTGGATTCCAGAAGATCATGACGTTCGACCGCATCAACGCCAGGCTGCCGCGGGTCCGCTGGGCCGATCCGGCCACCGAGGCGAAGCTGCTCGAGGTTGCGTCGCTGCAGATGATCGCGGCGCCCTTCCTCCCGCCGGTCGTCGAGGTGCGCGACCTGCAGGGCACCTTCGAGTTCACCGGCGATTCGGCCTGGTGGACGAAGGCTGACGCGAAGCTGCCCGGTTCGCGGATCAGCGGTCCTGGGCGTTACGTGTACGCGACGTCGGACATGACGCTCAGGCTGCACGGGGCGCCGGTGGCGACCGGCGACCTCCGCTGGCTCTATCCGCGGCTCCCGGCGAACGGCGGGGGATCGCTCGAATTTGCGCTGACCTGGGCGGGGCGGTCGCAGGAGTACCTGGCGACCGGCGCCGACGTCACGCTCGATGGCGCGCATGCGACGGGAGCGTTTGGCCTGACGCTGGGCGATTCACTGGCGTTCCACGACACCAACCTCCGCGTCACATCGCTGGATACGCGGACGATCGAGCAGATGGTCCCCAACTTCACGTCGCCCCGACGCGGAACGTTAGGCGGACGACTCGCTCTGACCGGCGGGATTCATGCGCTGCGGGTGAACAGCGACGTGACGTTCGCCGATGTCCAGTCGGGGAGGAGCGAAGTCTCGGCGGTCGGCGAGGTCGGCCTCATCCCCGGCGGCGGATTCCGGGCGCGGTCGCTCGAGGTTCACGCCGATCCGGTGCAGGTTGCGCTGGTGAAGCCCTGGCTGCCGGCGCTCCCGGTGGGCGGCATCATCGTCGGCAGAGCCACGGTTGACGGCGCGACGACGACGCGACTGGTCGCTAACGGCGACCTGACGCACGTCGAGAACGGTGCGCGCTCGCGAGTCACCGGTCGCGCGGCGATCCGGACTGCGGGAGGACTGTGGATGGATGTCGATGCACGGGCTCGTCCCGTCTCGCTGTACACGGTGGGACGCTTCGTTCCGGTGCTGGAGTTGCGCGGCATGGCGTCGGGACCGATCCGCCTAACGGGGCCGCTTGGCAATCTTGCGGTCGTCTCGTCGCTGCGCTTCGTCGAGGGGGGTGAGCTCGATGTGCGGGGGACGCTCGACCTGGCCAGCGCGCAGACGGGGTACGACCTCTCCGCTGCGATGCGCCTGTTCAACGCGAACCTGGTAGTTGCCCGTCTGCCGAGCACGTCGCTGACGGCGAAAGTAGCAGCGCGCGGCCGAGGCTTCACGCCGGCGACGATGACGATGACCGCATCAGCCGACGTCGCGGCGTCGCAATACGACAGCCTGGCGCTGGACAGCGCTTCGGTGCGGGTGGGGATCGCCAACGGGCTGCTGAGCGCGCAGAAGGTCGTGCTCAGCGGTTCGCGTGCGGTGATAAATGCGTCGGGGACGTTTGGCCTCGTCGAGGGTCGCAGTGGTGTGCTGACGGTTCGTGGCCAGCTCGACTCGCTGCAACGCTTCGCGCGCTACTTTCCGCACGACACCGGCGTGGTCGCGCCGCGGCCGGCACGTGTCGCGAAGGCGGTCGAGCAGGCGCGGTCAGATTCGACTCAGCTGGCGAAGGCGACCGAGGTGGAGCGCGCGGTGACCGGCGCGCCGATGCCGACGGTCAAGGCCAAGCTCCCACCGTCGGTACGACGGGATTCCGTGTCGGGCAAGGTGCAGCTGGCGGGCACGGTCACCGGCGGGATACCGCGCTTCAACGTGCGGGCACGGATGGCGGGGGAGAATTTTGCCGGCTTTGGCAGCACGGTGCACGCGGCGCGCGCCGATATCGCGTGGACGAATGCGCGAACGCCGCAGTCGACGATCGCCGTCGGCGTGCAGCTCGATGCCGCGACGGTGAAGGGATTTGATCTCGACAGCGTCGACACGCGTGTGTCGTACTCGAACAGCGCGGGACGGGTCGACTTCACGCTCTGGCAGGATCACATCCGCGAATACTCGCTGACCGGTGATTACCTCCTGCACCTCGACGAGAAGGAGCTGCACCTGGCGCGGACGCAGCTCCGCTTCGATACGACCATCTGGCGGGGTACGCGGGAAGCGGCGATCCGCTGGGGCGCGCGAGGGATCGAGATTCGCGACCTCGACTTGCGCAACAGCGCGAACGGGCGGATCTACGCCAACGGCCTGTTGCCGACGAAGGGTGATGCGTCGCTGCAATTCGCGATCGACAATTTCCACATCGACGACATTGCCGGCCTGCTCGAGAGCAATCTCCCATTCAACGGCGTGCTCTCGCTCAATGGACGGGTTGAGGGGACGCTGGCTGACCCGCGATTCCGCGTCGCGTTAGGCGTGGCCCATGCGTCGTTCCACGGAACGACGGTCCCCGAGCTGCACGGTACGCTCGACTACAAGGCGCGGCTGCTGACGACACGGATCGATGCGACGCGAGCGGGGGGCGCACCGATGGCGATGGTGAGTGGCCAGCTTCCGATCGATCTCGCGCTGCAGCGGACCGACACCGGCAGCCGGCTGGGACGCGGAGCGGTCTCGCTGGACCTGGTCGCCGACAGCTTGCCGCTCGAGCTGATCCCGAAGTTCACCGACGCAGTGGCCGGGGTCACCGGGCGCGCGGCGGGCAAGATCGCGGTGCGGGGAACGATGTCGAAGCCGCAGCTGTCGGGCGCACTGGCGCTCGACCGTGGCTACTTCCGGATCCTCGCGACCGGGATGCAGGTGCGGAACGTCGCCGGGTTCGTCCGGATGCGCGATGACACGGTGTTCGTCGATTCGATTGCCGGACGCTCGTCGGGGCCGATCCGGCTCTCGGGAACGATCGGCGTCGCCACGTTCAGCAATCCCGATTTCGACCTGCACTTCTTCACGCAGAACGCGCGCGTGCTCGACAGCGAGCGCGGCACGTTGCGCGCGGACGCCGAGTTGGCGATGGCTGGTCCGCTGTCGGCGGCATACATCAGCGGGCGGGCGCGGGTACGCAGCGGCGTGATCTACATTCCCGAGTCGACCAACAAGTCAGTGATCAGTGCCGGCGACCCCGCGCTGTTCGACGTCATCGACACGTCAGTGGTGACCGATCGCGAACTGCTGCCGACACAGTCGCCGCTGCTGTCCGGGCTGCGAATGGACGTCACGCTCAACGTGTCGCGCAACACGTGGGTGCGATCGCGCGAGGCGAACGTCGAGATCTACACGGCTGACGAGGGCCTGAGCGTTCACGTGGACCGGGCGAAGCAGACGCTCTCGCTCGACGGCGTGGTGAGCACCGACAACGGCCAGTACACCTTCCTGACCAAGCGCTTCGTCATCAAGCGCGGCTCGGCGATGTTCATCGGGTCGAACGCGGGCACCGGGGAGCCGCTCAACCCGACGCTGCAGGTGACCGGCGAATACGAGGTACACCTCCCGCAGCGTGAGGCGCTGAACATCCAGGTGCTGATCGGGGGCACGCTGCTGCGCCCGAAGCTCACGCTGCAGAGCGATGCGCAGCCACCGATCCCGCAGTCGGACCTGCTGAGCTACCTCGCATTCGGCAAGTCGTCGTCGTCGCTGCTACAGAGCGAGGGATCGAGCGCGTCGAGCGGGAACGCGAGCGGCAGCATCGTCGGGACGGGGGCCGCAGTTGCCTACCAGCGGCTGACGGCGGTGGCGGTCGGCGTCGTCGCCGACCAGTTCGAGGGCGAGGCGTCGCGATCGTTAGGCGCGGACGTCTTCAACATCACGCCCGCCGACGTGCCGACCGAGGTCTACACGCCTAACGGCGTTGGCGTCTTCCTCAAGGGCACCCAGGTGGAGCTCGGCAAGTACGTCGATCCGCGAACGTACCTCTCGGTGCAGGGACGCTACGGAATTCCCGGCGTCCGGCTGCGGCAGCGGACGGCGAAGGGCTTCAGCTACGAGCTGACGATGGAGCCGCGATATCAGGTGCAGATCCCGACGCTCGAGCCAAACCGGAACGACGTCAAGCCGCTGCCGGTCTTCGGCGCATTCATCGTTCGCGAGTGGCGGTTCTGACCCCGGTCGAGCAGGCAAATGAAGACGGCGCGACCAAATACCGGTCACGCCGTCTTCATTTGTGGATCAAATTTCCCGGGGCTTCGCCGCGGTGTGCGTTCGGGCGAGACCGCCGAAGGTCTTCACCCATTCGAAGGCGCGGGCGAGGGGCGGACCGAAGCGGAAGGTGCCGCCCGCTGCCTCGATGCCCCGGTCGATCGGCCAGGCGAGCAGGCGAAGAACGCCGAGGACCAGCATGCCGACGGCCCAGAGCGGGACAACGACGATGAAGCCGATGATGATGAACGGCAGCAGGATGATCGGCGCGATCGGGATCAGCGCGAGCTGAACTCTCCCGGCGACCACGTCGCGCCAGAGTCGCCTGACCGCTGTTTGCATCACTTCCCCATCCCTCTCCCGATCTCGTCCCAGAGTGCGGCGATGGCCCGCATCCCCTTCACGAAATTCTCGTCGCTCATCCATTCGTTAGGCGCATGGGCGTTCTCGCCGGGTAGCCCGAATCCGACGAGAAGTACGGGCGCGCCGAGAATTCGTTGAAAATCGCCGACGACCGGAATCGAACCGCCCTCACCGGTGATGACCGGCTCCTTTCCGAACGCGGCCTTGAGCGCGCGCTTGGCGGCGTCGAACAGCGGGCCGTCGAGGTCGGCGCGCCAGGGGCGGCCACCGTGCAGGTGAGTGACTGAGACGGTGACTCCTGGAGGCGCGACGCGCTCCACGTGGGCTTTCATCGCACGCTCGATCTGCGCGGGATCCTGATCGGGGACGAGCCGACAGCTGACCTTGGCCATCGCAATCGCGGGCAACACCGTCTTCGCGCCTTCGCCGGTGTATCCGCTCAGCAAGCCGTTCACCTCGCATGTCGGGCGGGTCCAGATCCGCTCGAGGGTCGAGTAACCGTGCTCGCCGCCTAACGCGGGGGCGCCGACTTCATGGAGGAAGCCGGCATCGGTGAACGGCAGCTCGCGCATCTGGCGGCGCACCTTCTCCGGCCACTCGCGCACACTGTCGTAGAAGCCAGGAATCGCGACCTGTCCGTTCGCGTCGTGCAGCGTCGCGAGAACCCGGGCGAGCGCCATCGCCGGGTTCACGACCGCGCCGCCGTAGCTGCCCGAGTGCAGGTCACCACTCGGCCCGCGAACGTCGATCTGGAAGTAGGCGAGCCCCCGCAGCGAGGAGAGAATGCTCGGCAACCCGGGCGCGAACATCGCCGAGTCGGAGATGATGACGCCGTCGCAGCGCAGCGTGTCCTTGTGCGTTTCGATGAATGGCGCGAGATGCTCGCTGCCGACTTCTTCTTCGCCTTCGGCGAGCACGATGACGTTTACCGGCAGCTTGCCGCGCGTCTTCAGGTGTGCTTCGAGCGCCTTGATGTGGAGGAAGAGCTGGCCCTTGTCGTCGACCGACCCACGGGCGTAGATGCGTCCGTCGCGAACCGTCGGCTCGAAGGGGGGCGAATGCCAGAGATCGAGCGGCTCGGCGGGCTGCACGTCATAGTGGCCATAGACGAGGATCGTCGGCGCACCGGCGCCGGCCGTCCGCCACTCGCCGACAACGACGGGGTGGCCGTCGGTGCGATGGACCTTCGCGTCGAGCCCCGCGTTGCGCAGCGAGGTCGCAACCCACTCGGCGCTGTGGGCGACGTCCCTGGTGTGTTCGGAGCGCGCACTGACGCTGGGGATCCGGAGGAACTCGAAGAGCTCGTCGTGGATGCGGGCGTCGTTGGCGGCAAGGTAGGTCTCGAGATCTGACATGGCGGGGATGGCGATGGACGTCGAGCGTTAGGCGAACGCGATCCAGTTACGAATGCGGCGCGCGTCAGGCGGGGCGCGCGAAGGCGCGGGCGGCTGCAACGCCGAGTGCGGCCGCGCTGACCGAGAGGATGACGCTGGCGAGGACGTAGGTCGCGGCGCGGCGAGCGTCACCGCCGTGGACCATGCGAACGGTTTCGATGCTGAACGTCGCAAAAGTGGTGAAGCCGCCGCAAAATCCGATGGTGAGGGCGGCGCGCATGGTGATGTCCTTGACCGGCGACCACTCACCACTCAGCCATCCGATGAGGAAGCTCCCGGCGACGTTGATGAGCAGCGTCGCGAAGGGGAAGCGGATGGTGACAGGAGCCATCCATGCGGAGATGCCGAATCGGGCGAGGGTCCCCGCGGCGCCGCCGGCCGCGATGGCGAGGGCGAAGAGCATGCGCTGAACATATCCGCGAGGGCGCGTTCAGCCTAGCGGCGGCGACGTACGGGGGCGCAACCGGGGCGAAAGTTGCCGCGCCCGGGCTCGCGCCGTCTTGGCTACGGGGCGCCGGCGTGCCGGCAGCTCGGGAAGCTCGTGCGGAGAAGGCGTAGCAGACGCTCGCGGAGGACGTGTGGGACAGTCAGTCGCTCGAGAATACGTCGGCGCCGCGGAGGCTGCGGGGCTGCGATACGTGACCGATGCGACGCCGGGGATCCGGCGCCGTCGGCACGGCCGCGGCTTTTCCTACGTGGACGCCGAGGGGCGGGTGATTCGCGAGCGAGAACAACTGCGGCGATTCCGGGCGCTGGTGATCCCACCGGCATGGACCGATGTGTGGATCTGCGCCGATCCCGGTGGACACCTGCAGGTAACGGCTCGCGACGGGCGAGGCCGCAAGCAGTATCGCTACCACGAGGGGTTTCGCGCGCGGCGCGATGAGTCGAAGTTCGACCGCATCCTCGCGCTGAGCGACGTGCTCTGGAAGGTCCGCGAGCGCGTCGAGCACGACATCGCGATGCCCGGGCACGCGCGCGAAAAGATCATGGCGACCGTGGTCTGGCTGCTCGAGCGCACGCTGATCCGGATCGGCACCGACGAGTACGCGAAGGAGAACAACTCCTTCGGGCTGACGACGCTGCGCCGCCGCCACGTCGAGGTCGAGGGGTGGAAGCTGCGCTTCGACTTCCGCGGAAAGAGCGGGATCGTGCACTCTGTCGCGGTGACGGACCGACGGATTGCGCGGGTGGTGCAGCGCTGTCAGGAGCTCCCCGGTCAGGAGCTGTTCCAGTACCTCGATGACGACGGTCGCCGCCAGAGCGTGGACGCGGGCGACATCAACGCATACCTCCGCGAGATCACCGGTCGCGAGGTGACGGCGAAGGACTTCCGGACATGGGCGGGAACGATGCTGGCCGCCGAGGCGCTTCGCGAGATGGGCCCTGTCGAGTCGCGCCGCGAGGCGGAGCGGAACGTGATCGCGGCCGTGGACCGCACGAAGGCGAAGCTTGGCAATACGCGCAGCGTCTGCCGCAAGTATTACATCCACCCTGCGCTGATCGAGGCGTATCTCGAGGGGGACGTGATGCCGCCGTCGGGTGGAAAGGAATGGCGCGAGCGCACGCCGCAGCCGAACAAGCTGCGCCGGCATGAGCAGGATACGCTGGAGTTCCTGACGAGGCGGATCGAGCAGAAGGCGGCGAGCCAGGAGCAGTTGGCTGGCGCTAAGCGGTAAGCTGACTGCTTGCCGCTGCACGCTATTAGCAATCGCGGCGCCCGCCTAGATTCCGCGAATGGCGAATCGACTCGCGGGTGAGACCAGTCCATATCTGCTGCAGCACGCGAACAATCCGGTGGACTGGTTTCCCTGGGGCGAGGAGGCGCTCGCTCGATCGCGCGACGAGAAGAAGCCGATTCTGCTCAGTATCGGGTACGCGGCGTGTCACTGGTGTCACGTGATGGCGCACGAGTCGTTCGAGAACGAGGCGACGGCGCGGCTGATGAACGAGCACTTCATCAACGTGAAGGTCGATCGCGAGGAACGGCCGGACATCGACGGCATCTACATGCAGGCGGTGCAGGCGATGACCGGTCACGGCGGCTGGCCGATGACCGTCATGCTGACGCCGGAACTCGTGCCGTTTTTCGGCGGCACCTACTTTCCGCCTAACGATGGTCGCGGAATGCCGTCGTTCACCAGGGTGCTGACGGTACTTTCCGACGCATGGGCGAACAAGCAGGAGCAGATCGTCCGCACGGTCGCGTCGATGCGCGAGCTTTACTCGGTGGCTGGTGAAGCGGCGCGGCCGACCGGGAGTGCGACACCTGCCCTCCTCGAGCGCGCCTATCGCGCGCTCACGCGCAACTACGACGAGGAGCACGGCGGTTTCGGTGGGGCGCCGAAGTTTCCACAGTCGATGGCGCTCGATTTCCTCTTGCGCTACTGGGCGCGCACCGGAACCGAGCACGCGCTGCAGGTGGCGCGCGACAGCTACCTCCACATGATGCGCGGCGGGATCTACGACCAGCTCGGCGGCGGATTTCACCGCTACACCGTGGACGCGACGTGGCTGACGCCGCACTTCGAGAAGATGCTCTACGACAACGCGCTGCTGGCGCGCCTTGGGCTGCATCTCTGGCAGGCGACGGGGGACACCGAGATCCGCCGCAGCGTCGAGGAAACGATCGACTGGGTCGCGCGCGAGATGACGTCCAGTGAGGGCGGATTCTATTCGTCGCTCGACGCCGACAGCGAGGGGCACGAGGGGAAGTTCTACGTGTGGAGCCTCGACGAGTTCAGCGCGATTGTCGGCGACGATGCCGCATTGCTCGCGCGGTACTGGGACGTAACCAGCGACGGGAACTTCGAGGGCGCGAACATCGTCCACCTTGCGCAGCCACCGCAACTCGCGGCGCGCCGAGCTTCGGTCAGCGACGTCGCGTTAGGCGATGCCATCGCACGGGCGCGCCGCAAGCTCTACGCCGTGCGCGCGCGACGCGTCTGGCCGGGCCGCGACGAGAAGGTCCTCGCCGGCTGGAACGGTCTGATGCTGCGGAGCATCGCCGAGGCGGCGCGGGTGTTTGCGCGTGACGATTACCGCGAGCTCGCGCTCCGCAACGGCGAGCTGCTGTTTCGCGAGATGGTGCGCGACGGTCGCGTCTCGCGCACGCGCACCGCGGGCTCAACGCGGCTAGCCGGATACCTGGAAGATCACGCCGCAGTCGCACTCGGTGCGCTCGCACTTTACGAGCTGACATTCGACCGCGTGTGGCTGGATCGCGCCCATCAGCTGGCGTCGGCGATCGTGCAGTGGTTCTGGAGCGAGGAGACTGGTGCATTCTTCGACACGGCCAGCGATCACGAGACGCTGGTCACGCGGCCGCGCGAGGTCACCGACAACGCGATTCCGTCGGGAAGCTCGCTGACCGCCGAGTTGCTGGTGCGGCTCGGCGAGATCATGCACGACGCAGAGCTGACGCGTCGGGCACAGTGGATCGCCGGGACACTCGCTGAGCCGATGGCACAGCATCCACAGGGGTTTGGTCACCTGCTCGGCGTTGCCGACACGATCGCCCACGGTGCAGTCGAACTGGCGATCGTGGGCGACCCCGCCGACGTGCGGTTCGTCGCCCTGACGCAGGAGCTGAGTACGCGCTATCTACCGGCACTCGCGCTCGCCGGCGGTAATCCGGGAACCGAAACCGCGGGCATCGGGTTGCTCGATCAGCGAGAGGTGCGCGGTGGTGCGCCGACCGCATACGTCTGCCGCAACTACAGCTGTGACGAACCGGTGACCGATTCGCGTTCGTTCGGCGAGCAGCTCGACCGCGTGTCGCGGCGCGCCGAGCGTCCGTAGCGTCAGGCGTCGCTCGACAGACGATGCACGGATCGGCTCAGGCACGCGCGACAGATTCCCAATCACACGGCGAGCAGACCCAGTGAGCAACCCGGCCGCGACCGCGACACCCGCATCGTTCACGCGTGGATTGTTTGCCCGCGCTATCCACGATGACCTCGTCTTTCCCTTCCCGCTGCCGCTCGACGACCGGTCGCCGGACGAATCGAAGATCATTCGCCGGCTCGAAGGTGACGTGCGCGACCTCGCTGCGCAGGGACTGCTCGACGCGGCGCGCTCGGATGAGGAGGAGACGATCCGCGAGGAGACCATCCGCGCGTTCGCAGAGCGCGGTCTGCTCGCGCTGACGATCCCGAAGGAGTACGGCGGACTCGGACTGTCGGCGACGGGCTATGCGCACATGCTCGGCGTTATCGCCTCGGTCGACGGATCGGCCGGCGTGCTGGTCGGCGTGCACTGCGGGCTTGGTTCGAAGGCGATCGTGCTGTTCGGGAGCGATGAGCAGAAAGCGCGGTATCTGCCGAAGCTCGCGCGCGGTGAAACGCTGGCCGCCTATGCGCTGACCGAGCCAGAGACCGGCTCGGACGCGCAGAACATCCGGACGACCGCGGAACAGGCAGCTGACGGGTCGTGGCTGCTCAATGGGCGCAAGATCTGGATCGGCAACGGTCAGCGCGCCGGCGTGATCGCAACGTTTGCGCAGACCTGGGTCGAGCGGCGGGGCGAGCGGGTGCAGCGGCCGACAGCGTTCATCATCACGCCGCCAGGCGACGGCTTCAACGTGTTGGGCACCTTTCACAAGCTCGGCATTCGAGGATCGACGCAGGCGGAGCTGGAGTACACGAATCTCCGCGTACCGGCCGACCACGTGCTCGGTGAAGTCGGAAAGGGCTTCACCGTGGCAGTGAACGTGCTCAATGGAGGCCGGCATTCGCTGGCGGCGGCCTGCGTCGCCGGATCGAAGGGACTGCTCGGCGCGATGACGGACTACGCCGAGCATCGCGTGCAGTTCGGACAGCCGATCGCGAACTTCGAGATCACCCAGCGCAAGCTCTCGACGACCGCGGCCGAGATCTACGCAGCCGACGCGATGCTCGGAGTGTTAGGCAGGCTGGCCGACGACGCCGAGGCCGACCAGTCGCTTGAAGCGGCGTGCTGCAAGGTATTCGCGAGCGACCTGCTCTGGCGCGCCGCTGACGAGATGGTGCAGATCGCCGGCGGGCGCGGGTTCGTGAAGCCGTATCCGTACGAGCGATTGCTGCGCGATGCGCGCATCAACCGCATCTTCGAAGGGACAAACGAGATCCTCCGGCTGTTCATCGCGCTCAATGGAATCGCCGAGCCGGCGCAGCGGCTCGCCGGATTGGGGTCGGCGATGAAGCGGCCGCTGCGCAACGTCGGCCTGCTCGGTGGGTACGCGGCGGAGCGCCTGATGCAGCGATTCGGTGCAACGGCATCACTCGATGCGACACTCGACGAGCGACTGGCGCGGCACAAGGAAAAGCTGGAGAAGCATGTCGGCGAGCTGTCGACGGCGACCGAGAAGGCGATCACGACGCATCGCACGGCGATCGTCGAGAGGCAGATGATTCTCGAGCGGCTGGCGAACATGGCGATCGACCTGTTCGCGACGGCGTGCGCGATGTCGCGAACACAGCGGATCATCGAAACGAATGCTGCCGACGACGTCCTCGTCGCGCGATCACTAGCGCTGTGCGACCTGTTCTGCGTGCAGGCAGGGTTGCGGTTCCGGGCGAATCGCATCGCGCTCGAATCAGGCGCAGTCGACGACCAGCAGCGACTGATCGCGTCGCACATCCGGGAGGCGGGCGGCTATCCGATTCCCCCTGCGGTGATCGCGGCCCCAGCGGCTCCGCTGCCTAACGCGCGATCGGCGACATCACGGAAGCCATCGGCGCGGCGAGCGAAGGGGAGCTGAATCCGGCGGCCCGCCACCGGCGAGACGGTGCGGTCGGCTGGTCGTGCACGTATTCGCCGCCGGCCAAAGTTGCGCGAGAAGTGGATATTGGTGCGGAACGCTCATATCCGGCATCCTCTGGTGCAATTTCCAAGGAGGTGTATTGTAGGGACCGAAACTCGTCGACGACCGCCCCGGCAATCGGCGGTCGCGATCTCTTCCCCCCACCCAGGTACACCGCATGCGCGTCTTATCGTGGAGTCGCGAAGGTCCACTCGCCGCGGCGTTGCTGTTCGCCGTCGCGTTCACACAGCCTCTCTCCGCGCAGACGGGCACGGTGCAGGGGAGAGTCGCCGATTCGAGCGGCACCGTCGTCGTCGGTGCGGCGGTCACGGTCGATCGCACCTCGCTTCGGGCGACGCCGGCGGGCCGCGGCACGTACCTGATCGTCGGCGTCCCGGCGGGATCGCGCGTGGTGCGCGTCCGCTCGCTGGGGTTTGCCCCCGAGTCGATTACCGTCAATGTGGTGGCCGGCCAGACCACGAACTTCGACGTCACGCTGCGCCGAACGACGACGACGCTCGCCTCGGTCAACGTGGTCGTCGGTTCGCGCGCTCGGCACTCGGCGGCTGAGGAGCTGGCGGTTCCGGTTGACGTCTTCACTGCCGAAGACATCACGCGGACCGGGACAACGGAGACGTCGCAGGTGCTGGCGACGTTGTCGCCTTCGGTCAACTTCCCGAAGCAGGCAGTGACCGACGCGACCGAGATCGTGCGTCCGTTCACGCTTCGCGGTTTGTCGCCTGACCACTCGCTGGTGCTGATCAACGGCGTACGGCGCCACCAGACGTCACTCCTCAACGTGTTCTCGAACGGATCGGCGCCGGGATCGAGCGGAGTAGACCTCAACGCATTCCCGTCGAGTGCCGTCGATCGGATCGAGGTCCTGCGCGACGGCGCGTCGACGCAATACGGCTCGGACGCGATCGCCGGCGTGGTGAACCTGGTGCTCAAGGAGGGCGTGTTCACGCCGTTCGTCAACACGAGCGTCGGCCAGTACCGTCCCGGCGGTGCCTACCAGAACGATGGAACATCGGTCGACGTGAATGGCGGCGTCGGCTTGCCGTTAGGCCGCGGCTCACTGGCGCTGTTCGGGCAGGTGCTCGACCGCAAGTCAACGAACCGGGCGTGCCCCGATGGAAGTTTCGCCGACCTTCAGGGACAGCGCGACTCGGTCGCCAACTGCCGGGTGATCATCAAGCGGACGGGCGTACCGCAGCCTAACGTTCACTGGGGCGATGGCCTCGAGCACGACGTGCACACCTTCGCGAACCTCAAGGTTCCGCTCAACGCCGAGGGGACGACGGAGATCTACGGCTTCGGCGGCTACTCGGATCGCAAGGGCACCGGCAACGGGTTCTTCCGCAAGCCGAGGAATTCGCGCAACTGGGCCCAGATCTACCCGTTGGGATTCCTACCCGAGTTCCGTCCGAAGGTCATCGACTACTCGGCGGCTGGCGGAATCCGCTCCAACTTCAGCGGGTGGGCGACCGATGTCGGCGCGTCGTACGGCTTCAACAGCTTCGACTTCAACTTGCGCAACACATTGAACTCGTCGCTCGGACCGAGCCTGTCCGTACCGACGGCACCGGGCCCGGATGGACGGCTCGGGACCGCGGATGATCCTGGCATTCCGAACCAGACCGCGTTCAACGCGGGCGGGCTGCGGCGCGGCGAGTTCAACGCCACGGCGAACATCTCGAGGCTGGTCGACGTCGGACTGTTCCAGGACCTCAACGTCGCAGTCGGCGCAGCATTCCGGCGCGAGTCGTACGAGGTCCTCGCCGGCGAACGGGCGTCGTATATCAACGGCTATCACAAGACGGCAGACAGCTCGGCGATCGCCCAGGGCGGCTCGTCGGTGTTCCAGGGATTTGCGCCGAGTGATGCGAGTGCGCACGACCGTACGAACATCGGTGGTTACGTCGATCTCGAGACGAACCTGACGTCACGGCTGCTCGCCAACGCGGCGGGGCGGATCGAGAGCTATAGCGACTTCGGCCAGCGCATCACCGGCAAGCTCGCGACGCGGTATCAGGCAACATCGCAGCTCGTGCTGCGCGGTGCGGCCAGCACCGGATTCCGGGCGCCGGGTCTCGCGCAGAGCTGGTACAGCCACACGACCACGGCGATCCAGAACGGTACGCTGGTCGAGATCGGAAATTTCCCGGTCGCCAACCGGGCATCGCGCATATTCGGCGCGAAGCCGCTGAAGGAAGAGACGTCGACGAACCTGAGCGCGGGGCTGGCGTACTCGCCGAGGCGTAACCTCAACGTCACGGTGGACTACTATCGCATCGCGATCAAGGATCGCATCCTGCTCGGTGCGACGTTCGACGGCTCGACGGATCCGGCGATCGCGAAGATCCTCAACGATTCCGGCCTGACCCAGATCGCCGGCGTTCAGTTCCCGACCAACGCGCTCGATACGCGGACGAACGGCATCGACGTCTCGGCGAACTGGCAGGTTCCGGCGTACAAGGGGACGCTGGATTTCATCGGGGCGCTCAACTACACCAAGAACCTGGTTACCCGGATCGATCCGCTGCCGGCGATTCTCAATGGAACGGGAACGACGCTGACCAGCGCGCTCGACATGCTCACGATCAACGCCATCGAGCGTAATCGGCCAAACCGCCGGTCATCGCTGACGGCCAACTACACAGCCGGTCGTTTCCGCGCGCTGGCCCGCGGCTCCGATTATGGTGATTTCCGCGATGGAAGCTCGGACGGCATCGAGCGGTTCGGGCCAAAACAGCTGTACGACGCGGAGATTGGTTATCGCTTCAACGGGATCGCGGTCTCGCTCGGGTCGAACAACATCTTCAACACCTTCCCGGACAAGACGAAGCTCGAGGCGAACACGAACAACGGAACGTTCATCTATCCCGGTTCGTCGCCGTACGGGTACAACGGGAGGTATCTCTACGTGCGCTCGGAGCTCTCGCTGATGCGTTAGGCGGTCGCCACTGGATCTAGCGACCACAGAGAAGAGCCCCCCCCAAGAAGGGCCCGGCGGGGGGTTAGGGAGGGTATAGGGGGGCGGCGGAGCAGCCGCCGCCCGCGGCTGGTATGTTTAGCCCCAGATGATTTTATAACACCATAAAAAAAGGGTATAAGAATATGAAGTTTAAACATAAGTTAAGTCATTTTATAGAAGACCTTACCGGGTACCGGATTGGAGAATATAAAAATTACAAAGTTATTTAGGCTTTGCTAAGAAGCGGTATCATTTTA
>JANMBU010000099.1:0-2215 GCA_031360575.1 Gemmatimonadaceae bacterium
GTGGCGCCGCCCTGGCCGACCATGCTCCGCATCACTTCGGCGAGATTGGACTCCGAGTCGATGAGATACTGCGCCGAGGTGACGACACGCGCTCCGGCGGTCAGTCCGGCGAGCACCTCGCTGTAGTCACTGGCCGTGAGGCCTAACGTGACGTCGTGTGGCATTAGCTCGCCGCCGCCCATGTCGACGAAGACGAGCGTCCGCTCGCCGGTTCGGACGACCGCCGATGTCGGCACGGTCAGCGCGGAGCGCGACGGGGTGCGGAGCCTGACGTTGGCGTACATGCCCGGCTTGAGCAGCCCGTCAGCGTTGGCGACGCTGATCCGTGCGCGCACCGTCCGCGAGGCGGCATCGACCGTCGGATAGACGTAGGCGACGCGGCCCTTGAATGGATGACCGGGCATCGCCGGCAGCTCGACGTCGGCAGCGGAGCCAACGCGAACGGCGCTGTTGTCTCCCTGCGGGAGCGCGGCTTCGATCCAGACCGCGCTCAGGTCGGCAATCGAGTACAGTGCCTGCCCCGGCACAATTGCCTGGCCGCGCACCACGTTCTTCTCGGTGACGACGCCGGACGCTGGCGAATAGAGCGTGATCGTTCGTCGCGGCGTTCCGCTGCGCAGCACCTCGTCGATCTGGGCGGCCGACACATCCCAGAGCTCGAGCCTCCGCCGCGCCGCGGTCGCGAGGTCAACCGACTGGACCGGCGCGCCCGGCACCGCGCTCTCGCCGACCGCGCGCTGCAACGCGCGCGCCGAGAGCAACTCCTGCTGCGCCGCGAGGAGCTCTGGCGAATAGATGTCCATCAAAGCCTGCCCGCGGCGCACCGGCTGTCCGGTGAAGTTCACGTACAGCCGCTCGACGAAGCCGCCGAACTTCGGCGCGACCTGCGCCATCCTCGTCTCGTCCATCATCACCGCACCGGTGGCGCGGGTGTCCGCGCCTAACGTGCGCTGCTCGACCGTGCCGAAGGTGACGCCGAACTGGCTGACCTGCTGCGCGGTGAGGTGTGCCGAGCCGTTGCCGGACATCTGCATCCCTTCCATGCCGGCCGTTGCGCCGGACGCAGGGCGGCCGCCGGCCGTCGCGCCGGTCGCCCGGTCCGAGCGTCGGTTGACCAGCCAGATCGTGATCGCGGCAACAACAAGTAGCGCGGCCATCGCGCCACCGATTCGCAGTGTCCTGCCTGACGGGCGGCGGATGTCGCCCGGATTGTCCATGCGGTCGCTCATCGCAGCACCCCCGTGCCCGTCTGCTCTTCCAGCTCGGCGAGCGTCTTCGCGAAGTCGGTGAGCGCGCGGTAATAGTCGGTCTCGTAGGTGAACAGTGCGGACTGCGTATCGACCAGGGTCGCAAAATCGACGCGGCCGCTCTGATAGCCGGCAGCGGCCGACTGCAGCGCGGCCCTCGCCTGTGGCAGCATCGCCTTCACATAGAGCGCGAGCTGCGTGCGGTCCCGCTCGAGCGCACCGTGCAGACGCGCAACATCGGCGCGCAGTGCGTTCGCGGTGGCCGCGCGCTCGGCTTCCATCGCGCGGCGCTCGGAACTCGCCGCGATCAACGCTGCGTCCTGGTTGCGTCGCTTCTGCAGCGGAATCGGGACCGACACGATCGCCGTCACCATGTCGGACAGGTTGTTGCGCTGCCCGTACTGCAACGAGACCCCGATGTCGGGAAGGTGCTCTCGTCGCGCGAGCGCCACCCGTGCGCCCTGCGCCGCGATGTTCGCGTCGGCCGCGCGCAGCGCCGGGCTGTTCGCCAGCGCGAGCATCTCGACGGTGTCGAGCGGCAGCAGCGGCGAGCCGGACACCCGTGCACCGAGCGCCGACGAAGCGAATGCGATCTGTCGCGCCGAGTCGGCGACGGCGGCGTGCGCGATCCGCGGCGGAATCATCGCATCGGCGACCTCGGCGTTCGACGGGCGGTCGAGCAGTGCGTTCAGTCGCGCCAGCGTCGTGCGCTGCGCTTCGACGAGGGCCGCGCCCTCATCGGCGAGGCGCGCAGTGCTCACGCGGATGCGCAGCACATCGGGCTGCGTCGCACTGCCGGCAGCGTAGCGCGCCTCCGTCACCGGGATCATTCCAGCGACGACACCCTGCGTCCGCCTGACGATGTCGAGGGCAACGGTGGTGAACGCGAGGTCATAGTATGCCGAGCGCACGTCGCGAACGACGCGACGCCGCGCGGCGTCGGCGGCTGCTCGCTCCGCCACCAGCTC
>JANMBU010000033.1:0-1520 GCA_031360575.1 Gemmatimonadaceae bacterium
CCCGAGCTGCGGAAGCGGATGGGCGATGCGGCCGTCGCTGGCGCGAAGGCAATCGACTACGTCGGCGCCGGCACGATCGAGATGCTGCTCGACGAGGACGGCTCGTTCTACTTCATGGAGATGAACACCCGCATTCAGGTCGAACATCCGGTCACCGAGATGCTCTACGGCGTGGATCTCGTGAAGGAGCAGATTCGCGTCGCGGCGGGGGAGCGGCTGTCGTTCACCACGCTGCCCGCGGCGCGCGGCCACGTAATCGAGTGTCGGGTGAATGCCGAGGATCCAGCGCGCAACTTCCAGCCGAGCCCGGGCCGCATTGATGTTTTCCATCCGCCGGGCGGGCCGGGCGTGCGGCTCGACACGCATGCCTATGCCGGCTATCGAGTGCCACCGTACTACGACTCGATGATCGCGAAGGTCATCTGCCAGGGCAACACGCGCGCTGAAGCACTCCGCCGGATGGAGCTCGCGCTCGAGAGCTTCATCATCGAAGGCGTGACGACGACGATGCCATTCCTCGCCCGGGTGATGCGCAATCCGAAGTTCCGCGCCGGCGAGGTGGACACGAAGTTCCTCGAGCGCGAGCCCGACCTGATGAAGGAGCCAGTTTAGTGCGGCTCGACGTGTTCTTCGGCGTGCAGCAGCTCGCGACCAGCGACATCCAGGGGCGCGTCGTCGCGGTGATCGACGTGCTTCGCGCCTCGACGACAATCGTGGTTGCGCTGGCCAATGGCGCGAAGGCGGTCGTGCCGTCCGACAGCTCGGAGGACGTCGTCAATCGCGCGAAGCAGTTCGAGCGGCGCGAGGTGAAGCTCGCCGGCGAGCGGAAGATGCACGCGATCGTGGGCTTCGATCTCGGCAATTCGCCGGTTGCGTTCACCCGCGAAGTCGTCGAGGGCAAGACCATCCTCTTCACGACGACGAATGGCACTGCCGCACTGACCGCGGTGCAGGGCGCGCGCGACGTGGTGGTCGCGTCGTACGTGAACTTCTCGGCGACGCTGGCGATGCTGCGCGTCGCGGCGCGCGGCGGCACCGACGTGTCGATCGTCTGCGCGGGACGTGACAAGCAGTTCTCGCTCGAGGACGCCGCCTGCGCCGGCCGTTATGCGCGCTACGTGACGCAGCGGCTGCCGAGCGCGATCATGAATGACGCCGCGCTGGCCTGCACGATGATTGACCGCCGTTATGGCGACAACCTGACGCGGTTGTTCAATGAGTCCTCGCATGGCCAGGCGCTGACTGAGGCCGGCTACGCCGACGATCTCGTGCTCTGCGGGAGCGTCGATGCGTACCCCGTGCTCCCCGTCTACTCGGACCGGCAGATCACCAAGCTCGGTCCCGAACGGGAGCGTTAGGCTGTCGCCGACCGTTCGCCGCGAGCTGGCGGGGATCGGGCTGCTGCTGCTCGCGGTCTTTTTCGCTGGCGTGCTGGCCGCCCAGGGGATGGCCGACCTGCGCTACGGTGCGGGAGTGAGTACGAACTTCGGGATCGTCGGCATCGCGCTGGTCGCGCTCCT
>JANMBU010000035.1:0-2021 GCA_031360575.1 Gemmatimonadaceae bacterium
ACGTCAGGCAGGGCGACGCTGCGCGCGGCGAGCAGCGCGGTGAACGTCGCCTCGGTGCCGCCTGACGTCAGCATCCCGCCACTCGCGCTGCCGTAGCCGGCGAGCTCGCAGAGCCAGCGCACGATCCGATGCTCGACCACCGTCGCCGTGGGCGACATCTCCCACACCGCGAGCGAGTTGTTGAGCGCACTGGTAACCATCTCCGTCCAGATCGCCGCCGGCACCGGCGCCGAGACCTGATGCCCCATGTACATCGGGTGCATCAGCTTGTTGGCATCGGCGACGATGTCGCGCTCGAGCCGCGCGACCACCTCGGCGAGCGGACGCCCGCGCCGCGGCAACGGCTCGTTGAAGCGCAGCGCGAGCGTGGGCGCATCGTGCGGTGTGGACACCGGCACCACTTCGGCCCGCGTCTGCTCGAGGTAGCGCGCGGTCAGGTCGAGAAAGCGCTCACCCGCCGCGCGCGCAGCGTCGCTCTCGAATTCAGCGAGTATGTCATCGGCCATGGCGCCAAATCTAGGCGATGACGGCGACGCTGTGAGGTGCGCGCTACCGCACGACTACATGCTCATCCGGCGGATGCCATCCTTCATGACAGGGACGAAGAAGTTGAACAGCAATCCCGTTTTCAATCCGCTGAGCCGCAGGTAGGTGCGCAATTGGGCTTCGTGGACCGGGAGAACGCGCTCGACCGCCTTCACTTCGACGATCAGTTCGTTCTGGATGAGCAGGTCAATTCGATACGCCGATTCGATCTGCTTTCCCTCGAAGGTGACTGGCAATATCCGTTGGCGATGCACCGCGACACCGCGACTGGTCAGCACCCAGGCAAGACAGTCCTCATACGCCGACTCGAGCAGCCCGGGTCCGAGCACGCGATGCACGTAGATCGCGGCTCCGATGACGGTGCTGGTCAATGAGAACTGATCGTCGGGCACGGCGGAGCATACGTCCGTCTTGCGGGCCCGCAGCATCAGAATCGCGCGAGCGATGGTGTTGGGGCGCGTGCAGGTTCAGGTGGTAGTTCTTCGAAGGCGTTTGCGGCTGTACGCGCGGCCAGGGGCGTACAGCTGGTCTGGGGAGACACAGAGCACTGCGGGAGACGCAGAGCACTGCGTGCAGGGCTCAGCCGTTTGCGCCGCGGTCGAACGGCTTGGGGGCAAGCGGGGCAAGACCATCTCGCCATGCTTGCCCAAAAAAATCCCGGCTCGTGCCATCGCGCGGTCTGGCTGCAAGGCAGGCCTCTGTGTCTCCCGCAGTGCTCTGTGTCTCCCAAGACCAGCTGTACGACCCCTGTCGAAGCAATAGCCGCAAACGCCTTGGAAGAAATCACCCGCCGAGCTTCACACTCGCCACCAGCACCGCCGCCTGCGGCTCCCTCGTCCGCCAGGCCTCGATGCGGTCGATGATGATTTCCTCGTCCACCCGGATCGCCAGCAGCTCGCTCGTCCGGGTCGCGGTCAGCTCGGGGTAGAAGCTCAACGTGCAGTGCGGCGTGAACGTGAACTTGGCCTGCTCGAATTTCAAACCGCTCTGCCCGAGACGGTCGTGGAGAGCGCGGATCGGACCGTTAGGGTCGAGTGGCAGGCTGACGATGTTGCTCTGCATGAAGCGATGCGGCACCGCGAACTTGAGGTGCAGTGGTTCGCTGTCAGCCGCCACCCGTTCGAGTGCGGCGCGGATCTCGGCTGCGCTCGTTCCGGCGTGGACGGCGCCGAGGCCGGAGGAGCCGGCGAGGGTGATGTGCGGTGGAAATGCCCTCGCCAGCTTCCGGTCATAACGTTCCTGCAATGCGTGCAGGCGCGCGCCGACCGGGCCACCGATCGCGGCGAGGATGAAGATCCTCCCCGCGGTCGGGGCCATGCCTAAGCCTTGTCGCGGCGGACGGTGACCGACTTGCCGCGGATGGTCGTCCGCGACAGTGCCTCGATCACGTGATCCGCCTGGTCGTTAGGCACCTCGACGATCGAGAAGCGGTCGCCGATCTCGATCGCCCCGATCGAGCGGGATTCGAGGCCGGC
>JANMBU010000107.1:0-39442 GCA_031360575.1 Gemmatimonadaceae bacterium
CGCGATCGCGGCCAAGATGCCGATGATGACGACGACAATCAGCAGCTCGATCAGCGTAAAGCCCTTGCGTGCAGTGCGCAGCATTGAAGTATCTCCGAGAGGGGGTAAGGATCTCACGACCGACATCGGCAGTGATTCCGAGCGCTACTAAGGCAACGCGTGTACCACTCGGAGTGTGATTGCTAAGTTGTTATGCGGCAACGCATTCGCTGTTCCTAATCGCCGCGGCCAGCATTCGCGGCACCGGTGATCTGCGGCGGATGCCGCACAACGCCATTCGTTTTTACCGCAGCTTGCGGTGCTTGTGGATACGCCCAGGGCATCGGTCCGACAGGGCCCCCGCGGCGGACAATCGTGCGGATTGAATCGATGCGGTGGAGGAGGAATCGATACTGCCTGGTGTCGATACCGCGCGACACACCACGCAGCGCCGCAGCGTGTGCCTCGTCGAGCCGGGCCAGCTGCAGCAGGCATCGTGCGTACGGACCGAGAACGAATCCCGCTGCGGTGTCCGTCGTCGCGAGCGACCATTTGTAGAGTGGGATAGCCCGGTCGCAGGCGCCTTTCTTCCGGTACTCTTCAGCCATCAGGAATGGTGGAATCGGATCGTATGGAAAGAGGCGGATCGCTTCCCACATCTCCCGCTCCCCCGCTCCCTTGTAGTTGTTCGCAAACAGCCAGGCACCCATGATCTGGTGTGCGCGGTAGCTGTTCGGCGCGTCGCGCAAAGTGGTTGGGAACAGGACGTCGTTGTCCCGCCAGACCATCTGGCGAAGTGCGCTCCGGGTGAAGCCAAGCAGTATCACGACGGCCAATGCACCGCCGGCCAGCAGGCGCAGGCGGCGTTCAGCGCGCTGTTCCGCCGGGATCGCGTTCCAGAGACGCCACCCCAGTCCACCGACGACGATCATCGCGCCGACACTCGGAAGCATCATCGTCCGCTCGGCGAGAATGAAACCAGTTGCGACGAAGAACCCGCTGACGGGCAGGATCGCGACGATCGTCCAGGCGATGCCGAGGGTGACGTCGTGCCAGCCGCGCTTGATCGACTCCCACAGTGTGCCTAACGTGACGACGAGAGCGAGCAACCCGGGCAGCTGCTCGCTGCTCATCGCGATGGCGAACGGCGTCATCGGCGGCGAGTACTCGGCGGCCAGCCTCGCGGGCCAGAGGAGGAGGCGAACCCACTCCTTGGCCATCCCAATCATGGTGAGGACGCGGTGCGCGTTGGTCAGGTGCAGACCGACGTAGGCAACGTGTGGGGGCATCCCGGCCAGATCGCCGAGCACGCGGCTGCGCACCCAGATGTAGGCGAGGCCGACGAGCGTGAGCAGGAGGACGAGCGGCCGCGTGGTGACGAAGCGCTGGCCAATCGGCCGCGGATCGCGGACGACGGTCAGCTCGGCGGCGAGGATGAGCATCGGAAAGACCGCGCCATTCTCCTTGGTCAGCACCGCCGCGGCGAAGCACCCGATGACGCCTAACGTCGCGGGCCAGCGCATGCGGCCGGTGTCGCGCTCACGAAGGTAGATGAGGACGCCGGCCACGCAGGCGAGGGCCGCCGTGATCTCGGCCTGCCCGACGACGTTGCCAACGGATTCGACGTGCACCGGGTGCACGGCGAACAGCGCGGCGGCGATCCAGGCCGCGGCGTGGGGCAGGATGCGTCGCGCGACGGCGAACACCAGCAAGCAAAGCGCGGCGTAGAGCAGCACGTTGGAGAGATGCATCGCGATCGGCCGTGCGCCGCCGAGCACCCACTGAACCGTGAAGAGCGCGAGGGTGAGCGGCCGATAGCCACCAGCGGGACTGTCCTTGCCCCAGTAGGAATCGGCGAACAGCGCCGGGATGTTGTGGAGCGATCGGATACGCTCGTTCGCGGCGACTATGTAGCCATCGTCATACGCGTAGGTATTGCCGAGCGAGGTGAACGAAACCGCGATCGCCAGAAGGACGATCGCGGCTGATGGACCCCAGCGTCGCAGTTTTTCGTTCAAGCGGTCACTTGTCCCAGAGATTGTACCTGGCGATGTGCCAGAAGGCGGCGACCGCGTCCTTCCACCCGATCTTCTTGCCCTCGGCGTACGTCCGACCGGAGTATGAGATCGGGACCTCATAGATGCGCGCGTTGGCGTGCGCGAGCCGAGCAGTGACTTCCGGTTCGAATCCGAAGCGATCGGCGGTCAGCTTGAGCGAACGCGCAACCTCGCCACGGATCGCCTTGTAGCAGGTCTCCATGTCGGTGAGGTTGAGGTTCGTGAAGACGTTGCTCATCAACGTCAGGCTCTTGTTGCCGATCATGTGCCAGAAGAAGAGCACGCGATGCGGTCCGCCGAGGAAGCGCGATCCGAATACCGCATCGGCTTTTCCGTCGATGATCGGCTGGAGCAATCCCGGCCAGTCGGCGGGATCGTATTCGAGGTCGGCGTCCTGCACGATCACGACGTTGCCCGTACTCGAGGCGAGCGCGGTGCGGATTGCGGCGCCCTTCCCGCGATTGTGTTCGTGGAGGATGAGGACGTCGATGCGGCCTTCCTGCTTGAGCCGCGCGAGGATCTCGCGGGTGCCGTCGGTCGAAAAATCGTCGACGCAGATGATCTGCGTCTGGACGTCGACGGCGCCGCGGACCTGATCGAGGATCGTCTCGATCGTCGCCCGCTCGTTATAGACGGGGATGAGCACGGAGAGGACGAGAGCCGACGGCTCGAGTGGCGTTCGCCCGCGCATGCGCGGGGTCTTGCCGCCAAGCAGCCCATCGAGTCGCCCCCCGCGGCGAGCGGCGGCCGACGAGGAGGGTGAATCGGGAATCGGTGCGGTCATCAGGACAACGGTGCTGAACGTTAGGCGACGGTCGCGGTCAGGCTTCGACGCCGTAGCGCGACAGCTTGCGGTAGAGCGTGGACGGGTCGATCCCGAGGATGTCAGCGGCGCGCGTCTTGTTGCCGCCTTCGCTCTGCAGAACCCACATAATGTAAGCTCGCTCGACCGCGTCCAGCGTCGGATTGGCGGGGGGCGCGTCGCTGATGAGCGGTCGCGACTTCCGTTCGACGACGCGATCGGGGAATGCATCGACGTCGATGACCGATCCGCGCGTGAGAATGACGGCGCGCTCGAGAGCGTTCTCGAGCTCGCGCACGTTGCCCGGCCAATCGTATGACTGGAGCACTTCGGTAGCGACAGGCGTCAGCCGCTTCGGCTCTTCCTTCGCCTGTTCGCCGGAGCGATGGAGGAAATGCTCGGCGAGCAGCGGGATGTCCTCGCGGCGCTCGCGCAGCGGCGGAAGTTGCAGCGCGATCACGTTGAGGCGATAGAACAGGTCGCCGCGGAAGGTGCCGCGCTTGATCTCCTCGTCGAGATCGCGATTGGTCGCGGCGATCAGCCGCACGTCGATCGGCTGCGGGTCGGTGGCGCCGACGGGAATCACCTCGCGGGTCTGCAACACGCGGAGGAGTTTGACCTGGGTCGCCGGTGTCGTCTCGCCGATTTCGTCGAGGAAGAAGGTGCCGCCCGATGCCGCCGCGAAGAGCCCGACCTTGTCCTTCACTGCGCCGGTGAACGATCCCTTCACGTGTCCGAACAGCTCGCTCTCGAGGAGGCTTTCGGGGAGTGCCCCGCAGTTGATCGAGGCGAAGGTGCGTTCGGCGCGCGTGGACAAGGTGTGGATGTAGCGGGCGACGACTTCCTTGCCGGTACCCGACTCGCCCTGAATGAGGACTGTCGAATCGGTCGGTGCCACCGTTTCGGCAACGCGGAGGATGTCAGTCCAGGCGCGGGCCGTGCCTAACGGCCGCGACACTTCGCCGAAGTCGCGGCGGCGGATCTCCTGCTTGAGTGAGGTATTCTCGATCTTCAGCGCGCGAGTCTCGGCGGCCCGGCGGAGGATCGCGACCAGCTCGTCGTTCCGGAATGGCTTCTGGAGGTAGTAGAACGCGCCTTCGTTGACGGCCTGGATTGCCGACTGCAGTGTCGCCTGCGCGGTCATCAACACGACCGGTGTCTCGGCACTCTGCGCGCGGACCGCGGCGAGCACCTCGAGTCCGGTCACGCTCGGCATTCGCACGTCGGTGAGGACGATATCGGGAGCCTGCGCGGCGAGCTGCTCGAGACCGGCGCGCCCGCCGAGTGCGGTGATGACGGCGAAACCCTCGTTCTTGAGGAGGATTTGCAGTGTCTCGAGAATTCCCGACTCGTCGTCGATGACGAGGACGCGGGGGGCGTTGGCGTTAGGCGAAGTGGTGCGAGCGGTCACGATTCCTCGGAGGAGCCGGTCTGGGAGAGCGGAAGCAACATGGTGAAGCGCGTGCCGTGGGCCGACGAATCGACGAGGACTAGGCCACGATGAGCCTCGACGGCGCGATGGACGACGGGGAGGCCAAGCCCGCTCCCTCCCTGCTTGGTCGTGACGAATGGCTCGAACATGCGCGAGCGGAGGTCGGGTGGAATGCCGGGGCCGTCATCGGTCACGCGTAGCGCAACGGCTCCGTCGTGAAAGCCTGCACCGGCGGGCACTTCGTCTGCGGGGAGCGGAACGATGTCCACGTCAACGCGGCCGCCGGCGGGCGCAGCCTGCACCGCGTTCAGCGCGAGGTTGAAGATCGCGCGATGGAGGAGGTCTTCGTCGGCTTCGATGACGAAGGGCTCGTCGGGCATCGAGCAGTGCACAACGACTCCATCGGCGCGCGACGGGTGGACGGAGGCGAGGCTGGCTGCGCCCCGGGCAATGGCTGCTAGATCGACTGATGCGATCACGGTGGCCCGGGTGCGGGCGAAATCGAGGAACTCCCCGAGGAGGCGCGAGAGGCGATCAGACTCCCGCATCACCAGCGCACCGAGCACGCGTTCATCGTCCGTAGCGCGACGAGTGGCAGACAGCTGCTCGACCGCGCTGCGGATGGACGCGAGTGGATTGCGGATCTCGTGAGCGAGGGACGCGCTCAGCGCGGCGACCGCCTCGAGTCGCTCGGTGCGGACCCGCAGGGACTCCATGCGCTTGTTGGCGGAGATGTCCTGGAAGATCGCAGTGGAGGTCGCAAGACGATGGGAATCCTCGCCCGGGGAGTCGGGCGCGGTCGTCGTCACCCCGAGCGTCAGCGTCTCACCATCGCGATACATCGCGCCTTCAGCGCGGACGATGCGTTCGCGGGTCGTCACGCTCTGCCGGAGGGCGTCGGCGAGCACGGGCGCAACGGGCGCAAGCCACTCGAAAAAGGGCTGGCCGACGCGCGCCTCGAGGTCGGCGCCGAGGAGTTCTCCGGCCGCCGGATTGGCGTAAAGCAGGCGGCCACCGAGATCCACGGTGACGATCCCGCTGCGGATGTTGTGCAGGATGTCAGCAGCTTCGAGGTGAGCCTGGACCAGTTCGGCGGCGAGCAGGTCGCGCCCGGCCGCTCCCTCACGGAGCTTGGCCGAGACGAGGCCGCTGCCTAACGCGACAATCGCGAAGATTCCGAGCTGCAGCCCGAGGGCCAGGGTGTAGCCACTGTCGTTCCCGAAGAAGACGTCGGCGAAGAAGAGGACGTTGCCGAGCGCGGCGATGAGCAGCCCGCCGCCAGTGGGCAGAAGCAGCGACGCGACGGCGATGACGAGGATATAGAGCGCAGCAAACGGTGACGCGGCCCGGCCGGTGACATGGACGACCGCGGTGACGAGCGCGAGGTCGAAGAGGCTCTGGAGATAGAAGAATGTCGTCGTGAGCACGCGCCGCTGCACCGTCGTGACCCAAGCGGACGCGGTGGTGAATGCGACCGCTGCTGCGAAGGCAAGCGATGCGACCATCGTGTTCGACGGCTCGGCCTTGTCGCCGGCGAAGATGGCCGCGACGAAGATCGCACTCCCGAGGGACAGGCGCCCGATGTAGACCCAGCGCATGAAGCGGCGCGGATCGAGGATTGCTTTTCGAGCGGTGTCGTCAGAGAGGGGCGTCAGTCGCACAGTCGATGCAGCGGTCTTGCCGAGGGCAAGCCAGCCGGTATATGGTCATGTCTGGCATTTCGCCAGACGCATTTCGCCATAGAGGGGGACGACCCACCGCTACTGCCGTTACGGAGGATTTATCAGCGGAACAGAGATGGTGACGCTGCATGCGGGTACGATCGCGTGGCGCCTCGGGGTTGTAGCATTGGTGGTCCTCATGAATGCGCTCGTTGGCGCGGCCGGCAATACGATCGCCGGGGCGCGACGCAACGAGCGAGATGCGAGGACTCAGTGGCGCGACGGCGACGCGCGGACGGCACGACGTGACATCCGATCGCTCGGTCGATACGTCTCGGCGACGCAGCTCGGGATCGCGCTGGCGTCGCTGGTAGTCGGATGGACCGGCGCGCCAGCGCTGGCCGGGCCGGTGCAGCGACTCTCAGAACTGTTTGGCGCGCGTGTCAGCGGCTCGTTCGCCGAGACGGGCGCGATGGTGGTGGTCGCATGCACGACCCTGACGGTCCTCCACATCGTGATCGCGCGGTTCGGGCGGAAGTTGCTGACAGTCGGTGTCCACCAGTCGGCGAACCGGATGGTCGCGATGGAGCCGCCTGCGCCTAGCGTGCGGGACGCGGCTGACAGCGCGATGATCGCCGGGGTCGTGGACTTTCACAACAAGAAGGCGCGCGACGTGATGCGGCCGCGGACGGACGTTGTCGCGCTCGATGTGGAGGCGACGGAGCGCGAGCTGCGGGCGCTGCTGCGGCGGGAGCGATACTCGCGATACCCTGTGTACGAGGGCACGCTCGACAACGTGATCGGCGTCTTCCTCGGCAAGGACTTCTGGCTGGCCGAGCCTGGCGTGGAGTCATTCAGCGTCAGGCGCTACCTGCGGACGGCGCTCTACATCCCCGATTCTCGGTTGGCGGAGCGGGTGCTCGACGACGTGCGGCGGACGCGCGCGCACATGGCAATCATCCTCGACGAATACGGGGGGACGGCCGGGATCCTGACGCTGGAGGACCTGGTCGAGCAGGTGTTCGGCGCGATCGCCGACGAACACGACGGGGCGCAGCGCGACGCGATCGAGACGGACGGCGTCCTCGAGCTGGCCGGGTCGCTATCGCTGCTGGACGTCCGGCGCGACCACCAGGTGCCGGTACCTGACGGCGAGTGGTCGACGTTAGGCGGCTACACCTTTGCGCGGCTTGGCCGGCTGCCCCGGATGGCGGACCGGGTTCCCTTCCCGGGCGGCGAGCTCGAGGTGGTGGCAATGGACGGACGGCGGGTAGCGGCGGTCCGGGTGATCCGCGGCTCACGTTCCGGGTGGACGGAGCACCATGGCGAACAGGCCGGCGATACGAGACGGGCGTGACTGAATCGCCTAACGGCGATGGGTCCGCCGAGACGCCGCCGACTGTCGGGATCGTGGTAACGCCGACGCTGACGATTCCGCGCACCGAGATCGAGGCGCGAGCGTCACGCGCCGGCGGTGCGGGTGGGCAGCACGTGAACACCTCGAGCACGCGGATCGAGCTGCGGTGGAATGTGCTGGAGAGCCGCGCGATCGACGACGCGACCCGGCGGCGCCTGATCGAAAAGTTGCCAACGCGGATCGACGCGGACGGTGCGCTGCGCGTGGTGTCGAGCGCCCGCCGCAGCCAGCTGCAGAACCGCGAGGCGGCCGAGGCGCGAATGGCAGAACTGGTCGCCGGCGCGCTGCACCGGGACAAGCCGCGGCGGAAGACGAAGCCATCCCGGGCGTCGAAGCAGAAGCGACTGGACGAGAAGCGGCGGAACTCGGAGCGGAAGCAGAACCGTCGCGGGCGGGGCGACGACTAGCGCCGCCTAACGCTCGGTGTTGGTGAAGTAGAGCGCACGATAGAAGTCACGGTTGCGGAGGACGACGCGCACGTAGTCGCGCGTCTCGGCAAAGGGAATGCGTTCGACGAAAACTTCCGGATCGGCGGCGCCGGGTTTGCGCGCCCAGCGGGCGACGCGGCCATCGCCAGCATTGTAGGCGGCGAGGGCGCGGGCCGGATCGCGGCCGGAGAGCATCGCACGGAGGTGCGCGATGCCGAGTTCAACGTTGACGTCGGGCTCGAAGAGCAGGTCGGGATTCCAGTAGGGGTAATGCAGGCCGTGGGCGATGCCCTTGCCGATGGTCGGCATGACCTGCATCAGGCCGCGCGCTCCCGGGCCACTGGTCGCCGTCGGATTGAAGCTCGACTCCTGGCGAATGATCGCCGAGACGAGAGCGGGATCGACGCGACGAAGGCGGCTCTCGGCGACGATCGCGTCGCCGAGGACGAGGGGATAGACCAGGCGGTAGGCGCGTGCGTCGCGTTCGCCGCGGGCGATCACCTTCCAGCCGAGCTGGATGGCGCGGGTGGTGAGGCCGCGGTCGCGGAGCGCGGCGGCGGTGGCGAGCAATCGATCGGTCGAGGCGGCACCGCTGCGAACCGCCTCGTCGAACTCCAGACGCGCTTCGGTGTCCATGCCTAACCGCATCAGCTGGTCGGTGCGCAGGAAGATGCTGTCCACCGCGGGAACATCGGGGAAGACGTCGGCCGCGGCAGCGGGGGTCCATGGCTGTTCGCGCAGGCGGCGCGACGCGAGCGCTGCATACCATGAGAGCGGATCGCGGGCGAGCACCTGATTCCAGCGGACGACGGCGCGCGCGCTGTCGCCGGATCGCTCCCAGGCGCGGCCGGCCCAGTAGAGCGCGGCGATGGCGTCGCTGCTGTTCTCGTAGCGGACAGCGAGTGTATCGAATTCGCTGGCAGCGAGCGCGGAGCGACCGTGCACGAAGGCGATCAACGCGGCGCGGAAGGTGGCGGCGGGTGCGAGCACACTCGTCGGATAGCGGCGAGCGACATCGCGCATGGCTTCGCGCGCGGCGAGGTCGCGCTTGTCATCGGTGGCCATGTCGGCGAGCAGAAAGAGCGCGCCGGCAGCCGCCGCGGTATCGTGGGCGAACCGTTTCGGGATCGTGCGCAGCAACGCCTTCGCGGCGCGATCACGGTCGAGCTCAACCAGCGAGCGCGCGCGGAGGAGTGCGGCGTCAGCGGCGATCGATCGCGGCGCGGTGATGCGGGACAGCTGCGCGATCGCCGCGCGATGGTGATTCATCCGGCGGAGCACGATCGCATAGCGCAGGCGATCGGCGACTTTGCCCCGGCGAGTGGCGATCGCGTGCTTGAGGAGCGCGGCGGCTCGCGGGAAGGGGCCGGTAATGGCGAGGCTCCGACCGATCACGAGGTTGTCGCCGCCAGGGAGGGATCCGAAGCGTTCATCGAGAACGGCGATCGCTTCGCTGGCAAATGGCGAGCCGGGGGAGGCGACGACGATCGCGACGAGCTCGCGCCTAACGGCGGCGCGCTGGGTCTCGCTGCGGGCGGCGATGGCGCGGAGTCGCAGCGACTGGGCGGTGGCGCCAACGTCGCGGTAGCGGCGGGCGGCGGCGCGGAGGTCGCCGTCGACGGCCTCGAGCGCCTGGGCCTCGACGCGATCGGCGCGGGCGGCGGCGGCAGGAAGATGCAGCATCGCGTAGAGCGGCCGGCGGCGATCGGGGTCGGGGGTGATCGCCGCGGCGCGGAGGATGAGCCAGTCCGAAATCTCGGGCAGCCCGCGCGAGGCGCGCACGTACGAGGCGCGGGCGCTGTCGCGCACGGCGCCGCCGATGCGGTCGAGCGCCCGGGCGAGGAGCACCATGCGCCGGCCGCGCTCGCGCGGGTCGGCGGCGGAGACGACCGCGGCTTCGGCATGACGCCTGGCGAGGGAGTCTTCACCCTGCTCGAGCGCGGACCGGGCGAGGAGGACGCGCCCGCGGCCCGCCTGGAGGGTGTCGATCCATCGCTGCCCGGTGAGCAGGGAGTCGACTTCGTCCCAGCCGCGCCACTCCGCAGCGGCGGCCGCCGCGAGGAGCACGACGTCCGGTGTCCGGCGGACCGGATCACTCATCACCGGGGCGAGGGCGCGGCTGGCTCGCCAGGCGCGCCCCTGTGCCAGTGCGTCGCAGGCGGCGACGACGGTGGTGTCGGAGGTGCGAACGACGACCATCGAGTCACTCGATGCCGGCGCGCCGCGGCAGCCGTCGCCCGAGCAGAGGACGACGAAGCAGAGCCGGGCGAGCTGCGCGAAGACCACCGAACGACCGTTAGGCGGTCATCGGGTAGCGACGGGCGGCCGGTCGGCCAGCCAGTAGCTGAACCATTGACGCAGGCGGCCAAGCCGGTCGACGAGCAGCCAGGGCTCGCCACTGCGCGACAGCTCGTGCGTCGAGCGGGGATAGCGGACGAATTCCACCGGCACGCCGCGCTTGCGGAGCGCCATGTACCACTGCTCGGCGTCGCCCATCGGGGTGCGGAAGTCGTCTTCCGACTGGACCATCAGCGTTGGCGTGCGCACGCGATCGACGTAGCGGATTGGCGAGAGCGTGTCATAGACGACCGGGTTGTCCCAGGGCTTGCCGTAGAACTCGAACTCGGTGAGCTCCTGCACGTCCGTGCTGCCGTACCAGGAGCGCCAGTTGCTGATCATGCGATCGGTTTCGGCGGCCTTGAAGCGACTGGTGCGGGTAGTGACCCAGGCCGTCATGAATCCGCCGTAGGAGCCACCGGTCACTCCCATGCGGGTGCTGTCGACATCGGGACGAACGGACGCGATGTCGACGGCCTTCATGAGGTCTTCGTAGTCTTCGTAGCCCCAGCGACCGCGCGTCGAGTAGGTGAAGTCAGCACCATAACCGGAGGAGCCGCGCGGATTGGTGTAGAGCACGAACATCCCGGCGCCGGCGAGGTTCTGGAATTCATCGAACCAACCTTCGGTGTACGACGAATGCGGCCCACCGTGAATGTAGAGCACCAGTGGATACTTCCTGCCGGGCTGATAGCCGTACGGCTTCATCAGCCAGCCTTCGATTTCGCGACCGCCGACTGACTTGTACGTAAAGCGTTCGGCAGCGGACCAGGCGATCTCGGCGCTCACCTTTTCGTTGAACGACGTGAGCTTGCGCTGATTCCGTCCATCGATGTCGGCGACGTAGAGCTCCATCGGCATGTCAACCGACGACGAGATCCAGGCGAGGCGCGTGCGAGCGAGATCCGCCGTCAGGCCGCGCACGACGCGACGACCGCCGAACAGTTCGACCGGGGCGCCGCCACGCGCGGGGATGCGGAAGATCGCGCTACGGCCCCCGACGTCGGCACTGAAGACGATGTCCCCCGAGGGGAGCCAGAAGAATCCGTCCGGCTCGTACTGCCAGTCGCCGACGACGTTGACGACGGCACCGGTGCGCACGTCGAGGGTGTAGATGCGGGCAGACTTCGTGCGCGACGGAGCGTCGATCAGCGCGATACGGCTGCCGTCAGGCGACCAGGCAAGCGCAGTCTCGTCGCCGGCCAGCTCGACGACCTTGCGCGGCGCGCCGCCGGCGACGGGGATGACATAGACGTCATCATCGTTGCGCGGACGTTCGTCGCGCGCGCTGTCGTAAGGCAGCCGGGCAAGCGAGTCGTGCTCGGCCAGCACGGCCGAATCGGAACGGAGACGCGCGTCCGCAGCGAAGGCGATCCATTTGCCGTCCGGACTCACGACGGCGCGCCGGTGGGAGTATGCGGTGTTGGTGAGCTTCTGCTTTGGCGAACCGTCGAAGCGCTGTGTCCATATCTGCGACGTGTTCCAGATGCGCGGGGCAAAACGGTTAGGCAGGAAGCCGCGGTCGTTCGACTTGTAGCTGACGTCAACGACGTGGCGGCCGTCGAAGCGCTTCGGGTCGAGCGGGCGGGTGATCGCGCCGTACGGCGGTCGCGCGGTGCCGCCCATGACCGAGAATGGGTCCTTGGCGCGGGTCGAGTCGGCGGTGGTATCGGCGGCGACTGTATCGGTCCAGACAGCGAAGCGATGATCGAGCGGAACGGATCCGGCGGGATACTCATCGAGCTGGGTCGCTTCGCCGCCCGGCTGGTCCATGCGCAGCGCCCATGTCGTGCCCTTCCCTCCGTCGCGCTTCGAGGTGAAGAACAGGTACGATCCGTCGGGCGACCAGCGCGGGTTGCTGCTCTCGGTGCTGGGCGACGTGTAGCGCTGCGGTTCGCCACCGTTCGTGGCCGCGACCCAGACCTCACTGTGGCGCTTGTTTTCCGATTCGCGGACGGTGGTAACGGTGAACGCGACGCGCCGGCCGTCAGGCGACAGCGCCGGTGCGCTGAGCGTCGTCAGGCGATACCAGTCGGCCGGGGTGAACGCGCGCTTGCCATGTGATGGCTGTTGCGACGTTGCCGCGACGGGGGCGGCTGCGGCGAAGAGAATGGCCAGTGCGAATCGGATGCGCATGTCGGTCCGCTGACGCGGGCGGGGGGGGAGGGGCGATGGTCGACGATGCCGAAAGATAGGCCGCTGGCGGGCGATCTGCTGCCCGACGCGCGAGCTTCTGTTGCGGTCGCGGTCAGCGGCGAAGCGACGTGACGTCGAGGGCCCAGAGTCCGTGGAGCATGTCGGATGCGTAGACGCGATTGCCGATCCACTGCACGCCCCAGATGAAGTTACCGCTGTCGAGCGCGTGACCTTGCTCACGTCCGGCCGCCGCGAGATTGCATCGGCCATCGGGAAAATGCGCCGCCGATGTGCAGCTTCCGAGATCGCCGCGGATGTCGATCGCGCGAACTCCGCCGTTGTAGTAGGCGGCATAGAGGATGCCGCTGCCTTCGTCGACGGAAAAGTTGTGCGTACCAGCGCCGCTGAGCGTGTACGCGGCGACCTCGCGCGGCGCGGTGAGCACGGAGATGTCGACGACATGGATGTCGCCGCTCGCATGACTGAATCCCGCCGACGGTCCCTCCTCTCCGACGAACACGAACTGCTTGCTGCCGCTGGCGGGGTCGTTGAACCACCAAACGTTATGCACCTCGCCGCCCACGGTGCGGACATTGGAGATGAGCACCGGGTTCGCGGGCGAGCCGCCGCGCGACCCACCAATGTCCCAGATGCTCAGGCCATCGTCCCAGAGGGCCGTGAAGAGCAGGCTGTCGCGGACGAACACGTCGTGCACGAAGGGCTTGCCCATGACGCGGGCCAGCACCTGCACCGGACGCGCGGGGTCAGTGAGGTCGAGGACGACGAGCTTCGAAGGAATTGCGCTGCCGGATTGATCGACCGAGAGGAACGCGTAGAGCGTTCCGCGGACGCGGGCGAGCTCCGCGGTGTGCACGCCCGGGTCGGTGTCGCTCGAATGAAATTGCGAGAGCAGCGCCGGATGCGCAGGGTCAGCCAGCGAGTAGAGCGCGAGTGATCCGCCAAAGCGCTCGGTCGCGACCCCGAGCAGAGTGCCGTCGTCCGACACCTGAATGTCGCCGGTGGTCGTGACCGCGGGTGCGGCCGGCGACCAAGGCTGGACGATCAGCGAGTCGACAAGGACAGGCTTGGCGGCGGAGATATTCCAGATTTTCACTGCATTGCCTCGCGCAGCGCGAGTTCCCCACGAGGCGGTGTACGCATAATTGCCGCGGACGTTGAGCTCGGAGGTGTAGCGCTCGGTCACCTCGCCGATGCCTAACGTTGGGATGATCGGCGACGACAGGGTGGCCGGTGCCGGCTTGTTCGCATCGTGACATCCAACCAAGAGCGCGAACGCGAGCAAGCGCCGCGCGATCATGGGCGCGCCTGGGCCGGGCCGACGCGCCAGCGCGCGCGGGCGCGCGCGACGACCACACCCCCGGCGTCGCGGACTTCGACTGGTATCTCGACGTCCGCCTCACGATCGGGCGACGGCGCGGCGAACACCGAAGATCCGGTGAGGGTACCGCGCGCCTTCTTGAGGTATTCGACGGTGAGCGAGACGAGGATGGTGCGGCCGCGTGGCTGCACCGCGTAGGCGAGCGGCAGCCCGGTCGAGAGCTCGGCGAGGTTGGCCAATGCGATCGCGTGGACCGAGTGCAGGTGATTCCTCACGGCGCGCCGATCGTGCATCTCGATCCGCGCACCGGTCGCGCTCAGTTCGAGAACGCGCGGCCGGATGCTGCCGGTATAGGGGACGATGCGACCGAGCAGCAGAGAGAAGATCCAGCGCCCACCAGGACGCCCTGAGAGGCGATCCCACAGCGAGCGGATGTCGGTAGCCATTGGCGGACCAGCGGGCGGACGTTCGGTGCGACCGGTGAACGCGCCAAGATCAGCGCCGGCTCGCCGGGGGGCAAGCGTCAACCGACGGCGAGCCAGCGTCGCGCGCCGTCGATGTCTTCCGCGGTGAGGCCGTGTCCGGCGGTCCGCCACTCGAGGGTCACCTCGGCGCCCGACTCGCGAAGAAGCGCCGCGAGCTGCTCGACGTTCGGTGGCGGGATGATCGGATCGCGCTGGCCCGCGCCGATGTAGACGCGAATGCCGCCCGCGGTCTTTGCAGGCTTGGCGGGCGACGGAACCATCGCGCGGAACAACACCGCTCGCCGAAGCAATCCGGGCTGCCGGAGCAACACGCTCGCGGCGATGTTCGCGCCATTGGAGAAGCCGATCGTTGTGACCTCGGACAGGTTGAATTTGTAGGCGGCTGCAGCAGCATTGACGAACGCGGCGAGCTGGGTCGTCCGGAAGGCGAGGTCGGCCTGATCGAACACGCCCTCCGCGAGACGGCGGAAGAACCGCGGCATCGGGCCTTCGAGAACGTTTCCGCGCAGGGCGAGCACTGACGCGCCGGGCAACAGCTCGGTGGCAAGCGGCAGGAGATCGTCTTCGTTGCCGCCAGTCCCGTGAAGAAGGAGCGCCGTCTGTGGGCCGCCGGCGATCCACCGATGGTGATACGCCGAGAGCGCGTCAGGCGCGTTAGGCGGCGCAGGCGGAACGGTCATGCGGTGGCGACCGCGGACGTGTATCGTTCCGAGTGCAGTTCGATGGGTGGAAGCTTCGCTTCGATGCGCTCCCGTTCCGGCTCGAGCCAGGGTGGCAGCACGAGCGACTGGCCGAGGGTGGCCAGCGGTTCGTCGATGACGAAGCCGGGAGTGTCGGTCGCGATCTCGAACAGTGCGCCACCCGGCTCGCGAAAATAGACCGAGTGAAAATATTTTCGATCAACGACGCCGGTTGTTCCGACGCCCGACTGTCGCACATGCTCGAGCAGCGCGACCTCGGCGGCATCGTCAGGCACGCGCCAGGCAAGATGATGAATGGTGCCAGTGCCGGGCGCGCCATCCCTGCCCCCGGAGACGTCGCGAACATCGAGCGCGGTGCCGATGCCTGACGCGGCGGGCACGGCGGGGACGAAGCGCGTCGTCTGCCCCTCCGCCTCTGCGCGCCGCATGGCGAAGGTGCCTTCGAGCAATGCCGCGGTCCCGGTGAAGTTCGCTGTCCAGAGCGTCATTGCATGAACGCCGCGGACGGCGTGTTCGGCCGGCACGGGTCCATCAGCCCAGCCCGCGACCTGCGATGCCGAGGTCGAGCCGACCAGCTCAACGCGAAGGCCGTCCGGATCGCGGAAGCCGAGCACGCGCTCGCCGAAACGCATGACGAGGGCGTCGTGCTCGACGCCGTGGCGGACGAGGCGCTCGAGCCAGAAACCGAGCGACGCGGCGGGAACAGCGAGTGACACGGCAGCGAACTGTCCCGCACCCTCGCGGCCGCGGCGAGCGCCGGGCCATGGAAAGAAGGTGAGCAGGGTGCCGGGGCTCCCTGATTCATCGCCGTAATAGAGATGGTAAGTGTTCGGATCGTCGAAGTTCACCGTCCGCTTCACCAACCGCATGCCGAGGACGCCGGCGTAGAAGTCGACGTTCTGTTGCACGTCACCGCCGATCATGGTGACGTGATGGATCCCTGATGGAAAGGTCATGCGGTTGTTGCTCATGACGGCTCCACGTTAGGCGTGCTAGCGATATTCGACCAGCCGATCGACCGGGTGGCGGTGATGCGTGAAGCCGGCTTCGTCGCCGCGTCCGATCGCGACGAGCGCGGGAACGGAGACGTGCTCGGGCAGCCCGAGGATCGTCTTGACCTTGGCGGGGTCGAAGCCGAGCATCGGCGATGTCGCGTAGCCGAGCGACGACGCCGCCAGGAGCAGATAGCCGAGGGCAATGTAGCCCTGTGATGCGCCCCACTGTTCGCGCTCGGCGTCGGTCTTCGCCGAGAACGAGCCGCGGAAACCGGCGGCGGCAGCAGCTCGCTGATCCGCGGGCATGCCCGGGTGCATGATGTCATCGACGTTGTCGAGAACGGCTTTCATGTCGGTATACAGCACGATCACGGCGGGCGCGCCAGTCACCTGCTTCTGCCCGTACGCGGCGGCACCGAGCTGCGCGCGGAGCGCGGGGTCGGTAGCGACGATGAAGCGCCATGGCTGCGCGTTGTACGCGGAGGGCGCGAGCCGGACGATCTCGAAGATTCGCTCCAGGTCCTCGCTGGGAATCGGCTCCTGCTTGAAGGCGCGAACCGAGCGGCGGGCAGCAGCAGCCTCGGCGACGTCGAGAGTCTGGGTTTCTGTATTGAAAGTCATGGTTCGGCTCGGATCAGTGGTATGACACACATATCTCTCAGTGGTGAACCATCTCGGTGGTCGCGGTGTTCCCGCCGCGCGCTATTTTACGGAAAGCGAAGGCTACGGGAGGGAGGAGCGATGGCGGAGGCGAGGCGGGAGCGAGCAGCGGCGGGGGAGCCGCCGGCGGCGGCGGGAGTCCGGATCGACAAGTGGCTGTGGGCGGCGAGGTTCTACAAGACGCGCTCGCTGGCATCCGACGCGGTCACCAGCGGCAAGGTCGAGCTGAACGCAGAGCGGGTGAAGCCGGCGAAGACTGTAAAGCTCGGCGACATGCTGCGGGTGCGGTCTGGCGTGTTCGAGCAAATCGTGGAAGTGCGCGGCCTCTCGGAGAGCCGTGGGCCGGCAAAGGTCGCGCAGACGTTGTACGACGAAACCTCGGAGAGCGCAGCAGCTCGCGCCAAGCTGGCCGAGCGGATGCGCTATGAGATGCCAGCCGGTGCGGAGACTGGCCGCCCGTCGAAGAAGGACCGGCGGGACATCTCGCGATGGAGGGACCGATAAGCGCGCAGCGACCGCAGTTGCTCGGCCCGCTGCAACGGCATCGCGGGCTTCGCGCCTAACGTTCTGCGGCGATGCAGTTCACGGCGCGGGCAGCGTCAGGCGCGCCGGCCGGCTCTCGTTGCCGACACGGTCCACCGCGGAGATGCTGACGTCGCGCGCGCCGGCGGGGATGGCGATCTGCTGCGTGGATCCGGGAAGGATCATCGTGCTCCACTCGCCAAGGGAGTCGGCGCGAGCGCGAACGGTCCAGAGGAAGGGCGCGGTCTTTCCTCCGGGATGCAGGTCGATGTGCGCTGGAACGTGGAGCGTGTCTGGTGCGGTGGCTGATGCCCGCACGGTCGCCGGCTGCAGCGTGAGGCGCGGAACCGGCGGCGCGGTGGCGCCGAGCCACGGCGACGCGGGAACGAGCGCGAGGTCGGCGTAGGGACCGGCGCGCAGCTTCTCGTGAAGTGAATCCGGATTCTCGAGGAACGCGCGGCCGCTGAAGTGCACGTTACCGGTGGCACCGGGTTGCGCGCGGGTGACGGCAACCTGCGCGACGATGTCGTCGGCGCGCCATCCGCTCTCGTGATTCGCGCCGGCCTTGTTGGTGTAATTGCCGGGCCAGATGTGTCGCTGCTTCACGTTCTGGTCGACCCACCACCCGAGAAGCGTGGTGTAGCTGTGCGGGCTGTCGGCGATCGGCCAGTAGAGCTGCGGCGTGTAGTAGTCGACCCATCCTTCGCGCAGCCACTTGCGCGAATCCGCATAGAGACGCGCGTAGGCGTCATACCCGGTGATCGACGGCGGATTCCCCGGACGCCAGATGCCGAAGGGGCTGATGCCGAATTTCACCCACGGCTTGATGTCGTGCACGCCGTGATAGAGCTCGTGCACGAGCTGATCGACGTTGCGACGACGCCAGTCGTCGCGCGGCAAGCGTCCGCCGGCGCGGCGATAGCGCTTCCAGCTGCGCACGTCGGGGAAGTCGATCACCGAGCCGTGGCGATCGTACTCCTGGTACGGATAGAAGTAGTCATCGATGTGGACGCCGTCGATATCATAACGGCGGACGACATCGAGGACGACGCGCACCGTGCGGCGCCGGACCGACGGCTCGCCGGGATCCATCCACAGATACGGCCCGTACTTCTTCACCACCGAGGGCATCGCCCGCGAGACATGGCTTGCCGGGTGGCGCGACTTCTGTCCCGGCGTTCCGGCACGATACGGATTGATCCAGGCATGGAGCTCGAGTCCGCGCGCGTGCGCCTCGCGGACCGCGAAGGCGAGCGGATCGTACCATGGCGACGGCGCCTGCCCCTCGACACCGGTGATGAATTCTGACCATGGCTCGAGCTTCGATGCGTACAGCGCGTCGGCCGCGGGGCGCACCTGGAGGATCACCGCATTCAACCGGAGGGACACCGCGCTGTCGAGCAGCGTAATCAGCTCGGCCTGCTGCTCGGCGGTGGTGAGGCCGACGCGCGAGGGCCAATCGATATTCCCGACCGAAGCGACCCAGACGGCGCGAAACTCGCGCCGGATCGGCGACAACTCGTCGCCGCCTAACGTTCGACTCGCGGCGGCGAGCTGGGCGAGCACGGCGGCCGGTGCGAACGCGGCGAACAGCAATGCGGCTGCGCTGATGGTGCGGGAGTGGCGGGAGCGAGTCATCCGCGAAAACTAACGGCGTGGCGGTGGGCGGTGGTTCAGGCGGTTGAACCACAGCGCACGGCCGCGGCGTACCGGCGCTCGCGGCCGCGGGCAAGCGCCAAAGTTTTTGGGCACGCCAGGGGAGATTTGCTCTCCCGGCGTGCCCCCGATGTTTTGTCCCGGTAGCCCGAAGCGGTTATTCGGGGGGGTGCGCTGTGGTTGCAGCTGTTCGAACGACCGCCGCGCGTTGGCCGCTATTTCACGAGCACGATCTCGATGGGCGGACCAACCGGCGCCGACTTCACGAGGCGATACGGCTGCGCGGTGGTCACATAAAGCATGACGGGTAGCTTGCCGCCGCTCATCTCGACGACGTACGCGTCGAAGGTGCCGGCGGGGACGGTGACACTCTGCGTTCCGGTCACGCGCAGCGTGAACGTCTTCGCAACGCCATCGCCCGGGGAGAATACGGGGATGTTGAAGACGGCGGTCTTTGACCAGGCGAGACCGGGAACGATCGTGGTGATCGCGTTCTCGTCGATGGTTCCGGCGACGACGGTCGTGTCGAAGGTGACACTCCGCGGCCCGGTCGGGGTGACGGTCGTTGCATTGCCCTTGACGCGCCCGTTGGCGTAGGTCGCGTCGATCTTCGTCGGCATCCCCTGCACGCTGCCGCTCTGGATGACCGAGCGCACCTCTCCGGTGGGGCTGAGGGTGAGGGTCGTCAACTGACTCATCATCGGACCGATCGCGGCGCGTTCGGTGACGGTGATCCCCGTCGCGGTGCGAGCCACCGTACGGACCGAGCTGCCGAACGCGTTGCCCTGGACGAGGATCGTCGAGCTGTCGGCACCGGGAATGAGCTTCGTCGCGTCAACCATGGCGCCGGCCGGTTTCGCCGCGCCAGCGGCGGCGGCGACAACCGGATTCCCGTCGGGGGTAATCACCCTAACGGTCGCGATCCTGGACAGGCGGTCGCGGAGCACCGATGCGTCGCCGACGACGACGATCAGCGCGCGGTCAGCTTTGATGAGCTGCGTGAGCGCGGACCTGACGTTGCCCGGCGTCACTGCAGCGATGCGATTGCGGTAGGTCGCGACATAGTTGGTCGGCTGTCCGCGAAGGCGGGCGCTGGCTATCGCGTTGGCGAGCTGGCGTGCCGTCTCCAGCCCGAGGGGATAGCTGCCGGTGATCGCATTCTTCGCATCGTCGAATTCGCTCGCGGGAATCGGCTCGGTGCGAATGCGCTCGAGCTGCTTGAGCAATTCAACCAGGGCCGAATCAGCGACCTGGTTTCGCGCCTCGACCGATGCGATGAAACCACCGACACCGCGCACGTCGGTCACCGCCGAGAAGGAGCCGTACGTCCAGCTCTTCTGCTCGCGCAGAATGGTGAACAGGCGAGCGTGTGCGCCGCCACCGAGTACACGATTGGCGACGGTGAGTGCGAACTTGCGCGGATCGGTGGCGGCGACCGACGGATAGCCAATCACGATGTTCGCCTGCACCGACGACGGCCGATCGACGAGGACGATCTGCGACCGCGTCGCAGCGCGCGGCGTACCGAGCGAGGGAACAGGCGCGGGCGCGCCCGTCCAGCCAGTGAAGGCAGCATTGGCGAGCCGCGTCGCCGTTGCGACGTCGATGTCTCCGGCGACGACGAGCAGTGCGCCCGCTGGCCGGACACGCGTGCGATAGAACCCAAGGATGTCGTCGCGGGTGAGCGCCTGCACGCTCGTCGGAGTCTCGCTCTTGCCGTAAGGCAACGAGCCGTAGAGCTCACGGTTGAAAATTCGGGTCGCGATCGCGGCCGGACTGGAATTCTGGAGCCGGAGTGCAGACAGCGTCTGTGTCTTTGCGAGATCGACTTCCTTCCCATCGAAGGTCGGGCGGGCGACGGCGTCGCCGAGGAGTCCGAATATCAGCTCGGCGTCGGTCGAGAGCCCGTTGGCAGCGACGGACAGGACGTCCGCGCCGGCCGCCGCACCGATGTTGCCGCCGACACGCTCAATCGCTTCGCTGACCTGCTCGGCGCTGCGGTTGCCGGCGCCCTTGGTCAGCAGGCCGGCGGCGAGCGAGGCGAGACCTTCCTTGCCCACCGGATCGGTGAAGGCGCCGGCGCGGAATGCGAGGTTGACCGAGAGGACCGGCAGCTTGTGGCTCTCGACGACGAGCAGGTGCGCGCCGTTAGGGAGCGTGACCTCGTGTATCGGCGGGAGCTGGGAGGGGGTGATCGGCGCCGGCGCCGGTGGCGTAGTCGGGAACTGGGCCGCGGCGAGCGCAGGTACTGCGAGGCAGGCCAGCATCGCCACAGCAGCGAGCGAACGACCTGGATACTGGAAGCGGACGGTCATCACTTTGCGGCCTCCGCGGAGTCGATGAAGGTGTAGGAGTTTTCCGGGCGGAGATAAGTCGCGGCGACGCGCTTGATGTCGTCCGTGGTCACCGCGCCATAACGGTCGAAATCCGTGTCGAGCCGGTCGGCCGATCCGAGAAAGAGATTCGCCCGCTGGATCGCCTGGGCAAGCGACATCGCGCGCGAACGCTCGGCGATCGCCTGCGCGCGCCACGCATTCTTCGCCTTGACCAACTCGTCGTCGGTGACACCGCTGGTCGCGAGCAGCGCGACCTGCTGGCCGAGCCGTGCGTCCAGGGTGTCGACCGACACGCCGTTGTTCGCGATCGTCAGGAAGAGGAAGGGTCCCGGTCCGCGGCGCGGCCCGAATGGATCGACGAGCACCTGCGTCGCCAGCGCGACCTTTTGCTCACGAGCGAGCGCCCGATTGAGGCGCGAGCTCTCGCCGCGGCCGACGATCGTCGCCAGCAGCTCGAGCGCGGGATAGTCCGGACTGTCGTACGAGGGGACGGTGTAATACTTGAGCACCGCCGGCAGCGTCGCCTTCGTGTCGACGACGCGCTCGCGACGCGCGCCGGCGTTGAAGCTCGGGGTGCAGGTGACGAGCGGCGCCGGTGCGGCGCGCGGGATGTCGGCGAAGTACTGCTCGACGAGATGCTTGGCGTCGGCGGGCTGGAAGTCGCCCGTTATGACGAGGGTCGCGTTGTTCGGAGCGTAATACGTCTTGAAGAAGCCCTGAACGTCAGCGGTGGTCGCTGCGTCGAGATCGGCCATCGAGCCGATGATCGAGTGCGAGTAGGCATAGCAGCTCGCCGGATCGATCGCCTTGTAGCCTTCCTCGAAGATGATCTTCGAATAGGGCTGATTGTCGACACGCAGGCGACGCTCTTCCTTGACCGCCTCGCGCTGGTTGTGAAATTTTTCGTCGGTGATGTCGAGGGACCGCATGCGATCGGCTTCGAGCCAGAGTCCAAGATTGAGCCGGTTGGAGGGCAGCGGCTCGTAGTAGTTGGTGCGGTCCTCAATCGTGCTTCCGTTGAAGCCCGCCGAACCGGCCGTCTCGAGCATGCCCATGTGCTCGCCCTTCTTGACGTGGGCCGAGCCCTCGAACATCAGGTGCTCGAAGAGGTGGGCGAAGCCGGTGCGCCCGGGACTTTCGTTGCGCGACCCGACGTTGTAGGTCACGTCGACGGCGACGACCGGCGCGGTGTGATCCTCGGCGAGGATCACCTGCAGCCCGTTAGGCAAGGTGTAGCTGTCGAGCTTGAGCGGGGCGGGCTTCTGCGCGGCGAGCGACGCGCCGAACATGCCGGCCAGCAACACCGCGGCAGAGACGCTGCGGACGAACAGATTTGCGAACGGGACATCAGGCGATCGCGCCATCGGCGGTCTCTCTGGAGGATGTGGAAAAATATTGCGTCGTGCGGGTGCGTTGCGGCGGGTGTGCGGCGCCGGGTGCGTCTGCCGTCAGGCCTGACGATCGGCTACTGGCGACACTGCGCCTTCGGATTCGGCTTCGGCTTGTCGACGATGACGCGGGCATCGCGGTTGGCCACGGTGCGGGCTACGTCGTAGACGAAGCGGACGACCGAAGCGTAGTGATCGTAGTCGATGAACTGCGGCTCGTCGGAGACCTGGTGGTAGTCGCGATGCTGCCCGGTCGAGAAGAAGGCGACCGGGATGCCGTAGCGCGCATAGTTCGCGTGGTCGCTGCGGCAGTAGATGTTCTCCGGGTGACCGTCGGCGTCTAGCGCGTAGTCGATCCGGAAGGGCACGGGCTCGCGGGCGTTGACCTGCTCGATCAGCTGGGCGTACTCGGTCGAGAGGCGGCGCGGACCGATCAACTCGAGATAGCGCGGACCGCCACCGTCGATGTCAGCGGCACTGCCGCGGCCGATCATGTCGATGTTCACCTGTGCGACGATCGCATCGCGGGGAACGGTCGGGTGATCGGTGAAGTACTCGGAGCCGAACAGCCCGAGCTCCTCGGCGGTGTGCCAGACGAAGATCACCGAACGGCGAGGCCGGTCGGCACCCGGCGCATTCTTCCATGCTTCGGCGATCTCGAGGAGACCGACGGAGCCCGAGCCATCGTCATCCGCGCCGTTGGAGATCGAGTCGATGATCGCGGGGCGAATGCGGTGCAGACTGTCGACGTTGACGCGAATCGCGGCGCGCTGTGCGGGATCAATGTCGGAAAACGGATCCACCGCACCGAGCCGGTGCAGCGCCTGATTGAAGGCGCGCAGCGAGTCCTGATCGATGCCGCCCTTGCGGACGCCGATATGATCGCTGTGGGCGCCGAGCGCGACGTACTGCGTGCGGAGCGACGGGTCGGTACCGGGGAGAATCGCGACGACGTTCCGCGCCGGCGCGGGGGTTTCGGCGAAACCGAGCGAGCCGCGGACGGTGCGGCCGACGGTTCCGGGTGCGAGCGTCTCGAGGTCGCCGGGGACCAGCGCGCTGGTGAGCCGCGTGTTGAGGATCAACAGTCCGGGCTTCGCCGCGGTGGCCGGCGGCTCGTCGTGCTTCAGCGTGACCTGCCCGGACGCGAAGTACATCGCAACCTGCCTGACGATCGCGTCCTGGTTGCCGAAGGCGACGGCGACCGCCTGTGGATAGCGCATCGCGACACGCTGCTGCGCGAGGAAAATCGGCATTCCGGCCGCGGCGCGGACGATCACGATCTTTCCCGCCCCGGTGGATGCCGGCGCCATCGACGCGCTGTCGCTGAGCCGGCCGACGAACACGCTGCCCGCTCCGTCGAGCGCCGGCGATGTGCCGCCGAGATCCACCGGAGCAAAGTCCGTCCAGAGCTTGAACGACGTTCCGTCCACCGAGAGTGCCGCGTCGCCAAGCAGCGAACGCCGGACGAGCGGGACATCCTGGAAATACGTCCCGTTGTCACCTGATGGCTGGAGGCCGATGCGGCGCACCTGCTCGGCGATCCACGCAGTCGAGCGGAGATTGTCGGGGGTGCCTGCCTGACGGCCGCGCATCGAGTCGTCGGCGTAGGCATAGAGACGGGCGCGGAGGTCGGATGCCGAGATCGCGGCGTGGTTGGCCGACGGTGTCGGCATCCCGACCGGGGTCGTCGCTGGTGACTGCGCGCAGGCCGCGGTCGCGAGCGTCGCGATGAGAGCGCGTGGGAAAACGCGGAGCATGTCGGAGGAAGACGGGTGAGGGGGATTCAGCGCCGATGGCCGTGATGCGCGTGCTGCAAGGTTGCACTCACGTCGGGGGCTCGCCAGTGAATGCGCTGTAAGAATCCGGCAAGACGTCATGAGGGGACTGAACGCAGGAATCCCGCGGCTGGAGAGCAAGCTCTCCGGCCGCGGGACTGTTCCGCGAAGATGAATGCGGCGCGACGCTGGAACTACTTGTCGAGCGAGCGGCGCGTCTTCTTGAGCCACGCCTCGGCGGCTTCCCACGCCTTCTTGCGGCTGCCGTGCGATGCATCGCCGAAGTAGGCGCTGGCACTCGGGCGCGAACCACCGGAGGTCATCTTGTAGCCCAGGCGAACAAAGTAGCCGTGCGTCCGGCGCGACTCCTGGTCGATGCGGCTGATTCCCGAGCTGGGATTCGCCGGCGATGTTCCGCCGCCGCTACGGGCGCGGGAGGCGGTCTTCGACGCGGTCTTGCGGCTGCCACCACGGCTGGAGCCGCCTGCGGTGGAGCGCTTGCGGGTGCTTTTGCTGGTAGGCACAGGGCGAGGGGGTGTCGGGCGGGAGTGCAGTCGCGTCCGGAGGGTCCGAACCGCGACGGGTGCAACATTAAGCTGTTCTAATCTTATTCTTCGCGCGCAGACGTCAATAGCAAATTTCGATTTCCGTGCAATTTTTTCGCCGCTGACTAACGGTGCGGTGAACGGTCGCCGACTTTTCCGTCTGATGGCCTGGAGGCAACCGTTAGGTTCTGCGAAGTTAGCGCATCTGTGCCCGCCGCGCCAACCCTTTCTCACCGCTCGGCCAGGCGGTGACATGGGCCGGTGCTGCGGGCGTTTACTCAGCGCCCAGGTCGGGGACCGATGAGTCGCGCGCCGCGCTGATAGGTGAAGTAGCCGTACGCCCATTGCAGCAGGACGCCTGCCCGGTTGCGGAAGCCGGCGAGATAGGCGATGTGCAGCAGTAGCCAGAACCACCAGGCGGTCCGTCCGCGGATCGTCAGGCGGCCGTGCCAGAAGGAGGCGACCGCGCGGTGCCGCCCGATGGTGGCGAGGTCGCCCTTGTCGCGATAGCGAAACGGATGGCGCGGCTGGCCGACGACAGATCGCACGATGTTGCGCGCGGCGAGAACGCCCTGCTGCATTGCAGCCGGAGCGACTGCTGGCACGGTCCGGCCGTCCTGCTCGAAGATGCAGAGGTCCCCGGCGATGAACACCTCCGGATGATCGGGAAGCGAGAGGTCGGGCGCCGGGCGGATGCGGCCGCCCCGCTCGAGAGGCGCACCGAGCTGGCTGCCTAACGGCGAGGCGGCATTGCCGGCGGCCCAGAACACGGTGGCGGCGGCGATGCGCTCCTCGCCAAGGCGCACTTCGCCAGGGGCGAGACCGGTGACGACGGTGTTCAGGCGCACCTCGATGCCGAGTTCCTCGAGGTCCGTTCGGGCGGTGTCCGATAGCGACTCGGGGAGCGCCGGGAGCAGGCGCGGGCCGCCCTCGACCAGGATGACGCGCGCCTTCGTCGTGTCGATGTGGCGGAATTCGCGCGGAAATGTCTGGCTCGACGCAGGCCGGATCATCCCGGCCAGCTCGACGCCCGTCGGTCCGCCACCGACGATGACGAACGTCAGCAGCGCCTCACGCTCCACCGCATCCATCGCCCACTCGGCGCGCTCGAAGGCGCCGAGAAACCGACGACGAATCTCGAGTGCATCTTCAAGGCTCTTCAGCCCGGGGGCGAATGGCTCCCACTCGGGATGGCCGAAGTAGCCGTGGCGTGATCCGGTGGCGACGATGAGATAGTCGTACGGGATGCTGTGTGGCTCGCGGTCGATCGCGACGGTGCGCGCATCGACGTCGATGGCGGTGACCTCGCCAAGAACGACTGCCGTGTTGCGCTGACCGCGGAGCCGCCAGCGAATCGGCACCGCGATATCGGTCGGCGCGAGCACCGCGGTCGCCACCTGGTAGAGGAGTGGCTGGAACAGGTGGTGGTTGGTTCGATCGATGACGGTGACGTCGACCGGAGCGCGACGCAATTCGCGCGCAGCGTAGAGGCCGCCGAAGCCACCACCGACAATCACGACTCGAGGTTTCGTCGCGCCGGTACTCATGCTGGCGACAGTGCGATCAGAGATGAGAGCAGTCCCTGAGGGTGGAGTGCGTCAGGCGTGAGAGCGGAACGCAAAGTAGACGGCGCCCATCAGGCAAAAGAACGCCCAGAGGTGATCGAGCCGGAGCTGCTGCTTCATGTAGAAGACGGCGAAGGGCGCGAACACCGCGAGGGTGATCACTTCCTGGATGATCTTGAGCTGGGGGAGCGACAGCTGCGTCGCACCGATGCGGTTGGCCGGCACCTGGAGAAGGTACTCGAAGAGGGCGATTCCCCAGCTGATCAGGGCAGCGATGTACCACGGCTTGCCGGAGAGGTTCTTGAGGTGCGCATACCAGGCGAAGGTCATGAAGACGTTCGAGAGGATGAGCAGACCGACCGTCGTCAGGATGACGGACATCGTGCCTAACCGGCGAGCTGACTGGTGCAGTGCGGGCAACGCGTCGCCGCGAGGTCGAGATCACCCATCCGGCAGAACGGGCAGGGCTTCGTTGCCGGCTTCTCTCCCTCGCGGGGGAGGAACATGCGGCTCATCCGCCAGGCGATCAGTCCGATGATGACGAAGTTCAGCAGTGCCGCGCCGACGGCGCCAACGCCGAAGCGAATGGGGCCGACGTCGAAGGTAGCGGTGCGCCAGTTGCCGTTAGGCGAGGCATAGGCGACGATCGGCATGATGATGTTTTCGACGAGCGACTTGACGACCTCGCTCAGCGCGGCACCGATGACGACGGCGATCGCGAGGGCGAGGGCGTTCTGCTTGATCAGGAAGGACTTGAAATCGCGCCACATTCTGGGAGGTCCGGGAGAGGGTGCCGCATCATAGCGTGCGCGCCCGCTCACCGCGAGGCTCTGGAGATGGCGGCCTCCGCGCGATACCGTTGGGTGTGCGGTCCGTCGTCGCGGACCCGGCCACTCGACTCGCGAACATCCGTGCCTCCCAGCGAACCAACCAACCGCACAGCACGGCTTCGACAGCAGCTCGCGTTCGTCGTCGAGGTCGACCGGCTGAAGCTCGTGCTCCGGCGGACGACCACCGCCGACGGCTCGCGGCACGAGAACAGCGCCGAGCATTCGTGGCATCTCGCGCTCGCCGCGCTGGCGCTGGCCGACCATGCCGAGCCCGCGACCGACATCGCGCGGGTGATTCGCATGGTGCTCGTCCACGATCTCGTCGAAATCGATGCCGGCGATACATTCGCCTACGACCCGGCGGCGAATGTCGGACGGGTGGCGCGGGAGATCGTCGCCGCTGATCGCCTGTTCGGGATGTTGCCGCTCGAGCAGGCGGCTGACTTGCGCGCACTCTGGGAAGACTTCGAGGAGGGCCGCACCCCGACGGCGCGGTTCGCGATCGCACTCGATCGCTTGCTCCCGCTGCTGCTCAACGACGCGGCCGCGGGAGGGAGCTGGCGCGCGCACGGCGTGGCTCGGTCGCAGGTGCTTCGCCGGATGGCGCCGATCGAGACGGCGGTGCCGGCACTGTGGCCACTGGTCGTCGAGATCGTGGACCGCAATTGCGCGCTCGGTCACATCAGCGCCGATGGCGTCGAAGCGGGGCCGCCCGCGAGCTCGCCGGAGAGACTGTCATCCGCGCAATAGGTTCGCGATGGTATGATGTGCTGGTGCGAACCACCAGCATCGTTACGCGAATGACCGCGCTCTCCCGAGTCGGCGGCGTCGCGACGAGCGCGCTCTCGCTCTCGCTGGCGTTGATCGCGACGGCGCCGATGCGTGCGTCGGCGCAGCAGTCGCGTCTTCCGCTTACCCGCGCCGGTGCGATCGAGGCCGCGCTCACGCATGGGGTGCGCCTTCCCGCGGCGGCGGCCGACACGCTGGTCGCGGCCGGGCAGCTGGTCTCGGCGCGCGCCTTCGCCAATCCGACGCTGGTGGCGAACTACAGCAAATCGACACCGCAGTATCACGCGCAGCTCGAGCTCCCCCTGCCCTTTCCATGGGTTCGCGGGACGCGGATCGGGTCGGCGCGGTTCGGCGCGACCGTGGCGCATCTGCGTTATACCCTGGCGCGGGCAGCAGCGGCGCTCGACGCCGACACCAGCTACACGCTGGCGCTGGCCGCCGTCGAGCATACCCGCCTAACGGCGGAGACCGCGGCCGCCGCGGACACGCTCCTCCGGATGGCGGTGGCGCGACGCGACGCCGGTGATGCGAGCGATCTCGATGTCGAGTTGGCGCGGGTGAACGCCGGACAGCAGGCGAACAGCGCAGCCAGCGACTCGCTCGCCCTCCAGACCGCGCTGCTCGAGCTGCAGCTGGCAATCGGTCTCACCGCGGACAGTGTGTACGCATTCCCGACCGACTCGCTGCGCGCGCCAGCGGTCGAAGATTCGACGGCCGGTGAAACGCTCGGCGTCGCCGCAGCGGCGGCACAGCTGCGCGCCGCGACACTCGGCCTGTCCGCCGAACGGCGGGCGGCGTGGGCGGCTCCGAGCCTGCTCGCCGGGATCGAGACCCACGATCCATCAGGTAGCGAGCCGGGAATCCTTCCGATCATCGGACTGTCACTGCCCCTCCCGCTGTTCGACCGGAACCGCGGCGCGGTGGCCATCGCGTCCGCCGAGCGGCAGCGGGCGATCGCCGAGCTGGCCCTGGCTCGGCTCGAGGGACGCACCCGGATCGCGCAGCTGCGGCGGGAACGCACGTCGGCCCTCGCTCGCATCGCGCGCAGCGAGGGCGTCGTCGCCAGTGCGAACCGGGTGGCGGCGATGTCGCTGGTCGCCTACCGCGAGGGCGCGGCGACGCTGCCTAACGTACTGGAAGCACAGCGCAATGCCCGCGCGATCATCGCCCAGTACATCGACGACCTGGCGCGCGCGTGGATCGCCACCGCGACGCTGCGCGCGCTCACCCTGACTGCCACCCGCTGATGCCTGACGTTCGCCTTCCGCGCCCAGTCGTGACGTTGTTCCTGTCGGCAACGCTGCTCGCCGCCTGCGGCCCCGGTGCCGACGACGCAAAGGCCAGCGCCGCGGCCGCGGTCGTCGGCGTGCGCACCGCGATCGCCGCCGCTCAGGCGTTCACCGAGACCGTCGGCGCGATCGGTACGGTCGAGGCGCGAGCGGGACACTCGGCGGCGCTCGGCGCGCCGGGGGCGGCGCGAATCTCGCGCGTCCTCGTCAGCGCGGGGCAGCATGTCAGCATCGGTGACGTCCTCGTCGAACTGGACCAGACGTCGTTCCAATCGGCCGCGCAGAGCGCCGGTGCGCAGCTGACGGCCAGTGAACGGGCCTTCGAGCGCGCGACGCGGCTCGCCGAGGCGGGGATCGTGCCGCGCAAGGACGTCGAGCAGGCGGCGGCCGAGCTGGCAAAGGCGCGCGCCGACGCCGCGACCGCACGGCGCGCGGCGCAGCTCTCGGTGATCCGGGCGCCGATCAGCGGCGTGGTGACGACAGTGAACGCAACGTTAGGGGCGACGGCTGATCCATCGCGCCCGCTGGTCGAGATCGCCGACCCGACGATGACCGATGTCGTGCTGAACACGACCCCGAGTGACGCGGCGCGCATTCGCAGCGGGGCCAGCGTGGCGCTGGTCGCCGGCCAGAGCGCTGGCGGGGAATCGCTCGGCAGCGGCGCGGTGCTCGACGTCGGCGGCACCGTCGACTCGGCGACGCGGTCGGTGCCGGTTCGCGTCCGGGTCACGACCGCCCGCCGGGTGCTCCGCATCGGCGAGACGGTGTTCGGCGAGATCGCGACCGCCGTTCGGCCTAACGCGGTGGTCGTCCCGCTCGACGCTCTGGTCCCCGAGGGCGACGGCTTCAAGGTGTTCGTCGTCGATGCCCAGAGCATTGCCCATGCGCGACCGGTGACCGTCGGCGGGCGGACGTCGACGCTGGCCGAAATCACCGAGGGGGTGCGCGCTGGCGAGAAGGTGGTCACCTACGGGGCCTACGGCGTCGAAGACAGCGCGAAGGTCGTCCCGGCCGGCGGCGACGGGGCGGGCCAGTGACCGACGCCCCGACGCCGGGGTCGGCTGAACGAGGCGGATTCTTCGCCCTGCTCGCCGCCCAGCGGCGATTTGTCTACCTGGTCGTGACGCTGGTCAGCGCGGCGGGCATCTGGGCGGCGCTGCGGCTGCCGTCGGCGATCTATCCCGAGCTGGAGTTCTCGCGGGTCACGGTGGTCGCCGAGGGCTCAGCGTTAGGCGCGCGGCAGGTGCTGTTCGGGGTGACGCGGCCGATCGAGGAGGCGGTTAGCGTCGTCCCCGGCGTCACCCGCGTGCAGTCGAAGGTGATCCGTGGCGGCAGCGCGACGAACATCACGTTCGCCGAGAACACGGACATGGCGTACGCGCTGCAGCAGACGCAGCAGCGCGTCAACCAGATTCGCGCCGACCTGCCGGCGCAGGTCGACATCGAGGTTGAGCGACTGACGCCGTCGCTCTTCCCGGTGCTTTCGTACAATCTCGAGGGCGGGGACCCGGCAACGCTCTACGACATCGCGCGCTATCAGATCCGGCCATTGTTCGCCCGGGTGCCGGGCGTCGGGCGGGTTGGCGTGCAGGGGAGCGATGTGCGGGAGATCGAGGTGATCGCCGACCCGGCGCGTCTCAGCTCACTCGGCCTGACGTATGACGACCTGGCGGCCGCGATCCGCAGCGCGACCGACGTCAGCGCCGTCGGACGGATGCCGTCGAACTACAAGCAGTTCCTCATCGTCACAACGTCGGAAGCGCATTCAGCCGAGGACGTCGGGAGCGTGATCGTGCGCGGCACGCTGCGCGTGCGCGACATCGCCACGGTGATCAACGGGACTGAGGATCACGTCCGGATCATCGCCGGCGACGGGCGACCAGCCGCGTTGCTCAACATCACGCGCCAGGTCGGGGGAAACACCGTCGCGATTGCCGACAGCATCGCGAGCATCGCCGCGTCGCTCGGGAAAACGCTTCCCCCGGGTGTGCACCTCAAGGCTGTCTACGACCAGGCGGCGCTGGTGCGCGATGCGGTGACCTCGGTGCGCGACGCGATGCTGATCGGCGCGGCGCTGGCGGTGATCATCCTCCTGCTTTTTTTGCGGCATGCGCGGATCACCGCGATCAGTGCGTCGGCGATTCCACTGACGATGGCGATCACCGTCTTCATCATGTCGCTCATCGGGCAGAGCTTCAACCTGATGACGCTCGGCGCGATGGCGATCGCCATCGGCCTGGTGATCGATGACGCGGTGGTCGTCACCGAGAACATCGTCAGGCACCTGCAGCTCACGGCGGACCGCAACCGGGCGATTCACGACGCGGTTCGCGAGCTGATCTGGCCGGTGACGACGTCGACGCTGACGACGGTGGTGGTCTTCCTGCCGCTCGGCTTCCTGACCGGCGTCGAGGGGCAGCTGTTCAAGACGCTCTCGGTCACGCTGACGATCGCCGTCCTCGTCTCGCTGGTGCTGGCGCTGACGATCATTCCGCTGATGGCCGAGCAGTTCCTCTCGGCGGAAGACGCGGCCGAGGAGCGGGCGGAGGCGGCGCACTCGCCGGCGGCGAAGCAGCAGGGGGTGCTGGCGAAGGTCGGCCGGGCGCTCGACGCACTGTCCGACCGCTACGAGCGATCGTTAGGCGGGGTACTCCATCACGGCCGGTTGATGGCGATCGGCGCAGTTGTTCTTGTCGCCGCCGGCGCGGCGGCCTATCGATTCGTCGGCACCGGCTTTCTCCCCGAGATCGACGAAGGGGCATTCGTCATCGACTACACCTCGCCCGGCGGGACAGCACTCCCGGAGACGGACCGGGAGGTGCACGTCGTCGAGCGCATCCTCGCCAGCCAGCCGGAGATCACCGGCACCTCGCGACGCACTGGCGCCGAGCTCGGGTTGTTTGCCACGGAGCAGAACACCGGCGACATCGTCGCGCGATTGAAGCCGGAGCGCGACCGGAGCCGGACGATTTTCGAGGTGATCGACGACGTGCGCAGTCAGGTGGCGACCACGGTGCCGCGGCTGCGGATCGAGTTCGTGCAGATCCTCTCCGACGTCATCAACGACCTTGCCGGAGCGGCCAAACCGGTCGAGGTGAAGCTGTTCGGTCCCGACCTCGCGGTTCTCGAGCGATACGCGGCCAGCGTCACGCCCGACATCGAGAAGATCAGCGGTATCGAGGACTTCTACAACGGAATCAGCGAACCGACCGCCGAGATGTCGATGGCGATCGACGCGGCCGAGGCGGCGCGAATCGGGATGACGCCCGATCAGGTGAGCGCGGCAGCCGGAGGGGCGCTGCTCGGTGTCAGCGCCGGCGAAGTGCGGCTGGAGGACCGGTCGGTCGCAGTGCGTGTGCGCGCCCCCGATTCGGTGCGCTTCGACCCACGGCAGCTCGGCGCGCTGCCGATCGTGTCACCGGCAACGCACGAGGCCGCGCCACTGGCGACGCTGGCGACGTTCACGCAGGGTGAGGCCCGCGGGACGCTGCTGCGCGAGAACCAGCAGCAGCTGATCGCGATGACCGCCGACCTGAGCGGCCGATCGTTAGGCGCGGTGGTCGGCGACGTCAAGCGGACCCTGGCGGCGCATCCGGCGCCTGCCGGGGTGCGGGTGGACATCGGCGGCCAGTATGCGAGCCAGCAGGCGGCGTTTCGCGCACTGCTCCTCGTCCTCGGACTGGCCGCACTGAGCGTCATCGCGGTGATGGTGGTCCAGTTTCAATCATTCGTCGAGCCGTTGGTGGTGCTGCTCGCCGCACCGCTCTCGTTTGTCGGCGCGCTGGTGCTGCTGCTGGTGACGGGGACGCCGCTGAACGTCTCGTCGTTCATGGGGCTGATCCTGCTCGTCGGCCTGATCGTGAAGAACGGGATCATCCTCCTCGACTTCACGCGCCACCAGATGCGCGAGCACGGCCTCGCGCTCGAGCCGGCGATCCGCGAGGCGGCGCGCATCCGGCTGCGGCCGATCCTGATGACGACGCTCTGCACTCTGTTCGGGCTGCTCCCGCTCGCGGCAGGCTTCGGCGCCGGGAGCGAGCTGCAGCGGCCCTTGGCACTGGCGGTCATCGGCGGGCTCACGCTGTCGACGCCGATCACGCTGTACGTCGTGCCGGTGCTGCTGGTCGCGGTTCGCGGGCGCGGGTACTTGCTGGCGCGGCGAGTCAGCGCCTAACGGCGGCCGTAGCTCGCAGAGCTCGGAGCGCTTACGGCTTGATCACCAGCAGGGTAAACGAACCAGGGATCATCGGCGGGCGCGGGCGCGGCGACTCGGTGGTCGGCGCCGGGGTGGGCCCGAAGTCTGCGCTCACCAGGTACACCGTGTGAGTCCTCGCGTCGAGCGCCATCGTCCGGGCGCCGCGCTGTGTCGCGACGTTCTGGACGACGTGCGCCGTGTTCGGCGCGTCTTCGTGGACGACCGTGAGGGTGCCGTCACCATTCGAGGCGAAGGCGATCTGCATCGCCGGGTCGAACGCGGCGGCGTCGGTACCGTCGCCGGTCGGAACGGTGGTCACGACGTTTCCGTTGTCGGCGTCGACGATCGCCATCAGCTTGTTGGAGCAAACCGAGAACAGGCGACGGCTGACGCGATCGAATGCGAGGCCGGTCGGTTCCTCGCAGGGCGAGAGCGGCCAGTGCGCCCGGACGGCGAGGGTGCGGGTGTCGAACTGGACGATCTCGCTCTTGTCCTCGACGTTCACCCAGAGCATCCCCTTGCCGTCGGTGACGGCAAACTCGGGCATGCCGCCTAACGGCACTGTGCCGGCGACGGTGTTGGTCGCCGCATCGATCGCGGTCGCATCGTTGCTGCCGCCGTTGAAGGCGAAGACGCGGTGCGAGAACTCATCATAGACGATCGCGTCGGGATTCACGCCGGCTGTCTTGATCCGGGCGATGGGGGCGAGCGTCTTCAGGTCGAAGACGCTGATGCTCGAGTCGCGACCATTGCTCGTGTAGCCGCGGCCGAGGTCGTAGGCGAAGGCAATGCCGTGCACGCCCGGCGTGTCGAGGATGTCGCCAATCACCGATTCGGTGCGCGTATCGGCGACCAGGGTGTGCGTGCCGCGCGACATGAACACGCGATGGCCGACGGTGTCGACAATCAGGTAATCCCAGCCCCCGTCGCGGCCGAGCTTCACCCGCGACGTGACGTGATAGTTCGGCGAGGTGGCCGACGCCGCCCGTTGCTGGCCCTGCAGGGTGATGCACGACGTCGCTCCGATGAAGAGCGCCAGGGCGATGAATGAGCGGACAGACCTGAAGCTCGTCATGGATTGACCGATGAGGGTTTGAGAGAATCGCGTAACGTCGAGCGTCCGGACACGACCTGATAGCCGGTGATACAGACCGCGAGCCAGGCAAAGCCAGCGGCCCAGCCGCCAACAACATCGCTCGGATAATGCACCCCGAGGTACACCCGGCTGATGCCGATGAGCAGCGTGAGCAGCGCGGCGAGACTGAAGATCAGGTGGCGATGCCAGCCGACGCGCTTCGCGCTCAGCACGAGCGCGTAGGCGAGAAAGCCATAACCGATGATCGATCCCATTGCGTGACCACTCGGAAAGCTGTACGAGATCCCATGGAGAAACGCTGCAGCGTACTGCGGTCGCGAACGATGTACCGATGTCTTGAGCACTCCGTCGAGGATCGCGCCGCCACCCGCTGCCGCGGCCCAGGTGTACGCGAGCAGCCGGTGCTTCTGCACGAACATCGTCAGCGCGCCGACAACCGCAATGGCGACCATCGCGACGGGCGAGCCAATGTTCGTGATCGCCTTGAAGACGCGGATGCCGATGGGCGTGATCGTCGAATGGATCGACGCTGCCGCCGACATGTCCCAGCGGACCAGTGCGGCGTTGTCAAGCACGCCCTCGAGGAGTGTCCCGAACAGCCAGACGCCGAGCGCGATGAGCATGAGGCCGACCGTCAGGTGCAATCCGAGATATGAACCGCGGTCGAGCCGCGCCTCGAAGAAGCGCATCCAGCGCGCGGGTGAAAGCCAGTCGCGGAGGGAGCGTGGCGGGCCGTCAGGCGTCGTCATCATGCACCGTGAGTGAGCGCGATCGTTGCACCGTGCGCACCCGGCGCGACGGTGATGGATTCGAGTAACCGGGCCACGCGATTGCGCGGATGCGTCCTCGAGAAAGCGACTGTCTCGAGCCCGGCGAGCGCGCCAATCCCGGCGCCGAGTACGACGTCGCTCGCCCAATGCTTGTCGCCGTACATGCGCGCGATGCCGACCAGCGACGCGCCGCCGTAGAGCAAAGGACCGGCGATCCACGCCGCACGCGAGCTCTCGGTCGCCAACTCCGCGGTGACCGCCGCGGCGAACGCGAAGGCGACGGTGGTGTGCCCGGAGGGAAATGCCGTATGACCGTTCGACACCCGGAAGGGCGTGAAGTCGTCGGCGTCACCGGCGGTCACGTACGGACGCTGACGGCCGGCGGCGAACTTGAGCAGCGAGGTCGTGACGCCGGAGAGGACCACGGCTTCGCCGGCATGCAGACCGATGCGCGTTAGCCGTGGCGAACCGGTCAGGCGGCCCGCCCCGTACATCGCCACCGACGCGATCAACACCCCGGGGTCGCCGGCGGCGTCGAAGGCGAGGGCCGCGTCGTGGAGCACGCGGTTCCGCTGCAGCGCGCCCTCGCGCATCTCATGGGCAAGTCGGACGTCGAACGGCATCGTGGCCACGGTCGCGAGTGCAGCGATCGTGGCGCGAGTCGCGAGGCGATGGACCGCTCGCGCAGGCGGGGACGCCGGATCGGGGGCCGGCGGCGCATCTTGCGCAGCCAGTGGCACGGCGAGGGCGAGAGACGCAGCGGCGTGCGCAGCGATGACTGACCAGCGGCTCGGCAGGACGAATACCGGACAGGGTGAACGTAGAAGCTACCGTATCAACCTGTCGCAAAGATGACAGTGCGGTCAGCGCGGCTCGGCGAGTGGCACACTGTCCGGCCGCACGGGGCCCTGCCCCGCGCCGGTGCGCTCGATCGCGTCACTGATCGCCTCCAGGTCGGTCGCGTCGAGGACGAGCGACGCGCCGCCGATCCAGCCGTCGACCTGCTCGGCGCTGCGCGCGCCGACGATCGCGGCGGTGACGCCGGGCCAGTGCAATGTCCAGGCGACAGCGACGTCGGCCACCGTGGCGCGATGGCGGCCGGCGATCGGGACAAGTGCATCGCGCAATGCGATGTTGCGCTCGACGTTAGGCGAGCGAAACTCCCCGCCTCGTGAGCGCCAGTCGTCGCTCGGCAGCGACCGCACGCGCTCGAGCGAAAACCGGTCGGTGAATATCCCGGCACCCATCGGCCCGTAGACGATGACACCGGTGCCGTGCGCCGCACACCACGGGATCAGCTCGGCCGCCGAGGTGCGGCGATTGAGCGAGAACGCTGGCTGGCAGGAGTCGATATGGCGGACCGCTTCGCACCGTTCGAGGAGGTCGATGTCGAAGTTGGAAAGACCGCCCCACCGCACCTTGCCTTCGTCGATCAACCGGCCCATCTCGCCCCACGAATCCTCGACCACGGTGCCGGTGTCGGTATCGGGACGGTGAAACTGAAAGAGGTCGATCGTCTCGACACCGAGCCGGCGCAGCGAGGCGTCGCACTGGACGCGGACCGATTTCGGCGCCAGGTCGCGCCACGCCGGCTTCATCGGATCGTTGGCGTCCCATATCAGGCCGCACTTGGTGAACACCAGCGGCCGCGCACCGTCAGGCAGCTCGCGGAGCAGGCGGCCGACCAGCTCCTCGGAGTGGCCGACGCCGTAGATCGCCGCGGTGTCGATCCAGTTGATCCCCCGCTCGACCGCATGGCGCATCGCGGCGACGGCCTGCACGTCGTCCTGTGCGCCCCAGCCGAATGCCCAGCCCGCACCGCCGATCGCCCACGAACCAAAGCCGACCCGCGTGATCCGCGGGCCGGCTCGGCCAAGTTGCTGCAGGGGCAGCGCCATGCCTAACGCGTTGGCAGCGGCGTCGCGAGGCTGTTCGCCACTGTACCCTCGCCCTTCACATACTTGCCGTACCAGGCGAGATAGCGCTGGAAGCGATCGATCTTGTACGTCGGCACGCTGATGCCGTGGTACTGCCCCGGATAGATGATCAACTGCGTCGGGATATTCAGCGAGCGGAGCGCCTGGTACATCTGTTCGCTGCCGACCGAGGGGACGTTGAAGTCCTTTTCCCCAACGAGAAAGAGTGTTGGCGTTTTGATCCGGTCGGCGTGCAGAAACGGATACGACACCTTGAGCCAGGGCTGGATGTCCTTCCAGGGCGCACCCAGCTCGGTCTCGTATTGCACGGTGTACTGGTCGACGCCGTACATCGCGATCTGCATCGCACTCCCGGCGCCGGAGATTCCCGCCTTGAAGCGCGTATCGGTGGCGATCGTGTAGTCGGTGAGGATACCGCCGTAACTCCATCCCCCGATCCCCAGCTTGGTTGGATCGGCGATCCCGCGAGCGACAGCGGCATCGACGGCGCCGAGGAGGTCGACGACTTCCTTGTTGCCCCAGTCGCCATAGATCGCGGTGCGATAAGCCTCACCGCGACCGGTGCCACCGCGATAGTTGACGGCGAGCACCGCGTAGCCATTGGCAGCGAACAGCTGCCGCTCGAACATGAACCCGTGGTCGTCCTGCCCACCGGGGCCGCCGTGGATGCGGAGCAGCAGCGGGACCTTGCCTGCCTTCGCGCCTAACGGCCGAGCGAGCAGGCCGTGGACGACGGTACCGTCCTTGCTGCGGCTCTCGAAGTCTTCGGCGGGCACCAGCTGCACGGCGGCCAGCCACTTGTCGTTCTGGTGGCTGATCTGCCTGACGGTCCCGTTCTCGATCGCGAACACCTCGGCCGGCATCGTATCAGTAGAGACGAGGGCGGCGATGCTTCCACTCGCGTCGGGCGCATCGATGCTCGAGACGACGCGCGAACCGGTGACCATTCGCTCGACTTGCCCACCGCCAGGCCTGACGCGTCCGACCCACTGGGTGCGGTCGTCCTCGACGGTGAACGAGATCATCGAACCGTCGGCACTCCACTGCGGACTGGCGACTTCGCGATCGAGCTCGGTGGTCAGGATCTTCGGCTCGCAGCCCTTCGCCGGACAGCCATCGACCTGCACCACCGCGAGGCGGTTCATGCTGTAGGCGTAGTACTTCGCCTCGCCGCCGCGAAGGTAGGCGATAGACTTGCTGTCCGGGCTCCACACCGGATTGGCATCCTCGCCGGCCCATGTCGTGACCTTCCGCGGCGCGGCGCCACCCTTCGCGTCGGCGACCCAGATGTCGGTGTTGTGATCGCGGTCGGGATCGGTTTCGCCGCGCTTGCTGACGAATGCGATGCGCTTGCCGTCCGGCGACCAGGTAATGTCCGACTCGTCGAATGCCGGTCCCGACGCGAGCAACTCGGCTTTCTTCGTCGCGACATCGAAGAGGTAGATCCGCTCGCGCTTCCCGCCGAGGTAGCCAACGATGTCGCGCTTGAAGGTGTAGCGATCGATGACGATCGGCTTCGGCGTTTTCTTCTTGCCGGTGTCGCTCTTCGCGGCAGCGGTGTCGGGGTCGTCCTCGACGACGACCGCGATGCGCTTCGCGTCAGGCGACCACTCATACGAATCGACGCCGCCCTTGAACTCCGTGAGCTTCTGCGCTTCGCCGCCCATCCGGTCGAGCAGCCAGATCTGCCCGTCGTCCAGTCCCTGCCGCGACGAGACGAACGAGATGTATCGATTGTCGGGGCTGAACCGCCCAGCGCTCTCCCCCTCGTTGGTCGTCGTCAGGCGGATGTGCTGGGTCCCATCCCAGCTCGACATCCAGACGTCGGCGTCATTCTTGTCGCGCGCCGAGTCCGCGGCGGACACGGTGTAGACGACCCACTTGCCGTCTGGCGAGCGATGCGGGTCGCGCACGTCGCGGATGCGGTAGACATCATCCGGGCGGACGGGGCGGCGGACAGGGGATTGGGCGGCGGCGGGAGTCGGGGAGAACTGCGCAACTGCGGCGATCGCGAGCAGGGCGGCGGTGGCGAGGCGGACAGTAGACATGAGTCAGTGCTGGAGGAGAGCGAGAAGAGGGACGGGGCGAGTTTACAGGCGGGTCGGGGTGGTGTCCATGCGGGATCGGGGAACAGGAACTGCCACATGACATGAGACAGGGTAAGGGCCCTGCCATGTGACATGCGGCAGGGGCATGAGACAGGGGGCGGTTCGATGGGCGGGCTCGGTTGTGCGGGGACCGAATGCGGGCAACGGGGTAGAAAAACAAGGCGGGATCGGGGAGGAACGGGGGGATGATGCGAATTGGGAGACTAGGGACG